>NZ_CP135918.1:6280460-7020691 GCF_032393985.1 Fischerella sp. JS2
ATAACTTCAATCCCCGCACCGATGCCATCCCCGTTGCCAGTTTTTTGGCTCAGAATTACAACTGGATGAACAAAAAAACTACAGCTGTCCCCCAGAGAATAGCTAGAATACTGCGTGGTTGGGCAGCCCAATATCCAACATCTATGAGAGTATTACGTTGCTGCGAAACTCAAGATCCAGTTGGTTTTTATGTTGTATATCCTACAGCTAAAGAATCTGAAGAAAAATTCTTTCTCCCCCCTAGCAGAAGTCTTCATCTCAGTGCTGCTACAGAAACCGATCCCATCAAAATGGCAACACCAGGGGATAAGGATTGTACTTCTGTGTTTATCCGTAGCTTCCAACTAGATTTGTCCCACCAGCAACATCATCTTTTGTGTCAATTATTAAAAGATGTCCAAAAAACTCTGATCCAGATGCAAGCGGATTTTCCAAATCTTTGCGACATGTATACACTCGCCATCCATCCAACTTCAGAAAACTTAGCAACAATAGTGGGCTTTCGCAAAACAAGTCCAGATCCACAATTATCTCTCTACTGGATGTATCTAGCATTAGATAAATTCTTGGCTCTTGATATTGAACAAGCAGTGTCATTCGATTTTAGATTTTAGATTTTGGATTTTGGATTGGTTCCACGCATAAATCTGGATATGAATTAGGGGTAAATATCATACCAGAAGTAGATATTTCTGAAAAGTCTTTACAAACCGCAATACACACTTTAAGATATGTAACAAGGGTAGAAAAACTACCTGAACATCATAAGTAACATCTTCGCAATCATAAGAACAATGACAGCAACTTTACAACGCGCCCAAAGCGCTAACGTATGGGAGCGGTTCTGCAACTGGATCACCAGCACCAACAACCGTCTATACATCGGTTGGTTCGGGGTATTGATGATCCCGACGCTGCTAGCCGCAACCACCTGCTTCATCATCGCCTTCATCGCCGCACCTCCTGTAGACATCGATGGAATCCGTGAGCCAGTAGCAGGTTCGTTACTATACGGCAACAACATCATCTCTGGTGCAGTAGTACCTTCTTCTAACGCCATCGGTTTACACTTCTACCCAATTTGGGAAGCAGCATCCTTAGATGAGTGGTTGTACAACGGTGGTCCTTACCAGTTGGTAATTTTCCACTTCTTAATCGGCGTATTCTGCTACATGGGTCGTGAGTGGGAATTGTCCTACCGCTTAGGGATGCGTCCTTGGATTGCCGTAGCATACTCTGCACCTGTAGCAGCAGCAAGCGCAGTCTTCTTGATCTACCCCTTGGGTCAAGGTTCCTTCTCTGACGGTATGCCCTTGGGTATCTCGGGAACCTTCAACTTCATGTTGGTGTTCCAAGCCGAACACAACATCTTAATGCACCCCTTCCACCAGTTAGGTGTAGCAGGTGTATTCGGTGGAAGTTTGTTCAGTGCAATGCACGGTTCTCTGGTTACATCTTCCTTAGTTCGTGAAACAACCGAAACCGAATCTCAAAACTACGGTTACAAGTTCGGTCAAGAGGAAGAAACCTACAACATCGTAGCTGCTCACGGTTACTTCGGAAGGCTTATCTTCCAATACGCTTCCTTCAACAACTCTCGCAGCTTGCACTTCTTCTTGGCTGCTTGGCCTGTAGTCGGAATCTGGTTCACTGCGCTGGGTATCAGCACAATGGCGTTCAATCTGAATGGTTTCAACTTCAACCAGTCAGTGATTGACTCTCAAGGTCGCGTCATTAACACCTGGGCAGACATCATCAACCGCGCTAACCTGGGTATGGAAGTTATGCACGAGCGTAACGCTCACAACTTCCCCCTCGACTTGGCTGCTGCTGAATCTGCTCCTGTCGCTCTAACCGCTCCTGCGATCAACGGTTAATATCAAGTAGTCTTTCAGATAGATAAAAAATCTCCCTCCACTTTGGAGGGGGCTTTTGTTTTAAACGCAGAGGGACACAGAGTAAACGCAAACGCGGAGTTTTTCTACAGAGAATTCGCTATTAATTGATGAAACGCTCTATCTCCGTGTGCATCGGTGTTTATCTGTGTTCATCTGTGTTCGATTTATAAAAAAATTATTTTGTCACCACTTCAACCCAGATATAAAATTACTGGGTCTTATTTCCATCTTACGCAATGCTCAGGCACTACATTAACAGGGAAACAAGACCCAGTATAAAGTTGATGTATTACTCTAAGCGATCGCAGTAGGGATTTTAGCGTCTACTACGATTTGGTACTAAGCTCATGTAATCAAGCTCAGCCGCACGAATATTTTGAGCGTAGTTGCCCTTAGCATTAATTGAGGCTGCCATATCGGCGTACTTCCGTGGATCACCTTCTGCCAGTCGCCGTTCTTGGAACTTGCGGCTGTAGAATTTCTCTAGGGTAAAGCGCCAATCTGTGGAAACAGTACCAGCACTTTCTTGGAAATCTTCGCCGTAGCGAGGTGTTACCAAGTTGTAGGGACGATCTACCAAACGCTTACGTTGGTAGGGTACGGTATTATCACCAAATGCTTCGGTGTACTCATCGCTATCTAATAAGGCATCAATGAAACCGCCAAAACCTTTAGTTGCGATCACAATAGACCAAGCAATTTCTTCTTCTTTGTTGTAAGCAGAACGACCTAAAAAGCGCTTGAGGCAAATGTCTACAAGACGGTAGTTATTGTTAACTGAAACAACTAAGCGGTAGAAAGCTTCAGACTTCGCCAAACCACGAATGAAGTCGCGTACAGTCAATGAGCCGTTTTTCAGTTGAGATTCGATGTGCTTTTGGCGGTTGAACTTAAGAATCTCGTGTTCGCTGAAAACTTGGCGATAAGCTGCCCAAATGATGTCTTGCATGTCAGAAAAAGAACTGACATCTTCTAGGCGGTAAATATACGGTGTATCTTCGTTTAGGTCAGCCTTTCCAAAGCTTTTGACTCGATGATTTTGGCTGCTGGGTTTGTATTCAAGTAATGGCAGTGCCATTTGCAATTTTCCCCTTTAATTATTAAGAGATTAAACAGAGCTTGCTGTTGAAAACTGAATGAGGTTTGATTGATTTAATCAATCCTCTTTCATTGTTTAGTTAAGTTTCTGCATTTTGTTAAAAAGCAGAACTGTTTACAAACCAGTTTAGTATGAGCAAGAAAGCGATTATTCCAGACAGGCCGATAATGACGGCTGATATTGTCCTCCAATCCACTTGCTTGGGGTATGGCGATGAAGCCAAAAACCCATACCATTCAGTATGATGTATCCAACTGGTCTGAACAATACCCGCGCGATCGCGATAATCTTCTCCGTAACGCGGGGTAAAGCTGAATGGTCTATCTGTTGACATTCGTTTGCGTTGATAGGGTACGCTATAATCACCAAAAGCCTCGGTGTACTCTTCACTATCAATTAAGGCATCTACGAATCCTGACCAACCGCAAGTAGCGATTTGAATAGACCAAGCAATTTCTTCTTCTTGATTGTAGGGAGCGCGACCCAACAATCGCTTTAAACAGATTTCTACCAGCCGATAGTTATTATTAGCTGCGACTACTAGCTGATAAAATCGTCCAGATTTTGCCAAACCACGAATAAAATCACGTACCGTAATTGAGCGATTTTTTAGTTGTGTTTCTAAAGCAATCTGACGATTAAATTGTAGGATTTCCTGTTCGTTAAAGACTTGACGATAGGCTGCCCAAATCAGTTCTGCAATTTCACCACTAGAATTTGTATCTTCAAGACGGTAGATATAAGGACTATCTTCATTTAAATCTGCCGTTCCAAAACTACAAACTCGTTGATTTTGAGTAGTGGGTTTGTAGGTATGTATAGGTAGTGCCATCTTTCCATTCACCTTTTACATAACTTGCCACATTAGAAGGTTGTGAGATTTACACTTTAGAAAATTCCCAAAAGCAAATCTTGCAACCTTCTAAACTGTGTGAAACAATGACTGGATTTAGCAGACCCACTCTTTATTTTTTGTTGTTAGTTGTTTATTGTTAGTTGTTAGTTGTTAACCACTATCTACTAACCATGAACTACTAACTATTTACTTTAGCTTAACGCACAGGAAAACTGGCACTAGGACTGATAGAAATAGGGATACCTTGCGGTTTTTCCTTCTTTGTTGTATCAGGAATTTGAATGTTGTCGGTGCTAACTGGTGTGTAAGAAACTGTTTTGATCTCAATAGACTTCGCCATATCCAAGAAGTTATTAATATCACCCCATTTATAGCGCTCAGTTTCTTGTTTATCACGCCAGTAATTGCCGTAGCGAGGTGTTACCAAATTAAATGGTCTGTCTTTAAAACGACGGCGTTGGTAAGGAACAGTGTTATCACCAAAATTGATTTGATACTCTTCAGAATCTACTAAAGCATCAACAAAACCGCTAAAACCTTTGGTGGCAATTTTAATTGACCAAGCTATTTCTTCGTCTTTATTGTAAGGCGCACGACCTAAAATACGTTTGAGAGTAATTTCTACAACGCGGTAATTAGAGTTTGTCTCTACTACTAGACGACGGTAAGCTTCTGATTTTGCCAAACCCCGGATGAAGTCACGCACAGTAATTGCCCGATTTTTCAACTGGGATTCTAAATTTTTTTGGCGGTGAAACTGGAGATTTTCGTGTTCGCTAAATATTTGTCGATACCCAGCCCAAATTAATTCTTTGATTTCGCTTTCAGTGGGAGAATCTTCTAAACGATAAGTTCTGGGAGTATCTTCGTTTGGTACTTCGTAACCAGGAACACGCTGGTTTTGAGAACTAGGTTTGTATTGGAGTAGTGGTATTGACATTGTTAATATTTGTCCTTTGTTATGTTAGTTGTTGGTTGTTGGTTGTTGGTTGTTGGTTGTCAAAAAGTATTGCAAACCACTAACAACTAACCACTAACTATGAACTAATTAAGTTGTTTTGTTACCAGGAATGTAACGATAAGGTAAAGCAACTTGTGTGGGTTTTACGGTTGGAGGTGGGGTAGTAGATTCGCGGCTGGTGTCAGGAATCTGTACACTAGAGGCAATATTTCTCGCGCGATCGCTTGAGCGTTGATATTCTGCCCCACCTGGTGTAACACTAGCAGCCATTGACAGGAAGTTGGCTGGAATGGCTTGACGAACTCCTCGTTGCACAGCTTGTCCTGAGCGAACGACTTGATAGAAGGAACGTCCACCGATATACTGCTCGACCAAGCGACCGCGCCAGTAATCGGTGTAGCGAGGGTTTACTAAGTTAAAGGGTCTGTCTTTGAAGCGGCGGCGTTGGAAGGGTACGATGTCATCACCAAAGTTTTGACGATACTCTTCAGAATCTACAATGGCGTCGATAAAACCATGCAATCCTTTGGTCGCAATCACAATTGACCAAGAAATTTGCTCATCTTTACCGTAGGTAGCCCGTCCCAAAAACCGCTTGAAGCTGATGTCTACTAAACGATAATTAGAATTGGTTTCTGCTACTTCATCACGATAAACATCGGATTTACCCAATCCCCGAATAAAATCTCGGACGTTAATAGCCCGATTTCTTAACTGCGATTCTAGGAAGGGTTGACGATATTTTTCTAATATTAAGTGTTCGCTAAATATTTGCCGATAGGCTGCCCAGATGATGGCATCAAGATCAGCATCGGAGGTAGCGTTTGCTAACCGATACATAGTAGGTGTGTCTTCGCCAGCTACTTCGTAGCCTTCAACACGCTGATTTTGGGTTGTTGGAGTAAATTCAAGTAATGGTATCGGCATTTTTGAGATTGTGACCTTGTTTTAGGGTTTCACAGAGACTGATTAATGGTTAGTGGTTATTGGTTAGTGGTCAAAAAACTACTACTAACTACTAACTACTAACCAATACTTGTTTTTGAGCTAACTGCACGCGGGCTCTAAGTGAGTGTTCGCTATCATTAGCTAAGATTTCTGCAAATTTTGCGAGAATTTGCTGTTGCAATTCGGGTATTTTTGCTAAATTTTGCAAACCAACAACAGCGGCATAACGAATTGACCAGTCAGGGTCTTGAGAAATAAACATTAGGGTTTCTAATGCTTTTACTTGCGCTTGTTGGCGTTCTGGGTTGTCCAGCTTGTGAAAACGCAAGTTTCCCAATCCTTTGGCTGCGGCGCGACGAACGCTAGGAGCAAAATCGGTAGCAGCTGATGCTAATAACACATCCAGGGCGCGGGGATCTGCGATCGCTGCTAAAGCACGAATTGAATAAGCCCGTGCGCCATAGTTGTAGTCGTCAATTTGCTGTAGTAATTGTGGTACTGCTACTTCTCCTAACTGAGTTAATCCACTCACTGCTGCTACTGCTGCGGTTGGATTGTTATAACCAAACACGGCAATTAATGTGGGAATTGCCGCTTCATCTTGCGCTGCTGCTAATTTTTGTACTGTCGCTATCATTCGCGCTGGCGAGTCTGCCTCTGCTACGGCACGAATTAATTGTTGGGTGTTAGTCATTGGTCAAGAGTTAGTAGTTAGTAGTTAGTAGTTAGTAGTGGTTCTTTGACCAACAACCACTAACCACTAACTAATCACTACAAAAGTGAATCCATCAAGTTCATTACCCGAATAGCATCCTCACAAAGAGAGGAAACATCTAACTCCTTTTGAAGTTGATGTTCCAGTAAACCTTTGAGGGCTATCAGTTTGAAGCTATTTTCGACTTTGGCATTCGCGATCGCATCTGCTGCTGGTAAATAACCTATGGCACCCAAATCCCCTAAGGCAACGCGGCGCAATTTTAAGTCGTTGCTGTCCAAAACTTGCACTAAACGCTCTCCATATTTGGCGTCTTGGGTCAGCTGGTACATTGCTCTTGCTGCTGCACACTGCACTCGTGGTAATGGATGCTCAAGGAAAGGTTCTATTAGGGAAATAGCCTCAGTTGCACTAATAGCTCCCAAGGCTTCTAATACTGCTTCATAGGGCTGGATCAAGTGGGGGCGTCCTGGTACTGGCACTGCTGCTGCTACTCCACCATTGAGCAATTGCATCAGTGCTGGGGCAGCAGCTATGCCTTTTAGTTGTGCTAAGGATTGGGCAGCGGCTTCGCGCACATAAAAATCAGAGCATTCCAAGCACTTAATTAAGCTTGGTACGGCTCGCATGTCGCCCAACTTTCCTAATGCTCTTGCAGCATTACGGCGTAGAGGATAGCCTCCCATTTCTGTTCTGTCGGCTTCATCCTCTAATGCCACGACCAGAGCATCTACAACAGCTTGATCCCGGACGCGGTTTTTACCTAGCCACCAAGCAGCATAATAGCGGAGACTTAAATCTGGAGATTGCAGGTTAGCGATCGCTTGCTCTTTTGTTAAGGGCGGAGCGTTTTCGGCAGAATATTCTTCTGCACTTGGTTCAATCATTGCCAAAGCGTTAGTTTGCTTCTGCTGTAGTTAAAGGCTCGATTTTAACGATTTTACCGCCCATACGAGTGATCCTCTGCATTTCTTCATTCATACGGTTGTATGGCACAGTCATGAATACGCTGCCGCTATTGCGGATGTCGTAGTTATTTTTGTCGTTTTCTTCGTTTTGCCGCAAGCCTACGACTTCATAACGAAACATCCGGCTGTTTGCACTAGAAATGCCATTAGCACCAACTGTGGTTTGACCGAACATTTTTGTTAACCTCTCCTGTAAAATTAGCTTTTGGGCAATTGTTAAGGAGTTAGGAGCTAGGAGTTAAGAATTAGGAGTTAAGAATTAGGAGTTTTGAAGTTTATATTTTCTTCAACCCATAACTCGTAACTCATGACTCATAATTCTTAACCCATAGCTCCTCACTACTAACTTTTATACGGGTGTTCGCGCAGCCTTTCCCTTGAGAGAAATGGCGTTGAAACAGAAGTACTTGCTAAATCGATAAATTACCACCCAAATGCTTCGCTCTTGCTATTACGCTGGGGTGACACTAACGATTTTGCCGCCTTGACGTACAATTTGCTGAATTTTGTCCGAAAGACGCTCGTAAGGTACAACCACGGCATAACTGCTACGACGTACGCTCGGGAACCCGGGATTGCGCTGTCCGGTAACTTCGATGCGATAAACGCGATCGCTCTGTCCAACAGCATTTCCCATATTTTTTCTGGGAGTCACATCCGTGCTTGCACGATAACTCCAGCTAGCATTACTACCAGAAGGCCCAACAATTGAGGAAGTGCTATTGGTTGCTAGTTCACGAGCAAGACGAGTTTTAGTGCCTTCTACTTGGGCGCGATCGCTATTAGCATAACCCCGATATAAACGGAACATCCGGGTAAAGCCAGCGGTTTTTTGTCCTGTTTGAATCTCAAAACCGCGATAGTAGGGGACAATGTTGTCGCCGAAGTTATTCAGATATTCAATTGAATCTATGTAGGAGTCGATTTCAGTATCGTACCCTTGGTTTTGGTACAAGTCTAAGTGGAAAATCACCTCAGACTCATCGTAGGGAGCGCGACCCAATAAATGCTTGTAGTTGAGTTCGATAAACCGAGTTTGGAAGCTGTTGTAGAAAAATTTCTTCTTGTAGAGTTCTGACTTGGCAACGCTACGCACAAACTCCCGCACTGTCAGGTTCCCATCCCGCAGGAGTGATTCTGCACTCTTCAAGCGTTCTGATGCCATGATGTAGTCATTACCCAAGATTTGCCGATATACGGCTCTAATTACTGCTTCTACATCATCTCTGCTTGCATTGGGGCGTAACTCAACTTTAGCTGCGCTTGTGCTACTAAAGGCTTCTGTTCCTAGCCTGGATGCTGCTGCTGTAATCGGCATTTTTTCCCCCTATTTATTTACACGCTTAACTTTTGCGTGTCTGAATAAATATTTTTATCAATCCCCAGATAAAACTATGCCCGGAGCTAGATCCAACTGCTTGGTGATTCCATACAGCTGCATCCCTCTCCGGGCATTACGCTATCTAGCTAAGAGCGTTGATTGCGTAATCAATGTAGGTGTTGGCTTCGTTAGCAGCTTGACCACTCAAACCGTGGTTGCCTTTGATGTACTTGAGAGCTTCTACATACCAGCTGGGAGACAATTCAAAAGCGCTGTTGATTTCATCCAAACCAGCAATTAGGTATTCATCCATTGGACCAGTACCACCAGCAACTAGGCAGTAGGTTACCATCCGCAGGTAGTGGCCGATGTCACGAGCGCACTTTGATTTACCACGGGAATCAGCAGCGTACTGAGGACCGCTCATTTGGGTGGTGTAGGGGAACTTCTGATATACAGCTTGAGCTGCACCATCAATCAAGCGCTGAGCGTTAGAGGTCAAAGCACGAGCAGCTTCCATGCTAGCGGTAGCACGCTCTAAACGACCACGAACAGCTTGCAGTTCGGTGTTGCTCAGAAAACGTCCTTGGGTATCAGCAGCTGCGATTGCTTCGGTAATGGGTGTTTTCATGATGTTAAATCTCCTTAACGTTTCGTAATTTTTTGCCTGGATACCAAGCTTTTTGGTTCTGGGCTTTCTTTTTTATGTTTATTACGCAACAGCAGCAGCAGCGCGATCAAAGTAGCTAGCTACTTCAGACATCAACTGACTGCAATCACCCTTAGTGATACCATTGGGGTCGTTAGCAATGTTGACCGCAGCTTCTTTCATTTTCTGAACACCAGTTGCTACAGAAGAACCGGGAGTTCCCAGAGCTTGGTAGGTTTCGCGCAAGCCATTTAAGCAACGATCATCAAGAACGCTAGCGTCACCTGCGAGGATAGCGTAGGTAACATAACGCAAGATGATTTCCATATCGCGGAGGCAAGCAGCCATGCGACGGTTGGTGTAAGCGTTTCCACCAGGAGAAATCAATTGAGGTTGCTCTTCAAACAAAGCACGAGCAGCGTTGGTAACGATGGTGGAAGCATTGCTGGTGATGCGGTTGACTACATCCAGGCGCTTGTTGCCGTCCTTAACTAAGTTGCTCAGACCATCAAGTTGTTCGCTGCTGAGAAATTCGCCTCTGGAGTCAGCTTGAGAAACCACCTTGGCAAATGCGTCTAACATGGAAGATTCTCCTAATTCCTTAGTTGAGTGCTGTGTTGATTAAAACTGGAATTGTTTTATCAATTTGGATTGGTCTATAACAGACGTTAAACAAGAGTGTTTCTCTTTTGATCTTCACTTTTGTGTTCTGCGAACAGAATCAGAAAAATGAGAAACTGGGGTGATTTTATGAGAAACTGGCAAACTTTACAAATTGATTGCCATCTTTAACTTTTGCCTGTTAATTAACCCCTCCAGCTTATGTTTATACAACGCTACAGGGGCATTATTTGTTACAAATTATGAATAAATGATTTCGACCAATAAGAAAAGCCTCAAAACCTTTACATGCAAGGACTTTAACTGAGAATTAGTGCTTTTTTTCTTAACATTACTTTACAAAAGGGTAAGATAAGACGCAACTTTTCTTTGCTTAGATTTTCTTAATTTTTGTTCAATACTCATACAGTACAATCTATTCGAGTTCTACATGACTTTTATAGACATACCCATCTATGTTAAGAATTTTTAACAAAAAAATTCCAAATGTTGCTATTAGTTGCAGAAATTTGTCACAACAGATGGAGATAGGGAACTCGAAGCCCTAGGATTGACTGAGCTTTGAAAGCAGAACAAACAGGAGGAGAGGAAGGGGTGGCTAGAAAAATAAATTCCTCTCATCCTGCTGATTTATATATTTCCAGTTTGTAGTTAATCTGGCAGATTTTTTGTTGCAGCCATTGTAATACGCGATCGCACCACTTTGTCTGCTTCTTGATTTAGTGAAGCCTGTAAGGCAGCATGAGCTGCTGGTGTGGCAATTTCTTGTAGAGCAACCGCAGCAGCGTAACGTAGCCCCCAATCTTCTGGAGTCAGTAAAGCCCAAGTTAGTTTTTCGACAGCATAGCGGATTACTTCTGGTTGCTCAGTAGTCCTCCCTATTTTTCCTAGTCCCCGTGCGGCAATCCGACGGACATTTCCTTGACAGTGGTTAGCTACTTCTGTACCAACAACTTCTGCCAACAAATCAACTGCTCGCTTGTCCCCAATTAGTGCTAAAGCTTGAATAATATAAGCCTGCACGCCCTGATCAGAAGAATTACGGAAAGCAAAAATCAGTGGTTCTACGCTTGCAGGTGCTAGCTTTACTAAAGCTTCAACTGCCGCTTTGCCTACAGAAAGGTGATGATGGCTAAAAGCTTGAATTAAAGCTGAAATCGCCTTAGTTTCCGTAGTTTCCCTAGCAGATAGAGTAGCAATTGCAGATATCGCATCAGTTGGTAGCCGGGCATTACTTAATTGTAAAATTAGTTGCTCGGTATTTACATTCTGTATATTCATGATTGTTAAAGATTGCAGACATAAAAAAGACCGGGTTAGTGGTTAGTGGTAAAAAACTAACTACTAATTACTAACTAATAACTACTAACAATCCCAATCTCAAAGCTGAATTAACAAATCATCAATTGCCTGAAAAATTAACTCAGTTGTTTCCTGATCAGTTCGTTCGTTATCTAACAAGGCTTCCAAAATGCGTTTCAAATTTAATAACTTTAAACTGTTAGGAACCCGAGCAGCTAAAATCGCATTTATTGCTTGACGATGACCAACAGCTCCTAAATCAAATATGGCTGCCCAGCGCAAATACATATTGTCATGATTCAAATTATTAATAATACGTTCAATGTACTGGGGTTCTTGGGTTAAAAGAAACAAATATCGTGCCGCAGCACATTGTACTCGCTCGGAAGTGTGATTGAGAAAGGGTTCTATTTGGGGACGAGCAGACCATACTTGTAAAGTCGCTAGGGCTTCTATCAAGGCTTCTAATGGTTGCTGTTGGTGAGATTGCAACAGTTTCAGCAAAGGCTCAACAGCCTGCTGGTCGCCAATAGCTGCTAAAGCTTGAATAACTGCTTCCCGTAGGTGCAGATCATCACATGCAAGTGCAGCAATTAACGCTGGTACTGCTTGTGGATTCTTTAATTGTCCTAAAGCACGTGCAGCTTGACGACGTAGGGGATAGCCTCCTGATGGAATGCGATAGCGTTCATCAAATAGGGCTTCACACAACGCTGTACAAGCAGATTGTACTTGATGTTTTCCCAACCACCAAGCAGCGTAATAACGAATTTGGTTATCTTCGCCCTTTAGTGCTGCGATCGCTGCTTCTTTTGAAAGAATTGGTTCGGCAGAATATGCAGCAGTCATAAGTAAGTCAAAAGTTAAAAGTGAGAGATGTGGGGAGGTAGGGAGGTAGGGAGAATATATTTATCCCCCCATCTCCCATCTTGTTCTATGAGGCTGGCGTAATCTTGACTATCTTACCCCCACGCTTGTGAATTTCTTGGTAGGTAGCTGACAACCGCTCATAGGGTACGGTGTAAACTTGTCTGCTACGACGCACTGCAACTTTGGTGTTCACTCCACCAGCGATCGCTTCGATGATGAACATGCGATTATCTCCCAATACAGGAGAACTAATCAAAGTTGGTGCAATTGATGTAAAGCCAAGGCCTGGAGATGATGGTGGCGAAATCATGTTGGACATGTTCATCGCAATTTTCGAGCGTAAGCGCGAACTTTTACCACCAAATTGAGCGTTGTCGCTGTTACCTCTGCCACGGTAAAGCTCGAAGATACGGTTGTATCCTACCGTCTTCATACCAGGAATCGACTGAAATCCCCGGTAATAAGGAACAACATAGTTACCAAAGGCATTGTCATATTCGGAACTGTAAATGTACGATTCTATTTCAGCGTCGTAACCACTAGAAGCATACAGATCAGTGTGATATGCAATTTCTGATTGATCGTAGGGTGCGCGTCCCAACAAATGCTTATAGTTCAATTCAATGAACCGCACTTGGGAGTTTTTGTAAAAGAAACATTCTCTATAAAATTCAGATTTTGCGAGAATTTCCACAAATTGTTTAACGCTGATTTTGCCGTTACGTAGCATTGCTTCAGCGCTAGTAAATCTTTGGCTAGCATACACACCTTGGCGACCAAAAATTTGCTCGTAAGCAGCGCGAAATACTAGCTGCAATTCATCTTCAGTCCAATTTTGGCGTAGCTCTATTTTTTTGCCGATCTCATCTCTAATTGCTAGACGTTCTGCGACTGAAGTAGTCATCTTGACAATCGCTCCATATTTGCGAATTTTTTATTGTTTCTTTTCTCAAATACAACGAATGGCTAATTGCTAATTGCACTAGTGCTAGCTGTTAGTTGTTGATTTTTAGTAGTTAGCTGTTAATAAATAGTTGTTGATTTTTTCTGACCAACCACTAACCATTAACTACTAACCACTAACCACTAACTACTAACTACTAACCAGTCTCGATTAGCCATTAGCCATCAAAGAGGGACAAAGGACACTTGCTGTGTAAACTTAGCTCAATGCATTAATTGCATAGTTGATATAGGTGTTGGCTTCACCAGCAACATCACCAGTCAAACCATGATTGTCACGGACAAATTCTAGAGCCGCTACATACCAACTGGGAGACAAGCCAAGAGCGCTGTTGAATTCTTTTAAGCCTGCAACTACGTATTCATCCAAGGGGCCAGTACCACCAACTACGCAGCAATAGCTGATAGTACGTAAGTAATGGTCAATATCACGTACGCACTTAGATTTACCTTCTGGGGTAGAAGCATACTGGGGCCCTTGCATTTGGGTGGTGTAGGGGAATTTTTGATAAACGTGATTGGCTGCTGCTTCCGCCCATCTTTGGCCATTGTTAGCAAATGCTTTAGCTGCTTCTAAGCCAGCACGAGCGCGGTTAAAACGACCAAATACTGCTTGGATTTCAGTGTTGCTTAAGTAAGAACCGCGAACATCAGCAGCGGCGATCGCTTCAGTTAATGGGGTTTTCATGATTTAATTAATCTCCAAAAATTGCTAACTAAAAAACTCAAAAAAGTCTTGCCAAAAATTTATGAAAACAAGTTGTACTTGCAACTTTTATATCCATATCCTTTGCAATTACAAATGACCCAGGCATAATGACAAAGGATACTTACAAAAAGTGCAATCTACAACCAGAAAAATTTTTAAGCAACCGCCGAAGCAGCGCGGTCAAAATAGCTGGCAACTTCAGACATTAACTGACTGCAATCACCTCTGGTAATTCCATTAGGATCGTTAGCAATATTGATGGCAGCTTCTTTCATTTTTTGAATTCCAGAAGCTACAGCATCACCAGGAGTACCAAGAGCTTGATAAGTTTCACGTAAACCATTCAAGCAGCGATCATCCATAACGCTGGAATCACCTGCTAGTACAGAGTAGGTAACATAGCGCAGAATAAATCCTAAATCGCGGATACATGCAGCCTGATTACGATGGTGGAAGCAAGCACCACCAGGATTGAAGACTTGGGGACGTTCTGCTACCAAAGCACGATAAGCATTAGCAACAATAGAGGAAGCATTGCTGGTGAGTCTATTAACAACATCTAAGCGCTTGTTGCTATCAGCAACCATTCCTTGCAGAGCGTTGATTTCATCACCGCTTAAATAAGCACCTTTCTTATCAGCCTGTTCAACTACTCTGGAAAAAGCATCAAGCATTTTTTTCTCCTAGTATTCACAGCAGCAAATTCAAGCCATTAATTCAGCTTTTTTTGGTATAAGCAATCACATGAGTAAGACAAATAGGCAATTATAAATTTAGCAAATATTGCACACAAAAAATCAAATCAATATAATTGATACGTGCAAATATTTAGCCCGAAAAAACCTTTATTGTCTTGATATTGTGAAATTGCTTTTTGACCTAGTTCGTATTTTATATTTGGCTTGCAGCCTTTTTTTATAAACTTTATTTAACAAGTGTAAAACTCTGGATGAATGAGTGAAACCTATGAATCGTCAGGCTTATTTACTTATTACTTAAATCTTTGTTTTACATTATGAAACCTTTGTTAATCTAACTTCATACTTTCTGTCCTATAAGATTAACAGTAGTAAAAGTTACATTGAATGTTATTTTGCTCTGAAAAAAATAAAGTTTTCCTATCCTTCTTGAAGAAGATGCAATTAAAAAAACTGTATTGTAATTAACGGTTTTATGGATTTTTGACTTCAGCCAAAATACTTAAAATCCAAATCTGAAATTTTTTCAAAAAATTGTGGCTAAAAGTAAACATCTCGCAAATTTACTGAAGCTTTGATAAATGATAAATGTGTAAATTTCTGTAAAGATGGGTAAAGAAGATTCGTAAAGATTTCTCATTTGTTATTTTTATCGGAAGTGGCAACTCGTCTTCTCAATACTTCTAGGAGAGTCTTGAACGTTTGAGGAATAGGTGCAGTGACTTCGATCCATTGTTCAGAAACCGGATGTTGTAACCTGAGTCGCCAAGCGTGGAGTGCTTGACCCGGTAAATTGACACCTACTGAACGGCCAGAACTATAAACAGGATCGCCAACAATAGGATGACCTATGTGGCTGCTATGGACACGAATTTGATGGGTACGTCCGGTTTCCAATTGAAAGTGTATTAATGTATAGTTGCCCAGACGTTCAAGTATTCGCCAATGCGTAGTTGCAGATCTACCACCTTTTTCTAGTGAGACAACAGCCATTTTTTTTCGATCTACTGGATGACGACCGATGGGTAAGTCAACTGTACCGTTTTCAGTTTTTGGTACACCGTAGACAACACCTAGATATTCTCGTTGTGCGGTTTTAGCCTTGAGTTGTGCTTGGAGATGTTGGTGAGCAAATTCAGTTTTAGCAATTGCGATCGCCCCTGTTGTATCTTTATCTAATCGATGTACAATTCCCGGACGCTGCACACCACCGATGCCGGGTAAGTTGGGACAATGAGCTAAAATGGCGTTAACCAATGTGCCATCAGGATGGCCGGGTGCAGGATGGACAACTAACCCCGCAGGTTTATTGAGAATTAATAGTTGATTATCTTCGTAGAGGATGTCTATGGGGATATCTTCTGCTGTGAGTTCGAGAGGTTCTGCTGGGGGAATTTCTAAGGAAATGCGATCGCCTAGTTTCACGGTAGTCTTTTTAGATGTGCAAACTTTACCGTTGAGTTGAACCTGACCCTGTTCAATTAACTGCTGGATGCGGGAACGAGATAGGTCTGTTAATTGTTCAGTAAGGTAGCGGTCTAGACGTTCTCCCTGTTCTTCTACTTGTAAACTAATTTCGGTCACAGTTGTATTTAGTCTCAGATCCAGTTTTTGTAGTTTAGCTTTTCTGGAGAATAGCAGAAAGTTTTGTGAGGTGGTTAATCGGTAACTTTATCATTCTTCTTGTCTCCCTTACGCTTTACACTTTGCTCGATTTTCATAGTGGGGGGTGACAGCAATGCTGGTTTTGCACCCATTGCCATACTCTAATTTCAAGTTTATTCTTGTTGGACAAGAGAAAATATATGCAGTTATTTTGGATGTGAATAATGTCGAATGACTGAGTTTCACATCTTACATATTTCTTGGCTCTCTTTTGTATAAGAAACTGCTTCTCAAAAGGCAAAATATTTCATGTCCATATTTGAGCTGATTTAGCTCTTGATTTGCTGCGTCGTTATTTTGACTGCGCTGCACTATTACTATATGGACAGTCAAAAAACTTGCTATTAAAAATACACTATTTTTATGATGCTATCCGGATAAACTTTAATTTTCAAATTTACGTAATAGTTCTGAGTTTTATCTTTGTTGATTTCAAACAAACCTTCTATTTGTATCAAAGCTAGCTAAATCAACTATCCAAGTTTTCTCTGTAGATTTGATGACTTGATTAGGAAGCTTGAGTTTGTGATTTGTTCTTTATTTACTACAGATGCTTGTGAACACACTAACTTCAGCCTTAGCTTTGTAAGGACTAACAAGTGGTGCAAAAAATTAAAATTGACATAGTCAAGATAATGCCATTTTGGCTAAATAAAATCCTATCACTAGGTTTATAATGCATACATAATTACAATTACTCTAGTATTTCTCTATTTATCAACATGAATTATCAAGAGTATTTATTTAGTTGTAATTGCTGCTCAGAACGAATTTTCTAAATATAGAAATGTATCAGTAAAAACAAAATGATAAAGGATTAGTTGCTAAAAAGCTACTAAAATTATGAATTAAATAAATAGAGACTCTAACATTAAGTTGTACATTTTTGTACACTTAAGTATCAATACTTGCAACAAGAAACTTTATAGATAAATTTGTTGTAAATTATGACAATAAATTCTATTTCACAATATCTTTACTTCTTAATAGGATATTTCATGCTTCTTTTATTTATTTTCGTGAAATTAGAGTAATCTAAAAGTAAGGAGATAATTTTGTTTTTAAGTATGGAGTAAATTGTTCGAGTTACACCAAAATCATCGATTTAATAGTTGTAATTCACTACGGTAGCTACTCATCGAGATCATCAGGGCAAACTTCTAATTCTTTAAGACAATACTTGAGAGGGTGTTTTCATAACAAATGCAGAAATAAATTGCCTTCTTGGGAGCCAACCACTGCTGCATCTTTTACTCCACCATTAAAATTCATGCAAAATCTGGGGAAAAGGTAAGTCAGTGTACCCTTAAAGGTTTCCTTATTCAGTACAACTGGTGTTTCAAGGACAGGGTGAAAGGCATAAATTTTTACCTTATCCCTGTCATCTATAGCCTTTACCCATTTCTGATTAATGCGATCGCAAAATTAATGACAATGAAATCTCAGTATTGACAAAATGCCCCACATCCTACTCAAAAATGATCAATTTTGGGTTAGTCAATTACTAAGTCACATTACTTATCAAATTTATGGATTAAATCTTTAACAGCCTGCTTGTAGGCTACCTGCTATTCCATTTTGCTCTAAAAACCAACAACAGAGTTTGTACAAAGCACTAAATCTCCTTAAGATGGCTCTGTTAGTGAGTTTTGCTATTGCTTTTTGAGACGAATTATCTACTTTCCGCATTTTTTATCTTTTTATATGGGTATATGCACCCACGCCATAAGCTAATGTTAAGTAAGTGCAATATACAGGCGCTGTTTCATGGCAACAAGTAGAGCCATTTGCATTTGTCAATTTTGAGTTTATTTGAGAGCCGTAGCCATGAAGATACTCCCTATTAATAGATACAGGTTTTATCAATCGTTACAACCGTTATTTCTACTGAAGAAAATAACTAGTAAATCTACTACTGGTTGTTTACAAGTTTTTACCGCTTCTGGTTCTTGGTCAATCTATGTGGAGGAGGGTAAATTAGTTTATGCGTGCTGTACAGAAAAAATGTTTGAGTTGCTTTACAAGCACTTGCAGCGTTTAAGCCAAAAAATACCTACTCTCCACAATGGCATCAAAGAGCAATTGCGGGCAATTTTTGAAACTGGGATTGAGAATCAAGCAATACCCAATCCAGACTATCTAGCTATTTGCTGGTTAGTTAATCAGAAATATATCACTCCAGCTCAAGCTGGAATATTGGTGGAACAATTGGCATTAGAAGTTTTAGAGTCGTTTTTATTGTTAAAAGAGGGAAGTTACGAATTTACTCCTGAAAGCTTTTTGGATGAGATGCCAAAGTTCTGCCATTTAGATGTGCGTTTGCTAGTCGAACGTTGCCAAAAGCGATCGCCTGGCTATGCATCCAGCCCCAGTAGTAAATCAGAAAATTCCACTGCTGATGTAGCGCCACCGCAGCCAGCTTCCTTGGAAAGACGACATCTCAATCATCAGTCAGCTTCGGAAATTGCAGCTACCTCCCCACAACAAACTCCCCAGAGGACATCTAAGGGGAAAAGCACACCAAATTCTGGACAGCAACAGCATCTCCATGTTGTTCCCCCAAGCCAGCAACCCTTGCCTAAACCAAGATTGAATAATGTCTTACCTCATCCTGTTAATACTAATAACAGTAATCGTCCACAAATTTCTCAACCAAACGTTGATAAAAAACTCTACACGGTTTTTTGTATTGATGACAGTCCTGCTGTCGTAAATGCCATCAGTAAATTTTTGGATGATCAAATGTTTTCTGTTGTGGGCATCAACGATCCACTCAAGGCTTTAATGCAAATTATTCGCCTCAAACCAGATTTGATTTTATTAGATATTGAAATGCCAAACTTAGATGGTTATGAATTGTGTTCATTGGTACGGAAACATTCTCATTTTAAAGATACACCCATAATCATGATTACAGGTAGAACAGGTTTTATCGATAAAGCTAGAGCCAAACTTGTGAGGGCATCAGGCTATTTGAGTAAACCTTTTACACAGGCAGATTTACTTAAAGAAGTATTTCAACACATTAAGTAGCTGTAAAAATTTTAAGTTTTAATTGTAGATGCACAGACTCTTGTGTCATCTTCTATTTTCTGCAACATAAATATAGTGATTATAAGGAGATAGGAGGCATAAGAAAATAAATTATGCCTGTGTCGTTGCTTTTTGCCATACTCTACTGATACAGCTTTGCGTGAAATGGTAATGTTTTTAAACGCGGAGGAACGCAGAGTCAGCGCGGAGGGACGCTGAGTTTTTCTACATAGAATTCGCTACGACTAGTAACTCTCACAATTGATTTTTAAGCCCTCAAGTTTATCTGTAGAAGTCATCCAAAATCTAAAATCCAAAATCCAAAATCGCTTCACCCTCTGAGTATAGAGATAACTTAATGGTTAACAGAATTAATTCAGAACCGAAAAATAATAATTATCATCGGCGCACATTTAGAGTTACTTCCGAAACCGAAACTGTACTTCAGCGCAGAACTTATTCTCTCTATTCTCCGATCAATAGTGTTATAGCATGGGCAAAACAAATTAGTTTCCGCACCAAAGCGATCGCTTTTGCTATTGCTATTTCCACATTACCAACATTGGGAGTGGGAGCTATGACATATTACTTAGTAAATCAGTCTCTCACTAAAGAGATTAGTAATATTAAACAAGCCAGCGCTCGCAATTTAGCAGACAATGTTGAGCGTTTTATGCTGAAACGATATAAAGAAGTTCAGCTATTCGCCAACCAAAAATTTCTCACTGAGTCCACACTGCGAGATAGTTTAAATGCTCAAGATCAAACAGCACGGCTCAATAATTGGCAGGATATTTATCAAGTCTATGAAAGTATTGCTGTTGTGGATCTTAATGGTAAAGTTGTTTTACAAACTCCAGGCGAAGCAATTCCTAACCAAAAAAATCAGAAATATTTTCAAGCAGTTCTGAAAACAAATCAACCATATATTAGTCAGCCATTGGTAAGTGTAAATTTAGAACAGTCGAAAATTTACTTGGCTGCACCAGTTAAAGATAGTGTAACGAATAAAACTATTTATATTATCCAAGCAGTTATACCTATACAATCCTTAGCACAAACACTTAATAAGCTCTCCGGAATCAAGGATGAGTACCAGTTAATAGATTCTGGGGGCAAGATTTTTTTGGCAACAGATCAGAATCACCTGGGTAGAGATGCTCAAAAAATTATTCCTAAATGGCAAGAATTACAAACATCAAAACAAGTAGTAACACGTATACTGCGAGATCGAAAAGGTAAAGCTGAAGATTTAACTACCTTTGTTCCTTGGGAAAAAACAGCAGGTTTACCGGATTTAAATTGGCAATTAGTTTTGAGTACAGACAAAGCGATCGCCTTGGGTACACAAAGACAATTATTATTGACATTGGCAATTGGAACGATTGTGACAGCGTTATTGGTGGGTGCGATCGCTGCTATTTTAGCCAATCGTCTTACTCTACCCATTCAAACTGCCACGATGGTAGTGAAAAAACTGGCTAGAGGTAATTTTGACACACGTATTACTGTTAAAGGGGAAGATGAATTTGCTACTTTGGGAGCCAGTATAAACCGTATGGCTGACCAACTGCAAGACTTACTCAATAAACAAAAAATTGAGGCTGAACGCCTCAAGATGTTTACAAACATTTTAACGGCGATTCGGCAATCACTTAATTGTGAGGATTTATTTAACACTACAGTTGCCGAAGCTAGACAAGCACTAGGAGCCCATCGAGTAGTTGTCTATCACTTTAATGCTCACGGTAGGGGACAAGTCATCGCCGAGTCTGTCGCGCCTGAATTACCCGTAACTTTGGGCGACACAATTGAAGACACTTCCATTGCTAGGCAATTAGTAGAAACCTACACAACCAATGGCATTCTCATCGCCAATAACGTCTTTGAGACAGACTTGGTTCCCGAACATCTGAGATTGATGGAAAGACTGCAAGTCAAAGCAATATTAGCGACACCGATTCTCAAAGATAATCAGATTTTTGGCTTTTTAATTGCTCATTATTGCTGGGCGCCCCATGTTTGGCAACCTTTTGAAATTAATTTCTTGCGACAGTTAGCAGTTCAAGTCGGATTGGCTTTAGAACGAGTCCATTTGCTGGAAGTCAGCCAGGTACTCAAGGACTTTGCGATTCACTTATCTGGAACTCTTAATTCTCAGGAAATCTACAACTTGGCAGTTCAAGATATCCGTAAAGCCTTAAAGGTGGAGCGTGTTGTCATCTGTAAATTTGATGAGAAATCACAAGGTAGTATTTTAGCTGAGTCGGTAGTTGAGGGTTTACCTGGTGTAGAAACAAGATTTCATGAAGCTGTTGTGCAAGATTACGTAGAAAAGTATCGCCAAGGTGGTGTACTGGCTGCTAACAATATTTATCAAGCAGGTTTTTCAGAAGTCTACGTCAAACAGCTAGAATCTTTTGCTGTAAAAGCTCACCTCCAAGCACCAATTTTGTTGGGGAGTAATCTACTAGGCTTGTTAATTGCTCATCAATGTACCAGAACTCGTGTCTGGCAACAAGCAGAGATTGAGTTATTCGAGCAATTTGCTAGATTGGTGGGACTAGCTTTAGAAAGAGCTAATCTGCTAGAACAAAGTGAAAAAGCTTCCGAACAGCAACGTCAACAAGCAGAACAACTACAGCAACAGCTAAACAGACTCTTAGATGATGTAGTAGGAGTTAAAAGAGGCGATTTAACAGTACACATCGAAGTTAACAAAGGCGAAATCGGAGCGATCGCAGACTTTTGCAACTTCATTATCGAAAGCTTGCGGGAGGTTGTCGTACAAGTGAAAGCAGCCGCTACCCAATTAAATATAGCGATCGCTGAAAATTCTGGAATCATCAGCCAACTAGCTATTGACACATTCAAACAAACACAGGAAATAGATCGTTCCCTTGATGTTGTTGATCAAATTCGGCTTTCCATCAAAGGCGTAGCCAAAAATGCCAGATTAGCTACAGCAGTTGTTCGTACAGCCTCCCCTACCGCTGAAATTGGTGACACAGCGATGGATCTCACCGTCGAAAATATCTTTAGCCTGCGGGAGTCGATGGGAGAAACAGCAATAAAAATCAAGCGTCTAGGGGATTACTCGCAACATATTACTCGTCTGGCTTCCTTAATTAAACAAATCTCCTTACAAACTAACTTATTAGCGATCAACGCTGGTATCGAAACAGCACGTATGGGTGGAGATAGTGACAGTTTAATCTCTTTCTCTGAAGAAGTAGCCGCACTGGCTACCGAAAGTGCCACAGTCACAGGTGAAATCGAAGGAATCGCCACCAATATTAACTTGGAAGTTAGCGAAGTAGTCAAGACAATAGAATTAGGAAACGCCCAGCTAATAGAAGTCACTCGTCTGATTGAAGATAGCAAACACATCTTAAATCAAATGCTGAATGTTTGTTGCCAAATTGACGAATTAGTACAATCAATTTCTCTCGCTTCAGTATCTCAAGTGCAAACTTCTAAAGAAGTCATTAATTTAATGAGAGAGATTGCGAAAGTATCTGAAATGACTGGTGGTTCCTATCGTAAAGTATCCGCATCTCTCCAAAGAACATTAGAGATTTACCAGCATTTACAAGCAAGTGTTGGTAGTTTCAAAGTTTAAGTAAATAGCTAAGAGGATATATTTTTACCATCAAAGATTGTAGTTAATGGCTCTAGTCGCTCAAAAGTCCAATTGCAAGCACTAGAGCAACTAACTATAATATTTTTTTTGGTATTCAATTTTATTTTACTAATTAAATAAATTAGATAAACTTTTAATTAAGAAAAATAAATTATATAAATAATGAATTTTGCAAATTATTTGACAGTTTCATTGCTGATTACTAATTTATAATTGAATAATTTCTGATTAGAAAAACAGAAGTATCTGAACTTATATTAAGGATATTAAGGACTCAAAAGCCTCTTCTTTCTGCTTTCTACCATAACCCAACGACAAATATCTATGTTGGGCTACTTATTCCCTTTTATTTGGTATCAAAAATAATTCCAACTATGTTAAAAGATAGGGAACTAGAGAACCAGATAAACTTTCTGGAAGAAGCCAACGGTAATTTGAATACCCTAGAATCTATATTCTTGGAACTCAAATCTAACCATCAAAGCTATTTACAAAATATTGATATGGCTCTCAAAGTGATTCATTCGATCAAAGCTGGTGCAGATATTGTAGGTTTTCCTTTACTGAGTGATTTTGCTCACCGTCTAGCAGATGCGCTACAAGATTTCAAAAAACAGACAAACTTTTTAGAAATTGACACCGAGTTACACAGTTTGCTCTTATCTAGCATTGAATGGTTACGACAGATAGTGAAATTACTTTCTGTTGGCTATGTCATAGATGAGCAATGGTTAACAAGTTTTTGTTTTCCAGTATTTGAAGAGCTAAAAAAGCGTTTGACTCAGCAAATTTGGGCAAATAACCCAACGCAGTACTCACCACCTCAAGAACTGGAAGACATCATCTTATTAATTTTCAAAACTGAAGTAGAAGAATATTTACAACACCTAAAATCTTTATTAGCTCAAACGGATAAGTCTGCTTTAAAATCAGAAGTCATCATGATAGCTACTCAGTTGGGTGATTTAGGTGAGCTACTTTATTTAAAGGCTTTTACCCAGCTTTGTCAGTCAGTTATACAACATTTAGAAGTAGCTGTATCTAATACAGATGTCATAGATATTGCTAAATTAGCATTATTGACATGGCAGCGATCGCAAACATTGATACTGACAAAGCAACTTGCAAAATTGCCGACTGAAATTGGTGTGAACTGGGATATAAAAGGTAAATTTATTCAAAATTTTCCAGAGCAAGAATTCACATGTATAGAACTGTTACCAGATGTACTGTTTTCTAATTACCAGAGAGAATGTCAAGAAATAACAGTACGAATTCCTGTCAATAAAAACGAGAAAATCAATTTTTTATTTCAGGAAGTTACTATCCAGCAACAAAACCTAAAAATGCATATAGATAGATTACACAAGCTCATTCACAATCTTAGCCTTCGCGTCAAAAAGCTGGAATTAAAAAATTATGAACTACATCTTGCTTATAATAAATTATCTACTAATGTATGTACATTGACGAAAATACATGCACAAAATGAAAATCCATATCACATTGTTGCCGCTCATCATCTCACAGACAACAGTCAAGAATTAAATTATCTGTCACAAACAGTCATCGAAACCATTGCTAAAATTCAAGCAATCACAAAAGATATTGAGAGCAATATAACTGATGCCAATCAAGTTAATTTCCTTTTAGAAAAAACAGCTCAAAATCTTAGAGAATCTTTTGTACAAACACCATTGCTTCACTCTAGACAGCGAGTCATGCTAGTAGAATGTCATGGTATGCTCGTGGCATTACCAACAAATATAATTGTAGAAACATGTTTGTTAGAACAACTTGATAGTGAGTTTTTGCACTGGCAAGGTTCAACAATTCGCTTAATTAGGCTTGAGCAATACTTA
This sequence comes from Fischerella sp. JS2, assembly GCF_032393985.1. Classification (NCBI taxonomy): domain Bacteria; kingdom Bacillati; phylum Cyanobacteriota; class Cyanophyceae; order Nostocales; family Hapalosiphonaceae; genus Fischerella; species Fischerella sp. JS2. Next base: position 6,305,242 of record NZ_CP135918.1, read on the forward strand.
CAATTTTATAACTTACATCCCGCAATATCATCTTCAGATACTCTGCCACAAATCGATACTGCGAATGTATTAATCATTAGAGATAACAATCAACAAGTTGCAGTACAAATAGATCGTTGTTGGGGTGAAATAGAAGTTTCTCTTCATCAAGTTGAAGCTAACACAACTCTACCTACTGGCATTAGTAACTATACAATTGTAAATGATGAGCAAATAGTGCCTGTGCTGAGTACTAGTGATTTGCTGAATTGGATTACTACTAGTCAATTCTCAACAGCTACTTGATATACATATGAATTTTAGATGGGAATTACCTACCCTAGCTTTGATTTACCCATTAGCGATCGCATGAATTTTCATCGCCTGTGAGATCCCCCAACTTTTTAAAAAAGTCGGGGATCTGATCCCTCATAACTTATAAGGTTGCTCATAATGGACGACAACTAGATAAAATTTTGTGCATATTTACCACCGCACCAATCACCACAATTGCAGGTGCTTCAAATCCAGTTTGCTCAACCTGCTCTACAATTGTTCCTAACTCACCAATCAACTCTTCCTGATCTGGTCTTGTACCCCAACGTACCAAAGCAATAGGAGTTTCCAGACTCAACCCCGCCTTCATTAACTCCTCGACAATATAAGGCAAATTGTGAATTCCCATATATATCACTATAGTTTCGGAACCGTGAGCGATCGCACTCCAATTCACAGTCGGTCGATACTTACCTGCCGCCTCATGACCTGTAACAAATGTTACTGAGGAACTATACAATCGATGTGTCAAAGGAATATCCGCGTAGGCTGGAGCCGCTATCCCCGATGTAATGCCCGGCACAACCTCCACAGCTACTCCCGCTTGCAATAATTCTTCCATCTCTTCGCCACCGCGACCAAAAATAAACGGATCACCCCCCTTCAACCGGACGACAACCGCGTGTTCTTGCGCTTTCTCAATCATTAACTGGGTTGTTTCTTCCTGCACTAGTGAATGACGTCCCCGCCGCTTCCCAGCATTAATTTTTTCCGCTTGATGATTAATCATTTCTAGAATTGCTGGACTTACCAAAGCATCATAAATCACAACGTCTGCACACTCCAACAACCCTTTACCCTTGAGTGTCATCAACCCCGGATCTCCTGGCCCAGCACCCACCAAATAAACCTTTCCCAAACTATTCTTCCCCTCTTCCTTCGCGTCCTTAGCGTCTTCGCGGTTCATTCTTGAATTAAATCCCAAACTAAATCAGCTAACTGTGCACTTGCTCCTAAAGGTTCTGCCAACTGCAAATCCACCCCAGGAAACTGTAATTGTAACTTTTCTGTTACCTGAGCGATCGCATCAGTTATTCCACCTGCGAATAAAAAGTATGGCAGAATTGCAATTTGCCTGTGGCCAACATCAATCAACTCTTTGACTTGCACTTCTAAACTAGGAGGTACAGACCAGTAAGCAGTCACTGCATCTAAATTTTTCGCTATTGCTTCTACTCGTATTTGTGAACCCGGACGACGGCTACCATGCGCTACAAGAATCCTCGCCGTCGCTTTTGTCGCAGTGAATTGCTTGGCTAAAAAGTTCTCTAACCCAGAGTGACTACCCAAATGTGGTTGTAATTCTATTAAAATATCTTCACCAAGAGCCGCTCTTGCCAGCCTGACTTCATTAGGAATATCATCCATCACATGTACCCCTGATAGCAAAAACAGTGGCACAACTTTGAGATAAACCTTCTGCCAACCAACAGAATTTCTGACGAACTTGATGATTTGCTTATGTAAAGGTTCTGGCTTAAGTTCTAAACACGCTGTACCAACTCTAATTCCAACTTCAAGACTTCGCGCTTGCTCAATTACAAGCTTTGCCAACTCCTGCATGGCAACTTCTGGACGTGGATCTCGGCTACCGTGGGATACTAGTAAACATGCAGACACCATTAGCAAGGGAAAATTTAAAATATATAGTCAATAATCTTAGCAAATTTTTAATATTATTTTTATTACTTTGACACAGTTGTATTTCATTGATCGCATTAATTATCATGGGCAGCGAGAACCCCGACTTTTTTAAAAAGTCAGGGTTCTCATCTCTCGCAACCCTTTAGAACTAATGAAATAGGACACTCATAGTTGATTGTTGGTAGAAAAATTGTTTTTCCAACCAACCAACAACTAACATTTAAGACCAACTAACTAATTATGATTGCTTTTCTGCTAAAGGATCAGCAATGTAACGGAAAGTTGGCTCTGAATTCCAAGGTCCACGTTCATCTTTGCCATCTGTGGACAAGTTGTAGTAAATATCAACAGTGCTATCAGGTTGGATATTACCAAAGAACGGATCTGTTAATTTACCCAAAGAATCTAATGCTTTCATAAACATTTGGGTGTGGGATATTTCTCTTGTCAAAAGATGAACAAGAGTATTTTTAGTACCTTCATCTGGTGCTAATTTAATTAATGCTTCGTAAGTTTGACGTGCGCCAGCTTCAGCAGCAATATCTGCTCTTAAATCGCGTACGACATCACCACCTTCATTTACGTAATTAGCATTCCAAGCAACACCTTGGCTATCTAGTAAGTGTGGTCCCATACCACGTACAGCGAACAAAGTACTTTTATAAGCTTCAGTTTGATCAACATTTTTGGTATGCGCTTCGATGAGTTTACCCACCATTTCTAAATGACCAAACTCTTCAATGGCAATATCTTGCAGCATATCTCGAATTCCAGGATTCTCACAGTGAAATGATTGAGTCCAGTATTGCAAAGCTGCTGTTAATTCACCTGTTGCACCACCAAACTGCTCTAAAAGTAATTGAGCAAAGCGTGGGTTAGCTTCTTTAACATCAACGACATGAATAGTCTCTTTTTTGTGAAAGAACATCAGTTATTTTCCTCTCTTAAGATATCTACTTTGGTCACAAACTATTAAGGATAAAGCATTGTTCAAAATTTCATATCTCTGGAAATTTTTTTGACAATACTTTTCTCTAAGCACTAGATAATTGTTAGTTGTTAAAGTTTCACAACTAACTGTAGTCACCAGAAAAAATGATGTTTGTTGATCTGATACCTTACACCAAGAGCAACAAGAGCTAGAGGCTTTATTTCTTGTTATCAGATTCAACCTGGGAACAAGGATTTGGAGGCTGAGACTCCTGGCTGTTGCAGGTGGTGCAAGATATAAATTGAGGTTACTCTATTTAAAAATGCTAAACATAACAGCAAATCTTTACCTTCACCTAAAGAAAGACTTACTGTTTGATTATTTCTAACCAAAGCTTTATTTGCTTATCAGAAAGATTTAACTAAAATTAGATTCTTATCCTCCAGTTAAAATAGATAGTAAAGTGCGATCGCTCACAGCTAATCTCGTGAAAAAGCCACAGACAAAGGGAGATATATCTATTGCTGTTCAGCCTTATAAGTGTAAAACTGGTTAAAAGCTCCTATTGTCTCAAATTGATAACCAGGTGTAGAAGGCAAAATAGAATCAACTCTGAGTGCAGGTATCAACGAATTTACATTTAAGTCTGTATGGTAAATACTAAAAACAATAAAATCTTGACGTACGGTACTGTCAGCAATGATCTCTCGTAGTTGCGGCTGGGCAGAATCTACAACTTGCCTGCAATTAAACTGTATAATATTTTCTAAAAATTTAGGGGTTTTTTTGCAGACATTTGTATTCAGATATTCTGTTAACCGTTGTGCTGCGTAGTTTTCATATTCAACCTGACTGGGATTTGTCTTAGTCATAGCCACTCCCAAAGCAGCTAGACCTAAGACTCCCACATATGCCATAATATTTAAGGCTTTCATTATCTGAACAGTGATTTGCTGTAGTTTCTAGACTCCAGATTAGCTGAGTCCGTTCCTTGGAAAAAATTTGGATCAATTTCCCAGGGAAGTGCTATAATGAGAAACGCAATGGCGAGCGTAGCCAAGTGGTTAAGGCAGAGGATTGTGGTTCCTCCATTCGTGGGTTCGAGTCCCATCGTTCGCCCTCAGTTTTCAACTAAAGTATATGCCCAGTGATGGCAAATCTTTATGGTTTGCTAGCAAAAATTATCTCAGTTATCAGATATTTATGGTTGCCCTCTAGGCGTCTGTGTGTAATTGTCTCCAAATCAAAGTTTTCTAACTATAAGGCATAATGAAGAGCCAAAATCATTTAATTTACTACTCTTAGCCGAATTGATTCTACCTGATCCACGTTCTAGCATTAGTGATCATTTACCTCAAAAGATAATTGTTGAATCTACAGAGTGAAGAGACAATTTTTGGCAATATTCTGATGAAGCTTGCGATATACGGGTGATACCGTTCTACAGATTGGATTTCTTGTAGGAATGATGTATTTGTATCATCCAAAAAGTAAAATAGTATGAAGCATTTAAGTAAGTCGGTAGGAATAAACATAAAGCGAGTTCCGAAAAGTAAACATGTCTAAAAGCATTACCAATGAATGGTAGTGCTACAACGAGGGGAACTACCGCAACGCACTGTTTCCCAATGACAAAGGACAAATGACGACTCTAACGAGTTAGCTTTATTTGTACCGACTTGCTTACTTTTAATCCTCATCAAGAGCAGGGAAATATTCCTCAAATTGCCACAACTCATTTCTATTTTCAAAAAACCAAGTCCGAGTTGCTGGAGTTAATTTACTCCAAATAATTTCAGGGGAGATATGAGGAGATGCATATTGATATTCTTTACCAAGGGCTTGGAGATTTTCTGTAACATCATCAGGGATACCAAATTCTTGCCAATCAACTTTTCTATATATTCCAGACACACCTCTAGCAGGATCAAAAATTAATTGTGCAGCTCTAATTAAGTCCGCAAAGTGTACTGGCTTGAGTTTGTTGATTGCTTGAATTTCAATTGATTCGTTATTTTCGGGAGACATCGTAACTAGAGTGGTGAATAGTAATTATCTGTTGGATTTACTTTAGTGAGACTCCCACCCCGATGCCTCTAGTTTAGCGCATAGCAGCAAATGTGAGCATTGCTCATCTCTAAGAACGCAACTGTGCAAGCATTAGCGCCGGATTCCAATAAGCACGTGTTGTTTGAATCTTGCCAAAATTGTTAATTTCAAACACTGTTATTCCTTCAAATGTCACTGATTTATCAGTTTTACTAATTCCCTGCATAGTCCATTTAACAGCTGCTTCATTACCTGCAATAAAAATATGCTCTGTTGTTGCTTCTAATTTATTAAATACTGTTTTTAACTGGTTGATAAATGCACGAAAATTTTCATGAATTTTTGTGGGTGGTTCTCCAACTGGGTTATAACTGATAGCATCTTCTGTGAAATTTTCAATCCAATCTTCAGCATTCATAGCGGCAATATTGCTAAAATAGTTAGCAATTAAATTTGTGATTTCTTCTTTTGTTAACATATTTTTTATATATTTTTAGTTCAAAATTTTACTAAATATTACTAATGCCTTTTAGCTTTGAGTAATAAATGTTTGTAGTGTAAGATTAGTAAAAATATGACTGTTATAATTACGACTAGCACGTATCAATAAATTGGGATTAACCTGCCACTCAAGTACTGCACAAAACTCTTGTGCAGTTACTATTTTTGGAGGAAAAGTAACAGAAATACCATCACACAAATGTAAAGTTATGAAATTATCGCCTAAGTTTTCTAATTGATTGCAAGAAATATCTACAGGCGATGACACTATCCAATCGGGTGTGATAGTTTTAGCTGTTCCTTTCCAGTTCTGATGAAACTCTATAGACTTTTTGGTTGAGGGAGGAGTAGGTGTTTCTGGAAATGAAGTTAAATTTTCAGGAATAACTACAATTCTTTCTAAGTTGCCAGACTCATCATACATGATGACAACGCTAGCGCGTCTATCTTCGTAGCTCAAACCTGTTTCAAAACCAAAATTTGTACCTAGTTCAATTTTTTGAGAACCCCAAGAAAAACTATTATCTAAAAATAAAGCCCTGGTAATTGGTTTTTGATAAGGTCCAAAGATCTTTGTCTCCTTTGTGCCATCAGCATATGTATAGTGATTTTGGTGATATATTTCACTACCATCGGCACTGATTTTAAAACTTCTAATACAATTAAAACTTTCGATTATTTCTCCGTCAGCAGAGTATCTCGTCCAAGTGCCATACCAATCTCTATTGGCATGATATCGACAAAAATTATCCCAATTTTGTAGTTGTGCTGCTGTATTATCTGTATTCATCAATTTTGTTTTGAGTACTTTAGTTACTAATTTTCAACTAGGACTGTAACCGCAGCCACAGCTATCAACATTTCGTCATTTTTATCATTGAGTTCAGGGATGGCTCTACCTTGCACAACCATTCCCCCCAGTTCAACTGTTAAGGATTTGCGACCAAAAGGTAGTACAGCTAGTACCTCTTGTTGACGAACTTGTGAGGGGTAGGGTACTGCAACTTGCACTTCTACAATCATTTCATTGGGGTGACTCAAGCCCGCTACCTCCCAAACACCAGGTAAAGCATTGTTGGCGATCGCATTTCTCACAGCCCTGGCTGCTGCTATTGTTGGATCTTGTCCATGCTGATCTATCCCCATTCCCATTTCGATAATTAACCGTTTACGTGCCATAGTTACCTCTGATACTGTTTTTGAATTACAGAAGCTCATCCAACTGAGTGGGAAAGATGCTAGCCCACAAATCTACAAATCATAAGAAAAGCTTATACAGGCTATTGATTATTCTTTGTCAAGTCTAGTTGACCTTTTGCAACAAAAAACTTTATATTTATTTACATAAGTTAATTTTTTTAAATATTAATATCTCCCATCGACATTTGGATTCCTCATGGTCGCCTCGGTGTTTTGTACCGAGGCTTTTTGTTTATAAAAAGGCAGGGAGCAAAAAGCAGAGGGCAAGAGGCCAGAAGGAACAAATAAGTTATACCAATTCGCCAAAAGAATGCGACAGATAGGCCATCTTGTAGAGACGCGATTCATCGCGTCTTTATCCAAGGATGTGTTGCAATCATTAATTGAATTGGTATTAGTTGGGCATTGGGCATGGCAAAATGATGAGTCAGTATCTTTATTACCAATTACCCATTACCGACCCCAACGGATAATATAACTGTTCAAGTGGACATAATATTATCTCTTCAAAAACCGTTGACGTAGACGAAAAACAAAAATATTCACCTCTTGTAATTTCATAGCAGCAACGATCGCACCAAAAACAACCAAACCAACTAAGCCACATATAACTAATTGCAACAGTTGAATTAGCAAACCATTTCCACCCAAAAATTGCTGCAAAATTTGAAGAGTAGCAAAACTAGCTACACCAGCGACAATGCTACTAGCTGTTAAACCGAAAATAGGTAAACTCCATTGTCCTAAGGGCAAGCCATTTAACCTGCGATTTAGCAAAAACAACAGCATCAACACAGAACAGCAATTTACTCCCACTGTTGCTAATACCAAACCGGCAGCACCAAAAGATTTAATTAAAAGGAAATCTAACAAAGCGTTGAGAAAAATATTAATCACGCTGATCCGAAAGGGTGTTGCACCGTCACCCAAAGCATAAAACACCCGTACCAGAACGTCACGCCCTAAATAGACAAACATTCCGATCCCATTCGCAATCAACAAAGAGGCTACCAGTTCTGAGTCTGTGCCTTTAAAAGCACCGCGTTCGTATACCACTCGTACAATTGGTACGGCTAAAGTTATCATTAATGCCCCCAAGGGCAGCATTGTCAAAGCAGAAAGTAATAGTCCTTGACGAATGCGTAATTTTAACTCATGCCAATGTTCAGGAGCGGCAAGGCGGGCAAAAATGGGTAACAGGGGAACCAAAATTACGTTGGAAATAATACCCAAAGGTGTCTGCACAAGTAAGCCGGCATTAGACAAAGCAGCAGCAACCCCTGTAAAGGGAATCAAAGAAGCAAAAAACAAATCTGTGTAAAGGTTAATTTGCAACATTCCTGAGGAAAAGGTCGCTGGTAGCATGATTTTCATCACATCGCCGACTCCAGGCTGATGAAAATCAAAGCGTAGCCGGAATTTACCCATACCTGCTTTTGCTTGGGCGATCACCTGTACTAACCACTGTAAAAATGCACCTAGCAAAACACTTCCTGCTAACACCTTTCCACCTAATATGGCATAGTCAGGTGTGCTAATTTTACTACCAAGTTGCAAAGCCAGGACACCAAGACCAATAATAACAGTAACACTGGAAAATAAAGGACTAATTGAGGGCAACCAAAATTGATTGGCAGCATTAAGAACGCCAAAACCAATCCCTATCAAACCTGCCAAGACTGCCATCGGGGCCATAATTTGGAGTTGGTTGATGGCGATCGCTCTCACTAATTCTTTTCCTGGCACTTTTAAACCAGGTGCAAACATATCTATGAAAGTAGGTGCAAAAATCACCAAAAAAATCGATACTAATAACAGTATCCCACCCACTAGCGTTGTAATAGTTTCTACCAAAGGGGCGGCTTCTTCTTTCTTACGCTTAGCTAAAACACTGACAACAGCGCTGTAAAAGGGCCCATTAATTCCTCCTAGCAAAATCAGCAGAAAACCAGGAATCGTGTAGGCATAATTAAAAGCATCAGCAGCGGGTCCCAAACCAAAAGCGGCAGCAATAACTTGCTGCCGGACTAAACCAAATACTTTACTGATTAAAGTAGCGGCGGCAATAATACCAGCAATTCCAGCAAGGGAACGAGAAACCTTTTGTTCTTCTGTCACAAACAGTACCCAATAAGCAAAAATGGCCCATACTTGAAAACATTTAACCGAAAATTCGGTACTTTGTCAGGGTATTTTTGATTAAAGGGAGTAAATTTGACTTGATGCTCCTCAAGCATCACTCATAATATCTACAAGAAGAGTGGTAATGTAAAGCTTTTCTTCCTCGTCTTCCTCGCCAAGAATTCTCCCATATGACTGTAAGAATATCAATTACACTTAATTGTGGAAATCACTTACATCAGTTGTCTCTAAAAAGCTTAATGCCTTGATCGCATTTTACTTACTATTACCAGGTCTTGTACCAAAAGTATAATGCCAGAATGAGGTAATTCAACATCCAAAGAATATTAAAGAAAATTTCGCCTGAAGTAAATCGAGACACATATTGAGTTCTGGTAATCTCTACAGGTGGGAGGTTTATTTCCTCTAGCATTTCTGTAAAGTAAACTTGTTGAATCCAGTATTTGCCATTTTGTTTATAAATCCGCCGTTTACCAGGCTGAGGACGAAACTCATTTATTTGCAACAGCGCAATGATCAGCGAGTAGATAAGAAAAAATGCGATCGCTAATTTTGTCCATACTGGTAAGAATTTGTAAAAATCCCGAAAAAATTCAACAAAGTGGGCTGCATTCCATAACTGTTCCCAAATAAAAAGCAAGCCATTTCCCAGCATTAATCCGAAATGTAATACTAGTGACCATCTGGGAAAATTTAGGGTTGTGATCTGCTCAACTTCAGCTTCAGAAAAAATACAAAATATTACTTTAATATGCCGTATCAGGCTGGCAAAAAAACCAACGAAGGCCAGTAAGAACAATATCAGGAACATAACAAATAAAATCACCTGAATAAATGTCTTAACTTGTGCCTAATTCTCAGAAAAAATAAAAAGTGAAGAAGTGAGACTTAAAACGTACTTTTCACCATCAGCAAATAATATTAATTATTTACCTTTGTTTCACTTCTTCTTAAAAGAATAGCGGGTTTAGCATTTAGCATTACCCATAAAAAGGCAAGAGCCAAAATAAAAATTATGCCTAACAAGCGCAGCAGAATTTTTGACATAATAGCAGTGTTATTTGTTGATTGGTGGTGATTCCAAACAACCACCAACTACTAACTACTAACAAATGACTACTTCCAATCTTTCCCAATTCTAATAGTGAGATCAGATTCTAAGTCACCCATTGCTGAGACTTCAATAGTTCCCAAACCCAAGATTTTTTGCAGTTGTTCTGCGGCTTGGCGGTTGCCTTTTTGGGCAATAATCTTAGTTTCACTACGCCCATCGGGCCAATCTGAAATAGCATAGACTTTTTTAAAGCCTTTGCTTTTGAGAGAGTTGATTACCTTGGCAGTTAGCTGGGGTTGATTGGAGGCATTTTGAATAGCAATTTTGAGACTAGGTAGCGATCGCCTATCTGGTTTCAGACCACCTATACTAACTCCAGTATAATTATTGAGCAAGTCAACTTTTCCAGTTAGATTCAACCAATAACTATCAGGATCTGCACTTAAACGACTAAAAATACCTGGTAGCAAGGTCATTTGAAAATTATCCCGCTCCATGTTCAAAGAGAAGTTGACTAGTGCCATCATCTCTTCAACTTTCAGGTTTGTGTCAAAGTACTTGCCCATAATGTGGACTAGCTGTGGCAACCTGGGTAAAACAGTGGGACTAAACAAGCGTTCGCGTAACCCCATCAGCAATGCTTGCTGTCGCTGTACTCTTGGAAGATCCCCTGTGTTAGCTTCACGGTAACGCACAAACTGTTCAGCCTGTTCACCGTTAAGAGTTTGCCAACCACTGACTAAATTAATTGAAAACTTACCAGCCGAGTCTTTGTATTCCATCGGTTTGGGAACAAACACTTCTACGCCACCCAACTGATCTACTAACTGCCGTAAGCCGCTAGTAGAAATACGGATGTAGCGATCAATGGGTGCATTACTCAAAGTCCGACTCACAACCCGCGCTGCCAACACCGGACCCCCTTGGGCGTTAGCTTGGGATACTTTAGTTAATCCCTTTGATTCTGGGATCGCAATCATAGTATCCCTGGGAATCGAAAGCACGCGTATGGTATGATTTTCTGGGTTTAGTCTTACCAACAACATCGTATCGCTCTTACCAGCATAACTTTCTGGAGAACCATCAACGCTACCACGGACTGGTTCGATGCCCATGATCAGAACATTCATTGGGCGTGTGAGCTTATATTGAGAAATATTGCTCCAAATCTCCCCTGGTAATGGCGTTTTTTCTGCGTCTGGGCCACCCATACCCAACTCTTCATCTGTTCGATCTATATCGCTCCAGAGGGGAGTCCAAAGCGCTAAAGTCGATACTAATAACCCTGAAAGTGTGATCCCTACAACTATTGTCAACAGCCAAAATAGCCACCGAGGCATTGCCAAACCCAACCTTTGATAAAGTTGGCTGGGTATAGAACCTACAGACTCTACAAACTGAGATGATACATTCGCTTGTTGTTGTGGGTTTGCCTCATCAGTAGATTTTTGCGCTTGTTGAGATTTACCCTGATTTTTGATCTGTGCTACTTGTTTAACCACAAACTATCTCCCCACTCATCCACTCCCTAAACCTAATGTTAATCTAAGCAACCAATCTTGCCAGTGATGAAGACCACAGTACACTTAGTAGTGTTCTTGAGTAAGTTTCTATGACAACATGACTAGAGCATTGTTCCCTGTAATTCTTGCTGGTGGTAAAGGTGAACGCTTTTGGCCCTTAAGTCGCCAAAATCGACCCAAACAATTTTTAAACCTAGATGGTAGCTCTAGAAGTCTTCTACAAGCAACGGCTGATCGACTGCTACCATTAGCAGACGGTTGGGATCGCTTGTTGGTGATTACTTCTAGTCAGATAGCCCAAGGAGTTAAGGAACAACTGCCCGAACTACCATCGAATAACTTGCTAGTCGAGTCTCAAGGAAGGGACACAGCCGCAGCAGTTGCTTGGACAAGCTTGGAAATCAAAAAGCGTCACGGAGATGACGCTATTATCGGCTTTTTCCCTGCTGATCATTGGATTGCTAACCAAGATGTTTTTGCACACACAATAAATGCAGCAATTGAACTAGCAGCAAACACAGCAGCAATTGTCACACTGGGGATCAAGCCCACCTTTCCATCAACTGGCTACGGTTACATAGAACAAGGCGAAAAGATTGGTTGCTTTGATGACTTGCCAGCTTATCATGTCAACCGCTTTACTGAAAAGCCCGACCGTCAAACGGCAGAAAATTTTCTGGCGACGGGACGTTTTAGCTGGAATAGCGGGATGTTTATTTTCCGGGCGGGTGTTGTTCTCAAGGAACTGCATATCCACGCCCCAGAAATTATTGAACCGTTGATACAGCACGGCCCTGATATCTATCCCCAGTTACCTAAGAAGAGTATAGACTATGCGCTCATGGAAAAAACGAATTTGACACATGTCTTACCAGTGGATTTTGGCTGGGATGACTTAGGTGATTGGAATGCGATCGAACGTTTATTAAAAAAAGAAGATTCCCCAAATGTAGAACTAGGTACTCATGTAGGGTTAGATACACAGGGTGCTATTGTTTACACTAACAATCCTGATGAGGTTGTTGTCACCATTGGTCTAGAAGATGTCGTAATTGTGCGCGATCGCAATGTGACTCTTGTTGTCAAAAAAGACCGTACTCAAGAAATCAAGCAAATTTTGAAAACTTTACAAAGTGATCCCCGATTTACGGAATTGTTGTGAAGTTAGTAGTTAGTGGTTAAGAATCAACAATCAACTACTAACTACCAACTACTTCGCCTTCGCTTCTAAGTTTTCCAAACGACTTCTCAGTTCCTGATTTTGTTGTTTGAGTTGATCAAGTTCCTCGCGCAGTAGTTTAACTGCACTGTCTGTACCAATATTCTTTTGCACTTTGGCAATCTCTTCTTCTGCATAGCGGCGTACCCGTCCATCTGCTGTTTGATCGCCAAGGGATTGCAAGATACTGATGGCTTTGGGAGTTTCCATATTTCCCAAGGCTGTCACTACTGCGACTTGAGTTAAGAAGAATCTTTCTTTAGCAAGTTCTGCCAAATGATCTAAGATTCGCTCTACATTGGCAGGAGTTTGACCGACAGAGACTATACCCAATGCCCGAATTGCTGTCAAGCGCAAAGGCTGGGGAATGCCTATTTTGGTGTATTCCAAAATCAGATTTAAGGCTGCTTCGGAAGTTTTAAGTTTGGCTAAACCAGCGATCGCCCCACTGCGTACTACTTCATTCCAACCTGCTTTTGCTTCTAAAACTGTTTTTAGCAGTTTCAAAACTTTTTCTTCTTTGGGTTTTTCTTCCAAACTGGCAGCTGCAATTGTACCAACTGCGCGGGCTGCGGCTGCTTCTACATAGTAGCTGGCATCTCCATTCTCAACTACTTCTTTGATAGCCTTATAACTAGCGTAGGTTTTGATTGTTGCCAGTGCTTCTACTACAGCTCGACGTACATTGGGATTATCATCTTTTAACCCTAGCACTAAAGCATCAAAGCTTTGGTCTAACTTGATTTCTGCTATTTGGGCAGCTACTTCTGCACGCACACCCCAAAAAGGATCTTTTTGCAGTGCTGACAATAGTGCTTTAAGGACTTCTAGTCCTCCTTTTTTCGCTAAGGCTTCAGCTGCGTAAATACGCGAAATTGGATTGGGATCAAATTCTAACTGTGCTTTTAACTCTGGTACTGAGTACTCCAAGGAAACAGTTTTCAAGAAATTATTCCCCACATCAAAGCTGACAAACAGTGGTTTCTCTTCTAGTGGGAAATAGAAAGTTTGTTCACGTTCGTGAACCCGTACCTTGAAAATTTTTAATTCCGCAGTAGCACCATTTTTAGCATAACCAAAACCAATGGGAATTCGTAGGTCAAATAAATCACTGTTACTGCCATTTTTATCAGATGATGCTTGGGTTTGAGTTACCGTCACCTTAGCTAAGTTAGCATCGCCATCCCAAGAGTATGCGACTTTGAAATCTGGATGCCCCCCTCGAAATACATACTGGTCAAACAGAAATAATAGATTACGTCCAGTTGCCTTTTCGATCGCCCGAAGTAAATCTATTGTTTCTACGGTTTTATGGGCATTATCCTGGACAAATGTCTGCATTGCTTGCCAAAACATTTCGTCGCCCAACTCCGTACGGATCATGTGATATACACAAGACCCTTTTTCATAGATGTGGCGATCATAGAGTTCGATCGCTTCTCGATAGACGTGTGTCACCATCGGACGGCGGTAGCGACTGCTATCTTCTGCTAGATAGCTGCGGGCTTCTCCTAAGCGATAATAGGCTGCTTCATCTGCACCGTACTCATGCTCTGTCCACATTACTTCAGAATAAGAAGCCATGCCTTCTTTTACCCAAGCATGTGACCAGTGTTTGATGACAACTAAATCACCAAACCATTGGTGTGCCAGTTCGTGGACTACTAAACTTTCTGTATTGCGGTTATCTAATGCTGCTTTAGCATCCAGCAAACATCTATCTGTTAACAGTGTGGTGGAAGTGTTTTCCATGCCACCAAAGATGAAATCATCAACGCAGACTTGGGCATACTTTGGATAGGGATAAACATAGCCATATTTTTCGCTGAGAAACTCCATCATTCGGGGAGTTTTGCCCATACTACGTTTGGCATCTGCTTCCCGTCCTTTTTCCACATAGTATGTAACAGGTTTTCCGTTCCAATCATCGCGAATTTCTGCAAAGTCACCTACCGCCAGTGTCATTAAATAGGTAGGATGAATTTGCTGCTGCAACCAGTGATAAATTTTGTCCTCACCGTCTGCTTCTGTAGCAATTAGTTCACCATTAGATATGGCAATCAGTGGTTTGGGAACACGGACACGAATTTCGGAAGTAGACAACTGTCCCGGGTAGTCAAAACAAGGAAACCAGAAGCGTGAGTCTTCATCTTCACCCTGTGTCCAAACTTGAGTGGGTTTGTGGGGATAATGTTTATTGGGTTGGATGAAGTAGATCCCCCGTTGGGGCTTTTGGACAGAGTAGGCGATCGCGATCGCAAGTCGTTGATTAACAAGGGTGGGTGAATGTAGTTGGATCGAGAGTTTTTCACCGTCGTAATCAAACTTCTGCTGTACTTCATCCACAAAGACAGATTCAATGTTCAAATTAACAGCATCCAAGCTTAAACGGTCAATACCATTACGGATGGGCAATAAAGTAATATTGCACTTTCCTTGAACGCTCTGGTTGGGAATATCTAAATCGAGATCTAGAAAAATATGTTCAACCTGTCCGGGGCGGTCAGGGTTATAGTGTGGTTTTGCCCCTGGCAACTCAAAAGATTTGTAACGGTAATTTTCTGTATCAAAAAAATAATAAGACATTGATGCCTACTGACCTTTTAATCCTGATAACTCTAAATGGATTTAGTTAACAAAAAGAAAACGAAGTAAAAGAATGAAAAATTGCTACATAGTACACTTTTCCCAAATCGACTCTTGATGCTCCCCGTTGTCATTTAGTCGAGAGTGTCCTACGCTCTATTCGGTTTTCATTGAGTAAAAATACTCCAAAGCATTTACATAGCTTTAGGATAGCTTGTTGCTATTGTTAATATTAATTTTTTTTCGATGAATAACAGAAAATTTCTTAAATTTTATCTTCATACTTGTGTGGGAGATTCAGATTTATTGACAATTTAAGTTTGTTTATTTACTGGTTAATCAGTAAATTCAACTAAGAGAGTAGATAAAAGCAATAAGACTAAGCACCCAAAACAAAATCTTTGTCTTGATGACAAATTTATAAAAATACAATAATAGAATAAAAATACCTAAAACAAAAACATGATGTTTTGAATTCGTGATAAATTCATAGCCGCAATTGTAGTAGAAATTGATGAGTATAAGGGTATATGGGTGTTAGAGTGTAAAAAAGACTTAATTTAAAGATTATTTAATCATTTAAAAATCTTAGAATTGGTATAAAAGAACTCAGAAATACATTGCAACATCAAAAATCCAGAAATCAAAATATTTCATCCCGGCAACTAGCTTTTATTGCCTTGCGAGAAGTCCACAAGGGAGCTTATGCTGATGTGGCACTAGACCGAGTGTTAGCAAAAGCAGACATAGCAGATGGTGAAGTTGGTGCAAAGATGCTCAGCGATCGCCGTTTAGTCACAGAATTAGTTTATGGCTGCACCAGAAGACAGCGTACTCTCGACGCTATTATTGATCAACTTGCCAAAAAGCAATCCCATCAGCAACCCAAAGACCTCCGCACGATCCTGCATTTAGGCTTCTACCAGTTGCTATATCAAGAACGAATTCCTCCTAGTGCGGCTGTGAATACCACCGTACAATTATCCAAGGAAAATGGTTTTGCTGGATTGGCTGGTTTTGTGAATGGTTTATTGCGGCAGTTTCTTCGCCTCATGGAAGAGATGGGGAGGTGGGGAGATGGTGGAGATGGGGGACAAACCAGACAAGGGGAACAAGGGAGGAACACGGGGAATATAGATGAAATACTCTGTGTGTCACCGCGTCTTTTTTTCCTCACATCTTTCTTACAGCTACCAGAAAACCAAGTTGAACGTTTGGGTATTCTACACAGTTTTCCTGACTGGATAATTCAAGTTTGGATAGACCAATTTGGTGTAATCGAGACAGAAAAACTATGTATCTGGATGAACCAAACCCCAGCAATTGATCTACGGGTAAATCCACTTCGCGCTGATTTAGAAACAGTAGAAGCAGCATTGCAGGCGGCTGGTATTTCCTGTCAACGTCTTCCCCACCTCCCGCAAGCTTTACGATTACTGACTCACCCAGGTCAAATTCAAAATCTGCCTGGTTTTAGTCAGGGTTGGTGGAGTATCCAAGATAGTAGTGCCCAACTAGTTGGTCATTTCCTTGATCCCCAACCAAAAGAAGTAGTGATTGATGCCTGTGCTGCACCCGGTGGTAAAACCACTCACATGGCTGAGTTAATGCAGGATACGGGGAAAATTTGGGCGTGCGATCGCACTGCTTCTCGGATGCGGAAACTTCAAGAAAATATCCAACGGCTTGATCTGAAATCTATAAAAATTTGCATTGATGACACTCGGAATTTATCCCAATTTCGTAACTCTGCTGACCGTGTCTTACTGGATGCACCTTGTTCTGGTTTAGGGACGTTACATCGCCATGCTGATGCGCGCTGGCGACAAACACCAGACTCAGTCAAAGAACTTTCCATCCTGCAAAAAGAATTAATATCACATACAAGCACTTTTGTAAAACAAGGAGGGTTACTAGTTTATGCTACCTGTACGTTGCATCCAACTGAAAATGAAAGCGTCATAGAATCATTTATCACAGAAAACTGTGATTGGAAAATAGAGACTTCTTTTCAAAATGTAGCTTTTCATAAGTATTCCACGTCACTAGGCTGCCTAAAAGTTTTACCCCATCAACATGACATGGATGGCTTTTTTATGGTTCGTTTAAGAAAAACCAATAATTCAGGGTGAATACTGTGTAGCAGTTGTAAGATTTCAAGGAGGGCAGAGTCAAACTATAGGAGGCTGTGATGTCAGTAAACTCCAGTAACGTCAAAAACTTAGTTAAAATTCTGATTGGAGCAGCTTGGATAGATGGCACAATCCAAGCAGAAGAAAGGCAGTATCTGCGTCAAATAGCTCAAGAGAAAGGGATAGCTAGCGATCCAGATATTAAGCCTTTATTATACGAACTAGTTCCCGTGAAGCCAATCGAATGCTATGACTGGGTCAAGGAATATTTAGGTGAGCATCCGAGTATGGAAGATTACCAAAATCTAATTCAAGCCATCAGTGGTTTAATTTACAGTGATGATGAAGTAGCAGTAGAAGAAGCAAAACTGCTGATGAAGTTACAACAATTATCTACCCAAGAGCAATCAACCCAAGCCGGATTAAATGCCCTTCTCAAACAAATTCAAAAGCTTTACCGTCGTTGGGTTGAAATTCAAAATTAATCATTGTCAAAAATCCATTGTCAAGTGTCCATTGTCAAAAGTTTTTTTACTATTGACCATTGACCATTGACCATTGACCATTGACTATTTAGGTTCACCTACACCAGGTGTTTCATCTTTGTCAACTTTGGGGACAAAGTCGGGGCGTTCTTTATCTTCCCAACCTACGGGACGCTTGGAATTGTACCAAGCAATTGAACCAATTGTGACAGCAGCAATAAAGCCAATTACATAAACCGCAGTAAAAGCGAAAGGAAAATGAGGTTCATTAGCTGCTTGTGCTGCTGCTTGCATTAATAAATTCATGAGTATAATCTCCTAAAATAAGTAACACTACTTAAAAACTTATAAAAAGAGCATACCACCTACATCCCCCACAAGTCAGAGGGAAGGGGAGGAAATTAGTACAGTAGTTAGTAGGTGGTTAGTACAGACGCGATTAATCGCGTCTGTACAATAGTGGTTAGTGGTTAGTTGTTGGTTATTTCCAATGCCCAACGCCCACTCCACACACTCCCCCCACCCTGCCTTAAGCCTATGAGCGCGTCTACACCCCACCTCCCCATTTCACTGTGAAGAACTTGGCTTCAGTCTCTCTCGCCAAGAGGGTGTGGATGCGGAACTAGAAGAACCACTACTAGAGCTAGCAGACGGTGTATACCTGACTCGAGGAATTATAGGTGTAGAAGAATTTGAATATTGTCTATATCTTCGTCGTGATGGAGATGACGAATAATCACTATTAGAAGCCGATTCGTCATTACGATATCGACGCCGATAGCTTCTTTGGGAACTAGAGTCGTCAGCTGCTTGCTGTTCTCGATAGCGGCGTCTGCGTCGCCGCCTTGGGGTTTGTTCTTGCTGTTGTTCTTGCTGTTGATAATTAGTTCTTCTGTATCTTCTTCTGCGAGACGATCGCCCTTGGCTATTATTAGAATCTACCTGTTGATTTTGTCCATCAGAATTCTCGTTATTAGAAGGAGCAGGAGGATTAACAATTCGTTTAGCTTTGATGCGTTGTGCTTTAATAGTACCTTTACGACCTTCTAGCTTCGGTCGTTCCGGAAACTTCTCGACTGGCATTCCTTCTGTTGCTTTTTCCATGAATTCGTGCCAGGTATAAGCAGCAGTACTGCTACTACCCGCAGTTGGTTTGTTGTCGTCGTTACCTAGCCATACGCCTGTTACTAACTGGGGTATGAAGCCAATAAACCACAAATCTCGAGCCTCATCGGTAGTACCAGTCTTACCTGCAACAGGTCTATCATTCAAGTTAGCAGCACCGCCTGTACCTGCATTTACCACATTACGCAACATCCAGGTCATAATCGCGGCACTTTCTGTATCTAAAGCGCGCTTTGGCTGAAAATTATCTCTCCAAATTACCTGACCTTGGCGGTTGAGAATGCGGGTGATGCCGTGGGGTTCTACGTGTAATCCTTGAGTGGCAAAGGAACCATAAGCACTTGTTAACTCCAGCAAATTCACTTCATTTGAGCCGAGAGCTAAAGAATACATCGGTTTGAGTTCCGATCTAATTCCCATATCATGAGCAAGCTTAATTGTTGGCTCAAATCCTATATCCATCAACACTTTCACCGCAATAATATTTATTGACTTGGTGAGAGCATCTCTCATATTCATCCAGCCGTAGAAATTCTCGCTGAAGTTTTTCGGCTCGTAACCATCCACAATCAGGGGTGCATCTTCATAACCATCATAGGGATTTTTACCAGTAGCGATCGCTGTTGCATACACAAATCCTTTAAAAGTCGACCCTGGCTGTCGTTGTGCCTGGGTAACACGATTAAATTGGTTTTTGCTAAAGTCTTTTCCCCCAACCATTGCTTTGATCGCACCAGTCCGGGGATCAATCGCCACCAAAGCTCCTTGCTTAAAGTTTTCCCAGCG
Source organism: Fischerella sp. JS2 (assembly GCF_032393985.1). NCBI lineage: Bacteria > Bacillati > Cyanobacteriota > Cyanophyceae > Nostocales > Hapalosiphonaceae > Fischerella > Fischerella sp. JS2. The sequence goes on from NZ_CP135918.1 coordinate 6,324,934, forward strand.
ACCCTGATTACGTAAAGTTTTATCCACTGCTTCTTCTGCCATCTTCTGCCAAGACAAGTTTAAGGAGGTTTCCACCGTTAAACCGCCTGCATTCAAAACCTCTGGGGAAACATATTTAGGCAATTCTTTCTGGACATAACTGATAAAGTAAGGAGCTTCAACTTGCCAGCGTTTGGGTTGACTAGGCCTAACGGCTAATTTTTCGCTAACTGCGATGTCTCTCTCAATTTTGGTGATGTATCCGTCTTCATACATCCGTTGCAAAACTAAATTCCGCCGTTGTTGGGCAGATTCTAGATTCACTTGCGGTGAAAAACGGTTGGGGGCTGGAGGTAAGGCTGCGATCGCTGCCATTTCCCCCAAGGTGAGTTCATGGACTGGTTTACTAAAATACACCCATGCCGCATCTGCAATTCCGTAGGCTCCTGAACCCAAATACACTAAATTGAGATAACGCTCTAAAATCTGGTCTTTAGACAATTGGTCTTCGATTTTCTGTGCTAGACGAGCTTCTTTGAGCTTACGCCAAATTGTCCGCTCTTGTTTGAGAAAGAGAATTCGTGCTAGCTGTTGCGTGATGGTGCTACCACCTTCGACGACGTTTTGCGATCGCAAATTATTTAAAACTGCTCTCACAATTCCTTGGGCATCAACACCATCGTGTTTGTAAAATCTTCTGTCTTCTGAGGCAATAAAAGCTTTTTTGAATTTCTCTGGTATTTCCTCTAATTTCAACTGTTCTCTAGTTGCTTCTCCCTGCTGTTGCAAAATCGTCCCATCGGCAGCTTTGATGGTTAATGTTTGCTCTCTAACAACAGCACTGAGTTCAGTTTTATTTGGTAATGTTTGGTCAATAGACCAAACTCCATAACAAACAGCAGCGACACCGCCGCTTACACCCAAGCCTGCCCAAAACCAATAACGACGGTATAGTGGTTTATGACTGCCAGGAAGCTTGGCAACTACCTGAGTTACTATCTGCTTAGCTTGCTTCAGTTTTGTTGGTGGCCGGTTCTCATCATGGTTTTGTTCATTTGTGGATTCCTCTTTTGCTTGGGTATCACCTATTGCCGACCCCAATTTTTCTGTTTGAGAATCACTCGATTTTGTAGTTCTTTCTTTAAACCAGGAGGTAAACTTCCCCACGTCAGCTCCTCACTTTCAGTAGTTCCAACCTAACCACCATGAAATTTTCAGATTGGTACACAACGTTTGTGTTTGTACAGTATCCTAATAAATTATTCACTTAATTCACTATATAACAAATAAGATTTCTTAAGATTAGTCTTAAAGATATTTACGAGATTTATACCTGTTCTTGAGTAATATTTTGGAGTCAGAAAATAATTGAAAATATTTGCAAACAGCAAACTCCAGCTACAGACAACAAACGATGCCAGCAAAGATGAGTGGAAGCCTGTTGCAGTAGCTTTAGGTAGTAATATAGGAGATTCCTATACAATTTTAGAGACAGCTATCAAAAATCTGGCTCAAATACCAGGTATTATCTTAGAAGCGAGATCCAATTGGTACAAAACTAAAGCTGTAGGCCCAGCACAACCAGATTATTTGAATGGTTGTGTAATTATGCAAGTCAATATGACACCAAATTTATTATTGGCAAGCTTGCTAGAAATAGAAAAAAAATTTGGGCGCGTCCGGAAAGAGCGTTGGGGTCCTCGCACATTAGATTTAGATTTGTTGTTATATGATGACTTAATTTTACATACGCCAAACTTGCAAATTCCCCATCCGAGAATGCAAGAACGTGCTTTTGTCTTAGTGCCGTTAGCAGAAATAGCCCCAAATTGGGTAGAGCCAGTCACAGGACGCTCAATTCAAGAACTAGCCAAAGTTGTAGACTGTTCTGAAGTGCATTTGTTAACGAATATATGATTTTACAGCAATACAATTAGGCGTGTAAGGGAATTAGGGTATATAGGTGTAGTAATTAAGTTGAAGATTTCCCTAACACCCTTAAACCCATCCACCTTTTTTCTTGCGACTTTTTAGACTAAAAAACTTAACTATGCCATTAGGTAGAGAATTACCCCAGCTACTAAAACAACGTCTATTCTACAGAGGACGTAAGTTTGATTTTGAGGTCAACCGCTTACGTTTGCCTAACAAATCAGAAGGAGAATGGGAGTGCATTCGTCACCCTGGAGGTGCTTTAGCTGTACCGATAACGCCAGAAGGTAAACTCGTTCTCGTACGTCAGTATCGTTTTGCAGTTGGGGGAAGGTTATTAGAGTTTCCCGCAGGAACTGTGGAAGCAAATGAAGATCCCTTGGATACAGTGAAGCGGGAAATAGAAGAGGAAACTGGTTATCGCGCTCATAAGTGGCAAACCTTGGGAGAATTTTTTATTGCCCCTGGATATTCTGATGAAATTATTTATGCTTTTTTGGCTCAAGATTTAGAAAAGCTCGAAACACCACCAGCACAAGAAGAAGACGAGGATATAGAAACAGTTTTACTGACTCCACAAGATTTGGAGAAAGCAATTCTACAAGGTGAACCTATAGATGCTAAATCGATTTCTAGCTTTTTCCTAGTTCGCAATTTTCTTTTAGGAGACAAAAAAGATATTTGAGCAATGCATCTTGTAGGGTAAAGGGTAAAAGCTTACCTCTTCCCATAAGAAGTATGTTGATTACACAACCTTTGCATTTCTAAAATTCCACAATATACTACAAATGTAGTGTATTGTGGAATATATGTTGTTAGAATTAGCGGTCGGTGATGCTTATGGTGCAGGCTTTGAGTATGCGAATGAAATGAGCGCTTGCAATGTTTAAGTAGATATCTCAAGCATCCGCGCCATAATATTCAGCCAGGTTGCTATACTGACGACACACAAATGAGCATAGCGATCGCAGAGACTCTCGTAGCTAACCAACCGTGGACACCAGAAGTTCTAGCCAATAGTTTTGTTACAGCCTTTAAACGAGATCCTAGAGAAGGTTACTCTGGCAATTTCTACCATTTCTTGATAGAAATTCAAAATGGTGAGGAATTTTTAACAAAAATTCGTCCCATGAGTGATAAAAGTGGTGCAGCAATGCGTGCAGCACCCATTGGTATTTTAGCGACACCAGAAAAAGTCATTGAGGCAGCAACAATTCAAGCTCAGATTACCCACAATACAGCAGCAGGAATCAATGCTGCCATCGCAGCTGCCTTGATGTCTCACTACTTTATTTATCAGCTTGGAGCAAAAAGCAAATTAGGGCAGTTTATTGAAGGCTACGTACCGGGTGAATGGACAAAGCCTTGGCAAGGAAAAGTCAAATCAAAAGGATGGATGAGTGTGAGCGCAGCAATTACTGCACTCCTACGAAATGATTCAATGAGTGCGCTGCTTAAAGATTGTATCTCCTTCACAGGCGATGTAGATACTGTAGCCGCGATCGCTCTCGCTGCTGGTTCCTGTAGCCAGGAAATTAAGCAAGACTTGCCAGATCATTTGATTCTAGATTTAGAAAATGGTTCCTATGGTAGGGATTATCTAATTGAGTTAGACAAGCAATTATTGCAACTAATTCCATGACCGAAGAAACGCAGAGGGCAGTCCCAATGAAAAAATTTCACCATCAAGCATGAAAAAACCTCACCTCGTCCTATCGCATACCCCTCTTTGAACCCGCGGAGAGGGGGTTGGGGGTGAGGTTACTTTCAAGTTAGAAGCAGAAGGAAAGAATTGGTTTCTCCCTCTGCCAAAAGGGTCTTGTGCCTCTAAATTTATTTATGAACCAAAGTAAAAAGATTTTTCTCGAGACACATAGTGCTTTAGAATTAGCTATTCTTGTTAAATCCCCTAAATTTATTTATGGGTATTCTCTTTCTGCCTTCTGCCTTCTGCCTTCTTAAATAATGATAATTGCAGCAATCATTAAACCTTGTGCTATATTGTATTTGTTGTTGTAAACAACCCAGAGCTAATCAACTCTGCCTTTTTGAGACTACGACCGCTTAGGTAACAAGGAGGTGATGCCCATGACAGATAGTAGTAAATGCATGGGTCATCAGGTTGCAGTAAGCCGGCTGTGTGCCGGGGCTGTTCTCTAAAAGTCAGCTTTAGTCTTATTGAGAGACTAAGTTACCTCAAGCAGCTAAGCTGATAAGGAGTTCCTTCCGGCAGTTAGGTTGCAACCTGAAGACCCAACTAGACCGCTCTTACCTAGATCACCTGATCTAAAGTAAGAGCGGATAGTTATATCTATAGATAGATATTTTATAGTTCAGCGAACGAAGAAGATAGACATGGGGATAGATAAATTAAGATGAAATACTCTCCCTTTTGCGTCTTTAAAAGCGTTACTGGATCTATTTGTCTGATATCCTTCTGGCTCCTGCCTTCTTCAATGGTCAATCTATTCCTCGATGGGCATAACTATTGCTTGATTGAAGTTTAAAAAAATTATAAAAAAACTCTAAATTATATATCAAATTATGGGAACCTTATGTAATAAACTGCGTCTTGGCATAGGGTAAATAAAGCTATATAGTTCAACGGAAAAGTCAAAAAATCCTACTTTCAGCAGAGGTAACAAAAAAGTCAAAAATTCATTTTAGGTAAAATCCACTATTTTTTATTTTGCCAGTTCATCATAAATAATTTACAAACCCACATTACTACTCTATATTCCCACTGCGCTCACAACTATTAGGTAATGCTCCAATTACTTATTACCGACACAGATAGACAGTATAAGTATTTAAACGGACATAATATGAGTCTTTCGGGCTAGATAAAAGCAGAAAATATAGAGTAGTGATTTCCATTATCAACCTCCTCAGATACAAAATCTTGCTAACTAATTAAATTAGGAGTTGATGATATGGCACAGTTACTTACAGAAATAGAAATTCAGGATTTAGTAAACAACCTCTCAGGCTGGACAGTAGAGGGATCAAAATTGTCCTGTCAGCGTAAGTTTAAAGATTTTTTACAGGCAATGGAGTTTGTAAATAAACTTGTTGAACCCGCAGAATCAGCAGGACATCATCCAGATATAGAGATTTCTTATAACAAAGTTAGAATTACACTGACAACCCATGATGCAGGTGGTTTAACCCAGAAAGATTTTGAGTTAGCCAAGAAGATTTCTCAGATCAGTTAAGTAATAACTCTTAGTAGCTGAAATCAAAAATTACAACTTACCTGTCTAAGTTTTAACAAGTAAAGAGTGGGTATGATTTTTTAAGAGGTGATCACTCTTATGATTTAAATCACTAACTATGCTTGAAATTTCATGATTAACCAAGGGAAATGTGACAGTTGTATATGCGAACTCTCACGTGTTGCCATCTGACTCAGATGTTTTATAATGACAAGCTATAAGGGTATGTTTTTGCGTAAGTTAATCACATAAAGCTTAACTTTGTAGAATTTAATTTACTGTTTAGCTTGGCAAAAACTAAAATTGTCTTTAAGGGCAATATGCCTCATCCACAGGTTTCAACAAGAAGTCGCAGATTCGGCAATAGTTGCAGCAAACCATAATGTATAGAACGAGGTGTGAGGAGAACAGGAACGATGTCTAATATCTTGTGGAAATCATTGGTGGTCAGTCCAGCAGTTTTAGGAGCCACACTGTTGGTTTCAGCAACTGCGATCGCAGCTCCTAATGGCGCCACCCCTGAAGTCATCAAAGCAGATTTATCAACAAGCCAGCAACAAAGTGATTCCACACAAACAGGATTTACAGCTTCTGTTGGCGCAACAGAAATACCACAGCAGTCAGATATCCTGGCTCAGTTACAACAGCAAACACAGGTACAACAGCTAGCTCAAGTACAGCAACCACAAGTACAACAGCAAACAGAAGTTAACGTCCTAGAGCAAGTTAACCAATATGGCAGCGAAGGGAAAACTACTAATTCCCAAGCGCAAGTGACATCGGTTTCTCAGTTCTCCGACGTACAACCAACTGACTGGGCATTCCAAGCACTTCAGTCTTTAGTTGAGCGCTATGGCTGTATTGCAGGTTATCCCAACGGCACTTATCGTGGTAATCGTCCTTTGACCCGTTATGAATTTGCCGCAGGTTTGAATGCTTGTTTGGATCGGGTCAATGAATTAATTGCTACAGCCACAGCTGAATTAGTCACCAAAGAAGATTTGGCGACTTTGCAGCGATTACAAGAAGAATTTTCCGCAGAACTAGCAACCTTACGTGGTCGTGTAGATGCCTTAGAAGCACGGACAGCTGAGTTGGAAGCTAACCAGTTCTCAACTACCACAAAACTAGTTGGTGAAGCTATCTTTGCTCTCACTGATACTTTTGGTAATGAAGATAATGCTGACAACAATACTGTTTTCCAAGACAGGGTTCGTCTAGATTTGCAAACTAGCTTTACAGGTAGAGATCTTTTACACACCCGTCTTGCAACTGGGAATGCCCAGAGATTAGACATTGGTGCTGACGGTAGTGCTGAAGGTCTGCAAACTTTTAACATTACTGGTGATCCTGATAACAGCAACAATGTATTTATAGACTGGTTGGCATACTACTTCCCGTTGGGTGATAATGCCAGAGTTTATGTTGCTGCTACTGGTGGTATTTGGAGCGACGTTGCTGCTACCGTTAACCCTTACTTTGAAGATTACGACGGTGGTAATGGTGCTTTGTCTACCTTTGCCTCTGAAAACCCCATCTTCCGTATTGGTGGTGGCGCTGGTGCAGCAGTTAACTTCGGCTTTGGCGAAAGACGTAGTTTCCTTCTACCAAGTTCAATCACAGTGGGTTACTTGGGGTCTGAACCGAATAATCCTGGTATAGGTTCAGGTATATTCAACGGTAACTATGCTGCTCTAGGACAACTGAACTTTAATTTAAGCGATCGCTTAGCATTAGCAGCAACTTATGTTCACGGTTATCATGGTGCAGGCAGTTCTCTATTTGACGCAGGTACTGTGGATAACTCTGTAGTAGGTACTGCTCAATCCAATAATCTGAGTGTTACAGACGCATCTTCTAGTAATTCCTACGGTATATCGGCTGCTTTTAGACCCAGCGATAATTTATCTGTAAGTGGCTTCGTTTCTTACCATGATGTCACCGGCTTCGGCTCTGGTGATGACTTTCAAGCTTGGAGCTACGGTTTAGGAGTTGCTTTGCCTAACTTCGGGAAACAAGGTAACGTATTGGGTATTTTCGCTGGTGCTGAACCCTATTCTCGCAACAGATTCGTAGGTGTAGATGATGGTGATGTACCATACCACTTTGAAGGCTTCTACAAATATCAAGTCAGCGACAATATCTCTATTACTCCTGGCGTAATTTGGTTAACTGCTCCTGGTCAAAGTAGCAATAACGACGATGCCATCATCGGCACACTCAGAACAACCTTTACATTCTAATTTGGTTAGTTGGTAGTTAATTGGTAGTTTTTTCCAATACTCAATAAACAACTAACAACAGCAAAAATCTTTTCCCCGCCTCAAAGCGGGGTTTTTTATGTTTTTAATCGTAAAAATAACAAACCCCAGTGGAGAACCGGAGTATACTAAAAAAGTAAAAGAATCATTTCTTTCCCATTCTCGGCCGTGGAACTATCGTGTAAATCGGAATACGCAATTTTAGCCATGTTAGAATTGGCAGTCCACTACCAAAGTGGAGAACCTCTGCAAATTCGTCAAATTGCAGCACAACAAAATATACCTGACCGCTATCTAGAACAACTACTAGCAATCTTGCGGCGTGGGGGTCTAATCAAGAGTCAACGAGGATCAAAAGGTGGTTACTTGTTGGCACGAGAACCTTGGAAAATCACGCTTTTTGAAGTTTTGGGATGTGTGGAAGGCTTAGATAGGGTGCAGACGTCTGAAGAAGATCAGCCTAAAACTGTCGATGGTGCTGTTGTAGAAGAAATTTGGCAAGAAGCACGTCAAGCAGCAAACTCAGTTTTACAAAAATACACACTTGCTGAACTTTGTGAAAAACGAGATTCCCGACGGCAGTTAGATATCATGTACTACATTTAGTCAAGTGTCCAGAGTCAAGTGTTTAAAGTCAAGAGTTTTTTCACAATTGACCATTGACGCTTGACGCTTGACAATTGACAATTGACAATTGACCAAGGACAAAAGAATGCGAATTGCTCGTAACATTACAGAACTCATTGGGCGTACACCCTTAGTACAGCTCAACCGTATTCCCCAAGCAGAAGGCTGTGTAGCTGAGATTGTCGTGAAGTTGGAAAGTATGAATCCAGCAGCATCAGTCAAAGATCGCATTGGGATCAGCATGATTAATGCTGCTGAGGAGGAGGGATTGATTACCCCGGGCAAAACTGTATTAGTAGAACCTACTTCTGGCAATACAGGGATAGCCTTAGCAATGGTGGCAGCAGCTAAAGGTTATCGATTGATTTTAACAATGCCAGAAACAATGAGTGCTGAACGACGGGCGATGTTGCGGGCTTACGGTGCAGAACTTGAACTCACACCAGGAATTGAAGGTATGAGTGGCGCGATTCGGCAGGCCCAAGAGATTGTTGATAAACTACCCAATGCTTATATGTTGCAACAATTTCGTAACCCTGCTAACCCGCAAATTCACCGGGAAACAACAGCAGAAGAAATCTGGGAAGATACTGAAGGTAAAGTAGACATAGTTGTAGCAGGTATAGGTACTGGTGGTACTATTACGGGTGTGGCGGAGGTCATAAAAGCACGCAAACCAAGTATGAAGGCGATCGCAGTCGAACCAGCCAACAGTCCAGTTTTATCGGGAGGAAAACCCGGTCCACACAAAATTCAGGGAATTGGGGCAGGGTTTATTCCTCAAGTACTGAAGGTAAAATTAATTGACGAAATCATCACTGTTAGCGATGATGAAGCGATCGCCTATGGTCGGCGTTTGGCAAGAGAAGAAGGATTACTCTGTGGCATTTCCAGTGGGGCTGCTTTGTGTGCTGCAATTCGTGTCGCCCAGCGTCCGGAAAATGAGGGACGCTTAATTGTGATGATTCAGCCCAGTTTTGGGGAAAGGTATCTAAGTACACCCTTGTTTCAAGACTTGGTAGACGCCAGAGTCGGCAACAGTTAAATGAGAACTTGCTCAAACTGTTAAAATTTTGAAGGCAGGTAAACTCAAGTTTTCACCTACCTTTCATCCCTGCGCTGTCTAGTGACGGGGGTTTGAGGATGTTCTCTACAATGGTAAGTAATAACCACTACGAAACTCTTAAAGTAAATCCGGACGCTAGCCAAGCAGAGATTAAGCAAGCCTATCGCCGTTTGGTCAAACAATATCATCCTGATAGTAATCAACAAACGGCAGATAGTGAGCAAATTATCCGTATTAATGCAGCGTATGAAGTCTTGGGTGATGCTGAGAATCGCAAAAGTTATGACCGACGAATTTATCACAAACTAAAGCAAAAATCTAGCAGCAGACAACAGCGTAGCACTGCTGCTGGGCAGCAATACCAAACAAAAAGACAAACAGGACGAGATATTGATGAGCAGATTGAAGAATGGCTACGTCAAGTTTATCAACCGGTTAGTCGCTTAGCTTATGTTATTCTTTATTCTTTGAAAACACAAATTGAAAAACTAGCAGCAGATCCCTTTGATGATAACCTTTTAGAAGATTTTCAGAAATACTTAGAAAATTGCCGAGAAGACCTAAAACAGGCACAAACTTCTTTTAGTTCCCTACCTAATCCCCCTAGTTTAGCAAGAGTAGCGGCTCATCTTTATTACTGCCTCAACCAAATTAGTGATGGACTAGATGAATTGGAATATTTTCCCTTGAATTACGACGAAAGTTATTTGCATACAGGTCAAGAAATGTTTCGTATTGCCAAGGGATTGTACCGTGAGGCCCAAGAGTCGGTCGCAGATTATAAGGGATAGATTGAAAACCCCGTGGATTCATATGTGGCATTCAGTAGACTTCTTGCAAAAGTCTATTTCAAAAAACGAACACTCTCTTGAAAAGCTTTGATCGGAGGAAACCTCCGCACCCAAGCGGGAAGCCACTCCGTGTCTACAAACTTTTCGCAGATGAACACAGGTAAACATCGATCAAAAAATCTGTGTTCATCTGTGTGCATCTGTGTTCGTAATAAAGAACTATCCAGATTTTTGCGAGAGATTTAGTCCACTAAAAGTAGACACCCAACTCAAGAATCACTAAACTGCTCAATTATTCCCCCACCCAAAACTTTTTCTCCTTCGTACCAAACCGCCGCTTGTCCAGGCGTAATACTGAATTGGGGTTCATCGAAGACAATCCGTACACGGGAGTTTTCCAAGGGAATGACCGTGACTGGTACGGGGTGAGAACGATAGCGGATTTGCACTTCTGCACGAATGGGACTTGCAGGTTCGGCGATGGAAACCCAATTTACTCGAGTCACGGTACATTCTGGTTGAGTTGCCTTAGTGCGATCGCCTACAATCACTTTATTGTTAACTGCATCTAAAGCAATCACATATAATGGTTCAGCAGCAGCGATCCTCAAGCCTTTGCGTTGCCCAATCGTGTAATGATGGACACCATCATGCTGACCTAGTACCTTGCCATCTATATCAACAATGTCGCCTTGTTTGGGGGCAAGATACTTATCTAAGAATGCCCGCATAGAACCGTTGGCTTCTACCAAGCATAAATCCTGGCTTTCCGGTTTGTCAGCTGTTTTGAGATTATACTCATTGGCAATCCGGCGCGTATCGCTCTTTTGCATTTCACCTAGAGGAAATACTGTACCTGCTAGTAAATCTTGAGACAAGTCATAGAGAAAATAACTTTGATCTTTGTTGCGATCAATCGCCCGTAGGAGTTCGTAACGTCCAGTTGCTTCGTTATAATCGATCCGGGCATAATGACCTGTGGCAATGCGATCGCACCCCAAATTTTCGCGAGCATACTGCAACATCGGGCCGAATTTCACTGTTTTATTGCACTGAGAACAAGGCAGAGGTGTGATACCGCTACTGTAACCAGCTACAAGATAATCGACAATGTTTGTCTGAAAAACGTCCCGAATATCAACAACGTGATGGGGAACACCCAGCTGTTCACAGATAGAAGCCGCATCAATCATACCTTCAGAGCAACATTGACCCTTTCCTTTCATCAGCCAAAGGGTTAAACCAATTACTTCATAGCCCTGATTGTGCAAAATGGCGGCGGCGGTAGAACTATCAACACCGCCAGAAAGTCCTACTACGACTTTTTTCATATCCGTAAATATATTGCTAGGTTGTTCTTTCTAAACCTTTCAAAAATTATAGCGATTTTCTACAGTTACCTATCTTTCCTTCAGTATAGCTGCCCTCTGCCCTCTGCCTTTCTTCTGTAAAAATTTAGTTTCCGTAGAAAATATTATTTTAATTTTCTTTTGTTACCATAGTCGATTGCATGGTCAATTTTACTTATGATATTTCAGCACTTTACCCAACCATCTTTTATTTTACGTGGTCTATTGGGAGGATGCTTAATTTTGATTTGTCACTCCACTCCCACACCAGCACAAATCAATACTAGCAACAACAGTCTTTTAGTACAAATACCCCTACCAATTCCGCCCAGTGACAACAATCTCCTACCACCCGTACCAACCAATAATCAAGAATTTACAATTCCTCAGGTAAATAAAACTCCTCAACAGTATCTTCACAATCAGGATGCAATTCAATATCAAGCCACACCTTTGAATCAAAATAACCAAAACTTTAAACGTTACCTAGTTTATGTTGATAGTAACAATTCCCAAATCCTTCAACAAGTACGTTTAATTGAACCCACAGCTTACATCAGACAATTTCAAGGACGTTCTGTCATTCAAGCCGGAATCTTTAGTAAACCAGCTAATGCCCAACAGCGCATCCAACAACTAGCAGCCTATGGAATTTACGGGGCGCAAATTATTAGCTTTACTAACGGACAACAAATCCCGACTTACTCTCAAAATTTCAACAATAATAATACTTACTATCCTCAGCGAAATTCTCACTTAGAAATATCTAGACCTTACTATGTAGCTGTCCCTGCCAAAACCACAGAAATTAACACAATTGCTAACCAAATTAGAACTAATATTGAACAACAAATAGGTGTCAGTATAAAAAATCAGCCACGAGGTTCATACGTAGCAGTTGGGCCATTTGCCGAAAGGTCACAAGCAGAACAATGGAATAATTATCTGCGATCGCTCGGATTTAAAAATGCCAGAGTTTACTATGCAAGATAGGCTGATAGGCGCAGTCCTTTCAGGGTGGGTAAAAATCCTCAAAAATTTCCGCGATTTTGCTCTTTTCACATTTGTGTCTTAGAGCCTTGGTGGTTCAAAAGTTATTTTTTTCACCACAAAGACACTATGACACTAAAAAAAATATATTACACCACCAAAGGGATAGGTGATAGGGTTTATACCGTTTCACTATAAGTCTTACACATTTGGCTACCAGACAAGCAGGGGAATTCGTCTCAAGATTGGAACTTCTCAATTCAAACGAAAGTCTTCCTATTTTGACACTTCAACAGCCAAGTTAAAAGCTGATTTGTGAGTTTAAGCTCCCAAATCGCTTAACTCTAATATATGAATATGCCTATCTATAGATATAAATACCTATCTTTAGATAGATGTCAGCTATGTGATTTTACTTTTACCGTAAAAAATGTAAATCCATCTACACACTCACTGGAGATGAGTTTTCAGTTCAGTTCGCCAAAGTTGCATAATTTGCAGCCAATGACGTGAAGTCAATTGCAGATATCAGGGGAAATTATCTACGTTGGATATCTCAAAATGAAGTCTCAGTGACAAGGCTTCTGACAACTGAACTCTAAATATTATGAAAATCGCACAAATAGCTCCATTATGGGAACAAGTTCCACCTATTACCTACGGTGGAACTGAATTGGTTGTGAGTCGTTTGACCGATGAATTGGTACGCAGAGGTCACGAAGTCACATTATTCGCTTCCGGTGATTCCCAAACTCTTGCTCGTTTAGAAGCGGGTAGTGCGCGTGCATTGCGCTTGGATAAAAGCATTAAAGAACCCGTAATGTACGAACTCATGCATGTTAGCGAAGTTTATCAACATGCTGCGGAGTTTGATATTATCCACTCCCACGTTGGAGCTTGGGCACTGCCTTTGGCTAGTATGGTGTCAACACCAACGGTGCATACTCTACATGGTATCTTTACTCGCGATAACAATAAAGTATTTAGGCAACACCATACGCAACCATACATCAGCATTAGTGACGCACAACGACTGTTAAACATTAACTACGTTGCCACAGTTTATAACGGTATCAGCATTGAAAAGTTTCCGTTTTTTGCTCAACCCCAAGAACCACCCTACCTGGCATTTTTAGGGCGCTTATCACCAGAAAAGGGGCCACAACACGCCATTGCGATCGCCAAACAAACGGGTTGGCGCTTAAAGATGGCTGGTAAGGTAGATGTTGTAGACCAGAAATTCTTTGAACAAGAAATTGCTCCCCAGATTGATGGTAAGCAAATCGAATTTTTGGGTGAAGTCAATCACGCTCAAAAAGCTGAATTATTAGGGAATGCGGCGATTACTCTCTTCCCAATTACTTGGTGTGAACCTTTTGGTTTGGTGATGGCTGAATCTATGGCGACTGGTACACCAGTAATTGCCATGAATATGGGTTCTGTACCCGAAGTAATTGCTCATGGCGAGACTGGTTATGTCTGCCAAAGCTACGAAGAAATGGCGACGATGATACCCAAAGCTTTGGAACTAAATCGTCAAAAATGCCGAGAACACGTAGAAAATAAATTTAGCGTCGCTCAAATGGTCGATGGTTATGAAGCAGTCTACGAAAAAATCGTTGGAGAACGTAATTTCAGAAATTGGTTCAATACTATCCTGAGAAACTCTTTAGAATCAATTACATCTAGGGCTCGCTGATGTTGATGCTTCATTAAGCTGAAATATGCTGTAAATGGTTGGCTGTTTTGAGAATATTCATTCAAAACATGGTTTTATAAAAACAAAGCTCCTACATCAAGGGAGCTTTTACTTTTTATTGGAAAGTAATAAACCTGTTGCGCGAAGAGAATTTTCTGTAATTGTACTGAAGCCAATCATGATTTAATTGTAGTTACCATTTAAATGTATTGTATGACTAACTACGAAATATGGAACAACCACTAATTTTAATTCTTTGTACTGGTAATTCCTGTCGTAGTCAAATGGCTGAAGGATTCATTAAGGAACTAGCTGATGATTTTTTATTAGTAGAGAGTGCAGGGATGAATCCAGCTAAGGAAGTCCATCCTTTAGCTGTAAAAGTAATGAAAGAAATAGGTATAGATATCTCTAAAAATAATTGCAAACACATTCATTTGTTCCTTGATCATAAAATTGATACGGTCATCACAGTATGTGATAATGCTGACCAAAGTTGTCCAGCTTTGCCCAAAGCTATTAAACGCCATCACTTCAGCTTTCCTGATCCAGCCGAAGCAATGGGAACAGAAACAGAAAAATTGCAAGTATTCCGTCAAGTTCGTGATGATATAGGTAAGCTATTTTTGGCGTACATAGCTGGGAGACGAGATGCTCTCTAAAGGTTTTTACAGGAGTGACGGGCATGTTAGCTGACTCAGTCAGTTTGCCTTTAACAATGGTTGTTGCCTTAACAACTCGTACAGATTTATTAATGGTATTAACAGATAGAACAGGACGTATTGAGTGGGTAAATCAAGCATTTGCCAAACATATATCTTTAACAACTGAGCAGTTAGTTGGCAAAAAGTTTTTTTTGTATTTGGACGTGATTATAAGCTGCATATTCAACAAACTTATATCCGAGAACAACTACTAAAAGGAGAAAGTTTTAAGTTTGAGCTTTCCTACATTTTACATCACCAGAATGATGAGCGTTGGTTATTAATAGATGGACAACCTATTTACGATGAAGAAGGTATAGCTATTAAATATGCCGTAATCGCAACTGACATTACTTTACGGAAGAAGACAGAACAAAATTTAGAGCAAACTCGACAAAGACTGAAACGACTTGTAGAAAATATTAAGTTAGTACCTTGGGAAGCTGAAGCTGTGAATCGCCAGTTTACCTATGTAGGACCACAGGTAAAAGATTTATTTGGTTATGAGCCTGAGCAGTGTTATGAATTAAACTTTTGGCAAGAACACATTTATCCAGAAGATGTATTACAGGTTCATAATTATGAGCAAACTATTCAACTAGAACAAGATAATTACATAGCTGAGTATCGGTTTTTGACAGCTGAGGGAAAATGGCTCTGGGTAAAAGATATTGTAACAGTTGTGCGACATCAAGGCGAAGTTACAAAATTACTTGGTTTTTTCATAGATATTAGCGATCGCAAACAAGCAGAAATTTCTTTGCAAGCAGCCTTAAAAAGGCTAGAACAAGTTAATCAAGAACTAGAAACGAGGGTAGAACAACGCACTATTGCTTTGAGTCAAGAGAAAGAAAAACTAGAACAAACTTTGCACAAATTGCAGAAAACTCAAACGCAACTAATTCAGAGTGAAAAAATGTCTAGTCTCGGTCAACTTGTTGCAGGTATTGCCCATGAAATCAATAACCCTGTAAACTTCATTCACGGCAACCTCTCTCATGTTGTCGAGTATGTAAACACATTGCTACATCTACTGCAATTCTATCAACAAGAATACCCAAATTCCTCTTTGGAACTACAAGAAAAATTTGAGGCTGCGGAACTCGACTTTATTATAGAAGACTTACCAAAGTTACTATCTTCGATGCAGGTTGGTACTAAAAGAATGCGTGAAATTGTTTTATCTTTGCGTAATTTTTCTCGCTTGGATGAAGCGGAAGTGAAAGAGGTTAATATCCATGATGGTATTGATAGCACCCTAATGATTTTACAAAATCGCCTCAGAGCCAAGCCTAATGCTTCAGAGATTAAGGTCATCAAAAAATACGGCAATCTTCCACTAGTAGAGTGCTTTCCTGGACAGCTTAACCAAGTATTTATGAATATTATTGTTAATGCTATTGATGTCTTGGAGGAACGGGATCACAAGCGTTCTTTTTCAGACTGCAAAAGTCACCCCAGCACCATCACTATTTATACAGAAATAGATCATAGGGAAACACCTGCCGTTATCCCATCAATTGTGATTCGTATCAGAGATAATGGTACTGGTATTAGTGAGGAAATAAAAGATCGCCTATTTGATCCCTTCTTTACTACAAAGCCTGTTGGTAAAGGTACAGGTTTAGGATTGTCAATAAGTTACCAAATAGTAGTTGAGAAGCATCAAGGTAAACTAGAATGCCACTCAATTCTTGGAGAAGGTACAGAATTTTTAATTTCTATTCCCCAGCGACAAAAAACATAGCTTTTAGCTGAGTTGCTTGAGCCAGTTTTCAGGGATAATTCCTTTAACAGAGCAGTGCTGAGAGGGGAACAGCCACTATGACATCACCAGAAACAGTGATCTGGCTACGAGAACGCACAGCTTTAGGAATTCTATCACCTGAATCCTTGAGTGCGATCGCGCAAGTCCTCGAAGAAAAAGTTTTTCCAGCGAACCATCAAATAGCTACCGAAGCGACTTCTCCAGAAGCGCTTTATATTCTCTTGGAAGGTAAGCTCGAAAGTGAGAGTAGTAACAAAAATAACCCGAGTTTAACAGTTGGTTTTCTACCTGGATCGATCATTCATTTACAAGAAATACTTTTAGATGAGCTAGCCCAGCGCACCATCACTACTGTTACAGAATGTCATTTTTGGGTTGTATCTGCGACAGTATTTAAAGAAATAATTGGCAAATACCCGGAGATCGCTCAGGTTGTCTCCCGAATGCTGGCTCAAGAAGTAGCACAGTTAGCATCTGCTTTCAACTACGAACAGGAACGCTCTTTAGCATTACGCCCATATTTAGTTACCAAAGCCCGACGTGGTATTGTGGGGACGAGCCGCTATGCCGTGCGTCTACGAGAAGAAATTCGCCAAGCTGCAAGCGATCGCAAATCTGTATTGATTTTCGGTGAACCAGGGTTAGAAAAAGATAATGTTGCAGCCTTAATTCATTTTGGTTCTAAGTATCGCCGCGAACCGATTATCAAAGTTAACTGTGGTATCCTGCAAACTAGTGGTGCAGAATTATTTGGGCGTGCTGGTGGTAAACCCGGACTATTAGAATGGCTGGGAGAAGGTACTCTCATCCTCAACAATATTCAAGAAACTCCACCAGAGTTACTCCCAAAAATTAAACAATTACTACAAGACAATACGTATATTCCCATAAGCCGAGTTGGAGAACCAGAGGCCGAATCCCGGACTAATCAAGCCCGGATTATGATAGTTGCGGAAAAAACTCAGTCACAAATCGAACGCTGTGTTGGTCGCATTATCAAAATCCCACCCCTACGGGTACGCAAAGCTGATATTAATGCCCAGATCGAATACTATATCAGTCTCTACACTCGTGCTAGAGGAATTCCTAAACCGCATATTACACCAGAAGCTTTACGCCGCTTGCAGTCCTATGACTTCCCTGGCAATTTAAAAGAGTTACAAAACTTGGTAGAACGAGCAATTGTGCAAGCAGGAGAAGCAAGGGAGTTAACAGAAGAGATTTTCTGGTCAGCAGAAACTAAGAAAAAGCGATTTCGGCTAAATCTGTTGAATGCTTATCCCCATTTGCGGAAGTTTCTTCGCAGTCCGTGGTGGCCAGATCGGATTAATTATGGCTTTACCGTTGCTGCTTTTGCGTTCATCGTTGCAGTATTATTTGTCGGGCCACAGACACGCGATCGCAATTTTGCTTTAAATCTATTCTGGGCTTGGTGGTGGCCTGTCTTTCTTTTCTTATTTCCCTTTCTTGGGCGGATTTGGTGCGCTGTTTGTCCGTTTATGATTTACGGTGAAATTACCCAGAAAATTTCAACTCACTTGTTTCCTAAACAACTTAAGCGCTGGCCACGAGAAGAAGCCGAGAAATGGGGCGGTTGGTTTTTGTTTGGCTTATTTACCCTAATTTTCCTGTGGGAAGAACTTTGGCACTTGGAAAATACTGCTTACCTCTGTGCCTGTTTACTTCTACTAATTACTGCTGGCGCGATGATTTTTTCCGCCATTTTTGAGAGGCGGTTTTGGTGTCGCTATCTTTGTCCCATCGGTGGGATGAATGGTTTATTCGCCAAACTTTCAATGACAGAACTCCGTGCCCAACAGGGGATTTGTTCTGCTACTTGCACTACCTATCAATGCTACAAAGGCGGGCCACAAAAAGGCGAAGGAATGGAAACTAACGGTTGTCCTTTATACTCTCACCCCGCCCAACTAGAAGACAACAGAGATTGTGTACTATGCATGACTTGTCTGAAAGCCTGTCCTCATCGTTCAGTTGAGTTTAATTTGCGTCCCCCTGGAATTGAATTGTGGACAACTCATGTACCCCGTAAATATGAAGTCGCCTTATTGTGTTTACTTTTGGGTGGAGTATATTTGCATCGCCTACCGGAGTTGCAATCCTGGCTAGGATTGCAAATAGATTTAAATCAATTTTTTCCCCACTTAGGCTTATCCCTACTAGCTTTGCTGATTCCAGCAGCCGTCATCTTCGTAGCATACAGGTTAATCAAAATTTATTGCTGGTTGAATAACTATATCTCCTCTGCGTCCTCTGCGGTTAAAATCCCCAACCGAATTAAGGTGCGATCATTTACAGAACTTGCCTATGGCTATTTACCGTTGGTATTAGGAGGTAACTTAGCTCATTATCTGCGCTTAGGCTTGGGTGAAGGAGGACGAATTTTACCAGTCTTTTTTGCAACTTTTGGTTTGGATGGCGGACAATTGCCAGTTGTGGTTGCACATCCAGCTGTAATAGCCTTTTTACAGGGAACAACTCTCATTTTTTCAGTACTGTTATCGATAATACTTACACAAAAAATTGCTCGGCAACCATTACGTGTAATGTTATGGCAACACTTAGCAGCGATCGCGTTGGGAGTAAGTATGTGGCAGATTATTGTGTCTGGCTAATGGTAAGAATTAATTATGTCTGATGGGGATTGGAGTTGTGAGAAATATCGTTTTTATATGTCGAACACCGATACACACCGATGCACACGGATGGATGCAGATAGGTTATTTGTTGGTGGTTGAGAATTAGCATTTTTATGAGTTCAGATTTGACACTAATGAGAAGTTAGCGACTAGACATTATGACTAATTTTTTACAGCCCCCACGCTTACGCATAGGTGAAGATAGCCAAGAAGAAAGACATGCTACTTGGCTGGAATTGTTTTATGATTTGGTGTTTGTGGTTGCAGTTTCTCAGCTTGCCCACAATTTGAAAGAAAATGTCTCGCTGGCGGGATATTTAGGTTTTGTATTTCTATTTATACCTGTGTGGTGGTCATGGATTGGTACTACTATGTATGCAAATCGCTTTGATAGCGATGACATCGGACGGCGGTTGTTGGTTGGTTTGCAAATGTTGACGGCAGCAGCATTGGCTATTAACATCCATCATGGTTTGGGTGAAAGTGCGCCTGGGTTTGCTCTTGCTTATGCTTTCGGTCGAGCTGTGCTGATTATAGAATACGTCCGTGCTGGTATACATATTCCCGCAGCACGTCCATTGACAACACGTTATGCTACGGGTTTTGCGATCGCTGCTATGTTTTGGCTAGCCTCAGCATTCATACCTGCACCTTGGCGATTTGTGCTGTGGGGAGTAGGAATTATCATTGACTTGATTACACCCTTTAGTGCTACGAAATTCCAGCTAAAATTACTTCCCCACGCTTCCCATTTACCAGAACGTTTTGGACTATTTACGATGATTGTCTTGGGTGAGGCAATTATTGCCGTCGTTGATGGTGTTTCTGAACAAAAATGGGAAGTTCTGAGTGTCATCGCTGCTATATTTGGTCTGGTGATTGCTTTTAGTGTGTGGTGGGTTTATTTTGATAACCTTGGTGGTACACCGATTCAAACAGCACGCTCAGAAGGGAAAATTTGGACTGTTGCCACTTGGCTGTATACTCATCTACCCCTAGTAATTGGTATTGCTGGGGCTGGAGTTGGTGTAGAAGAAGTATTAACGAGTGAGCAAGCGATCGCCCTAAGCGATCCTATACGATGGTTACTTTGTGGTTCTGTGGCTTTATGCTACTTAGCTTTGGGTATCCTGCATCGTGTTGGCGTCATCCGTTACTGCAAAATTCGTTCTCAGTTCCGAGGTGTGGGGGCGATTGTTGTGATGGCGATCGCTATATTTGGTAAAGGTTTATTACCTGTTACAGTCATTGGACTTGTGGCTGTAGCCTGCGTTGCACAAGTCGCCCAAGATTTATATCAAAGTCGTCCGACTACACGCTTGGTTGATCCAGAAATTTAGCTTACTCACCTGCATATTCTGTGAATTTACTGGCCATTTATTTAATAGGTATTAAATCAATAGAAAAGTGCCTGGCCTGTACCACAACGAAATAATGAAAAATCATACTTCTCGCCGTGTAGTTTTACAAGGTTTAATTGCCACTGCGATTGTGATTGGGTTTGATCCGGTTAATCGTGTTTGGGTGACATCTGCCAGTGCTGCATCTTTGTTTGAAAGTTTGCCACCTCTAGATGGAGTACTTTACACAGATAACACTTTACTGGCTAGTGTTGCTAATGATTTTGGTCATATTGTACATCGTCAGGCGATCGCTGTATTGAAACCAGGCTCAGTTGAAGATATTATCCATATTATCCAGTTTGCTCGTACTCACAAACTCAAGGTTGCTGCGCGTGGTCAAGCTCATTCTTGTAATGGTCAATCACAAGTAGAAGCTGGCGTAGTCATAGATATGAGTACGCTCAACAAAATTTACTCTATTGGTGCAGATCGAGCGATTGTTGATGCTGGTGTAGGTTGGCGTGAATTACTACAACAGACACTTCCACAAAGATTGACACCACCTGTCCTCACCGATTATATCGAACTTTCTATCGGTGGAACTTTATCAGTGGGTGGTATTGGTGGTGCAACCCATCGCTATGGTGTACAAGTTGATAATGTCTTAGAAATTCAAGTAGTAACTGGTGAAGGCAAGCTGGAAACTTGTTCTTTAGCTCAAAATCGTGATTTATTTGAGGCTGTACTCGCAGGTTTGGGTCAATGTGGCATCATTGTACAGGCAACAATTAGACTTATTCCCGCAGCTACTCATGCCCGTGTGTTTGTTTTGTATTACGATAATGTGGCTACCTTGACACGTGACCAACGTTTACTGATCAATGATGAGCGCTTCGACTATGTAGAAGGTCAGTTGGTAGCTGATGATAATGGTGGGTGGGGTTATCTGTTGGAAGCTGCTAGCTTTTACACTCCCCCTGCTGTACCCAACAATAATATATTGCTTGCTAGGTTAAACTACATTCGTGGTACAGAACAGATAGAGGATAAGTCTTACTTCGATTTCCTCAACCGTTTAGCACCTGTTGTTGCAACCCTCAAATCTATTGGTGTATGGTTTTATCCTCATCCCTGGTTGAACTTATTTGTGCCAGGTAGTGTAGTAGAAAATTATGTGGGTGAAGTTGCTAGCAATTTAACACTAGATGACACAGGTCAAGGGCCGATTTTACTATATCCAGTTAAAACTAACCGCTTCCAAAGGCCTTTGTTTCGAGTTCCCACAGAGGAAGTGATATTTCTGTTTGCTATTTTGCGAACCGCAGTACCACCAGAGGATACTGTTGTCACACGAATGTTGAGTGATAATCGCAAATTATTTGAGCGCGATCGCGATTTGGGTGGCTACCAATATCCTGTAGGTGCGATTCCCTTCTCCTCCAAGGATTGGCGACAACATTTTCGTCCTGTTTGGGGTAAATTAGTGAGTGCCAAACGTCGCTATGATCCTGATAATTTATTAACACCCGGTCAGGGTATTTTCTAGTACAACAAGTCATTTTATGGCAAGGTTCGTGAGATTTTCCCGTGATTAAAAACTTAAAAATCTTAATTAGTAAAACCTGCACCTGAAGCGGCTTTCCCCTTCTGCCATCTGCCCTGGTGCCTTCTGCCTTCTATTTATCGTGTTGTCAGCTACAGTTCCATTCTTGAGAATCAGGCAAAAATTTAAATAATATTTCATTTTACTAATGCAGCTTTTCTGCACATCATGCTGCTGATTCATGAAACCTCGAATAATTGTCTGTGGTTTAGGACGCACTGGATATAAAGTTTTTCGTTTGCTGAGACAGCAGGGGGCGTTAGTCATTGGCATTCATCATAAACCAGTTCCAGGCGAACGAGCAGGAGATGTCATTGTCGGCGATCTGCACGCAGCTAGCACCCTAAAAGCAGCTGGCATTCAGCAGGCGCACACCCTAGTTATCGCTGGAGGTGACGATGCACTCAATTTGCGAATTATGATGCAAGCGCGGGTCTTGAATCCGCGAATTCGGATCATCAACCGCTTTTTTAACACCAGTTTAGGAGAAAGGCTGGATCATGCGGTTCCAGAACATTTGACTATGAGTGTTGCGGGTTTGGCAGCACCCGTATTTACTTTTGCCGCCTTGGGTAGCCAAGCAATTGGACAAATCAAGCTGTTTCACCAAACTTGGCCGATTCACGAAGAATATATAGATGAACATCACCCGTGGCGCGATCGCAAACTCAGCGAGTTGTGGAACGATCAGACACGGATGCTGATTTACTACATGCCAGCAGAAGGTGAGGTGGATTTAGTCTCTGCCGTAGTCACGGGACATAAATTAAAAGTAGGCGATCGCTTAATTGTGGGAACTCAACCCCGGATTCGTTGTATTCGCAGATCAATGATTGCCAAAATGCTGAAAGTGCTTACCAGCCTGCGACAGTTTCAGCAACATGCTCAAGCAGTGGTAATGATGTCTTTGGTGCTGCTGGTAATTATTGCGATCGCTACACTCATCTATACTTCCACCGAAAGAAGTGTTTCTATTATTGATGCTCTCTATTTTGCTGTCGGTATGATTACGGGGGCTGGTGGTAATGATCAAGTTGTTGAACAAGCTCCCACGAGTGTAAGATTATTTACCGTGTTGATGATGCTTGTAGGAGCGGCAGTCATCGGTCTTTTCTATGCCTTACTTAACGATTTTGTTCTAGGTAGTCGCTTCAAACAATTTTTAGATGCAGCCCGGATTCCCCATCGTTATCATTATATAGTCTGTGGCTTAGGAGGAATTGGGATTAAAATTGTTCAGCAACTCCACAGTAGTGGCCATGAAGTGATTGTGATTGAGCGTGATACCAATAACAGATTTGTCAACACAGCGCGAGGATTGGGTATTCCTGTCATTCACGGCGATGGTAGCTTTGCCGAAATTCTCAAAGTGAGTAATTTAGAGAATGCATCTGCACTGATTGCTGTCACCAACGACGACGCGACAAATATGGAAATTGCTCTTAAGGCCAAAGCCATCACACCCAAAGTACCCGTGATTGTCCATTATGCCGATCCTGATTTTGCCCGCATGGCACAACAAGTCTTTGACTTTGAGGCTGTTTTGAGTCCCGCCGAACTCGCTGCGCCAGCCTTCGCCGCCGCAGCTTTAGGTGGACGTATCCTGGGCAATGGGATCACCGCCGATAGCCTTTGGGTAGCCTTTGCAACATTAATTACACCTTCTCATCCTTTTTGTGGACAATGGGTGAAAGATGCAGCAATGGACGCCGACTTTGTGCCGTTGTATGTGGAGACAAATAACCAAGAAATTCACGGCTGGGATTTACTAGAAATTAACCTTAGTGCTGGAGATATTTTATACCTAACAATGCCAGCAAATCGCTTGCATCAGTTGTGGCGTTATACACCATCACAGGTGATGGCGAGTTGATCTAATTCAAAGATCAATGAATATCGCTTGAAGATCATGAACAAGTGTAGTCAGACCAGAATTAGTAGAGGATAAAAGGTGATAATTGATGATTCTGGTCATAGAAAAAGTGGCAATTTTACACAGGGAGTAGAAAGACAGTATATCGAAGAAATCGGCAAAACAGATAATGGAATATTAGTGGTAACAATTCTATAAGATGATGGAAGAAAAATCTTACCATTAGATATACGTTTAGCTTTGCCCTGCCAATACGAAATATTGGATGATTTCCTATTTAGGTATTTCCTTGGCAAAAGATATAGAGAAATTGATTTATATAAATTTATTAAGAAGTTAACCGCCTGGGTCAGACCAAAAATATGAATATTTGTTAAGCTGAAGTCGCTCATCTTAGGAGTAGTTTCAGCAAGATGCACTGGTTATTATCTGGCCCTTTGAGTGTAGAACAATTAACGGTCAATATAGCAGATTTACCAGCATCATTAAAGGGTACGAAGCTGGTGCAAATATCAGATTTACATTATGATGGTCTACGACTGTCAGAAAGGATGTTAGAAAAAGCGATCGCTATTAGTAATGAAGCAGAACCAGATTTAGTTGTACTAACTGGCGACTATGTCACAGACGAACCGACTCCTATTCACCAGCTAGCGTTGCGACTCAAAAACTTACAAAGCCGCCTTGGAATTTATGCTGTACTCGGCAATCATGATTTACGCTATCGTGCTTATGATTCAAAAACAGAAGTAACAGAGGCGTTAACAAGTATTGGAATCAAAGTCCTTTGGAATGAAATTGCTTATCCTTTGGGAAAAGAACTACCTTTAGTAGGACTTGCTGAGTTTTGGTCACGGGAATTTGATCCTACATCCGTGATGAACCAATTAGATACCACAAAACCTTGTATAGTTTTGTCACATAATCCAGATACTGCCGAAATACTACAAAAATGGCGAGTAGATTTACAACTATCTGGTCATACTCATGGTGGTCAAATCATATTACCAGGTATTGGGCCAGTAGTAGTTTATTATAAAAAACTTATTTACAAAATACCCAGAAAGGTAAGGCAATGGGTACCATTTTTGCGAGGTAATCCAGCGAAAGTGATGCGACACTGGGAATGGGCACAAGGATTTCATACAGTGGGAAAAAATCAGTTATACGTCAACCGTGGCTTAGGAACTTATCCACCAGGACGCTTATTTTGCCCACCAGAAGTAACTGTTATTACTCTGGAAAATTAGCCAAAACTAAACTACCGCTAGCTACGACCGAGAAACGTCCTTAACTAGCGGTAGTTTATAAACATCCTTATAAATTGATACGAGTCGAAATTCAGATAAAAATAACTCAACTAAAAGTGGACAGAACTCGCAACTACACATTCTTAAGTCTAGAGCATCCTCAATCAATTCCAGCTAGGCAGGCATTCTTGGCTGTGCGTTCAAAAACCTCCAAAACAACTAAACGAACTTAAGGCGAAAACACATTCAAAGGATGCAAGGACTTTTGGATTGTTGCGATGAGACTAGAGCCGGAGGCACAAGCCCTAATCTAGAAGCTGTGGTTGAAGTTTTTAACTTATCTGTGCCTACTTTTTAAATTAGCATCACTTTTGTGAGCAAAAACCCTTATTTTACCAAATGTGACTCGCAGTAATTTTTCGCAATAATTGACTACAGATTTTTATTTTATCAATAGTCTTAACTTCAATTCATATCACGTCCGCTTAAACACTTATGCTATGAGTCGGGATCGGTAATGGGTAATTAAGATACTGATGATTTACACAAAGGCAAAATATAATATTTGTCATATCTTCAGCCTGTACAAAAGCTTTCCTGAGTTCTCAGTTGCAAATAATTTTCTAAATCTTTTGTACGTTGTTTAGTCAGTCGTTCCAAACATTGATTGCGAAAGATTTCATAACCTGTCCCACCCCGAGATTCATAGACTTCAAAATCACAGGTGTTGTCACGAAATACAATCCATGCTTGTTGTCCTTTAATAAGTTGTTGCTTTGGCTCTGTTTTAGTGATTGCAAGAACTTTTTGATAAACTTGATTTAGTTTTTTGTCTGCGGCGGCGTATGATAGTTGAGAACAGTATCTCAGTTCTGGTGTCGCTGTGGCTTTAGAGCAGTCAATTGCTGGTTTTTGCGCGATCGCTTCAGTTGGTGTAGCTAAGCTAGGGATGACTAGGACTGATAAAAATGCGATCGCACTCAAAATCAAGGCAATAAATAATCTCTTATACATACGCTTTTAATGAAAAAATAAAAAATAATTCTTTAATGCTTCCACTGGGAAATTTAATAATTAAGATGCTCGACCTAAATTCTTTTGAGTAATTTTATTGAATTAAAAGTCATAATAAATACTATAATATAGTACTTTTTCTACTAAACAGTATCTCCAAGCTGTATCATTTTTGTCAATATATAAATAACATAGCCTCTCTCCAACATATGGAGAGGGGCTATGGCTGAGGGAGTTTTAAGATAATTGGTTAAGGTTAGAGGATTCGGTATAAATCTTGAGATATAGCTGAGCGAAATTGCTTTAGCGCTCTATAACTATCTACTAAACCATGCCAGCACATTCCGGAAACTTTCCAAAAATTTTTGGACAGATTCTTCAATTGACGAAAGTAGCTTGTTGTCTGGATTTCACAGCCCTTCTTCCTAAAGCAATTGGCACACAAATATTCAAGAATTTTATGTAGTGCAAAGAAATGTAAATAATTTTTATTAGTGACATAAATCATTTGAAAATTAAAAACGCAAAGTAAAAAAAAGTTATTGAGATGTGAAAGTCAAAGAACAATAGAGAAACAGAACTTAATCTGAATTATTTTACTTTAAATAAATAAAAACAATAGTAAATCTCTTTTCTGTCATCAAATTGATCAAAGTAGGCATAATAAAGTCAAAATACATGTTTAAAACCACTCATCATCTAACAACACCTTCTGTAGAACGCTTGCTTAAGGTTTGGGTAAGACGTTACATACCTGAATTCTCTAATTTAACCATATCTCAAGAAATATTAATCGCTTCATTAATGGAAACTGCTTCACCAGAAGGTAGAATGCATACTGCTGCTAGATTAAAAAATAACTTGTTAGATATCAATAGCCAGATGGCGTGGCTACAAACAAAATCTCTGCACAATTATATTCCAAATCTTTTAGACTTTAACGAAGCGAAAAAAATAACGGAGTCTGCACTTGCTGTTTATAAGACTCTACTAGAGATTTACCAAAAGCAGTCATTATATACTGCTACATTAACAACAAAACTCTCACAAGTTACACTTGATATTGAAGATATTTTCTTTGCTGAATTCGGAACATTAGCGATTAAGGAATTAGCATATAAACTGGAACCTACATTAGTAGCATTTCAAGAACAACACATGGCATGTAAAGACTGGTGTACATTAGGCTTTATGACTACACAATTAAAATTTACTAATAAATTAATTTTGAATCAAATTACACCTATTGAAAAAATACTGCTTAGTCCCTACATCAATTTTATTGAAGAGCAAGTTGCAATTCCCTGGCAACGAGTATGTGCTGCTAGTGCCAAGCATGATATAGATTCGCCAGTCTTTACTCTTGTAGAGCAAATGCTACCTGCGGCTGAAGAAATTGCCAAAACTGTTTACTACAAACTAGTGGAATTATTTCCGAATCATTGTAGTCGTAGTGGTTTATTAAGCACTCCCACTGTTGCACACTCAAGCATTCGTGACTTGAATATGTTCCAAGCTTACCTTTGGTTATGTGTGTTAGAAGAAAGCCTCATACCAGTAGAACAGGAACTAGTAGATTTATGTGTAATGGTGATGGAAAAATTAGAGGTGAAATGGAAAGTCTTACAACAATGGAATCAAATATTAATAGATGAAATAATTAGTCGTGTAAAGCCAGAATATCAAAAGGTTTTGTTACCTTATACTCAAGGGATGATACAAGCTTTTGATAGATAAAGTTTGTAGAGATTTCTATTATTATACAAAACCAGTATATTGATGCGATCGCAAACCTAGAAAAAGCAGAATTTCTATAGCATGGCTATTTATAATTATTATTCTTCTTCATGCTCAGATTGCTCAGTATCTTCCAATGAATTGGTATCTAAAATTAGAGATTTACCCATCGCTTTTCAATTCGATTCAGCAAAGCTTTTTGTCTAGCTTGGAAGAAAGCTTCAAAATTATCTGTCCTTAAAGCAACTGGATCTATAATGTGCGATCGCAAAATTTCATCCATCCGTTCCTCAGATATACCAGCTTCTTTCTGAAGACGAGATAAATAGATACTGGGTGCATTACCACCAATAATTTTGTTAGTTCTAGATGATAAAGGAGTTTTGTTGACAACACTATCGTAAAGTTCGGGTTTAATGCCATTCTTGTCACACCAACTTCGAGGAAAAATATGATGAATATCAATAGGCTCTTCATGATATATTAAAGCGTCAATGTTATAACCTGTGCGGAAATCGCATCCTCTATCTCGCAATAGCAAAGCAGACAAACCTTTGTAAGCAGCACTGCGGCGCGTGTAAAGCCTTACTAGTCGATTGGGAGCAAAGTTAGCATCTTTGATTGTGTCAGGTTCAGAATCACTAGATTCAATCCATCTCAAAACTTGTGTCAAGTCTTTAGCCATCCGGCTTTCAATCGCACTACTGTAAAGTTCGCCAAAAACTCCACACCAATACCAACGCACTAACTTAGCACGTATTGGATCTGTTTCACTGCGATCGCCTAATACTGCAAAGTTAGCAGCAAGTACTGTCAGTTGTGGTTGGTAGGGTAAATCTCTGGCAGAAAATATTTTTTGTGTATAGAGTAATTTGGTAGCTTTTTCAAATCCTTGTGTAACTTTCTCACCCCAATCTTTGTATTCTTCTAGTTTCAGATTCAAAATATCTTTACGAGTACAACTAACAGTACCACTTGGATGTTGGTGAGTAGCAACTAAGGTTACTGCTTGCAAAAAATCAGTACTGTAAATATTCCCTAAATCTGCTAGTTTTTTCATTTGCTTTTCACGTTTTTCCCAATCTTCCCGTAGTTGAAACTTATCAGCAGCAAAAGTAGCTGTAAGTAACTCGAAGACTGTAAGAGAAACACCACCAGTATTAACCTTTTCAAAAACTTGACAAACAGCCTCTCTTGGTGTTTCTTTCCGCAGCAAAATGACTGGTACTAGATACTGCTCAAATGGTTTGATTATTTCCTGATTAAATTTATTGAAGAGCTTAATTTTATCCTTATCATAATCCCAAAAATCATTGTAGTTTGTCATCCAGTCAGAACAGTCAAAAATTTGTGCAACTGGAAATAGATCATTTTTGTACTCTGCTTCAGGTGTTGAGTAGTCTGCTAATACCTCATTACGAAAATTATTGCGAATAATTTTGTCTTCTGGCAAACTGATGACTGCCTGCTGACGTTCAACATTTGGAGCAAGAGCCTTATTAATATCAATGTAATATCAACGCTTAATTTGTTTACCTCGTGAATCTGTTGTTTTTACAGCCTTTCCTGAAAGCAAAGCTTGGAAAAGTGAAGTTAATCGCTGCTGTCCATCCAAGATCATTCTTTCTGGTTCTGTAGCCTTAAATCCCGTATATTTTGAGCAATACTTTCCAAAACACCAGGCAAATTAGTGTACACATGATCATTGGTAAATCTGATAAATCTAATTCCTACTGATTCAAGAAACACTTGTCTTTCCTTGTCGTATTCAGCAGCACCATTTTGAAAATGACTATCACCGTCAATTTCTATAGTTAACTTCAATTCACAACTGTAAAAATCTATAACGAACTCAGCCACACTATATTGCCTGCGAAACTTACAGTTTTCAATTTGTCTATCTTTTACTTTCTCCCAAAGATTTTTTTCAGCTTTTGTTATATTTTGGCGTAGCTGTCGCCGTTTTTCCTTTTCAGAGGATTTGTTATATAGTTTGGTCATTTTAAAATAACTAAGCTGATATTACATACCAGCCTAGTCACATAAATTTTACTTTAGCATCCGTAAAATTACCTCACCCCGCCCTACCGGGCACCCCTCTCCTTACTAAGGAGAGGGGTTGGGGGTGAGGTTCACTAAGGAGAGGGGTTGGGGGTGAGGTTAAGCACTAAAATACTTCGCTACCGGATGGTAACAAATAATCGCCGTCGTAGACTGCTCCGGATACAACTGCTCACTCTCATCCATATACAAATTTATTCGCTCAGCCCCCAACAACTCCAACTGCTTGTACTGATCCTGAATATTCGGACACGCTGGATAGCCAAAACTGTACCTTGACCCTCGATACCTCTGTGCCAAAACATCCCGAATATTATCCGGTTCCTCAGCAGCAAAACCCAACTCCCGACGAATTCGTGCATGAGTCCACTCAGCCAAAGCCTCCGCCATCTGCACCGTCAAACCGTGGAAATACAAATAATCAGTATACTGATGATCCGCAAATAACTTCTGTGCGTACTCCGTCGCCACTTCACCCACCGTCACCGCCTGCATAGGGAAAACATCAATCACCCCCGACTCCTTCGGTGCAAAGAAATCAGCAATACACAGCCTCCTCAACGACTTCTGCCGAGGAAACTCAAAAGTTGCTCTTACCTCTGCGTCCTCTGCGTCTTGGCGGTTCCAATCATAAACATACAAACTATTCCCCTCAGCCTGACAAGGAAAATACCCATAAATCACCTGTGGCTGCAACAAATTCTCTGCAACAATCCGCTGCTTCCACTCCTCCAAAATTGGATACACCTTCTCATCCAAAAAAGCCTGATATTCCTCCTTAGATTGCTCCTTCGGCTTGCGAAACTGCCACTGTCCTGCAATCAAAGCTTGCAAATCCAAATACCAGAAAACCTCTTCCAGAGGAATATCACTCGGCTGCAACAACTGAGTTCCCCAGAAAGGCGGCGTAGGACGTGCGATATCTACCGCCACCGCTTCTGAACGCCTCGTGTCAACTTCTGTTGGTGCAACAGGTGCTTTTGCTTCAGCTTCTTCTCTGACCACAGGTTCCTTATGTCCATTTTGGGGTGCTTGGGCAAACTCATCCAAGAATCCCTGCAAATCATCCCACTTACCAGAAACTTTGGCTGGCATTAATTTGTCCATAAAATGCAAGTCTGAAAATGCATCCTTGCCATACACCACCTTACCTTTGTAAGTATTCTGGCAATCCTCATAAACAAACTTGGGAGTCAGCGCCGCACCCCCCAAAATTACAGGAACAGTAATTCCCTTCTCGTTAAATACCTCCAAATTTTCTTTCATGAAGGCAGTAGACTTCACCAGCAACCCACTCATAGCAATACAATCAGCCTTGTGCTTCTCGTATGCCTCAATAATGCTTTCCACCGGCTGCTTAATCCCCAGGTTAATTACCCTGTAACCATTATTGGACAGAATGATATCTACCAGGTTTTTACCAATATCGTGAACATCACCCTTGACCGTGGCAATAATAAATGTACCTTTGGCATTATCGCCAGCTTCTGATTTTTCCATGAACGGTTCAAGATACGCTACCGCCGCTTTCATGGTTTCGGCTGACTGCAACACAAAAGGTAGTTGCATTTGTCCAGAACCGAACAACTCACCTACTACTTTCATCCCATCTAGCAAGAAGATGTTGATAATATCCAAAGCTGGATATTTCTTTAACGCTTCAGCAAGTGCTGTATCCAAACCAATGCGTTCACCATCAATGATGTGGCGCTTAAGACGTTCTTCAATCGGGAGACTTTCATCAACACCTTTGTCGCGTTTTGTCGTCACCCCTTCAAACATTTTGGTTAATTCTGCCAAAGGATCATAAACGCAGACATCACCCTCAAATTTGCGTTCATCGTAAATTAGCTGGCGACAGACTTGTTGATGCTTCTCCTCAATTTTTGCAAGTGGTAAAATTTTATTAGCACTAACAATTGCTGCATCCATACCCGCCGCCATAGCCTCGTGTAAAAACATCGAGTTCAGTACTATCCGGGCTGCGGGACTCAGACCAAAAGAAATATTAGACACACCCAAAACTACATGACAACCAGGCAATTCCTGGCGGATACGCTGGATGGCTTTAATGGTGGCTTTAGCATTTTCTCGGTCTTCTTCAATCCCCGTAGAAATTGGTAGGGCTAAAGTATCAAAAAATATTTCGTGTGATGGGATACCGTATTCCAATGCTTGACGATAGGCACGTTGAGCAATTTGGAATTTCTTGTCAGCAGTCCGTGCCATCCCCTCTTCATCAATAGTACCAATGACTACACCAGCACCGTACTTTTTCGCTAACTCCAACACTTTCAAGAAACGCGGTTCACCATCTTCGTAGTTGGTAGAGTTCAACAAACACTTTCCACCTGCTACTTTTAAACCCGCTTCCATCTTTTCCCATTCCGTGGAGTCGAGCATCAAGGGAAGTGTGACATTGTTGACAATCCGCGAAATCAATTCGTGCATATCCCGGACACCATCACGCCCCACATAATCAACGTTGATATCCAGAATGTGTGCGCCTTCTTTGACTTGCGCCCTCGCCATCGATACCAGTCCATCCCAATCTTCCGCATTCAGCAATTCGCGGCACTTTTTAGAACCACTGGCGTTGATCCGTTCACCGATAATTAAAAAAGAATTGTCTTGTTCATAAGGCTGAATACTGTAAATTGATGCTGCGGCTGCTTCCAGCTTGGGTTCTCTGACTTTCGGCTTTAGTTCTTTGGCAATTTCTGCTAATTGTTGAATGTGTTCTGGACGTGTCCCACAGCAACCCCCAATTACCTGGACACCCAAATCTTCAACAAAATGCATCAATGACATCCGCAACTCCATTGGTGTTAAGCGATAGTGTGCTTGTCCACCGACGTTTTCTGGTAAACCGGCGTTGGGAATACAAGAAACTACGAATGGTGAATGTTCCGCTAGATACTTAATATGTGGCTTCATCAGGTCTGGGCCAGTAGCACAGTTCAGACCGAGAATATCTATGGAATAAGGCTCCAAAATAGTCAGTACAGCGTTGATTTCCGTACCTACTAACATTGTTCCCATTGTTTCCATTGTCACAGAAACCATGAGAGGACGGCGATCGCGTTTTTTGGCAAAGACTTCTTCAATCCCATTCAAGGCTGCTTTGATTTGCAGCACATCCTGACAAGTCTCAATAATAAATAAATCGACACCACCATCCCACAACGCCTCTGCTTGTTGGGCAAAGGCATCTTTCATCGTGTCAAAATCAATGTGTCCCAGAGTTGGCAATTTGGTTGTCGGTCCCATTGAACCAGCCACAAATCGGGGTTTTTCAGGAGTAGAGAATTCTGCGGCGACACGCTTTGCCAATTCGGCGGCAGTTTTATTTAGATAATAAGCTTGATCAGCAAGATCGTATTCTGCCAATACTATAGATGTACCACCAAAAGTATCGGTTTCGATCACATCTGCACCCGCAGCCAGAAAATCGCGGTGAACCTTCGCCACAGCTTCAGGTTTGGTATGAACTAGGTACTCGTTGCAACCTTCATATTCAAGCCCACCGAAATCTTCAGCGACGAGATTTTGCCTTTGCAAATTAGTTCCCATCGCACCGTCGAAGACAATAACCGGGCGTTGGGGACTGTGCACACGTTCTAAAAAGGGATGAGTCATATTTGCCAAAAGAAATTTGGTTACTCTCAATAATTCAACTTAATTTATTATTTGCCAAAATTTCTACTGTTTCAGGATAAGGTTTTGCTTGAAGAAGGCAGAAGGCAGATGGCAAGGGCACAAAAGGTAAAATAGAAAAAAGACTCCGCGTTCCTCTGCGCTACCTTTGCGCCCCTTTGCGTTTAAATTTACGCAATCTTGTAGTTGGATTACGTGATCGCATTTTAAAGCTAGAATAATCAGGTCGTTAAAGATATCTAATTAGTTACTGCCTGCTTCCCAACAATATATATGAACGCTACACAAGAACTATTAAAAGAAAAATTACAGCAAGCTTTAGTTACAGCTTTTGGCGCGGAGTTCGCCGGAGTAGATCCGGTGTTAGTTGCAGCCAGCAATCCTAGATTTGGTGATTATCAGGCGAATGTAGCTTTATCTTTAGCAAAACGTTTAGGACAACAGCCACGAGCGATCGCTCAAGCTATAGTTGATAAATTGGCTGTATCCGATATTTGCAAACCACCGGAAGTTGCTGGGCCTGGTTTTATCAATCTCAAACTCACGACACAATACTTAGAAGCACAACTGGCGGCGATGCAAGCAGATTACAGATTGGGAGTCGCCGAAGCGAAAACGCCAAAGCGCGAGATTGTGGATTTTTCTAGTCCCAACATTGCCAAAGAAATGCACGTCGGACACCTGCGTTCTACCATTATCGGCGATAGCATTGCCCGAATTTTAGAGTTTCGGGGTCATGACGTGCTGCGGTTAAATCACGTTGGTGATTGGGGAACGCAGTTTGGGATGTTAATTACATATCTGCGGGAAGTTTACCCACAAGCCCTGACAACTGCTAATGCTTTAGATATTGGTGATTTAGTTACCTTTTATAAGCAAGCTAAAAAGCGGTTTGATGAAGATGAAGCTTTCCAAGAACAAGCACGCCTAGAAGTTGTCAGATTACAAGCAGGCGCAGAAGATACAATTCATGCTTGGAAATTGTTGTGTGAACAGTCAAGGGCAGAGTTTCAAGTTATTTACGACTTGTTAGATATTAAAGTGCAAGAACGGGGAGAGTCTTTCTACAATCCCTTACTAGCAAAAGTTGTAGAAGATTTAGAACAGGCTGGGTTACTAGTAGAAGATCAAGGGGCAAAATGCGTTTTTTTAGAAGGATTTACTAATAAAGAAGGTGAACCACTGCCTTTGATTGTGCAAAAATCTGATGGTGGTTACAACTACGCAACTACAGATTTAGCTGCCATTCGCTACCGGATTCAAAATGATCATGCTAAACGCATAATTTATGTTACAGATGCTGGACAAGCAAACCATTTTGCCCAAGTGTTTCAAGTAGCCCATAAGGCAGGGTGGGTTCCCGATGACGTGGAACTTGTTCACGTTCCCTTTGGTTTAGTGTTGGGTGAAGATGGTAAGAAATTCAAAACTCGTTCTGGGGATACAGTACGGTTACGGGATTTATTAGATGAAGCGATCGCTCGAGCGCGTGCAGACCTAGAAAGTAGATTAACGCAAGAGGGACGACAAGAAACAGAAGAGTTCAAAGCTAACGTTGCCAAAGTAGTTGGGATCAGTGCGGTGAAGTATGCAGATTTGAGTCAAAACCGCACCAGCAACTATGTCTTTAGCTATGACAAAATGCTCTCCCTCAAAGGTAACACCGCACCCTACATGCTTTATGCTTACGTCCGTACCCAAGGAATTAGCCGCGAAGGGAACGTTGATTTTGAAAAGTTAGGTACAGATGCCAAAATTCTGTTGCAGAAAGATACAGAATTAACTTTAGCAAAGCATTTGTTACAACTTGATGAAATTATTAGTGAGGTTGAGCAGGATTTATTGCCGAATCGGTTATGTGAATACTTGTATCAACTCAGTGATAAGTTTAACAAGTTTTACGAAAACTGTCCCGTTCTCAAATCTGAGGAACTAATCAGAACATCACGTTTAGCACTGTGTTATTTAACAGCTAGAACCTTGAAGTTGGGACTGTCTTTGTTAGGAATTCAGGTGTTGGAGCGGATGTAGTATATGAAGTGGAACTTTGCTGAAAAATGAAATTTTCTCTTCACATTTAGGTAAATTAAATTACGCAATTAAACTGGAAATACATAGACATTACCTTTAAATTTTAGTTAGGGGTAAAAATTAAATTCTCAATTTTTACCCTAATTTGGTTTGGGTAATTTTTTGATTCCCTAGCTTGCTTGAAACAGGGGAAATTGAACAGCTTACGTAAAGTCAAAGGTCTAGTTTTGACTTTTTACTTTTGACTTTTGCCTTGAAAAATTCTAGGAGTCTGTTATGCGTCATCCTTTTGATTTAGATCTCTCTGAGTTAGAAAAACTTGGTTTGTGCTTTGAAGAACTTAGCCATGATCAAAGCGAAAAAGTTACAGGTGGATATAACTACTTTCTTTCCCCTGAACTTGTTCCTCCGGGAGTTCAAAATATATTGACTACTTTAGCTCTCGGTGAAGAAGGTGGAGATGAGGGTAATCAAAATTCTGGTAGTACTACATCAAGAAAGGATTACACTTCCCCAGATGGACGCACTAAGAGTAGTGAAGTCATAACAAATTCTTGGCGTTCTAATTTAGTGACAAGCTAGGTAAAGATGCTACTGAAAATATTGTTATTTTGATGATAAAGGTAGAATGTAAAACTCAGGAGTAGCATTTTTTTATGCATAACTCCTGATTTTTATTTTATAAAGTTTTTAGGTTTCATCAAATAAAAAACCCCCTATTGGGGGTTGTGTCATCAGAGAGTGGAGTAAAAAGTAATACTCACAGTATATACAATAATCCGAATAAGATGATCCAAATCACGTCTACAAAGTGCCAATAAATTTCAGCAGCTTCAATGCCAAAGTGCTTTTCGCTACTGTAGTGACCCTTTTTGCGCGATCGCCACAGCACCGCTAAGATTGCTAAAACACCAATCGTTACGTGCAGTCCATGGAAACCAGTCAAAACGTAAAATGCACTGGCAAATAAATTAGTAGTCAGACCAAATTCCAGGTGGAAGTATTCATACATCTGTCCCGCCAAGAAAATGATCCCCATCACAGCAGTAATAGCAAACCACATTTGCATACCCCGCACATCATTCTTTTTGATGGCGGTATCAGCATTGTGAATCACAAAACTGCTGGCAATTAGGTTAATGGTGTTAACTCCAGGAAGTAATAACTCTAATTCTGGAGTACCTTCCGGCGGCCAAGCAGGTAATGTCGAACGGAAAGCTAAGTAGGCTCCGAACAAACCCATAAAAATCATCCCTTCGGCAATCAGAAACACAATTAGTCCAAAGAGACGATAGTCATGATGTTCTTCGTGGTGAGCAGCTTCTGCTGTGTGGTGATAATTTAGGGCTGTTTTTGCTGGGTCAATAGTTTGACTCATGAATCTATTGAAGTATGAAGGGTGAAGGATGAAGGATGAAGTATGAAGTATGTAGACGCGCTCATAGGCTTCTCGTAGAGTAGGGTGAAGGATGAAGGATGAAGGTTAAATAATTAGTATTTATCCTTCTGCCTTCTGCTTTGTGCCTTTTGCCTTCATCCTTTATTAGCGTTCGCCTTTTTCAGCAGCGATAGATGGATAGGGTTCGTCAGGATCGGCGCGTAAGACGGAATTAGGACCAGCAGATAAAGCTGGATCGGAACTAGATAAAGGCACACCTTCTTTAGCCCTTTCCAAACCGTAATCATAGGGGCCAGTAGCCAGTACGGGGGGTTTGTCAAAATTTTCAAATGCTGGTGGCGAAGTAGTCATCCACTCCAGAGTCAGAGCATTCCAAGGATTGTTGCCAGCTTTGGGCCCGTACATCCAACTCCAAATTACATTGACAATAAAAGGTAATGTGGAAACTGCCAGTATATAAGCACCGTAAGTACAAACTTCGTTGAGCAAAGCAAATTTAGGATCATACTGGGCAACACGGCGGTTCATCCCCATCATTCCCAGCTTGTGCATGGGTAAGAAGGTCATATTCAGACCAACAATAGTCAAGGCAAAATGAACTTTACCCCAAAATTCGTTTAACATCCGTCCCGTCATTTTTGGGAACCAATGGTAGAAAGCGGCATAGATACCCAAAACACTACCACCAAACAGGACGTAATGTAGGTGTGCGACTACGAAATAGGTGTCGTGGACGTGGATATCAAAAGGCACAGCTGCCAACATAACACCACTGATACCACCAATCACAAAAGTACCTACAAAGCCCAT
Organism: Fischerella sp. JS2; assembly: GCF_032393985.1. Classification (NCBI taxonomy): domain Bacteria; kingdom Bacillati; phylum Cyanobacteriota; class Cyanophyceae; order Nostocales; family Hapalosiphonaceae; genus Fischerella; species Fischerella sp. JS2. Next base: position 6,362,750 of record NZ_CP135918.1, read on the forward strand.
TGCAAAAAGCATGGCAGTGTTAAGGCGGAGTTTGCCACCCCACATAGTTCCTAGCCAACTGAAAATTTTAATACCCGTAGGTACGGCAATGATCATCGTCGTGATCATGAAAAACATCCGTAACCAACCGGGAATACCACTGGTGAACATGTGGTGCGCCCACACAATTAAACCCAGAAAGCTAATTGCCAAAGAAGAATAGGCGATCGCTTTATAACCAAAAATGGGTTTACGAGAGTGAACGGGGATCACTTCCGAAATCACCCCAAAGAAGGGCAAAATCATAATGTAAACCGCAGGGTGCGAGTAGAACCAGAACATGTGCTGGTAAACAACTGGATCACCACCGCCTGTAGGATTAAAAAATGTCGTGCCTACAAATAAATCAAAGGCAAGCAAAATTAGCCCTGCTGCTAGCACAGGTGTCGATAACAACACCAACGCTGAAGTTGCCAACATCGCCCAGCAGAACAGGGGCATTTGATGGAATCCCATGCCAGGGGTACGCATTTTCAGGAGGGTGACGAGGAAATTAATCGCCCCCAAAATTGAGGATGTACCCAACAGCAGGACACTCATAATCCAGATTCCCTCACCCACCTGACCTGTTACCAAACTCAAGGGAGGGTAAGAAGTCCAACCTGCATCTGGGGCATCGCCTACAGCTAAACTGGCAATTAGCATTAAACCGGCTGGGGGAATGATCCAAAAAGCCAAGGCATTGAGGCGAGGAAATGCCATATCTTTTGCCCCAATCATCAAGGGCATGACATAGTTAGCAAAACCCGCACCCGCAGGCACAATCCACAAGAAAATCATAATTGTGGCGTGCAGCGTAAACAAGCTGTTGTAGACTTCAGGGGTAACAAAATCTACTTCTGGGGTTCGTAGTTCGGTACGTACTAAATCAGCCATCACCCCACCAATACAGTAGAAAATGAAGGTGGTGACTAGGTATTGAATACCAATGACTTTGTGGTCAGTGTTAAAGGTAAAGTATTCCCACCATTTTCTGATCCCTGGTTCCTCAGCCTGAGCTGGGATATTAGCTGTTTGTTGTATTTGTGCTTGTGTCATAAAAATCTATTGTCATTTGTCCTTTGTCATTTGTCCTTTGTCATTTGTCATTTGTCCTTTGTCATTTTTCATTTGTTCTTTGTGAAGAAGCTAACGATTAATGACTAATGACTGATGACTAATGACTAATGACCAATGACTAATGACTAGTTGTGCAATTGATGTAACATTTCTGGCTGAATTTTCATATCTTGAGTGTGTGAGGCAAGATACTGCGCTGGGGATAGTTCCGCAGGGTTGACAGCAACTGCCTGATTGAGAGTTTCAGCACTGGCAATCTGCTGTTCTTGTACCCACTTTTCAAATGCTTCTGGTTTTTCTACTATTACTTGTGTCCTCATTGCACCGTGATAGGGCCCACACAGTTCCGCACAAACTACAGCATAACTGCCCTCTGTTTTCGGTGTAAACCGAACCTCTGTTTGCCGACCGGGGATCACATCTTGCTTGAGGCGGAATTCCGGAACCCAGAAAGCATGGATGACATCATTTGCGGACATATTTAGTTTCACTTCCCGTCCGATAGGAACGTGCAATTCACCAGAAGTTATGCCTGTGTCTGGGTAGGTGAAAATGAAGGCATACTGTAAACCTGTGACGTTAACCACAAGTTCGGGTGGTTTGCCTTGCTTTTCCCGACTAGCACCAATTGTAGGAGCAACACTGCCGACACCAGGGGCGTCCTGCTTCTGCGGAATTTGGTCAGCATTGCGGACTGCGGCAGTGGCTGGATCTTGCATCGCCTCATCAGATTTTTGCTGATTGAGGTTGAGTTGATCACTGGGAGGTGTATCGGTCAAAGTTGCTGCGATCGCTGCCCCTGGCATTTTCATCGCTTGGGGTGTTATGGGTGCGTCGTGAATGGCATGGGGATCAAAGCCGCCCATTTCATTGTAAACATCGAAACTGTAGACAGAGATACCGATGACAATAATCGCGGGGATCGCTGTCCAGAGAATTTCTAGTGGTACATTACCATGCACTGGCTGACCATCTGCGTTATCACCTGCACGTCGGCGATATTTAAAGGCGGTGTAGATTAAAACGCCTTCGACAATTAAAAATATACCCGTGGACACGGTCATCATTGCATTGAACAGAGCATCCACTAAAACAGCTTCATCGGAAGCTTGGGTAGGCAACAAGCCATGATTTTGACCATACCAGAGGCTGGCCAATGTCAGCACAATGCCGATAAGTAATGTCCAGATTGAACTTGGAATTTTCACGGTTGATAAAGTTAACGACTTTACTACTAGGACAGAACTGCTCACTTACTACGGTAGTCCAGCCTATAGGACATATAGTCCCAGAAGGTAAAATCATTATTAATTTTTAAGCTGATTTTTCGATCCTCAACAGAATGTATTGGTTAGATATGCCGAAGGATGGATGCCAATGACCAGAAAACTTTCCTAAAGCTAGAAGTATCTCCAGCAGTCTATTGCCTACAACTTGAAAAATACCTAAAGCTTAGGCACAAAGTAAAGAAGGTGCTTCACAGTATAAGTGAGAGCCGAACTTTTACCCCAGTTTCCATAAGCTAGGGTGGAGGTGTGGATTTTAGATTTTGCGAAAAGTTTGAGCTAGGGACTTCCGGCGTACTCTACCTTGAAGCCGAGAAAGCGGGCGTCTACAAAGCAGCGTCCCGGAGGGAACCTCAAAGCTTTTCAAGACGGATTTTGGATTTTGAAATGGTTTCAATTGCCCAGTTTCAATTATTTAAAAATCCTCCATCGATAATCCAAGATTCCCCAGCCTCAGAAGCTGGCCTGGATTAACTCTAAAATCTGCAATCTCAAATCTAAAATCAAGTAGCAAACGTTTGAATTTGGTGGCTCACGAAGAGCAACTCAAGGGTATCTTTCATGAGCGAATTTGTCCTAGAACAACAAAATGTAGCAGCAGTAGAACAGCAAAATCCCAAAGATCGAATTCGGCGCTGGGTATGGAGAATGTGTGTAGCCACCTTGATGTTAATGGCTATAGGCAGCGCTACCCGCGTCATGAATGCAGGATTGGCTTGTCCAGACTGGCCTTTATGCTATGGTGAACTAGTACCAACCAAGCAAATGAATTTCCAGGTGTTTCTGGAATGGTTTCATAGATTGGATGCAGCATTAATTGGAGTCAGCGCGATCGCACTTGTGGGTGTATCTTGGTGGAATCGTCGCTGTCTACCCAAGTGGCTACCTTGGGCATCCACATTCGCCCTGTTTTTAATTATCTTCCAAGGCGTGTTAGGTGGACTTACTGTTACGCAACTGTTGCGGTTTGATATTGTGACCGCTCACTTGGGAACAGCTTTGGTATTTTTCTCTACTTTACTAGCGATCGGTACTGCACTCACTCCCTACCAAGCTACCGGAACTGTTGGTAAGTTGCCTTGGGTAGGTTTAACCGCCACTATTTTGGTTTATGTCCAGAGTCTTCTCGGTGCTTTAGTCGGTTCTCGCTGGGCACTACACCAATGTTTTGCGGGTTATCAACTTTGTGATGTGATGTACAGCCACATTTTTGGCTTGATTCCGCCAACTGTGGCAATATTGACACTGGTTTTCACGGCTTGGCGTACACCAGCACTCCACCCAGCCCTACGCAAACTCGCAAATATGGCTGGCGGGTTATTGATTTTACAATTAATTGTGGGATTTGCCACTTTCAGGTTACATCTGCAAGTTGAGCCATTAACAGTATCTCACCAAGCTATAGGAGCGACCTTGCTAGGTATTTTAGTGGTGTTCACTGTTCTTTCTTTACGTGATTGGGGAACAACCCGCAGTATTAATGCTGAATCCAACACCGAGACTGCCAATCCAATTCCAAATTAAATCAGTTAACAGTTAACAGTTTTTGATCACTGATAACTGACAACTGATAACTGATACTCATGGCGGCAGCATACAAATTATTCAAGATTAAGGAAATAGTGCCAAGATGATTGAGACTAATGTCTCGAAGCAGCATGAATCGTTTTTACAGGTTCTGCAAAGTTACTACCAGCTAACCAAACCCAGGATTATCCCGTTACTCTTAATTACAACAGCTGGCAGTATGTGGATCGCAGCAAAGGGACAAGTAGACCCGATGCTATTGTTAGTCACTCTCTCTGGTGGCACTTTAGCTGCTGCTAGCGCCCAGACAATTAACTGTATTTATGACCGAGATATAGATTATGAGATGGAGCGTACCCGTCATCGTCCCATCCCTTCTGGTAGAATACAGTCGCGTGATGCTCTGATTTTTGCGATCGCTCTTGCTGTTATTTCCTTTAGCCTATTGTCAGTATTCGCCAACTTGCTAGCTGCCTTACTAGCAATGGCTGGTATAGGTTTTTATGTGTTAGTTTATACTCATTGGCTAAAGCGTCATAGCACCCTCAATATCGTCATTGGTGGGGCAGCAGGAGCAATTCCCACACTGGTAGGTTGGGCGGCTGTTACTGGTAATCTTAGCTGGACAGCATGGTTATTATTTACAATAGTCTTTTTGTGGACACCGCCCCACTTCTGGGCTTTAGCCTTGATGATTCGGGATGATTACGCAAAAGTTGGTGTACCAATGCTACCAGTAGTTGCAGGTAATCCAGCGACAGTGCGACAGATTTGGTGGTACACCCTGATCACAGTCGTAGCCACACTAATGCTAGTTTATCCCTTGCAGCAAACAGGATTAGTTTATGGTGCGATCGCGCTATATTTAGGCGGAGTATTCATTTACAAAGCTTGGCAATTGTTGCGTGATCCAAGCGATCGGAATTTAGCAAGAGGATTATTTCTCTATTCCATTTCTTACATGATGCTTTTGTGTTTGGGTATGGTAATTGATAGTCTTCCTCTTACCCATCATGCAGTTAATTTCGTACTTAGGCAGTTGCATTTGATGTGAGAGTTAACTGACTGGAATTAAACCGGGTTTTTCAAAAAACCCGGTTTTTTAAATTATTTAATAGCAGAAAGAGCGCGTCCACACACACCAGCAGCTATACCAGCCGAAGCTGTTAAAGAAGGTTGATTCTTAACAACACCAAGAATAGCTGCTAAGAAAAGAGCAAAAAAAGCACTCAACGCCATTTGACGTAAAATACTCATCTTGAATCCTCTAGCGAGATGTTAATAGGGCTGACACTAATACAATTATCCATTAATTTTGTTTATAAAAATAAAAATAAATTATACAAATTATTTTCGTTACCAGGTTCAACCTGGTAACGAGGGTTTGAGGGCTTCCCATCCTGGTACTACAAACTAGTGCAAGTTGTCAGTCTTTAGTCTTTGTAACAATCGTAGCACTTATAGCATTTGTATTTCTTTTTGTATTTGTCTTCGTCTTTGTCTTTGTCTTTAAATTTTTTGTCTTGACCACCAAAAATTTGACTAGAGTCAACAGATTCGATGTGATTCAAATCAAAAATAATCATGAGTTCCTCCTGGAAATTAATTCATGATAATTGCTGTGATTGCAAAGATATCTGAAAAGTGCAGGGCTACAATTTTTTAATACCAATTTTGATTAAACTTTGACTTCTTAGAAATCCTCTTAACCTCACTTACAAAATCATGTAAGCTATTGTCGTTACCAGGTTGAACCTGGTAACGAGGAGGTTTCGCATCCTGATATTACAAACTAGTGCAAGTTGTCAGTATTTAGTACTTGCAACAGCCGTAGTGTTTGTATCCTCTGCCTTTGTAACCGTAGTATCCTCCGTAGTATTTTTTACCTCCGTAGTATCTGCCTCCGTAGTGACCACCAATAATTTGACTAGAGTCAGCAGATTCGATGTGATTCAGATCAGAAATAATCATGAGTTCCTCCTGGAAATTAATTCATGGTAATTGCTGGGATTGTAAGGATATCTGAAAAGTGTAGGGCTGCAATTTCTTAGCATCAATTGCGATTAAAATTTGACTTCTTAGATATCCTCTCAGCCTCACTTACAAAATCAGGAGAGCGATAACCTTAGTACCCTAATTTAGGTATCTGTTATCGGACATTCATATGTCTAAAGGTATAACCTACATCTGTCAAAAGTAGTTCTCTATTTCTAATCTTTGGCTATGAAATATGTATATATTCTGGAAATTTTTAAATAAAAAATAAAGTTGTTGACTGTTTTTTTGAAATTAATTATGATGTCAAAACATGCATTAATTGGCGCAATATTTATAGTGTTAACCCAATTAATCATTAATTAATCATTTACGGCCAGTTGCGAAAATAGTCATATTTTCATACCAAACACCTTGTTCTGTTGCCATTGCTTCTATTTGTTGACGATACTCTGCTTGTAATTCTTGCATTTGCTCCGCAGAAAGCTGTAATAAGGGATTTTCTCTAGGGTGAAACCATAGTCCATTCCATTCTTGAGCTTGCTCAATACTACGGTAAAAACCAAATTGTTCGCTTTTGACTTTAATATCTTTAAAACCAGCTTCTTGGAGCAAATTTTGACACTTCTGGGGAGTTCCTGTTGGCTCATTAATGTTTGTCATTGTAATACCATGTTTGGCACAAACTTCAATGATGAGTGGTGCTTCACATGATTCTTGAGAGCAAGCAGAAAAGCCTACAATGCCACCTTGTTTCAGAAAACGATACCATTTGTGTAAAGCAGCAGGAATATCTGTAAAGTAAACGATTGCTGTAGAACAAAGAATGATATCAAAGCTTTCATCTTTAAAGTCGATATCTTCTGCATCTGCTTCTATTAACTCAATATTTTGCAAGCCTAATTCTTCAATTTTTTGTTGTGCTTGCTCAAGCATTCCTAAAGAAAAATCAACTCCAATTACTTTTCCTTCCGAGCCAATAATTTGGGCAGCAGCAATGGCAATTATACCCGTGCCAGTTGCTATATCTAATACTTTTTGTCCCTTTTGTAGGTGAACTAACTCTAGTAAAGGCAGAGTGCGACGAATGGTGTAATCGTTGTCGTAACTTGTTCTGCTGTTAAAGAAATCTATTACTTCTTGTTTGTATTGTTGTTCGTATTGCATATTGGTTGTAGTGCATAAAATTTTTGGGGAAAAAGCGAACACGGATGAACACAGATGCACACCGATAAAGTTGACTTTAGTGTTTTTCAACCTAGAGGGACGCAGAGTAGATAAAATCCAAATGAAAAATCCATCCGTGTGTATCGGTGTGCATCGGTGTTCGATTTATAAATATAAATTTTCTTGTGGTTTTAATATATAGCGGTTTGCAGTTAGGTGTAGCACAGGGAAAAAACGTAGACATGCTTATAAGCTTTCCATAGGATACATAGGTGAACGAAAACAAAAGAACACGGATAAACCCAGATGCACACCAATAAAGCTATAGTTCTACAAAAGTTTGATAGTTAGTTTTGTTACTTGATAATACAGGAGATTTGCTGGCGACTGGAACTAGATTACTACTTGCTTGAGTGGCTGAAATTTGTTGATTAGGCATCAGCTTGCTTGTATTTTAGCTAACGGCAGTATGTCACACATTTCTCTAGACAGAGGTTTCAATTCAATAGAAACTTTATCCTCGAATCTATATATGCAAAAGTTTATCAGCATATTTTGAGACTCCCGCCACGAACCAATGGGATTTTGTGGCAATGACCTTTACTAAAGCAAACACCGAACAAAGCGCGGGAGTGCTGTATATGGTAATGATTGAAGATTTAAAAAGAATTTCTGACACTATCTGGGAAATTCCAGTTTCCTACAAACAGGGAATGCGTGTTCCGGCGCGGATCTATGGAACAGAAAAATTAATTCAGCAATTGGACGACGCTGTTTATGACCAAGTTACTAATGTGGCTACACTTCCAGGCATAACTAAGTACGCTTTGTGTATGCCTGACGGACACTTTGGTTATGGTTTCCCGATTGGTGGTGTGGCGGCGATGGATGTAGAAGCAGGTGGTGTGATTTCTCCTGGTGGTATCGGTTTTGATATTAATTGTGGTATGCGCTTGATGGTAACAAATCTAACTTATGATCAAGTTAAACCATATATTAAAAAATTAGTAGATAGACTGTACGAAAGGGTTCCTGCTGGGGTAGGAAGCACTGGGTTTGTGAAACTTTCCCGCAATGAGTTTCGGAAAGTGGTGGAAGAAGGCACGCAATGGTGCATCCGTAATGGTTACGGTTGGGAAGAAGACTTGGAATTGGTAGAAGAAAACGGGTGTATTCAGGGTGCTGATGCTAGCAAAATCAGTGAAAAAGCGATTGATAGAGGTTTCAACCAAATCGGTACTTTGGGGTCTGGGAACCACTATTTGGAAATTCAAGTTGCTCGACCAGAGAATATTTATGACCAGGAATTAGCACGGAGTTTGGGAATTACTATTCCTAATCAAGTGGTGGTGATGTTTCACTGTGGAAGTCGGGGATTTGGTCATCAGGTAGCAACTGACTATCTGCAAACTTTCCTGAAGGTAATGGAAAGTAAGTACGGGATCAAAATTTTGGATCGAGAATTAGCTTGTGCGCCTTTTAACTCTCCTGAAGGTCAAGCTTATTTTGCGGCGATGAAATGCGGCATTAATATGTCGTTTGCTAATCGTCAAGTGATTTTGCACCGGATTCGGGAAGTGTTCTCGGAAATTTTAGGACGATCGCCCCAAAATTTAGGTATGCATATGGTTTATGATGTCGCTCACAATACCGCTAAACTAGAGCGTCATATTATTGATGGCCAAGAGCGATCGCTCCTTGTCCACCGTAAAGGTGCAACTCGTGCTTTTGCTCCTGGGATGGGAGATGTACCTGAGCGGTATAAAAATATTGGTCAGCCGGTGATTATTGGCGGCAGTATGGAAACTGGCTCTTATTTATTAGTAGGTGTACCCAGTGGCGACCAAACTTTCTTTAGCACAGCTCACGGTAGCGGACGGACGATGAGTCGAGCGAAAGCACGAAAAATCTATCGCGGCGAAAAACTTAAAAAAGAGATGGAAAGTCGGGGTATTTATGTCCGCAGTACCTCCTATTCAGGATTAGCAGAAGAAGCAGGTGGAGCCTACAAAGATATTGATGATGTCATTGAAGCGGCTGAGTTAGCAGGGATTAGCAAGCGGGTAGTCAGGTTAACACCGATTGGGAATATCAAGGGGTAATGCTAATTAAACCTAATGTGAATTTGAACTATGACAAATATTATCTTTTGGAAATCGAACACAGATAAACACAGATGTACACCGATAATTTATCTGTATTCGTCTGTGGTCGTTTCTACCATAAAACAGTTTTCTTGCAAGAATTCTATTAGTTAGTACAACTTAAACGTAAGTTCAGATTTTTGATTTTGGATTCTTATGGCAGTACGTACACCATTAACAGTAATTACCGGGCCGTTGGGAAGCGGCAAAACAACACTGCTGCGTCATATCCTTGACACTTTCCCCAAAAAGATTGCCATTTTGATGAACGAATTTGGCGAAATAGCGATCGATACCAAAATCATTCAAGGTAAAAACGTTCAAATGGCAGATTTGGGTGGTGGTTGTGTTTGCTGTTCGCTACTAGGTGAATTTGAAGCCGCCGTGAATGAAATCATAGATAATGTTGATCCCGATTACATCGTCGTGGAAACAACCGGAGTCGCAGAACCGGATGCTTTAGTTTTTGATATTCAAGAAAGTTTACACAGAGTAAGGCTGGATGGAGTGATTACAGTTATTGATGCCGATGCCATGATTAAATATCCCTCCATTGGTCACACAACGCGAATTCAAATTGAAGCTGCGGACACTATTCTTTTAAACAAGGTTGATTTAGTTTCTGAAACTGAATTGCAAACAATTGAGAGAAAGTTAAATTCTATTAATGGAACTGCTGCGATTGTACATACTGTACGGGGTAAAGTAGATGCAGAGTTGCTATTTGGTATAAGTCACGAAAAAGTACAAGCACCACCACACCACGTCCATCAACCAGAATTTGAATCATTTAGTTATAACTCTTCTGCTAATTTTAATCGCCAGTGCTTTGAAGAATTTGCTGATAGTTTAGGAACTGAAATTTATCGCGCCAAAGGATTTATCAAGTTTTTAGAAGGCGTTTATTTGTTTAATTTTGTAGCTGGACGTTGGGAATTAGAGTTATTTCCACAAACAGCAACGGAATTAGTTTTTATTGGTAAAGACTTAAGATTGATTAAATCAGAAATTATCAATAGATTAAAATTATGTGAACAATGAAATACTACTTTTGTATATAAATAATATTGAATAAACTGTAGAGAACATAGAGAACACAGAGAAAATTAAGATTGAGAAATTTATGCGTTACGAATTTTTGGAAGATATTGCCACTGCTGATACTGCCTTTTGTGCTTGGGGAGAAGATTTGCAAAAGCTTTTTAAAGCAGCAGGTAATGCCACAATTAATACTATGATTGAAAATTTGGATTCGATAGAACCAAAAGAAACGCGAAATATCAGCTTGGATAATGATGAATTAGATCTCTTACTATTTAATTTTCTGCAAGAACTAATTTATTACAAAGACAGCGAACAACTTTTGTTACGAACACAGCAAATTAATTTTGAGGAGAAAGACGGTAACTATCACCTGAGTGCTGTACTCCAAGGAGAAAAACTTGACCCTCAACGCCATCAACAGTTAGTAGATGTGAAAGCTGTCACTTTACATCAGTTTCAAGTAGAAAAAATCAGTGATGGTTGGAGGGCAATGGTGATTCTTGATATTTAGTTTAAACTTTGAGATGAAGACTAAAGATCACACAGCTTTGAACCAAAATTAGAGAGCGATCGCTAGATAAAATGCTAACTGCATAACGCAAATAATGAATTGCTTGAGGATCGAACTTTTAGTCAAACTCTGCGCCCCATTGCGTTCTCCTTTGCGATCCTTTGCATTTCAAAACACCAGGTCGCATTTGCTAGTGTAGTAATACAAGCATAATTACCGTTTCTAAAAATTAACAGGTTTAATATGGCTCATTTAAATCTGCGTCGCCCTCAAAATGTCAGTGGCGATTTTTATGTCGATACCACTTGTATCGACTGTGACACTTGCCGTTGGATGGCTCCGGAGGTATTTATTGAAGCTGAGGGCATGTCGGCAGTTTATCATCAACCAACAAACAACAAAGAAAGATTAAAAGCATTGCAAGCACTTTTATCTTGTCCTACTAGTTCAATTGGTACTGTTGATAAGCCTCAAGATATCAAAATTGTTCAGCTAAGCTTTCCGATTCCTGTAGAAGAAAATGTCTATGATTGTGGCTACCATTCGGAAAAATCCTATGGTGGAGCTGGCTACTTTATTCAACGATCAGAAGGTAATGTTTTAATAGATTCTCCTCGCTTTACACCGCCTTTAGTCAAGCGTTTAGAAGAAATGGGGGGAATACGTTATATGTACCTAACTCACATGGATGATGTAGCAGATCATCAAAAGTATGCAGAGCATTTTGGCTGTCAACGTATTTTGCACAAAGATGATATCAATCAGGATACTCGTGATGTCGAAATTCAATTGGCTGGTTCGGAACCTTTTCAGCTTGCTCCTGATTTATTGATTATCCCAGTTCCCGGTCACAGTAAAGGACATACTGTGCTGCTTTACAAACATAAATTTCTCTTTACTGGAGATCATCTCGCTTGGGATGATGAACTTCAGCAGCTAATAGCCTTCCGTAATTATTGTTGGTACTCTTGGTCAGAACTAATTCAGTCTATGCGGAAGTTGGCTAATTATACTTTTGAGTGGGTGCTTCCAGGTCATGGTCGGAGGTATCACACAGATGCAGAAACTATGAAAGAGCAAATGCAAAAGTGTATTGCGTGGATGGAAACTCAATAAGCTAGTTTGAATTTTGTAACCTCAGTCAAGAAATCGGGTTTTAATTCTATGATTAAAACCCGGTTTTTGTGTAAACATCCTCACTTCATCACTAGATAATTCTACAAACAACAATCTATTTCCGGAATTTCATGATGAAAGTTAGTAGTTATTGTGTAGTTGCTTGCCGAATTAATATATGGAACCATTATCCATTAGAGCGATCGCATGATTATTATTAGCAGGACTTAGACAAAAATAAAGCCCTCAGCAACCACCAGCCCAAGTTATCCATTTATGGGACAAACCAGTGTGCATAATTACCCCACTCATTTCTCTTTCAGTTATGGTTGCTCCGGTTATATTAACACCATTGAGTTCTGCTTCATTCAAGTTTGTTTCAATCAGATTTGCTTGATTAAGATTAGCTCCGCTTAAATCCGCACCACTCAATTCTGCTTCACTCAAATTTGCCTTCGTTAAGTTAGCTCTAATTAAATTTGCACCTCGCAAATCTGCACGACTTAAATTAGTTCCCTCGAGGTTAGCATTAATTAAGTCTGCTCCAATCAAGTTGATCTCGCTCAAATTTGCACCGTTCAAATCTGCTCTGGTTAAATCTGCATCCGTCAGATTTGCTCGACTAAAGTTACACCCGCTTAAATTAGCTTGGCTGAGATCTGCTCCACTCAAATCTGCTCCACAAAAATTTGCCCCACTCAAATCTACTTCACGAAGGTTTACTTTATGGAGATTTATACCGACAAAATCCCGTTCTCCTGTTTCATATCGGCTTAGGAGCATATTAAAGTCCATATTATCCACCTCGCAATATTTACAAGTGAGCAAGTTGAGCTTTGAGTTTCACTCCATCCAAACCACACAAGTATTGAGTTGATAGCAACTGAAATTCTTGTTGCTATATCTTGTTCTATTATTTTGCTTGAGTTTTTCGCTCATGACACACTTGCTTAATGGAAATATGCATACCATTTTACAAATTAGTTAACAGTTGACAGTTAACAGTGAACAATAAGCCATTAGATTTAATAACTGATAACTTTCCCCTCCTACTTCATAATTCATAATTTATAATTCATGATTCTTAAAATTTCAAAATATCAATTAGCTTTTGCTTAATTACCTCACTCACGATTTGATTTCCTTGTAGATTGAGATGGATGTGGTCGTGATATAGAGTTTTTGGGTTTTTGGTAGTATTGAATTTCGGTAGAAAATCTATATATGCAATTTGCTGGGTTTTGGTAAATTCACTAAGACGTTGACGTGCTTTAACTTCATAATCGCGAGAACCTGGTGAGCCAATTTCGCGCAATAAGGGAGTCATGACAAGTAGAAATTGGCTATTGCTTTGACGCGTTAATGCTTGAATTTTCCCAATAGCTTCCAAATTTCTACCAACGCGATCGCCACCTTCTTTATGTATTGCTGCTAATTCTGGTATTGGCTGGGGCTTAAAAATATAATTTCGCAACACCTCCACTAATGCTAAAGGGGGTTTGCGATCTGGATAGTTGCGATCGCGTCCCACTGGTAAAGATGTCGGAGCAGTAGCAAATAAATCATCTGTATTAATTATTAATACTACTACCTGAGCATTAAAACTACCAAATTTCTCTAAATATGCTAATTCATTTCTGGGTCCCCAAGAATTAGCTGAAGCATTTAATACTTGAATTTGTTGGTAATTACTAGGATTTGTTGCTCTTAAAGAACCTTGAATCAGGCTAGAAATAGTATTATTCTGAGCTGTCCACCAACCACCGTTAGCAATTGAATCTCCTAACAACAATACCCGCAGCGTAGAAGAAGGCGTCTGTTCGATTGCTTCACTTCGCATAGAGTATTGATTAATTTCAATGCGATTGCCATAACGACGGGTGCGCTGGTTGGGAGCTAGTAAATAGCCAATTTGCTCGTCCGCAATGTAAGTTAAGGGATTGCCAAAACCAAAAAGCGATCGCATCGCTATTTCTATAGCCACAAACAAACCTAACACCAAAGTTAAAATAATTACTAATGTTTCTTTCACCTGTAAATGCCTTAGAAATGAATTAGTACAGTGCTGATGTTTATTATTTGGCAGAAATAACCATGTTTTAGCAACAAACAACAATGTGATTATTGTTATAACTTATACTTTTTAGTTTTAAATATTAAGTAAATTTTTGTATAAAAATTCCTAGTATTTCTTTTGATATAAGTAATATTGGTGATGCTAAATTTACAAAGCTTAAACAAAATATTAGTTAAGAATCTCATATCAGTTGCAAACGGAAAGATTACAATCGAGACGGGAAAACCAGACCTGTAATATAAGGAGGATTACAAAGCCATGTCCGATTTAAATCGAGGAATTATGAAATTTGATGGAGCAGACTCCCCGAAAGTAGTCACTATTTCCACCGTAGTACTTTTGGGAGCGATCGCAGGTCTGATTATTTGGGCACTACAAGCAGCCTATGCAGTAAATTAATTTCAGTAGCGGCACAAGAATTAGGCCAATAGAGTATATTTATTCAGCTAAATCAATTTAATTTTTTCCTTAGAGTCTTAGTGTCTTAGTGAGTCCACTTGCCGTCTTGGACGCCAGGTGACGCCTCTTTCTTTATGCCGGGAAAGGAGTCCACCGCAGTGGCTCCGGTTTCCGTCACCTAGATGCGGAGCGACTTCCCGTAAGGGTTGGCAAAGTGGCGAACCCGAAGGGTGTTAGTGACTACATTTTTGAACCACCAAGACAGTAAGACACAAAGTGGAATATCCATTTGTACAACTGACAACTTGAATAGTTATTCGGTTCTATCCCTTGGGTAACACTCGCCTCGCCAACGAAAGCTATAAGTCTTCACTTTGCAATTATTTACGGCTGTTGGGGGGCGTTTTTTGTTTATGATCTTTAAAATCCTCTGCCTTCTAGCTTGAAAGCAACCTCACCCCTTTCCCCTCTCCTTGGTAAAAAGAGGCGTGTCCTCTCTTGACGGGGTGAGGTTTTTCATGCATGGCAGTGAAACTAGTTTCATCGTGACTACCCTCTGCCTCCTACCCCCTGCCTTCATGAAGTATTAAGAAAAAGTCCTGACATATACTAAAATTTTGACATTTGAGATTTTAGATTTGAAGAGGAATCTAAAATCCAAAATCCAAAATGCTTGAACTCTGGGGTGTCTTAGTTATTGTTGTTGTCTGCCCATTACTGGGTGCATTACCGTTAATTGCCTGGATTACGCAAACTCTGACAGGGCGGCAATTGGCGGAAGTCGGTACCGGCAATATAGGAGTATCGGCTGCTTTTTACCACGGTGGCACATTTGTAGGAATTTTGGCAGTTTTATCTGAAGCTGCCAAGGGAATTGCTGCTGTTTTGATTGCTCGTGCTTATTTCCCAGATGGTTCGGCTTGGGAATTGGTAGCTTTAATTGCTCTGGTTATGGGCAGATACTGCATGGGTAGAGGTGCAGGTACTACAAACGTTGTCTGGGGATTTACAGTACATGATCCACTCGCAGCAGGATTTATATTTTTAGTGACAGGTGTCAGCTTTACGATTTTGCGCGATCGCCGATTAGCAAAATACGTAGTTCTGATTATGGTTCCGATCATTGTGGGAATTTTGCATATGGAAGATTCATTCATGATCATCGCTGCTGCTGGGTTAGCTGCTTTACTAGCCTGGATTTATAAACAAATACCTGATGACTTGAATCTTCCACCTCAAGATGCAAAACCCGATTCCCAAGCAGTATTGCAATTTTTACGCGGCGATCAAAGTATTCTTTCCCTAGACGATGAATTAGATGCTGCAATTGTGGGGAATAAGGCAGCAAAATTATCTCAAATCAAGCGCTGGGGTTATCCTGTGCCTAAGGGATGGGTATTAATGCCTTATGAAGATCCCCAACAGTTGATTAACTTCTTGCAACCATCAGAATTATGTCCTTTGGTGGTACGTTCTTCAGCGATTGGTGAAGACTCAGAACAAGCTTCTGGTGCAGGACAGTACGAAACTGTTTTAAATGTTACCACCAAAGAAGGTTTGGAAAATGCGATCGCTAAAGTCCAAGCTTCCTACAACGAACCCCTAGCAGTTCAATACCGACGCGATCGCAATGTTACAGATACAGCGATCGCAGTACTAGTTCAGCAACAAGTCCAATCAGTGTATTCTGGCGTGGCCTTTAGTCGCGATCCGATGACGCAAGAACAGGATGCAGTTGTAATTGAAGCTTTACCAGGAAGCGCTGTTCAAGTTGTATCTGGACGGGTGACACCAGAACAATATCGTGCTTTTGTTGTCGATACAGAAAATTTGGCACTGATTCAACTGGAAGGACAAGGACGAGTACCAGCAGCATTAATTAAACAAGTAGCATACTTAGCTCGACGTCTAGAAGACCGTTATCACGGCGTTCCTCAAGATATTGAATGGAGTTACGA
Source organism: Fischerella sp. JS2 (assembly GCF_032393985.1). Taxonomy (NCBI): domain Bacteria; kingdom Bacillati; phylum Cyanobacteriota; class Cyanophyceae; order Nostocales; family Hapalosiphonaceae; genus Fischerella; species Fischerella sp. JS2. The sequence goes on from NZ_CP135918.1 coordinate 6,379,072, forward strand.
CGGCCAAACTCTGTGGGTACTGCAAACTCGTCCAATTAGTACCTTATTGCCAATCTGGACACGCAAAATCGCCGCCGAAGTTATTCCTGGGTTAATTCGCCCTTTAACATGGTCGATTAATCGTCCTTTAACTTGTGGTGTGTGGGGAGCAATTTTTGCTCTTGTCTTGGGTGAAAAAGCTGTGGGATTAAATTTTAATGAAACAGCGACATTGCATTATTCTCATGCTTATTTTAATGCCACTCTCTTAGGACAGATATTCCGGCGTATGGGACTACCGCCAGAAAGTCTCGAGTTTTTAACGAGGGGAGAAAAATTAAGCAAACCACCGTTAAACTCTACCTGGGAAAATTTGCCCGGACTGCTGCGGTTGTTAATGCGGGAGGTATGGTTAGAGAGGGAGTTCAAGCGGGATTATCGTAAGCATTTTGCCCCTGGTTTATCGCGCTTGTCTTCAGAATCACCTGAGGAACTAGATCCGCCACAACTGCTAGCAAGAATTGACTATATTTTAGATTTGCTGCACCATGCCACCTTCTACAGTATTATGGCTCCCTTGAGTGCAGCCATGCGCCAAGCTATATTTAAAGTCAAAGATAGCAAATTAGATAACAGTCTCACACCAGAAGTAGCAGCATTGCGATCGCTGCAACAATTAGCCGCCAAAGCCAAGCAGCAATTCCCACGCTTCAAGCCAAATACTGTGTTTGAGGAGATGTCCCAGTCTGAGTCAGGACAAGCTATTCTGGCTGAGTTTGACCAATTGCTGCAACGTTATGGTTATTTAAGTGAAGTAGGGACTGATATTGCTGTTCCTACTTGGAAGGAAGAACCCCAAGCAGTCAAGCAGTTATTGTTGCAGTTCATGCAGGGAAATGAACCGCCTCAACGTCAACAACGCCAAGTGAAGAGAAACAAAGGTTTCGTCCAACAGCGTGTGAATTTGAAAGGGCGAGTCACAGAAGTTTATTCTCAATTATTAGCTCATTTGCGGTGGTCGTTTGTGGCATTGGCACAGATTTGGGTGAACTCAAATTTGTTGAGCGAAACTGGAGATATCTTTTTTTTGGAATTTGCAGAAATTCGGCGTTTGATTGAGGGGATTGACACAGATTTGGTTGAGCAGTTACCTGAGATTATTAAATTGAGGCGATCGCAACTTGCAGAACACGCTCAAATCAATCCAGTGCCACTGTTAGTTTACGGCAATACAGCTCCGGCTTTACCTGTGCGAATTGCTCCTCTGTCTGCCGATCACACATTACAAGGTATCCCCGCCAGTCCCGGACAAGCAGTAGGAAGGGTGAAGGTGTTGCGAAATTTACAATCAATTCCAGACATTGACAAGGAAATAATTTTAGTAGTTCCTTATACAGATTCTGGTTGGGCTCCTCTACTAGTGAGAGCAGGAGGATTGATTTCCGAAGCTGGTGGTAGGCTTTCCCACGGAGCTATCTTAGCTCGTGAGTATGGCATCCCAGCAATTATGGATGTACGTAATGCTACTTGGATTTTACAGGATGGTCAAAAAGTACGCATTGATGGTACTAGGGGTATTGTGGAAATATCTAACGACCTCAGACCAGAATGAAAATTGTATCCCTGAACGAAATACCACAAGAGCCTGTTTCTCATAACCTGGAAATTAAGAAACAAGTAATGTTGCGGCTTGGTGAATTACCTGGTTTAACCAACTTTTCCCAAGCACGTTTTGCCCCCGGACAAACAGCCTCAGCACACGCACACAATGATATGTGTGAAGTATTTTTTGTTGAGGCTGGTACAGGGATCATCCGCATCAACAATCAAGAATATTCCTTATTACCAGGAACTTGTGTAGCTGTAGAAGCAACAGAAATACACGAAATAATCAACAATGGTACGACGGAATTAGTTCTTACTTACTTTGGGTTACGAGCCTAGAGGGAGATTCAGTTTCAGCTGTCTGAAGAGTGTGAAGTATCGGGTGGATTGAGTGACCATCTACTGGTTTTTGAACTGGGGAATGTGACACGCCAAGTTTTCCGCATCGGTGGGCAAGAGTATGACGGATCTCTATTGCAAGGGGAGCTACTTCTGATTCCGGCTAAAGCTCCTTTTTTTGGAGCTTGTGAAACAACTGATGAAGTTTTGGCATTGATCATCGATCCAACTTTTCTAAGTCGAATGTCGTTGGAAGCAAATTGCCCTCACTCTGAGCAAGTTGAACTTCTTAGTGTTATAAAAACACGCGATTTGCAAATAGGATTTGTTGTCCAGTCTATTCACACTGAAATCCAGCAAACTAGATGGGGAAGCAGATTGTATTTAGATTCTTTAGCAAACTTGTTAGCAATTCATCTGCTTAGAAATTATACTTCACGCCCTCTCAAGTTACACAAGTATGAGGCAGGATTGGGTGAAGTCAGGCTTAAACGGGTACTGGAATATATCAATACCCATCTTGAACAAGATATTGATTTAGCGGATCTCGCTGAAATAGCAGACTTTAGCCAATGCTACTTTGCTAGTCTCTTTAAGCAGTCAATGGGGATAACTCCTTGGCAATATGTAGCAGCAGCGAGTTGAACGCGCAAAGAAGTTGTTAAAACAGCGCAATAATTCAATTTCAGAGATTGCATTCCAGTGCGGCTTCAACAGTCAGAGCCACTTTACACAGCAATTTCGTAAAATAACAGGAGTCACACCTAAGACTTATCGAGATTGTTGAAGTTTGAAGCTTGAGTGTTGAGTTTTAAAGCTTGGTTATTGAGTCTTGAAGCTTGGTTATTGAGTTTTAAAGCTTGGTTGTTGAGTTTTAAAGCTTGGTCGTTGAGTCTTGAAGCTTGGTTGTTGAGTCTTGAAGCTTGGTTGTTGAGTTTTAAAGCTTTGGCGTTGAGGCTTAAAGCTGTTCCCTGTTCCCTTTTTACAACTGATTGTTGTTAGTCTAGAAAACAGTTGTACTCAGTACAGCAATTTTGATCCGAAAGAGGGGAACTATGCCACATACGATTGTTACAGACGTCTGTGAAGGTGTTGCAGATTGCGTAGATGCCTGTCCAGTTGCTTGTATCCATGATGGGCCAGGCAAAAATATCAAAGGTACTGATTGGTTCTGGATTGACTTCGCTACTTGTATTGACTGCGGCATATGTATCCAAGTTTGCCCAGTAGAAGGTGCGATCGTCCCAGAAGAAAGACCTGAGTTGCAAAAAACGCCAATGTAGTCAATAGTCAATAGTCAAGAGTCAATAGTTATTTTTGACTTGACTATTGACTAAATATTATTAACCACCAACCACCAACCACTAATGTACAGACGCGATGTTCCTCGCGTCTCTACCCACCAACCACTAACCACTAACTACTAACTAATGACTACTGACTACTTACTAGAAGTTAATAATGTCCATGCTGGATATATTAAAGATGTTGATATTCTACAAGGTGTAAATTTCTGCGTTTCTCCTGGGGAATTAGTGACGGTGATTGGCCCCAACGGTGCAGGTAAATCGACTTTAGCAAAAACCATTTTTGGGTTGTTGACACCCCATACAGGCAAAATCACTTTTAAAGGAGAAAACATCACCGGATTAAAATCGAACCAAATCGTGCAGCGAGGGATGTGTTACGTACCGCAAATCGCCAATGTTTTTCCTTCCTTAACAGTAGAAGAAAATTTAGAAATGGGCGCTTTTGTTCGTGATGTTTCTCTTCAACCACTCAAAGACAAAATATTTGCCATGTTTCCCAGGCTACGCGATCGCCGTCGTCAACGTGCTGGTACACTCTCCGGTGGCGAACGTCAGATGTTAGCAATGGGCAAAGCCTTGATGTTAGAACCCAGTCTACTGCTTTTAGATGAGCCTTCCGCCGCCCTATCTCCGATTTTAGTCACTCAGGTATTTGAACAAATTCAAGAAATTAACCGGGGAGGTACAGCTATAGTTTTAGTAGAACAAAACGCTCGCAAAGCCTTAGAAATGGCCCACCGGGGTTGCGTACTCGAATCTGGACGCGATGCAATTACAGGCCCTGGTCAAGAATTATTGAATGACCCTAAAGTAGGGGAACTGTATTTAGGAGCAGGTAAAAGACATTAAGGAACTATTTATAAAGTAAATCTTAATTAGTAAATATTAAGTAGAGTGCCATAGCTTCAGCCTAACGCACCCTACAGTCATAAAACTTAGTTATTGATTTTTGATTAGATATTAATTATTCCAAACAACCAATAACTAATAACTAACAACTAACAACAAATTCCTAATGTTTTCCCTTATCAACTTCTCCCTCAAATGGTTGTACACCTGTTTCTGGATAATTGTCATCTCTAGGAGCAAAAATTCTTACAAATCCACCGTATATGTAATGAACAACTTTTTGAGGAATTTCTATAATTCGTTGCCAAATTCCACCTTTATTTGTTTTGTTAGTCATAGAATCTTCTCCTGAATTTTTAAAAAACTTTTAATGAATCTCTCAAGATTTTTTTAATTAGTGCCAACTTCAGCAGCAGTAGCACGAGTTCGAGACTTGTAATAGTTGTCTCTACTTTCAGAGTAGGAAAAGAATATGAGGAACTTGTGAAGATGTTCAAAATTTACGAATGATAAATTATGAATAAGAAATTATGAATTATGAATGCTATATAATTTTTACAGGTTCCAACCCAAAGCTGACGCTACCTGAGGAGCTAACTCTAAAGGATTAAACGGTTTAGCGATCGCTGCCTTGATACCCAACTGAGCATAACGGCGACGATCAGAAGCTTGGATCTTTGCAGTTAATAAAATTACCGGAATCGCTTTAGTTATTTGATTTTCTTTTAGTTTCTCAAAAGTAGTCAGTCCATCCATATCTGGCATCATCACATCTAACAGAATTGCATCTGGTTGATAGTTCTCAGCTTTGCTGATACCTTCTTTCCCAGAACCTGCTGTCAACACTTGCCACCCTGCAACTGTTTCTAAACAAACCTTCGCAACTTCTTGAATATATTCTTCATTATCAATTACTAACACTTTCTTACTTTTCATCCTGCGAATAATCCCTAAAATAACTCTGCGTACCTTTGCGCTAACTCCGCGATCCTCTGCGTTAAAAACACCCAAGCATTGGATACTATTCCATAGATATAGAAGTACAATTATTCTGACTTCTTAACTCCGAATTTGATTGTGTAATTTGGTGCAATAATTGCATCACTCGATGTTCAAATTCTTGGGGTGTGACTTGTCCTTTTTCCAAAAATTCTGTATGTCCTAGCTTCAGTCGTTCTCTCTCAGACTCTTGCAATTGTTTGGCCGAATAAATCATCAGAGGAATCTTGCAAAGTTGGTTGTGTTGCTGTAGCCATTCTACAACCGTAAATCCATCACCTTCAGGCAAAATTAAATCCAGAATTAGCAAATCAGGCTTCACTTTTTGGCTGAGACAAATTGCTTCTTTACCTGTTTTGGCATGAACAATATTGATATCATAAAGTTTAAACAGAGTTTGCAAAACTTCTGCTAAATCGGGATCATCCTCAACCAACAACACACGGATTTGTTTAGGAGAATTTGTTAGTGCTTGTCGTAACGACTCAAATAATAAGCTTTCTTCTAAAGGCTTACTGACCCAATTAACAAAATCTTGATTGGGTTTGTTGTTATGGCTGGGTGTACAAACACTGCAAATAATAACAGGAATATCTTGAGTATCAACCCTTTGTTTGAGAATTGTCATTGTTTCCCAGCCATTCATACCAGGCATGAGTAAATCTAGTAAAATCACATCTGGATGGCTTGAAGACGCAGCCGCGATCGCTTCTTCTCCATTAGCGACTGTAACTACCCGATAGTGGCGTTTTTCCAGAAGATTTTGTAACTCGCTGCGAATATTAGGATCATCATCACAGACTAACACCAAAGGTACACGATCACTGTCTCGGTATTCTAATTCATGAATGTGAGAATCCGGCAATATAGGTAGTGTCAAGTAAAAAGTACTACCCTCACCTAGCTGACTATCTACCCAAATTTGACCACCATGTTGCTGGACAATACTTTTACAAATCGCTAAACCCAAACCAGTACCTTCATGATTGCGGGAATCCGAAGAATCCACCTGTTGAAAGCGCTCAAAAATACTCTCTAATTTATCAGATGGAATACCGCGCCCGGTGTCACGGACTTTGAACAAGATATGGTAATTAGGAAAGTGGGGTGGTGGAGTGAAGTCTTCTCTACTCACCAACTCTGCGCTGAACCAAACTGTAGAACCAGCAGTAGAAAATTTGATGGCATTACTGAGTAAGTTGGTCAGGGTTTGTAAAATCCGATCAGGATCTGCCCATAGCTGTTGAGATAAGCTAGAAACCGAGAGAGTTACCTTGGCTTTATCAGCTAGAGGTTGCATGACATTTATTGCTTCGGCGATCAAATTAGCAACATTGCAGGTTTGTTTTTCCATCTTGACTTTACCTGATTCAATGCGCTCGATATCAAGGATGTCGTTGATCAGCCTAACAAGACGTTCGGTACTATCCACAGCAATTTGTAATAAGCGTTTCCCCTGTTCTGAGTCTGGTTTGATTAAACCACTCGCTAACATTCCTAACGAACCATGAATCGAAGTTAAGGGCGTGCGAAGTTCGTGACTGACAACAGAAACAAATTCATCTTTCATCCGTTCTACTTGCTTGCGATCGCTTACATCTTGCAAGTAAACCGTATACACTATTTCTTGACCCAGTTTTAACTTAGAAATAGAAGCCTCTGCGGGAAATTCTGTTCCATCTTGGCGCCGTCCGTAAATTTCCCGACGTTCTCCCATCCTCCGGGCAACTTTTGTAGACTTACCAAAGTCTGATACATACTGCCGATGTGCTTGAGTATATTGTGATGGGAGCAATATATCTAGAGGTTGTCCTAACACTTCTTGGCTAGTGTAACCAAAAATTTTCTCTGCTCCTTGGTTAAACAGAGTAATCTTTTGACTACTATCTATAGAAATAATTGCATCATCTGCGATCGACACTATACCAGCAAACCTTGCTTCGGAGTTACGCAGTTCTTCTTGGGCGCGTTGGCGTTCGTTGAGTTCAGACTGGAGTTGTTGATTAATTCTAGTAAGCTGGGCTGTACGTTCTGCTACTCGCAGTTCTAATTCATCCTTCGCTTGGCGCAATTCTTGTTCTATTGTCGCTTGTTGGCACAGGCGAGTGTTGAGTTTCGTCTGTGCTTGTGTGTTTTCTCCTTGATAAATTTCTCGCATCCGCCGTAGGCTAACCCGTTCTAGGCGATTGACAATCCTAGTCACAAGTTCTGGCCCAACTATGGGTTTGCTCACAAAGTCATCTGCACCAACTGCAAAAACCTGATTAACAATACCAGCATCGTTATGAACCGTGAGAAATAAGATTGGTAATTCACTCCATTGGGGAGCATTGCGTACTACTTGGCAAATTTCTATACCATTTATTCCTGGCATTTCTATATCAAGAATTAGTAAATCTGGCGTAACTGTTTCCAGAGTTTCCCAAAAATGCAGGGTATTTTCCAAATATGTCACCTTGATTCCCCAAGGCATTAGTAATTTTTGTAACAAAGCACCTATTTTTGGATCATCGTCTACAGCTAGTATGTGTGCTTCTGCGTGGGGAGACTCTTGCAACACTTGATTGACTGCTTCTAACACTTGGTTAGCAGACATCGGCTTGGATAAAAAGGTGTGTCCACCATTGCGAGCAGCCTGTAAACGATCGCTAAAGTCACTGTCTTGAGTCAAAACTATTACTGGTACAGGGGGTTTGCGTTGGTGCAATTCTGCTAGTAGGCTAAAACTGTCTTCATGATCTGAAGAAACATCCGGGTCTAGCAGAACAATACTAGGATGGTTTTGATACAGTATAGTTCTGGCAGTTGCAGTATCAGTAGCGATCGCGACCTGTAAATTTTTATTAGTAGCCTCCTGTTGAATTTGTGCGGTGAAAGTGCGATCGCAATCTACCACCAACAACAAAGGCTGCTCATCTTCACAATGAAGTGTAAGTTCTGCATCTTGGTTACTACCTGCAATTTCCTGACGTAATTGCTGTACCCAACTCAGTAACTGAGTAGTGTCATTTTCACTTAGAGTTTTATTAGCTTTTAGCAAATGCTCAATTCTACGTGCTAGTTGGGAACCAACACCAAAACCAAAAGTACCCAATGAGCCAGCAAGGGTATGTGCCTCTTGAAGAGCCTGTTTTTTGAGCTTTTGATTTAATCTTTTAGATTTTGCATCCTCAGCAGCTTGCTCAAGCAATCCTACTTGTTCTTTTACCCTAGCTTTATATTTATTCCAGACTCCAGTCACAACCGCAAGTGTCTGTTGCCGAGAAGACGGAACAATAGACATGGTTTCGGAAGACCCAGAAAATATGTCCTCCTTATGTCCTCCTTGTCCTCCTATCCCCGCCTCTTCCCTACGTGGTTTCAATCGATAACCAATACCATAGACTGTTTCAATTAGATCCCCAGGCGCACCGACGGCTTTTAATTTGTGCCGTAATCCTTTGATATGGGTACGAACAGCCTCTTCTCCTGGTATATCCTCATAAGACCAGAGATGCTCTAAAATCATGCCACAGCTAAAAACTCGGCGACTATTTCGCAAAAATAGCTCTAGCAAGGCATATTCCTTGGGAGTTAATGGCAGCAATTCGCCAGCATAAGTAACTTCGCAACTAGTAGGATCAAGCCGTAAATTAACCCATTCTAAAACTGGTTGCGATATTGCTCCTCCGCGACGTAACAATGCTCTGATCCGAGCAACTAATTCTTCTTCATCAAAGGGCTTGACGAGGTAGTCATCTGCGCCAGCATCTAAACCAATTGCCTTTTCATGACTGCTATCGCAACCCGTCAATAACAGAATTGGCATTTGCAAACCATGCGCTCTAATTTGCCGACACAGGGTGATACCGTCTATCTCCGGCAAGATCACGTCTAAGAGAATTAGATCATAATCAAAAGTTTGTATCAAATCCCAAGCTGCTTGGCCACTAAAGGCTTCTTCCACAGCATAATTGTAATTAGTAAGGACAGCAGCAAGTACATGGGCAACAAGCTCATCATCCTCGACAATTAATATCTTCATTGTAAAGAATTAAATTATATTAATGAAAACAAAAATGTATGGATGTAAATAATTAAAATTTAAGTCCAAAAATAGGCGTCAATGTGATCTTAAAAAAGATATCAAAAAGAGTTAATCTCGCTTTACAAAAGTCTAATGTAGTTTATATTTTTAAATAAAAATGCTTAACTTATATTTATTTTGTGCAAGCGACTTGTCGGATAATATTTTTTGCTAATCTACAAGTACATGTTGTTCGTTTCTTAACGAATACCTAAAACCATGTGGCTGAACGAAATCCCCCAATCCTCCGTTCGCGGGAAGAAGTTCTGTACGCTTCCTACACTCCTTACACCCCCATCTCCTCACTTTCTTGCAGAGATTCAGTAATTACTACACTGCTGAAAGGTTCTATATTAAATTAATATTTCTTTATAAATAAGTATTTAATATCAAGCAACTTACATTCTCGAGTTGTTTATTTGTTTTTTCATTGTTGATGCAGGTTATTAAAAAGCATGAAAAGAAGTCAAAATCAATGTTCAGTAATGCAAAAATAATATAGTGTAGGAGTAATTACTTATTTAGTAATTAACTATTTATAGCTAATAGATTTACAAAAAAATTGAAGTTCATCCGGAACTACATAATTATTTCTGTACCAACAAATGCTTTTTAGAGTCAGTTTCAGTCCATCTCTGTTTATTGAAACTTAAAAATATCATCACTAAACCTACTACAGGATCGCGGGAATAAACCGACAACTGGAAAGAGGTCAAAACCTTAGAAGAAAGGGATTTTGGCTTTTTTATAGACGTAAATACGTAGCGTCTGTAAAGACATTTAACTGACTAGGTAGCAGTATTCCCTTAGGCATAGGAGTGGGGTTGAGTGTACATTCGGTAATTGAGATTTAAAAATTTAACTTCTAGACGTATATGTACAGTAGTGGTTGATCAATAAATTACTATCCATAACCAGCAAATATCAACTAGATATCATTCAAAGTATTTAAAAATTTAAATTTTTCAAGAAGCAAAATTTAAAGGTAAGTAAAGGCTGCATTGCCATTTTGGCAAGTTTTTATTGACAATATAGGATATTAGTAGATAGTAACAAACAATATTCTTACCCACGCGTTTTTACTACTTAGCTAATACTACTTAAACCAAGCGAATAACAAGATAGCTACTTCTCTAAGCAGTTTTACGAGTTAGGAAATAATATATGGTATTTTCACTACATTCTCTAAATCATCATCTGATTGAACATCTGAAAAACTTAGGACTATGTGGTTCAGAGGATGATGTTGTTGCAGACTGTGAACTAGTAGGAAGTCAAAAGAAAAATATAAATTTACTGGTAAATGTGGGAAGCGATCGCAAATTTTTAGTCAAGCAGGAAAGTCATATAGAGTATGATGGTGTTCCCCAGGAATTGTTTAATGAATGGTTATTTCACCAGTTGTTGCAGCAGTTTCCAGTCTTAGGAAACATTGCTGAAATCGGATCATTATTACTTGATTTTGATGAAGAGCAATCAATACTAGTTCGCAACTATCTAACGGAGTATTTTGAATTAGAAAATTTCTATCAACAAAACGATATTTATCCATCAGAAATTGCTACTGCCATTGGTGCTAGCTTGGGTGTGCTGCATCGCGCTACATTTAATCAGCGTGAGTATCGTGATTTTATGGCAACTGCTCCCGAAGGGCAATTTCGCTATCAGTTTTACAATCCAGTGCAAGGAATAGAATCATTTAGTTCAGAGATTTTTGGTAGTGTTCCTACTGATGCGCTCAAGTTTTATGTTCTTTATCAACGTTATGAAAGTTTAGAAGCAGCGATCGCAGAATTAGCTTCTTTATGGCAACCTTGTTGCTTAACTCACAACGACCTCAAATTAGAAAACATCTTAGTGCATTCTCGCTGGGAACAACTAGATAACTGCCTGATCCGTATCATTGACTGGAAAACTTGTAGCTGGGGAGATCCAGCATTTGATTTAGGAACCTTATTAGCTAGCTATTTGAGAATTTGGTTAGAAAGTTTAGTGGTTGATCCATCTATCAAGTTAGAAGAATCTCTAGAATTGGCAGCAACACCACTAGAAATTCTTCACCCTTCTATAGTTGCCTTAGTTCAAGCTTATCTTAATGCTTTCCCCAGCATTCTGGAGTATCGTTGCGACTTCATCCAGCGAGTAGTGCAATATGCTGGCTTGATGCTAATTCATCAGTTGCAAGCAACAATTCAAAACCGGAAATATTTCGATAACAGTGGTATTGCGACGCTACAAGTTGCCAAAAGCCTACTTACAAGACCACAAGAATCTATAATGACAGTTTTTGGAATCTCCGAGTCAGAAATTATCAAACCTTTTGTGAAATTTACCAAACATCCTCAAACCGAAAAAGAACAGAATTTAGTCCGAATTTACTACAGTAAAACCCGTTTGCGTGGGTGTTGATGAAAAAACAGGTAGACGGGGAAATTCAAAGCTATGCTAGATTGTTCTGACCAGCATCTCCAAAATTCTCTACTCGATATTGCCGACAATATTCAGATTGAGGCTAACTTTTGCATTTATCATCCTAACTATCAGTCTTTTGCTTTGCCAAATCAATTGGCACAAAGATTTCAAAAACATTCTAAAGCAATACAGTATAAATATCTCACCTTATTACTCAGAAATTTTATCTACGGTATTTATTACAATGGCTCTTTGCAAAGTGTTTTAGCAGTCAATGCTGAACCTAGCAATTTTTTACCCCACAAAAGTTTAGAAAATAATTCCGTCTTGGGGATTGATTGGCAATTGTATGAGCAATTGCACTCTCACAATCACGGTACTGGTTATTATGATCCTGGTTGGCAGGTGTTGCGACGCGAACCAGATGGCAGTTTAGCCGTGAGTAAAGGCGGTTTAACATTACATATTGAAAGCGAACACCATCTAGCACCAATGATCCGGTCTGTTCGGGTTGGCGATTTGATCAATATTTGGATGCCAAAAAATCGTTTGCAAAATGGTTGCTACGTCGCAGTTAGTAATATTGCCCAAAAACTAGGAGAGAATCCTGATCGCGATTTGGGAGAAGGACGAATCTACTTTAATTTAACTCCAACCGGAGCGATCGCTCTCATGGAAAGCTTGACATTACAACTTAATACTGCTGGTATTGCATTTAGCTTTCAAGTCCCGTATAATTCCTCTGCTTATAAACGCTTTGATTCAGCAGTTCTTTACTTTGAACGCCACAACTACTGGGTAGTGCGAGAAGTTTTACAGGCTGTGTATAAACAACATCAATCTCATTTTCATTCAGAGATTCCCTTATTTACCAAATATTTAGCACCAGGGTTGAGTTTAGCTGAAGAACCAGCCCAAAAATTTGTTGTTCAAGAAAGTTTTGGCATCAATCGTTGCCAAATTGTTACTAATGCCTTATTGGAAGTTTGGCAGAAAGGGCAAAATTCTACCCAACAAAGAATACAAACCATCTGCCAACATTTTGCGCGTTTGGGAATAGATTTACGGCGTCCCTACCTTAATCCTAGTTCTGAGGATGTGTATATTCCTTTACTTTGAGAAAAAAGCCAAAAATGATATCTAGCTTGAAAATAAGGCAGAGGGCAGAACGCAGATGGCAGAGGGCAGAGGGCAGAACGCAGATGGCAGAAGGAAGAAACATTCTAATTGCCAGGGCTAGTTGCTGTCATCACGCATAAAAATAAAGCTTCTGTCCATTCCACAACAGCACCATAGGTATCACCAGTATGGCCGCCTAGTTTGTGATTAAACCAGGCTCCAACACTTGTTGCGATCGCAATTCCAGCAAGTATCATTGCTGTGGCAAAAAATATTTGATGGCGGTTGAGGAAAATTTGCCAACCACCCAAAGCTATTAATAAAAGTAGGGTCGGTAGCCAGTCTTTGTATGAACGAATAGCCTGTTTATGAAAAGCACCCTTACCAGTAGGTTTCAGGTAAAGGTAGCGGGCTATTGCCATGACTTGTCCCCAGCGCCCCCACCCAGCAGCTGCCATGAGAATTAAGCAACGATTGTGTTCTAGATCTGTTAGTGCAGTTGTTTTAAGTAATACCAAAGCGATCGCTGCCATTGCCCCAAATGCACCTGTAGCACTATCTGCCATCACTTCTAGTCTCCGCTTAGGATTACCCACAGCTAACCCATCAGCAGTATCCATTGCTCCATCTAAATGCAGTCCTCCAGTAATCGCAATCCAAGCACATACAACTAAGGCACTACGGGTTAGTACTGGTACACCTAAATAAATCATCAGAGCATCACATAACCCTAAAATCCCTCCTATCATTAGTCCGATGACAGGAGCAAAACGGGCTACTCCTTGGAAATCCCAAGGGTACACATATGGCATCGGGATAATTGTATAAAATACAACTGAACTTCCTATACCAAATAGTAGTTGTTTCCACCACTGACACTTGTTGCTCATAATGGTTACGCTAGTTGTTAGTTATTACTCTTATGACAAGTGACAATGACGCTCGTAATTCCGGCACAAACCTTAAATTCCTCTTTAAAAATTTAAATAAGATTTAGCAGTATGAGTAACTTCACTCAAAAATTTTGTTATGCTTATCTCAGTAAAATCTTTTTTATTAGTATAAAAAAAAACTTTGTAATTATGTAAAGAATAGCGATCGTAAACTAAATACACTAGGACGGCTCATAAAAGCAATAGAGAAATATTAAAATCCGCTTTTCTGGGGTTTTGTCAACAAAAAATAATTTATTGTGCCTAATTAGGCGATCGCCCTACAAAATTGATCAATATTTAGATAATTATTAAATAGTAGGCGTCAATCAGCAAAGATAATCGACTGTTTAGCTATGTAGTTTTCATCTACACTCCGAAAGCCATTTGATTATGAGTCATCATCTACCCGAAAGCAAGATACCAGCTCCATGCATCATCAATACAGGTGTGGTTGTCAACAAGCTTGATATGCGGCGATTACTGACAGATTTAGGTCGTGTTCGCTATTCCTACACCCAAGACGGTGAATGCAAGAGCAACGGTGAAGGGAATGTGATGGAAGTATTTGCCAATCCGCAACGCTCTACCCTCGTTGCTAACCATGCCCTTTATCTCAACGTTTGTAGTTTTGATTATCTGGAATTAAAACAGTCACCACAAAAAGAAACTTACTTTGACTTAGTACAAGAAGGAAGTTGTCTGCGCCTAATTCCTCTTTCTACTCCTATGCAAGAACGACATGAGCGTTCCTTAAATGTCAGCGCCATAGAAGCGATGATGGAGCAGGTACTCTCAGCCAGATGGGACGCAGAAATTGACGATGATCCTTCCGATCCGTTTTAAGCTGGTGCGTATATTAAAAGATACTAGGGAATTACCAGTTGTTAATTAATTTCACGCAATAAAAGAATTTTTATTGTGCTTTTTTGTACAGGCAAAGAAGTTTTCTGTCGTCTAAGTGGATGCCTGTTGCCACTGTGTCTTTTGGATAGGCGTGTATACCTTGGCGAATTGTACCTTAACCACAGCAACTGTTGCCATATTGAAAGCTTTAGGGGCGGTAGAAGATACAGTTGTCAAACTCAAGCTATAGTTATGTTTGATTAAGTTCACCAAACTTAGCTTAAATATCAACGGTTACTTCTGTCTTGAGCGCAAATTTTTCTTTCCAATGTCTTGCTTCCTGTACCCAGACAAAAGCACGGGCTGGGATATTTTACACACCACACGGAGTAGTTGAAACCCCTCGTTTTATGCCTGTGGGGACACTGGCAACTGTGAAAACCCTCACTCCTGCCCAGCTTCAAGAAACAGGGGCACAAATGGTGCTATCCAATACCTATCATCTACACCTGCAACCAGGAGAAACAATTGTGGCTGGAGGTGGAGGACTGCACAAGTTTATGGGGTGGAGTGGCCCAATGCTTACTGATTCAGGAGGGTTTCAGGTCTTCAGCCTCAGCGAAATGCGGAAAATATCTGAAGAAGGTGTAACTTTTCGATCGCCCCATGATGGTCAAATTATCAAATTCACACCCGAAAAATCCATTGAGATTCAAAATACACTGGGGGCAGATGTGATCATGGCTTTTGATGAGTGTCCTCCTGCTACAGCTAGCCGCCAAGAGGTAGAAGCAGCAACAGAGCGCACTTACCGATGGCTTTTACGGTGTATTGAGGCACATCAACGCCCCCAGGAACAAGCATTATTTGGCATCGTTCAGGGTGGAGTGCATTTAGATTTGCGCTGTCAGGCGGCGGAAGCTTTGACAAAGCTGGATTTACCAGGGTATGCCATTGGTGGTGTAAGTGTTGGTGAAGAACCAGAACTAATTCATCAAGTTGTGCAAGTAACAGCACCCCTGTTACCACACCACAAGCCGCGTTATTTGATGGGCGTAGGTACTTATCAAGAAATGGTGGTTGCGATCGCTTCTGGTGTAGATTTATTTGATTGTGTGATTCCCACACGTTGGGCAAGACACGGTACGGCGATGGTAGGGGGCGATCGCTGGAATTTAAAAAATGCTAAGTTTCGTGAAGATTTTACGCCTTTAGATGAAACTTGTCCTTGCTACACTTGTCAAAACTTCACCCGTGCTTACATTTCTCATTTAGTGCGATCGCAAGAAATTTTGGCATATACCTTGTTGAGCATTCACAATATCACTGAATTGATTCGCTTTACCCAAAAAATACGAGAGGCAATATTGAATGATACCTTGATTGCAGAATTTGGTAAGTGGCTAACTCCACGGGGGTAGAACTCCAATTCAGTAATCTTCAAATTTCAAAGGAAGGAGAATAGGGGGGACAGGGGAAGAAGGGGGTAGCTAGCTGAGTATGGCGTCGGAATTAGGGGAGGGATGTGATTTTTTTGTTGAAATTCCATAGGCATAACCCAAAAGTTTTTATTATCAAACAGATAATTAATAACCAATGACTAATTACTGATGGCTATCCCGTGTTAAGATATTTCTCAATTCTGAAAGCTGTGTTGGATAGGTGGATTTAAACAAAAATGGAAATAGCACTATTATTAGCAAAATTGCCTGAAGCATTTCAAATTTTTGATCCTTTGGTGGATGTTCTCCCGCTCATTCCCTTATTCTTCTTGCTCTTAGCTTTTGTTTGGCAAGCAGCTGTGGGTTTCAGGTAAATTAATCAATCTATATATTTTTGAAGAGACAGGCGTTTTGCCTGTCTTAATTTTTGCCAAAAGTATGTTTGCAAAAGTTTTTAATTTTTAACATTTTGTTAAGTTAATTAGTGAACTAATATAAAAAGAAAAGTATTTCATCAAGTCAGATCAAAATTCGGTCTAAGCAAACAGTCAACGAGGTATAAAGTATGGGTAACATCAAATTCGTAAAAGAGAATAAAGAAGTTATTGCTGCTAATGGTGCTAATTTACGGCAAAAAGCCTTAGAAAACGGCATAGACATCTACAAACTTTGGGGAAAAATGATGAATTGTGGTGGCTATGGTCAGTGTGGCACCTGTATTGTAGAGATCATCGAAGGACAAGAAAATTTATCACCGCCTACCCAAATAGAAAACCGTTTCTTAAAGAAAAAGCCTGCAAATTACCGACTTGCCTGTCAAACAGTGGTTAATGGCCCAGTAAGTGTAGTGACAAAGCCTGAATAGAATTGTCAGCATTCATTCTTACAAATGACAAATGACAAATGACTCACCCAAGCCATGATGATGGTATCCTAAAAATGTTGACTGGAATCTAAGAGAGGCTTTCTTACTATGCAGGTTAATGACCTGGGGTTTGTAGCCAGCATTCTATTTGTGCTGGTTCCTGCTGTTTTTTTAATCATTCTTTACATCCAAACAGCTAGCCGCGAAGGTAAAAAAGATAGTTAATGCTTTGTGTATCTTGTGTATAAAATAAGAAACCCTTACATACATATGTGGTGTAAGGGTTTTTTACAGTTATTCACTTATCAATTAACTGCTAGCAATTGATAACTGATAACTGATAACTGTTCACTGATTTAAGCAGCAGCAGTTCGCGCTAACAAAACTGGGCAAGTCGCATTAATCCTTACGTAATCAGACAAAGAAGAACCTAAAAGTCGGTCTAAATCAACAAAACTCTTGGCAATAGAAGGACGGCGATCTGGAGAACCAAGTAATAACAGATCTACGTTTAATTCTTCTGCCAAGCGACAAATTTTTTCACCAGGTTTACCCATACTCAACACACAACGAGGTTGCACACCCTGTTTCTTCGCTTCCGCAGCAGCAGCTGCTAAAACAGGGTGTTGTTCAGGAGTAACCTGGGTTGATGTAGGCTCACCTCCTAAATCTGTAATCACATGTGTTAAGATTAGCTCTCCGCCCTTAATGTCTCGAATCAAAAATAAAGCCAAATCCAGGCAGTGTTTTGACGCATCGGAATTGTCCATTGCCACCATAATGCGCTTAATATTTTTGACATAAATGTCATCTTTTACTAGCAACATCGGGCGAGAGGACAATTGAAAAACGTACTGACTAACTGAATTTGCTAAGATCGATTGCAGACGCTTAAGTCCACGAGAACCCATAATAATTAAGTCTGCATCAATTTCATCTGCTACTTGACAAACCACATCTTTAGGTTCACCTTGTCGCAAAATGGAAGAGACTTGGCTAGGATTTAAAGCTAAAGACTGAATCGCATTAGCCAGGATTTTTCCACCTTCTTCCCACTTAGCTGTCATAGATTCGGCGGTGCTTTGTGGTGGAACAACGTGTAATACTGTAACTTTTGCCTGTTGAATTGATGGCAGTTCCTTCAAAGTTTTAAGCATCTCTTCCGCGTGTCCCAATCCAGAGACAGCAATCAAAATGTTTTGTATCATTTTCGCCTTCCGTAGCTTTTAGTTGTTTGCTCTCTAGTAATTGGCTCAGCTTTAACTTTCACCGCCTGCTAAATTACTTAGTCAATAGTCAATAGTTAATCATCAATAGTTAGTGATTAATTGTTAACTGCAATGAAGAATTAGCAATTAACATCGTAAGAATCACTCGTTTTGACAATTAACTCTTGACAAAATCTTATTTATATTTACGCCTAGTGACGCAGTTTCTCAACTAGGCTATTGATAATTTAGCTTACTCTTAATTCTGCACGATTAACTTAATGAATGGTTATGAATTTTATCACTTTTAATCTATGTTTACGCTTTTTAATTAATCTCTTGTTAAGTATTGCTAAGACAGTCAATAAGCAATACAGTAGATCAGTTGAGCTTAAAATACTTAGGAGTAGCTAAGTATTATGTAGCAAAATATTTACAATGTAAACTCAAGAATATCAAAATCCGATTTTACTCTAAACTTACTTGTATAGGCGGGCAACAGGCAATAACAACAAGGAAAGCAGTCGACTTCAGTTATCCCAGAAAAAACAAATTCTTAATACTTAGTTTATTTAACAATTTTTATTTTCAATAGATTACTTCATAAACCAGATGTTTGATTAAGAAAATATAATTATGCTATTAGTTATTTTTCTATATATCAAAAATACTCATTCATAAATTTGGCGTTGCATATACAAAAAAGGTAAACGCAGAGGTAAACTGTAAGCGCATTTGTGTAAAGTGTGGTCGTCAATTTATCGATGTTTACAGTCCACCAAAAGAGTACTCAGATGAAATCAAGCAAGAATGTTCAAGGCCATACGTTAATGGCATGGGATTTCAAGCCATTAAGGGTGACATTTGGGCAAACCCTGGTATCAATTGCACTACAAATATTCCAAACAGCCTGATCAAAGTCATTCAGCTTTAGTGCAGGCGGTGAAAGGTCTAATACTAAATAGGCACGCGGTAGTCTTGTTTCAAGATTCTGGAATAGCCTATTAATCAATAGTTTGAATCCAAAATCCGTCTTGAAAAGGTTTGAAGTTCCCTCTAAAACGCTGCTTTGTAGACGCGCTTTGCGCGGCTTCAAGGTAGAGTACGGAAGAAACCTCCGCACCCCAGCCTTAAGCCACTCCGTGTCTACAAACTTTTCGCAAAATCCAAAATTGGTATAACTGCTGTCCGACTGAAACCCAACTGGGACAGGATTATCGTTTATTATCAATAAATGACAGAAGTTTGGTATTTTGCTGAGCTGTAACTGAAGGATGTAACCAAAATGGCACAGCTACTAGCAAACAAAACAATCCCAGTCTTAACTAAATTAAGTTAGCTTTAATTTTTTGGTAGTCTTTTTCATTTTTTGCCATTTTTGTTGCAGTCTCTGCAAATCAGGAGTATAACTACCATAACGCCAGCTTACATAGGCTTGGGAGATTTCGTCTATCACCTCTGCCGTTGTTATCGCATGATGTTGGTATAAAATTCTGGCATACTCTAGCGGTGTTTGGGCTGGGTGTTTAGCTAAACCTTGTTTACTTGTCCAACGCAACATTTGCTGATACAGACGTTCCATTGGTGGTAATTTCTTCAAAGCCGAGTGATAGCGCCACTCTCGCCATCTATCCCAGCCTAACCAACTTAAGAAAGCTACTGTTGTGGCAAAAATTAAGCCAGTGAAAACACCCAGCCATCCCTGGTAAAATAGCGAAACAAACCAAGAAAAAGCTTTGCTAATCCAGGTAAATATAGCCCCAAATACATAATTCAGCAAACCCGTTACAGGAGAGGGTAGCCAGCCTGCAACCCAATTCCAAAATAGCCGCAATGTGTTAAAAGTCTGCTCATCTTCTACTGAAGGAGGAATTAGAGGGTGGTTGGGAATAGGGTCAAACGCAAACCAGCCATATTTGGGAAAATATACCTCTGTCATGACATAGGCGTCGGTGTTGCGGACGATGTACATTCCCGTAAAAGGATTAAACTCTCCTGACGCGAACCCCGCTACCAAGCGTGCGGGAATGCCAATGGAACGTAGCATTACCGTTAAGACTGTAGAGAAATGGTCTGGATAGCCACCTTTATGTTTGAATAAAAAAGCTTCTACTAAGTCTTCGTTTTCACTCAAATAAGGTAAATCTAGGGGATTTTCCGGAGTTTTATAGTTTTGTTTGAGATACTGAGCTAAATAAAGTGCTTTTTCGTAAGTAGGCTCTAGTGATTTATTTGACTGTGCAACTCTTTTTTGGTTGTAGTTAGCTAGAATCTCTTCTGTAAGTTCACGTACTTTTGTGGCAGTTTCCGGCGGAACTTGTAGGTAGTAATTTTTAATACTCTGCGGATATTTATTGGAAGTTTTGCCTAACAAAGTCCGATCGCGATAGGGAACTTGGGAAATAACTGTGTAGGTCATGCCTTCTGATAATCCTACAGGCGATCGCAACCCGTCTTCTTGATCCACAGCTAATACGGGTGTCGGGAAGTAAATTTCTTTGGGAAATGCCATTGCTGGAATCAGGTTTGGCAAATCAGACACCACTGTGTAAGTCTGGATAATTTCTTTAGTTTGAGCCGCACTGATTGGCGGGTCAAGAAAAATTTGGTAAGACCAAGGCGATCGCTGCAAGCGTTTGACTTGATCATTACGGGAAACTTCCCAGCCTTTACCTGTGTAGCGATCAAAGGCTAGCACTCGCCAGAAACCTGGTGCTTGCGATCGCACCCGCATAACTATTTTGGGTGTCATCTCTCCACGCAAGTTCTGGTTGATCTGGCTATTAAAACCATAATAAAAGCTACTATCTACTTTCCCTGGTTGACCAGTTTGGCTGTTGCTAGTACTACTGTTACTATTACCTTGATTGTTAGGATTACCTTGGCGGACATAGCCAGGGTTAATAATATTACGTCCTGTAAATTCGTCTGTAGTCTGAATCGGGCTGCTGACCGGAAACATCCGCAATTGATAACCGGGTAGGCGGGGTAAAAGGGCAAATATTACTAGCCCTAAGCCCACTATGATCACAAAATTAAATATGAAAAATTTTAAATTAAAAACCGAGGAATTCCCCTGTGTAGAGGAATTCCTCAAAATTTGTTCATTATGAGTATTTAATTGCTCTAATCCAAGTCGTGAACGGTAATCTACTACTAAAGTGGGCAGGGCGATCGCTAAAAATAACAGTAATATTGGCGCAAACGCTAGAGTTTGACTCAGCGTTGCTGCCACACCCAGCAGAATTAATCCAATTAGAATTGAGTAACTCAAGTCTTTGCGACGAGGAACATCAAAGCAATGCAGCACCTGGAGTTGAATTAATAGTTCTGCTAAAGCTAGTCGTGTATCATTCAGTTCTCCTAACAATCGCCCTAAGAAAGCACCTAGTGCTACTAACATTCCTATGGCAATACAGAATTTAACTGGGATATTGCGATCGCGGCGACGATAATAACTCCAAATTGCACCTAATATCGATAGTGGTACTGCCCAGAAACTAGACCAAGTTTCAGCAGCAATATCCGTCGCCACAATACCCACAATTACCAACGCTAGCACTAGCACCCGCAAGGTAATTGAATCTTCCACTTCTGCTGTTACAGGCGACTGGAGGATATTTTGCCGCCAGTCATCACCCAAAGGTAGACGCCAAAGCCAATTCATCCTGGAAAAGTTAAACATTTCGATCTAAAAAGCAGCGGATGGGTACATAAGCAAAGCGATAATAGTAGACGCTACTGACGCAAAACGAGCGAGGTCAAATTAACCTCTCTCGTGTTACAAATCTCCTCACTGTAGCTGCCTGTAGACGCCCTAATAACCGCTTTTTAAAAAATGGGAACTCTTTCAAAACCAGGATGATATTCATTTCATAACAAAGGCTATTATCAAGTTTCAGTGCTAGCGATCGCTAACTATTGAGTTATTTTGTGGGAATAATTACAAACAACAAAGGCTGCTGGTCTATTTCTTTCAACTCAACCATTAAGGTATAAGCCTCATCAAGTTGAGTACAGCATAATTCCACACTTAAACAACCTGGACTAGAAGACTCTGCCCTGGCTTGGGAACCATTACCTTGAAGTCTGACTACCCCCTTCGAGGGTAAATCTCCTCGAATCAGCAGTCTCGGCACTTGTCCTTGAGATTGATATTCTGCTCTTAGATTAAGAACACCCACGCTAGTTAGCCATTGCCTTTCTAGCACTGGGTTGGTCGCAGAAATTGGCAAAGTCAAACTTTCTAACACTTGTTGAGCTGCCAGCAACGATACCAGCATCTGTTGCTGTGGTTGTAAATCTGAATAATCACTATCCAGATTTGGCATAGGATTTAGGGTATCTCCATAGCGGAGGTTGGCCCTTAGCTGGATTGTCCCTGCTAAGTCGTTTAGGACTTGGGATTCATTAGGGAAAAAGCTTTCCACTGCTTGGACTAATTTTGCCCCTAATGGCACAGAAGATGTTATCAGTGCTTGACATCTGTCGAGCAATTGCCGGAAAATGTTTTCCGGCAGAAGTGTCGGTAAATTGAGTCTGGACTGATGTGCTATCCATGCCCGGCTAGGAACTAGTTCCACCACTGGTTCGTCTATATACTCGGGATAATCTAGTATTTGTGTTTCCCAAGGAAATAGCGGAGGCTGGTCTTCAACTTCGACTTGTAACCGACGTTTAAGTACGGCTTGGAAACGTTCTTGCACAGTTGGAATTTCTCCCAATAAAGATGTTTGGGGCTTGCATCCCTCTTGTTCGCCACTGGTAATTTCGGTGGTTGTTACTAAAGGTTTGTCTGCCCCGTTGATATCCTTACGTTCAACTTGCGTATACTCTCTGGAACTGAGAGCATCTGTCAATAACCAAGAGAGTAAATTTTTTTGTAAGGTTTCTGAGTCACTATTCATGAGTAGAAGCACTTGATCCGGACACTAAGGAGTTACGAATCTCCCAAGCTTGTTCAAGAATTTTAAACCATCGCTTCTGAAGTTGTGCCATTGATAAACCCAAAGTTTTAGCTATTTTTTCGTCGGTTTGTCCCTGCTGCTTCAGTTCTAATAAAGAGCGCTGCTTTTCGTCAAGCTTTTCGGTATAACCTTGCCATTGTTGAGGAGTTAAACCCAAGTTAGTGTGCAAATCAGCTTCTAACCACTCGTGAACTAACTCCCAACGATGCAACAAAGCAAACCGAATTAAATGATACTTGAATCGTTGCTGCAAGTAATCCCTCTGACGGGGGGTTAAGCCCAAAATTGACTCGATTTCTTGAGCGGACAAATCTTGAAGGCGTAAAGCAAAGTAATCAGCGCAATCAGTTTGTTGGCGTTCCTCTAAATAATTCATTAATTCCGTAACCACAACTGAACGCAGAGTATCTTCTTGGGGTTCTGGTTCAGTCTGTGTGGCCATTGCACTTCGCAATTGCTGTACTGCTGGGTCTTCCCAAGAACCCTCGGCTTCACCACTACCTTCTGCCGCTTGTTCTATGTCTACACACGTTTCTGGAGGTTGCTGTTGCGAGAAAGTTTGTGCCCGTAGGATAATCAATTGTTGCTGACGTCCTGGCAAGGGAATGCGTCGCTTGCCGTAGCGTTCCGTAAATGCCATGTACTCTGCTAATTCCAGCAGCGTGCGTGGACGGTAAGTTGGTTCTAACTGATTTTCTCGTCGGAAAGCGTTTAAAGCCTCCAGGTAAAAACTTTGGAGAAAATCTTCAATCACGGTTAGTCGGCCTTGATAACTCAATTGCCTTTGTGGCGGATTGATGTAACGGTAAATGATCGCACTCAAGGTACTATGTAATTCAACCCTGCCGCGATTTGAACCCAATTGGTAGTATCTCAGGCATTGTTGCAGGCGATGCTTGGCTAGGGTCATTGCCGAATTTTCTACAGAACCGGAAGCCTGAATACGTTTACTTTCATTGCAAATCCGGTAGACCTCGGCAGCAATTCGCATTGCTACGTCACGGCAATTCTGTTCGCAAGCTTTAGTTGACTGCTGAAGTTCTTGGAAAAGGAATGGAAATATCGCCTCCACGCCGATAGAAAATTCTCCCTGAATAGTTGTGGTTGCGGCTAATTTCATAAGTTTCGTGTCTAAACTGACCCTAACATACTTGTTGACAACCTGTATGACTGTGGGTATTGGGAGGGGTTTTACATATAAGCTAAACCCAAGGCAGTTTTGCCTTGAGAAGACGGCTGATTTTATGATTCCCGATTTTTGTTTGATTGTTCGCACAGCCCTTGAAGTTATAGCCAATACCGATAAGCCATTTACAGGTAATTATGGACTTAAAAGCACAAATCCAATCACTGATTGATAATGCACCCCAAGATGGTATAACACCAACACTGGTTACAGCAATTGCCCCCGCCTTGAGTGCGATCGCTCAGAAGTTACGCCATCCCCAATACTATATTCTCCAAAACTTGGATGAGGAATGGGTCTTAACTACATTAAGCAACCGTGGAAATCCACAAGAAGAAAAGCAGGTAATTTATGCTTTTCCTACCTTACAGGATATTCCTACATCTTATAGTGCTGGGCTTGACCCTCAAGTAATAGCTGCCCCCATACCTGTTACCCATATATTGTTTCAGCTACTGGCACTAGAACCCGTAGATAGTATAGTATTTTTTGACACGGCTAGCACCAACACAAATGGAATTGAAGTCAGGCGAAGCGATTTGCAGCATTTAGTCCAACAGCATCTGCAAAAAAAACAAGTTCCGCCTGATATTGCTTGAGGGGACTAAAAATTTTAGGTTTTAGATTTTGGATTTTAGATTGAAATCCAAAATCCAAAATTATTTCCAATCCCTAATAAAGCCGACTTAACACATAATCAGCCAATTGAATTAATGCCTGACGTGATTCTGAAGGCATAAGCACCCCAAGTTGTTCAACTGCCAACTTAGCATGGTGAGCAGC
The DNA here is from genome assembly GCF_032393985.1 of Fischerella sp. JS2. Taxonomy (NCBI): domain Bacteria; kingdom Bacillati; phylum Cyanobacteriota; class Cyanophyceae; order Nostocales; family Hapalosiphonaceae; genus Fischerella; species Fischerella sp. JS2. The sequence continues at coordinate 6,403,979 of NZ_CP135918.1, forward strand.
TAAATCCCTTGCTCGTTGGATACCTTGACTATCATGAATTAGTGCTAATGCTTGCTCTAAATCGCCTTGTTGAGCAAACTCTCTTTCAATCAGTACTTCTAAGTAAGGCTTTTCTTCTAAGGCAAATAACACTGGTGCTGTCAAATTACCACTTTTGAGATCCGAACCAGCGGGTTTACCAAGGGTATCTGTCGAACTGGTGAAATCTAAAATGTCATCGACAATCTGAAATGCCAAACCCAGATTTCGACCATAGTGATAAAAATGTTCGGCAGTTTCTTTTGATACTTCACTGATGACGCCAGCAGCTTTGGAACTGTTAGCAATCAGAGATGCTGTTTTGTAATAGCTTTTTTTTAGATAGGTTTCTAGAGAAATATTGGTATCAAAACGATTCAACCCTTGCTGAATCTCTCCAGCGGCCAAATCCATGATCACCTCTGATAGCAGCTTTACCACTTCTAAATTATCTAAATTTGCTAAATACCACGAAGACTGAGCAAAGAGAAAATCCCCTGCTAGGACGGCTATACGATTGCCAAACAAACTATGAACTGTGGGTACACCACGCCGCATTTCTGATTCGTCAACAACATCGTCATGTACCAAGCTCGCTGTGTGAATCATTTCCGTAATTTCAGCTAAGCGGCGATGACGTTGTGTAATGTCTATATCGAGCATGACCGCTCGCGATATCAGTAGAACAATGGCTGGTCTGATGCGTTTTCCCCCAGCTCCGAATAGATGTTCGGCTGCTGCATAAAGGATGGGATGACGATTCCCAACTAGCTGTTTGAGGTTATCTGCTAGTATTTGCAGGTCTGCTTCCACAGGGGAAAATAGGGAGGTAGCTGGGGTCATGGATTGGCGGACTTTGGCTTAGGTTACGAAAGTTTACATATCCTATACTCATTTTAAGATAACCCAGAATTAGCGCAAAGTTTTTCTTATGAAGTTCCCGATTTTTCGGACAGTTAAATAAAATATACTTGTACTAGTTTCAAGAAACTCAACATTTAATTGATATATTTAATACGTTCGTACTTGCGTACATATTGATTAAATATGGTAAATACGTGATTTCTTTACAAAAAATTTATCTCTACTCTACTAAATCTTTAAGTAAAGGCGAAAAAAACTACAAAATACTACTGCTTAGTTGCTTGTAAAATATTACACATAAATCTTTCTAATATAAAGAAAAATTTCTGAAATCTCATTGTGCAATAGTTTAGAAAATTTTTGAATTAGCACAAAACTTACCTGAAAAAGTCAGGGCTATTGTGTTACGCTAAAATCTAGGGATTTTAAATTTTTCAGATGTTCACCACAGCAAGGTAAATACCCTTTAGGTAAATTTGCTTATACGCTGTGAATGAACACGAATAATCGCAGGTCAAGCCAAAAATTTAATTTTTGTGCTTACTCCTGTGATGTGCGAACCTATAGGTAAGGAGCTGTGGATTTCCTTTAGAGGAAGCAGAGTGGTTTACACATCTTCGACGCTGTTTGTGTGTCGGCGTCGCTCCTACCAATTAAGGGTACGCTTTGAATATAGCAGACTAGGTAGACTGCTGAAGCAGTAGTTGAATTTCTCTTAGATTATTCAACTGCTGTGAGAAGTATGGTCTGCAAAAAAATCGTATAAAACACAATCTGTTAATTCGGAAGGACAAAAGTTCTCCCACGAGTTTCGTATGTAATATCAAAGCCGCCAATAATTTGTGTGGCTGAATTCTGTTAATTTTACTCAATTTATATTTCTTTGGCAAAGGCACTGGTAGGAAAAATGATTTATGGGAAGATGCCTATGATGATCTTTATATTAGCTTCTGGATATTTGCTCACCATCTACTTGCTATTGGCACTAGCAAAGCGAGCAGGAAATAAAACAACATCTAACAATGTTGCTTTAACTCAGAAAGGAAATTATACACAGGAGGTATCGGTAACACCAAATGTCACCGAAGCCAGTAGTGTACGTTAGTCAATGGTCAATTGTCAATTGTCATTGGTCTTTGGTCTTTGTAATGAGTACTAATTATTAAGCAATGCCCAATGACAAATGACCAATGACTAATTACTAGAAACTGCTGTATTAGATAAGCATACGACCTCAACCATAGGAGTAAAACCTAACCATTGCGCGGATGACTCAGCAAATTGTTGTGGACAACCACTAACAACAAAGCGGGTTGGCAAAGCTGGATGGGTATTTTTAAGACCTATTAGGTCTAACTCTTTCGCACAAGCAGCTACTACATGCACAGCCGGATCAATCAATTTCACAGAAGTTGAAAGAAGCGATCGCAATACTGGCGCTAGGTGGGGATAATGAGTACAGCCATAAACGAGAGTATCTATTTGCTGTTGTACTAAAGGCTCCAAATAGGAACGTGCCACTTCAACTGTGTAGGGGTCATGAATGCGATTTTGCTCAATCAGTGGCACAAATTCCGGGCAGCTAACCTGCCAAACCTGGACATCGGGATTTATTTCGATAATAGCACGCTTGTAAGCATTGCTCTTAGCGGTTGCGGGAGTAGCAATTACACCTATGCGCTTTCCCTGCTGCACTGCTGCCCTTGCCCCTGGTAGAATCAGCCCCAGAATTGGCATGGAAAATTCTTCCCGTACTATCTCTAGCGCTAGGGCAGAACTGGTGTTGCAAGCCATAATCACCATTTTCACCTGTTGCTGTTGCATCCAGGTGAGTATTTCTCGGACAAACTGGAGAATTTCTGCTTGGGAACGAATGCCATAGGGAAGTCTAGCTGTATCGCCAAAATAAATAATTGATTCATTTGGGAGTTGGCGATAGAGTTGTCGCAGTACCGTCAGTCCACCCACACCACTATCAAAAATACCAATTGGCGCCCGTTGGGGTTCTTGGGAGAAATCGTATAGGTTGCCTTCAAATTGAGAAGATGAAATCACAGGCAGAATTTAATGTCAGTATTGCGATATTTAAGATACAGGATTTAGTAATGATTTGTTGATAGTTGATTGTTGGTAGTTGGTGGTCAATTGTCATTGGTCATTAGTCATTAGTCATAGGTAAGAGGGAACTCTTGACAGGAATAGGGAATAGGCAATTTCTCCCTTGTCTGGTTTGTCTTCCCACACTCCCCACACTCTCCCTTGTCCTCCTTGTCTTCCTGCTCGCCAAATGTATCAGATTTATAGTGAAACGATGTTACGATACCCAAACAAGAAACACCAAACAACAAACAACAAATAACTATACTTCTATCTTGATTTTAAGTATCTAAGTATACCATCAGCTATTGCTTCTGCCATACGCTTTTGATATTCGGGGTTTCCTAGTCTAGGGTTGTCCTCCCGACCAGTCATATAACCTGTTTCCACTAGAATAGAGGGCATGGAGCTTTTTCTGAGGACATAAAATCTGGCTTTACGTGTTCCTCGGTCATTGAGGGTAGAGATATTTTGCAGAATGGTTTTGCGGACGACTTCAGCGAGATTGTAGCCACTATCGTAATAGTAAACTTCCAGCCCATTGACATCAGGACGCTTATCAACGGAATTAGCATGAACGCTGACAAACAGAGTAGCATTAGCACGCTCTGCAATGTCTACTCTTCCCTGTAACTCTACGAAAAAGTCAGCATCCCGTGTTAGTACTGCTTGAATGCCATTTTGCTCCAAGATCGCTGCGATTCTTTTACCAATAGGCAGAACAACATCTTTTTCTAACAACCCGCCTATACCTGGCGCACCTGAGTCTTTTCCACCATGTCCAGGATCAATAACTACTACTACTCTTCCCCTTGGCGCTGGACGTGGTGGTTGTGTCTTTGGTAGACCATCGGGATTATTGGCATTTGGTACTGGTAATGGTTGTGGGTCTGCTTGTGGTAGAGGAGGTAACACAACAGAAGCACGATTACGTTGTAGGTCTACAGAGACAAATTGATCACCAATTTGGTTAACAGGCCCAATTTGCACTCCAGAAGCGGGTTGGACGTAAACAACAACAGTATTAGAGTCTTGTTGTTGCAAGCGTACCCGGAGGATGGGGCTGTTTGCATCCATAACCGGACCCTTGACAGGTGTAGACAACTTAGCATTGGGAATAGTGATGCGGAACAAACCAGAGGATCTATCCCAACCACCATTTGCGGTTAAATTGCGATCGCCTTTGATGATTAATTGTTTGCCAGTAGCACTCAGTTCCACAGCTTGAATTGTGGCTACATCATTGGTAACAATGGGCGAAGAGCTGGGATTATTAGCTAAACTATCTCCTGGTAATCTAGTTACACCACTATTAGGTAAAACCACTAAACCACCAATCGCACTGGTACTTGCCCGCCAATCAGGACTGTTCTTATTTACTCGCATTGTCATCCGGACTGTGGGTGGTGTAGTTGCTAGTTGAGTAAATTGGATACTGCCAACACCGTAGCGATTCACATTTACATTCTGCTGTACTAAATTAGGTGATAAAGTGGCGCCAGCAATATCTATATCAACAGTACTTTTATCTTGACTACGATTTACCTGTACTTGGGGACGGCTACCACTAGTGCGAACAAAAAATCCATCTCCAGTGACTCTCAAACTTTCTATTTGTGTTGTACCAGTATTGGCACTAACCAATGTTCCTTTATTTGCAGGAGGAGTGCTAGGGTTGTCTGGAGTCACCACACTATAAATATTTCTAGGAGTAGTAGCAACTTCCTGTCGTTTGGGCTGTGGTAATTGCACTTGCCAGCGATTAGCTGTCACTCCTTCAAATTTTACTTGTTGGGGGTCAAGGGTATAACCAGGATTCAGTTCCACTACTACCCTGGTGGTTTGGGGGTCAAACTGACCGATACGGATAGCACGAATCGCACCACCAACCGACTGGACAAGCTGTGGACGCCCAAATTTAATCCCAGGTAAATCAATTACTAAGCGTGTGGGATTAAAAACAAGTTGGGCTGTGGGTTGGACAGCACCATCAGTATTAAGTTCTAATCGATTTTGATTGGCATCAAAACGCCAAGATTGTAAATTCGCTGCGTTAGCAGGCGACGATAACAGGCAGATACTTAAAAAAGTAGTAGGTATCAACCAGTGGTGTAGTTTCACAGTGCTTTCTCCTGATTGGCTTTTTAGGGGAGATGTAATTTATCAAGTAAGTTTTGGCTAAGCCTCAAATCCTCACACCGTTATCGCCCAAGTCTTAGCTTATACATTTGATCTATCGGTTTGTACTTGATAGACAAAGATACTTTATAAAGTTACAGCTAATGGCGTCATAATCTAGTAAAATCCTTTAAGTTTTCGCTGCTGGCAACACAGTAAAAACTGTTTATTAATAGCAGCAAATTACAAAAAAAGACAGAGGGCAGAGGAGGCGCGGCTTGCAAAGCTGCGGTTCGCGTTCAAGGAGCGCCGTGACAGAAGGCAGAAGGAATTCAAAGGTATAAAGGAGAACTTATGTTTTGCGTTTAAAGCTCACTTGTATGGAGAACAAACATGACGCCAAGCGCTAGGTATAAAATTTCCTTAGTTCAATCCCATGCTTTTAAGCATGGGTTACCTAATCACGTCTGTCTTCTTTACTTCTGCCTTCATGAAACCAATATACAGATAATCCAAATTAACTACTGTTGTTAATTTTGGTCAACAATGTGATTGACAGCAAAAAAAGTTTGTATTGTATATTTTCTGGTAGTTTATACATTCAGCCTGAGAGTAAAACTGGAAAATACCATAGTTTAATTGCTGAAAAAATCTTGCCGCTTCAGCATAAATACGGTAATCATTTAAAGTATATTCTGAGCTAATTATCTGCGCTGAAGATACTGGAGAATACCACGCGCGATCGCTTCTGCCATTTGATTACGGTAAGATGCACTTCTTAACTTAGCCATATCCTGCCGACCAGTCATATAACCTGTTTCTACTAAAATTGAGGGCATAGAACTTTTCCGAAGAACATAAAATCTAGCCTTTCGCACTCCTCTGTCTCTGACGTTCACACTTTGCAAAATGCTCCTATGTACAATACGTGCCAGACTTAAACCAGTATCGTAATAATACGTCTCCAAACCACTGACATCCGGACGACCTGCACCTGCTGAATTAGCATGAATGCTGACAAATACATCCGCATTCACACGTTCAGCCATTTGTACTCTACCTGGAAGAGTTACAAAGTAATCAGAAGTCCGCGTTAATACAACTTGTACGCCATTTTTTTGCAAAACCTCTGCTATTTTTTTGCTGATAGGTAGAATAATATCCTTTTCTCTAGCTCCACCAATACCAAGAGCCCCTGAGTCTTTACCACCATGTCCTGGATCTATAAGAACTACCACTTTTCCCTTGACGGGACGTAACGGTGGGGGTTGATTTGGATTGGGAATTTCTGACAAAGGTTGCGGGTTCGGTCTTGGTAAAGGAGGTAAAACAACGGGCGGTGTCACTCGATTTGATAATCGATTTGATGAGCGTCGTAACTCTAGGGCTAAAAGCCGACCGCCTGGTTTGTTAAGTTCGCCAATTTGTAACCCTGCTGCGGGTTGGACAAAAACAACGACAGTACGAGGGTCTTGCTGTTGTAGGCGTACCCGTAAAATTGGGCTAGTAGCATTTAATTCTGGCCCTTTAACATCAGAAGCTAGGCGTGCATTGGGAATAGTGATGCGGAACAATGTAGAGGATCTATCCCAACCAGCATCACCAGATAAAGATTGATCACTTTTAATGAGTAATTGAGTGCCATTATCAGCCAATTCTATAGATTCAATTGTGGCTAGTGAATCATTATTATTGTCAGAGTTACGGGAATCAGAGTTACGAGATAGCGATGATTGTTGGTTCTCGCCAAAAGAAATACTAGAACTACTGCCCCTGGGCAACTTACTAAGTACGGCATTGGGTAAAATTACCAAACCATCCCCACCACTAACTGTTGCTCGCCAATCGGGACTATTTTTGTTCACCCGCATTGTCAACCGGACTGTGGGTGGTGTGGTTTCGAGTTGAGAGAGTTGGATATTGTTAACACCATAGCGATTAATTGGTAGGTTCCGTTGTTCCAGATTTGGTGAAACAGTAGCGTTAGAGATATCCATGTAAATGTTTTTGCGATCGCTACTGCGTCTTACCTTCACCTGTGGTTTCCCGCCACTGGTGCGCACAAAAAAGCCATCTCCTGTGACGCGTAAACTTTCAATTTGAGTTGCACCAACTGCAGTTTGAACTATCGTCTCTCTATTATTGGATGAGGTACGAGATTCTGTTTTGACCACACTGTAAAGATTTCTGTTGAGTGAGTTAGTTTCCTCACGTTTTGGTTTGGGTAATTGCACCCGCCACCGATTGGCACTTATTCCCTCAAATTTTACCTTTTGGGGGTCAAGGGTATAACCAGGAGTCATTTCCACTACTACCCTGGTGGTTTGGGGGTCAAACTGACCGATACGGATAGCACGAATCGCACCACCAACCGACTGGACAAGCTGTGGACGCCCAAATTTAATCCCAGGTAAATCAATTACTAAGCGTGTGGGATTAAAAACAAGTTGGGCTGTGGGTTGGACAGCACCATCAGTATTAAGTTCTAATCGATTTTGATTGCTATCAAAACGCCAGGATTCTAGATTCGCTGCATCAGCAGGCGACGATAAAAGAGAGGAGATACTTAATACAGTACTAGGTATCAACCAGTGTAGTTTCACAGTGCTTTCTCCTGAGTCGCATTTTATGAGAGCGGTTAATCTGTAGAAGTGTTAGTCAATCCAACAGATGGTTACTGCCAATTTTTGGCTTGGGTGAGTAATCTAAATAGCGAGCAGCTACTAGCTATACGATTAAATAAGTTAGTAGAAAAGGGAAATTCCTTTTTGTATACGGTTTCAATCATTGGGGTTTTATGTATAATTTTGTTCACTTCCTTATTTCATTTGTATAGTTGTTGTCACTACTAACATATATAGCTGCATAAGGTGATTTTGAACTTAGATAAACTGGCAAATAATGGCGTAAAATTTTAGCATGTTATTTACTCTTACTGTGCCTTTATGATAGGAATATTTCATCTGCAAAGCATCAGATTAAATCAACAAAATAAATGGATAAAATTAACAATAGCAGTCAATCACAACGATATACACTTGCGTTGCACAAAGATTTTTTGAATTTTTGGTTGTTTGTAACTGATGCACCTTCCCTATAAGGAAGCCGACCTAACAGAGGTAATTGATAAGGACTGTATAAAAGTCAAAAGTCTTCTTTTGTGAGCATTCCTTCTCTTGTCATTTGGTAGGTTGATTTTTCCTATCAGTACTGGCTACAAAAAATCAGCCTTTCTTAATGGATGATTCAAGACTAGTAGGTGATGCTTTTGTCTTTTATACAACACTAAATACCTCAAATGACTTAATGATAAATGATAATCTCACAATTTAAGATGCAATTTAAATGCATGGCTATTTAGTAATTAAGAAAAGCTCCTCAAAAGCATAACTAGAAGTGACGGGTAGTGCAGCATAGAAGTTTCCTATCTTCATGAAATCTTCTAAATAATGACCTCAGTAATCGTCATGAACTACGTATACCAAAATAGACCTATCTGGAGTTAAGGGGAAGGAAAAGACGAATTTACAATGTTTGTTGATGAGTAAAAGTTCATAAAGCAACTTGCAAAGGTAACTTTTCTAAGTCGCCATCATGAACTGCGTACACCCCCATACCCATTTTCCACTCAGTTGGACAAAATAAAATTCCTCGGTGGAGAAAGGCAATAGGCAATAGAGAAAGAAACAATATGCGTAATTAATTCTGCGTAGATACTTACCTCGTAGGTAAAGGCTAAAGGGTAAAGAAAACACAATTCCTTTAACCTTTCACCTTTATCCTTTCTCCTTTCTCCCTAATTTTATAGAGGAGTCTGAGTTCCCCAACTTCTGCAATAAGTCTAGTGCAGGAAAAAGGGAATTGAGCATTTACTTAGCTTCTTGAGAATTTGGATTAGCTTCTAGACTTTCACTATTAGAGGAATTTATTGCTAACGAAGTTCCTGAAGCACCATCTAGAAGTAGTTCATTGGAGTTTGGTGAAACCAAGGTTGGTTCGGGAAAAACGAACCGCAACAAAGGAGGGGCTAAAAAGGTTGTGATAATCACCATCATGATAATTGCTGCCTCCAGTGGTTTCGAGAGAATATTAATACTCGAACCAATACCAAGAAACACCAAACCGACTTCGCCCCGAGGAATCATTCCCACACCAATTGCCAAGCGGTTGATTTGAGATTGACCAAACACACTAAAACCTGTGACAACTTTACCAAGAATGGCAACTAAGATCAGGAAAGTAGCCATAATTAAACCTTCTCGGTTGGTAGGAACTGCTGGGTTTAACACACTCAAGTCAGTTTTTGCCCCTACAGTAACAAAGAAAATCGGCACTAGCATGTCAGCAATAGGAACGATTTGCTTTTGGAGTTCTTTACGTTTATCTGTCTCTTCCAAAACCAAACCGGCTGCAAAAGCCCCCAAAATTGCTTCTAGCTGGATGACGGCGGCAATATACGCCATCACAAAAGCAAAAATAAATGCTGGTATGACCAGTTCGCCGCGTGTTTTGAGCTTATCAACGATCGCTACAAAAGTTTTGTTGAAAATGTTACCAAGAGCGATCGCACCCAAAAGAAAACCACTAGCACTGATAATTAAATAAACGACTTTGCCGACATCAACAGCACCGTCTTTGGCGAGACTGGCCACCACAGCCAGAACAATAATCCCCAGTACGTCATCTATGACAGCCGCACCCAGAATAATCTGCCCCTCTTTAGAATTGAGACGCCCTAACTCTGACAAAACTTTGGAAGTAATACCAATACTAGTGGCAGTTAGTGCTGCCCCAGCAAAAATTGCCGGAACTGCGGGGATACCAAACAAAATCATCAAACCCGCCGTCCCAGCAGAAAAGGGTACAGCCACCCCTACTATTGCCACAATAGTAGCTTGAATACCCACTGCCATTAACTCTTTGAGGTTTGACTCCAGACCAATTTCAAACAGTAGGATAATTACACCCAGTTCTGCTAAAACAGAAATTACCTCTGATTGAGTAACAAACACACTCTCTGCGGCATCAGGATTCAAGCCAGCAGTGGTTTTTAGAAAGGAGATAATTAAAGAACTAGAACTATCTGCCCCTGTTTCTGGAAATACCAACAAATGCAGAACAGATATACCTACTACTACACCACCTACAAGTTCGCCTAATACCGGTGGTAAACCGAAGCGATTGGATAATTCTCCACCAAGTTTACTAGCAAAGTAGACTACTACCAAACTCAGCAGCACTGCTGCCACTACTAGGGAACTATCAGCTGTTTCACCTGTAGTTGCGAGTAAGGGTAACGATGAGTTGATTGCACTTAGAAACTGCATTGATTCTGTGGAAATCATTCTTTACTAATGTATATGTTGTTAGTTGTTATTTGCTCGTTATTTGGAGAATCAACTATCAAGTATCAACCTTCAACCAAAAACTTTTAGGTTTAAACGTACGATCGCAACTTTTATCCGAAATCTCCAGTTATGTCTTGGTAGTTGATTTTTAGCGTTTAACAAACCAAACAAACAACTATCAACTAACAACTCACATAATAAATATGCGACGAATAGGAATTATCGGGGCAGGACAAGCAGGACTTCACTTGGGTATTGGTCTGGTTGATGCGGGTTATCCAGTGACATTGTATAGCGATCGCACTCCAGAAGCGATTCTCAATGGTAAACCAATGGCATTGCCATTGTTGTTCCCCAATGCACTACAACTAGAACGTGATTTAGGAATCAATTTTTGGGATGATGAATTTCCTGGTTGCGATCGGTTTCACAACGAGGTATATGATCCAGAGGGAAATCTAGCTTTAACTTTATCTTCTGATTTAGAACAACCTTGGCAAGCTGTGGATCAGCGCCTCAAGTTCTTTACTTGGATGCAAGAGTTTGTCAAAAGAGGTGGTGAACTTTTGATTAAAGCAATGACATCACAAGACCTAGAAGAATGTGTGCAAAACTATGACTTGGTTGTGGTAGCTGTCGGTAGGGGTTCCTTTTCGACTTTGTTTGAGCGAGACGTCCAAAAATCCAAGCATGATCAGCCAAAGCGCCATATAGCAGGAGGTCTTTTTACAGGACTCAAGGGAGAAGCGATAGATTACCGTACCTTCAGAGTCACTAATCTGCCTGGTATTGGTGAGATGATGCAAGTTCCGTTCTACGCTAAAGATAAAATCCCAGCCTATGCTGTTGCTTTTGAAGCCCATCCTGGCGGAGTCATGGATCAATTTTCCCAGGTACAGAGTGGTCAGGAATTGTTAGAGGTGAGCAAAAAGGTAATCCAGCAACTCAAACCAGGCGACTACGAAACTGTCAAAGATATGCAACTGGTAGACGATCAAGCATGGGTAAAGGGTGCGATTACACCAATAGTCCGTCAGCCAGTTGGTCATTTGCCTTCAGGTGCAATAGTCATGGGAATTGGCGATGCAGTGATTTTACATGATCCGATCGCCGCACAGGGAGCAAATACCGCTACAAAGATGGCTCATTTAGTCAAGCAACGCATTATTGAACATGGTAATCAACGCTTTGATGAGTCATGGATGCAAAGCGTATTTAATGAATTTTGGAATTACGCTCAATACACCCAAACTTTAACTGATTGCTTCTTGAATCCCCCAGAGCATATGCGAGATATCATGGTCGCAATGGCTCAAAACCTAGAAGTTCTTAAAGATCACTTCAACGGTATGAACCATCCACCTAGTATTGCTGCTTGGTTTGATGCTGAAAGCAGCAAGAAATATTTAGCAGAAAAAAACACCAAGCAGTTATCAGTGGTCAGTTATCAGTGATCAGTTATCAAATAAAATTTTTCACTGTTCCGTATTCCCTGTTAAGAGTTCCCTGCTTCCTAACCAGCCAATTCTGCTGCTGCTTGTCGCATCATTTCTTCTCGTGATACATCTCCAATTTGGCTAGCGATCGACCAATAGTGACCAAAAGGATCGACTAATCTACCATAGCGATCGCCCCAAAACATATCATCTAAAGGCATTGTTTCTGTTGCACCTGCACTGATAGCACGATTAAACCAAGTGTCTGCATTGTCAACTTGTAGGTGAATCGTTACAGGAGAACCATTGAGAGTTGCAGGTGACTCTAAACCATATTCAGGAAATTCATCATTTAAAAAAATCACTGAGTTTCCAATCTCTAACTCCGCAAACATAATTCCATCACCTGTCAAAGAAGGCATACTATATTTCTCCACCGCACCAAAGGCGGCTTTGTAAAATTCAATTGCTGCTTTGGCATCACGGACAGTTAGGTGTGGAGTGATCATGGAAGACTCTACCATTGGTTTATTTTCCTCACGGTTGTACACTTAATTTTTTGAAGTCCCATACCATAAAAAATTTTGCCACCATAGCATCATAAGTATTCAAATTGAAGAAAGTTTTAATTTACAAAGCAAATTGCTATGGTTCCTGTATCTAAACCGAAAGCATCTCCTAGCTACCCACCTGGGCCTAAAGGTGACTTTTTCTTTGGTATTCTTCCCGAATATAGCCGTGATCCACTCGGCTTCATCAGTAAATCTGCTCAAGAATATGGTGATGTTGTTTACTGGAAAGTAGGTTGGTTTTCCCTTTATCAGCTAAATCATCCTGACCATATTCAAGAAGTGCTAGTTACCAAGAGTAACTTATTTCACAAAAATAGAAGTCTACAACTTTTTCGGCGAATTTTTGGGAATGGATTAGTTACCAGTGAAGGAGAGTTTTGGCAGCGTCAGCGGCGATTAATGCAACCAGCTTTTTATAGAGAGCGAATTTTTGCCTATGGTGAGGTGATCGTTGACTACGCCCAACAGTTACTTGCTACATGGCAAGATAGCGAAACTCGGGATGTTCACGAAGAGATGATGGCGCTGACGCTGGAAATTGTAGCGAAGACACTGTTTGAAGCTGATGTGGAACAGCAGGTAAAAACGATAGGTACAGCGCTACAGGAAAGTATCGAGTATTTTGAGACGCGTAACAATAACCTGTTTTTATTTTTACTGCCCGAATGGTTTCCCACCAGAAAAAATTTGCGTTTTTTAAGGGCGGTAAAACAGTTAGATGAAATAGTTTACAATCTCATTCGCCAGCGACGCATAAGTGGTGAAGACAAGGGTGACTTGCTATCGATGCTACTGCAAGTTCAAGATGAAGATGGCATTGGTATGAGTGACCAACAAGTACGAGATGAAGTGATGACGTTGTTCATCGCAGGTCATGAAACCACTGCTTTAACAATGTCATGGACATTTTACTTGCTTTCGCAGTATCCCGAAGTTGAAGCCAAGTTAGTGCAGGAGTTGCAGAGTGTTTTAGGTGGGCGAATGCCTACCCTTGCTGACTTGCCCCAGTTACGTTATACAGAATGGGTAGTGATGGAGTCGATGCGGTTATACCCACCTGTTTGGGCATTAGGACGCACAGTTATGCAAGACTGTGAAATCGCTGGGTATCGGTTGCGTGCTGGTGACAGCGTAATTGTCAGCCAGTGGGTAATGCACCACGACCCCCGCTATTTTGACGATCCAGAAGTCTTGAAGCCAGAACGCTGGCAAGGGGATTTGGTGAAAAAACTACCAACATTTGCGTATTTTCCCTTTGGTGGTGGGCCAAGAATTTGCATTGGTAAATCCTTTGCAATGATGGAAGCAGTGCTACTGTTGGCAAGTATTGCTCAAAAATTCCGTTTAACACTAGTACCAGACCAAGATATTGTACCTTGGCCTGCTTTTACACTGCGTCCAAAATATGGGATAAAAATGTTACTAGCTCAACGGTAGTGAGATTAGCTATTTTGCACTCAGGTAGAAATATCAAAGTAGGAGAACCTGACATAATATTGAAATACTAACCTCGTCTGCTAACACCGCTCAAAATACCTGCACCAATTGAAAACAGAATAATTGCCCAAATAACGTAGGTCGAAATGGACTTGATTATACCCATTCCCAATAACAAATAAATTAAGGCAGTTAATGATAAAGCAAGACCAACAGAAACACCAATAATATACAAAAATTTTCTGGTTTCTGGGTTAGGGGACTGGCTCACAAATATCACTCCTCTACAATGGCTAATTATAATTCCAGTATCATGCCACTCATTTTGGCATTTTGCCATCTAGTCACTTTTGACAATTACTAGAGCAATTTTTGCCAAAGTTTTGATAAACTTGGAAGAATTTACCTGCGGGAAGGCACTCTCAGGGTGTCTAAATATCCTTGTGCAGTTCGATGATTCTCAATATGTCTTGTCAACATACAATTGCGAGTATATATACTGATGGTGCTTGCATCGGTAATCCTGGCCCTGGTGGTTGGGGTGTTGTCGTCTACTTTGATGATGGTTCGGTGCATGAAATGGGCGATGCTGCTGCTAAAACCACTAATAACAAAATGGAAATGCAAGCGGCGATCGCAGCTTTATCTTTCCTCAAAGCATCAGGACAAACTCAAGCGATCACTCTCTATAGTGATAGTGAGTACCTGATTAACTGTGTAAATAAATGGATCAAAACCTGGAAAAGAAAAGGCTGGAAAAAGGCAGATGGTAGTCCTGTTCTGAACCGAGACTTGCTAGAACAACTTGAGCAACTCAATAGCCGTCAGGTAAAATGGCAACACGTCCGTGGTCATGCTGGTAACGAAGGCAACGAACGCTGTGATGCGATCGCTCGTGCTTTTGCTAGTGGCAAAACTCCGTTGTTGCAAAAAATTTCTGATATCAGTTTATTTGATGATTTTTTACAGACATCAACTGATGTTGTGGTAGCAAGTGTATCTGATTGTGATCCCGAATCGATGATAATTAACAAAAACACACCAGAGATCAGTACCCTTGCATCAGAAATAACTATGACGGATACATCGAATCATTTAACGACCCTCTCCCATGAAGAATTACCTCGCGAAATGAGGGTAGTACAACTCCGCAACTTAGTTGAAACTCTACGGATTGCTGACGAAATCGCCGAAAAAGGTTACTTAATTACTAGTTCGGAATTAGCAGATTTAATGGATGTCCACGCTAGTGCTGTTACTAGTCGCGGTGATCAATGGCGCTGGCGTAACTGGATTGTTTCACGAGTCCGACGAGAAGGCAATCAAATTCTTTGGGAGTTGGAACGTGGTGATCATCTTAATGATGAAAATGATAGTTGATAGTGTTGTTTGTTGTTTGTTGCTAGAACCAGCAACTACCAACCCTCAACCACAACAATTAGTTATAATTCCTACCTCGCCACTGTCGTGGAGTGCGAAATGCTGATAAAAAGATTCGCATGACGGCTAAGGGATCAGCCAATGGGGAAAGCCAAAACAACCAACCGCCTCTGGTCTGAGTGCGATCATAACAGGGTGCGATCGCCAAAAGCATACCAAAGCGAACTATCAACAAAAATAGGTTCAGTCCCAGTAATAGGAGATGAGGAGATGGGGTGATAGGGTGATGGGGAACTCGGGGCCCCCACTCCCCCAAGGGAGTGGGGATTAAGGGCAATGGGAGGATGGAGAGATGGGGGGAAAACAATAAGTAACTGAGGATGATCAAAACAGGTAAAGCCTGAGTTGAACTTAGTACCCATAAATCAGTCCATAGCTGAGGACGGGAAGAAGCATCTTTTAAGTCAAGACTCCGACCCCATTCTTTCCAAGTCTCTATTGCTCCTTCATACATCCGCACTTTCAAGACTTTTGACCCATCTAAAAAGCCTACCTTAAAGCCGCAAGCGGCTATGTGTCGAGCTAAAGTAACATCATCGCAAAAAGAACTTTTGGCACTAGTATAACCATTAACAGCAGCTAAAACAGAACGACGGCATAAAAAGCATTGTCCATTAGCCATAACTCGTTCTGGTTGTTGCGTATTTATACCAGCAGGGTCGAATCTATAAAGTAATGTCATTAACAATGCTGGCTGTAGCCAGCACTCTCCTGGATACTTAAGAATGAATTGCGGCGAGAGAGAAACTAAATCATATCCTCCATTTACTGCCGTTTTTACCAAACCTGCAACTAAACCTGGTGATGGTTGAGTATCAGCATCCATACCCAAAAACCACTTGCTTGCTTCGCTAGAGTGTAAAAAGCCGTTGTGTAACGCCCAAGGACGTCCCACCCAAGTGGGGGGTAAAGGATCATCGGTAATTAAACGAAAGCGAGGGTCTTGTTTTTGTACAGCTTTCACTAAATCAGGAGTGTGATCCTGGGAATTACTATCTACAACAATCACTTCCCGGACTTCATAACTTTGACGACTCAAGCCTGCCAATAGGGGACTAATGCGCAGGGCTTCATTCAGGGTAGGAACCACTACACTCACACTACCTAAAAGGTCTGGTGTAGGGTTTTGTGGCGTAACAGGGGGTTGACGTAGAGGGCCTTTCAACAGACGTGACAACAGAATTGCTACTGCTGGTACTTGTATAAGTAGTAGAAAAAACGAAAAAGAACTTAGTATAGTCAACGAGTCTATCACTGTAAAAATACTGAGTTAATATAACGTGAGTTCGATTAATATTATCAGACTAAACAATTGAATAACTACTCTTGGTACTCTACCCTTAAGGACAGCAGAAACTAAAACATTTGTGTCAATAATAACTTTCATTCTCCGCGTCGGTAAGCTTCAATCTCTGCTGCTATTTCTGCTTCGGTAATATCTTGTACTCCTGGAAGTAACTGTGTTTTCTCAAATAAATCTCTCGGTTTTTTACTAATTTCCGCTCTTGGGTTATCCTCAGCTAAGATAATTATTTCTACTCGCTGTCCTGCCTGAAAAGGTAAATCAGATAATATCACTTGCTTTGGGTCTGTAATGGTGATGTATTTTTTGTAAACGTCCATAATTCCTCCATTAACTTTGCCTTTCTCTACTTGAGGAATCTCCAAAAAATAAAAGCAAGAGCCTTCCTTAAATATATTTTGGCCAAACCTAAGGATGAACGGCACAAAGACCATCAGAAGAAAGCGACTTAAAAGGCATTTTTCGCCCGAGGATTGACCTGAGGTGAAATCAGCCCCCGCCACCATTTGCCACCACGCAACACCTGAGATACTTGCTACTAAGGCTCGTACCCTCAAAACCAGCAGACTTTATTCTCCCGCCATGCCATGACTTCTTCGGCTGGCGGTGAGTAGTTTACTTAAGAGCAACTTTTACTGGAGCTATTTGTACTTTATTGCTAGCAGGTTCTACAGCAGCATCTATAGAAGTACTTTGAGTCTTCCACCATAAGACTACAGCTGGAACTGCACCTAAGAACAAACCTAGTAAGACGGGGATGGAAAAACCAGCCGCCAAACTCATGACTGTTGCAAAGCCAAAGTTACTTAAATAAACAATTAAAGGTAAATTAAGTTGCGATCGCTCTAATTTGATCGGTGTATTCCGCCACAATAATGCAGCTACCGTCATAAACACTGAGCCAGTACCAATCCAGCCAGCAAAGTTTTGATAAGGCATCCCAAAAAAAGCTCCTGGTTGCTGCCAATACCAAAAAGGTAGAGATGTTTGGCTCATTGCTGGATCAAGTACAAAGTCCCAAGAAGTCAGCAATAAAGCACCTAAAGCGATCGCGCCTAGATGACGCCACAAACTAGGTTTTTTCTCAACTTCTAAACCAGCACGTGCTAGTAGGTAAGCTACACAGCCTACATAAAACCAAGACAAAGGAATAGTAAAAGGTACTAAGCCCGCTATTTTATAACCCAAGCCACTTAAGTAGCTGTAATGACCGAAAGGAAAGCCAGTACTGGTTCCTAGTAATTCACTGCTTAAAGAAATCAAAACCGATGGCAGCAGAAACGAGAGCCACAAACCTAATCCTAATGTTCTACAAACATATAAGGAAACTGCTGCTGCTCCCAAAATCATATAAACTACGCCGCCTCCAGCCAAACTCCATTGCATGGCGGTTTGTCCAATTTCAGCTAAATTCAAAATTATTTCAGCGTGAGGAACGACCAGTAATATTCCTACCAGTCCAAACACCATTGATACAATATGACCAATCAGGCACACGCGCTCAGCGATAACAAGTTGTCTCATAATATTTCCTGAATCAAGATGTGACACGTGGCTACATAACTGCTAATAGTTTACAAATGTTTAAGAATATATATAACTTAATTTTGCTGAAAATCTTCTGTTAAATCGCTAAATTGTTTTTTAGCAGAGCATTATCGCCTATTGATTACAGACAAAACAAGTCAGAAAATTTAGTTATTGTTGCAGCTATTTAGCTTAAAAACAGCTTAAAAACGGGATTATTAAATAGCAAGCCTGTAAAAATAAAGTTCTTGAAATCAAGGGGTTGTTAACCCACGTAGATGGGTTTTGTATGTGTAGTCGCAACTTCTAGTGCAGGAGTGCAAGATTCCCGCACAGGCAATTCAATTGCCCACAAAGAGGGAATGAATATTTAACTCCTCCTACACCCCCACACCCAAACCACCCCTACACCCATTTTCAAGCTAGATATCAAGGATGAAGTGTGAAGTATGAAGTATGAAATTTTTTTATCCTTCAGCATAGCTGCCCTCTGCTCTCTGCCCTCTGCCTTACTAAAAGCATAAATCCCTGTGGCAATAACAACTCATCTTATGGCATTTTTGAAAAGACTTCCTTGGCTTTCTTTGATACTGCTGTTGCTTACGTACACTACCTTCGGCTGGGTACTATCAAGATCCAGAACTCAGCCTATACTATGGCTATTAGTTGCGATCGCTATTGTACTTTTTGTTGCTATCTTGACTATTCCTCTGTCAAAAATGGCTGACTATTCTGTAAGCTTATTTCGATCAAATCTAAAGTCATTTGGTATCGCTGTTTTGGGGGCTTTTTTGTTCTTTCTAATCATCGCCCGGTTTCGTCTATTTCTTGATACCTTAGTAATTATTGCTGCGACTATGTTGTTAAAAATAGACTTTCAAGCAGCAGGATTTAGCCAAGGACTAGCCTTTTGGCTCACAACAGCCCTTTCCTTTGCAGGTTTAGCCTTAGGTGTGTTAGCAGAAAAGTTGATGTTCCACTATAGTTTAATTCCTTAAAATTGGGGCGGGTAGCAACACCCGCCCCAACATTACTGATATTAAGATGCAGCAACAGCTTCACTAGCAGCAGGATAAACGCTGACTTTTTTACGGGTTTTACCCTTGCGTTCAAATGTTACGACACCATCAACTAGGGCAAATAGAGTGTCATCGCTACCAATGCCGACGTTATTGCCGGGGTGAAATTTAGTTCCACGCTGACGCACTAGAATATTACCTGCGCGAACAACTTGGCCACCATAGCGTTTTACACCCAGTCGTTGAGCATTTGAGTCACGACCGTTACGTGTACTACCTGTTCCTTTCTTATGAGCCATGATTTTCTCCAGTAGATATTGGTTAGTGGTTAGTGGTTAGTAGATAGTGGTTAGTGGTTAACAACTAACAACTAACTACTAACTATTAACTAATAACAAATTATTCCGCAGATTCTTGTGCAACCTCAGTTGTTGCCTCACTACTTACAGAAGTTTCTGCTTCTGAAGCAAGCACAGAACCATTGAGGCTAATAGAATTGATCATCAACCTAGTGATTTCTTGGCGATGTCCGCGTTTTTTGCGGGTTTTCTTTTTCGGTTTCATTTTATAAACTAGGACTTTACGACCCCGAAAGTGTCGCATTACTGTCCCTTCTACCTTTGCTCCTGCCACTAATGGCTGCCCAATTGTCACTTCACCATTGTGTTGCACTAGCAAGACTGATTCTATGCTAACTTTGTCATCTGCTTGGGCAGCAAGCAGTTCAATGTCATAAAAGCGGCCCGGTTCAACTCGTAATTGTTTACCGCCAGTTTCAATAATTGCGTAAGTCATGTAATTGTCCTTATGAGGTTGCCGTACAGGTAGCTGACTATGGTTTGAGAATAAACGCGATCGCTTGCGTTGTTGGAACTATATTTTGCCAGCTTTTGTAATGCGTCTACCTGATCCGAGCAGGAATTAGACAGACAATCTATCATTGTACTTGACAAAGTATATATTAGTCAAGCAAATTACCATATTTTAGGTAGATCACAAAGGGTTGTGTTTGAGAGCATTTGATAAAGCCTTTTTTAAACCCTACAGCACATATTCATACAGTAATTAATTGTTAACAGTTGATATTTGCAGGCAAGTTATTCTTATTGGTGAACAAAAAACGATAAGTAACAATTACAATCATCATTTGTAATTGTATTGATTAGTGTTTTGAGTGAAAGCTGTGAATTGCATCTATGCTTTCCCAAGAGGGAGCAAAAGATGGAATTGATAAAGAGCAAGCTTTCCATCCAGACTTTACTGCTACATTTAATAGATTACACGTACCCCCACGCTGCCCTACGGGCGTATAATGCCGACAGTAGCGACAAGCAGAAACACAAGATTTTAAAGTTGTCATAATCAATTGTTTGTGATTAAATAAGCATTCTCACCAGGGAGAAAAATTTCCCCATCAAGTATGGCAATTATTTCCCCAAAAACACATAAAATTTGTATTTTTTACTATAAAAAGTTTGCATTACTAAACATAAGTTTATGTATTAATTATTATAAGTTTTTTTGCTTACGTATACTTGGTGAAGTTGGTGTAAAAATACGAGAATTTACGGTTATCAATGATTAAGTATCAATACTTATAATTAGTAATTACCGATAATATTTATTAACTAACTAAACAAAATTATTAATTAGAAATTTTCGGTGTGGTAATAGGAAATAGGAAACAGTCAAATTCTACACCTGTTTTCCGTTTTCTGCTTCATTCTCTCATAGATAAATTAGATCTCTGGCAAAATTTATTGATGTTGAACACTAGGAAAGATATATGAAAAGAATTGAAGTTGAAAAAAGAACTATTTTAATTGGTTTAGCAGGTAGTCATGGATATGGTTTAAATCGTCCAGAATCAGACTATGATTATCGAGGAGTTTTTATTGCTCCCAAAAGATATTACTTAGGGTTTGACCAGATTGAACAAAAAGACAGTGGTTGGGATGAAGTAGGCATATTTTCATTTTTAGATGGAAATAAAGATACAGTCATTTATGAAATAAGAAAAATCATCCAGTTATTAGCGGGAGCAAATCCCAATGTTTTAGAATTACTATGGTTAAATGATTATCCAGTATTGACATCGGTAGGACAATACTTAATAAATCATAGAAAAATATTTTTAACTAAGAAGGTTAAGCATACTTATTCTGGATATGCTTTTGCCCAAATAAAAAAAATGGAAACTCATCGGAAATGGCTATTAAATCCACCAACTAAGAAACCAGTACCATCTGATTTTGGTATAGAAGATGAAGCACCACTGAACAAAGAAGAGTTAAATGCTTTTTTGGAGTATCTTTATAATTTAATTAAAGGCAAGATTGAATATTTAGAAGAAGCAGAAACATTATATAGATTATTAACAGCAGATATTGATTTTAAAGCCATATTAAAACAATATACATTGCCTAATGAAACTTTAGGATATACTCAAAAGTTAACTCATAGCCGCAAAGATTTTATTCGCCTACTTCAGAAAAGCCAAAGCTATCAAATTGCTTTAAGAGAGTGGAAAGCATATTTATCATGGCAAGAGAATAGAAATCCTGTGCGAGCAGAAATGGAAAGAAAGTCAGGTTTTGATCTCAAGCACGGAATGCATTGTATTAGATTATTACGTAGTGGACTAGAAATATTACGAACAGGAGAATTGATAGTAGACAGAAGAATTGCTGGGGATGTGAATGAATTAAAAGCAATTCTGAGAGGAGATTATTCTTATGAACAAGTAATGAAAATGGCTACTAATTTGATGACTGAGATCCAAAAAGTTGATGAAGAATCAATATTACCTGACAAACCTGATTTAGAGCAGGTTAACGAATTATGTATAAAATTAGTAGAAATGCAGGGGTGGGATGTTTAAGGGGGAAGGTTAAAGGGATTGAAAAATCTTTTACCCTAAAACATGCATTACTAACTTTAACAATTGCAAAAAAATTCAAATATAGATGACATTAATTTCTATTAAACAAGCACTGTAATATCCTTATTCTTAATCTTCATCAAGTTATGAATCGAATTATTAAGTTTGTAATAACACTTGTGTCAGCTTGTAGGGTAATGCCGGAAGTTTCTATCTAAATTGTGTATCCTGAAGACAACTGAGATTACGATAAAATGGAGGTCTAATGACTCCCAAAATCATGCGTCAGCTTTGGTCTGTAATTGAGACCACCCAAACAAAGACGCTATTACAATTAGATGATGCTAGCTTAGTACAGTGGTTGGTTAAGCAAACCAAAATGCAAGCTTTGCTAGATTGCCAAGAAACAGATTTTCTCTGTGACTACATTCAATCTCGCTTACCCCTCATCCGCGACCTTGCTAATGAACGTCAGTATTCATAAGGATAAGTCATTGGTCATCAGTCATTGGTCATGGTTAACAACTACTAACTATTAGCTCTTGACAAATGACAAACGACTGACGACAAAGGACTAAAAATTAATGACTTTTTGAGGTAAATATCCTTCTATTAAACAATCTGCTCCCACTACACGCACCTCTACACGTTCCAAAGACAATGCTTCAGTCATAGTGGTTAAACCCAAGTCACCGACGGGTGTAGGAGCATTGCTTCCACCAATTATTTTTGGAGCAATGAATGCTAAGATTTTCTGTACTGCTCCTTGAGCGATCGCATTAGCTGCTAGAGTTCCACCACATTCCCATAGCACGCTACAAAAACCGCGATCATATAAGTAAGCCATTACTTTTTCTGGTATCAGTGGTGATAATTCTATTACTTCTACTCCCTGCTTGAGCAGCATTTCCAGAGAAAGAGGATCTGCTCCTACATCTGTCAGCACCAAAGTAGGAGCCTCTTCAGTTTTCCATAGATTAGCTTGTGCTGGTAAATTCAGACTGCGACTCATGACTATCCGTAGGGGATTATGCGCTCCCTGTTGACGGCTTGTTAAATGTGGATTGTCCAGTCTGACCGTATTTCCACCAACAATTACAGCATCGCAGGCAGCACGTAATTGATGCACTACGCTACGAGCCTCCTGGTTAGTCACCCAAGCGCTATGACCAGTAGTCGTAGCTATTTTGCCATCTAAGGTCATAGCGTATTTTAATATGCCCAAAGGTCTTTTGTAGAGAATGCGATGGATAAAGCCTTCATTCAACTTCCGACAAGCTTCCTCTTCCACTCCAACTATTACTTCTATGCCCGCCGCCCGTAATTTAGCAATACCACCACCACCAACCAGGGGGTTAGGGTCAACCATACCGACTACTACCTTAGCCACTCCAGCAGCAATTAATGCTTCCGAACAAGGAGGAGTGCGTCCGTAGTGATTGCAAGGTTCCAGACTAACATAGATAGTTGCCCCACGAGCATTTGTACCTGCTGCTTTGAGTGCAAAAACTTCTGCGTGCGGTTCACCTGCACGGGGATGAAAGCCTTCTCCAATAATTTCACCATCTTTAACAATTACTGCCCCTACCATTGGATTTGGGGAAGTGCATCCCAAAGCGCGCCGGGCCAGTTCCAAACAGCGCTGCATCATTGCCCGATCAAACTCAGTTCCTACTTTTTGTTGGGGATGTGAATCTGATTTAATCACTGAATTTACTATAAGTACATTTTTTTAACTGCGATCAACTAGGGACTGGAAATCAATTAAAAACAGAAAATGATATATTTTCAATTTTTCTAGCCCTGTTCCAACTCTAGCTTTAATCCATCTTGCCAGAGGTTGCCAAAATTCCAGAAAAAATTAAGGGTGAGGATAACTTGGGATTGTAGTCTCAAATTATCTCCACCCTTCACTGTTTGCCTGATTGAAATCCAGGTGATCCACACTCCGCACACAGAAATTAAAAAACTGACTTTTAAACTTGTTTTTATGATTGTTGTTCTGCTAATTTCAGTTGCTGCCACCAACGATTTAGAGGAAAATAAACCACTGGCGCCCAAAGGCTACTAACTATAGCAGAGGCTAAGGCTACCTTTTGGTAATAACCCCAGATATCTGCTACATTGCGATCGCCCATAAAAATTAGTTGTAAAGCAAAGATTGTTTCTACCAAAACCGCCATACCAAAAACAATTAAGGCGATTGAAATAAAATCTTCTTGAATAAAACGCTGTTTTTGCAGCAAAGCTGTGAGACAGCCTACCACTGCTAAACTGAGGGCGTGAGTCGGATCTGGTGATGTCATTCCATCTTGAAGTAATCCCAAAACTACACCTGCTAATGCACCTTGGAAAGGTGTACGCTTTACACTCCAAGCTACTACCCAAATTAATAACCAATTAGGGCCTATCCCTAATAGTTCCATACCAGGAAGACGGGTAAGCAGCATCAGCAAGCAGAGGATTACAGAACCAAAAATCACAGCCCAATTTACCAGTAGTCGCAGGCGGGGATGCCAACGTGAAATGGGGTTAATTTTTATGATGGATTTTCGCGATCGCGATTTTGGCTTATTTTGCCTGCCACCCCGAAATGCAGGAATTTTCATTTTCTTATTAAATACTCATATTTAAAGTACACAAAAATATAGATATTAATTTTTATCTTTCATCCTACTCTACGAGAAGCCGAGTAAAGCGCGTCTACATCCTTCACCCTTATATTTGTGCTTATTGACCTGGTGATTGAGGATTCTCCTGTTGTTGATTTTCTGGCTTGGGATATACTGTCACCCAATCCAAAGAGCGAATTGAGGGAAACAGTTCTACTTTCGCTACAGAGGCTGGCAGTTTCTTTAAATCTAGAGACTTAATTCTTCCTATAGGCCAACCAGAGGGAAACTTTTGGCTATAGGTCGATGTGACAACTACATCTCCAGGCTTGACATTGGGAACTTTTTCATAAAACTCCAGTACTGCTTCTGCGGAAGCATCACCCCGTACAACTCCTTTGGCTCCGGTACGGCTGATATTTACACCTACCTTACTTTTTAGGTCACTAATTAACAACACACGGCTAGTATTAGGAGTCACACTTTCTACTAAACCGACTAGTCCGCCTTCAGCCTTGACTACAAACCCTTCGTGAATTCCTGCCAGACTACCCCGGTTGAGAATCACTTGTTGCCACCAGTTGTCGGCACTGCGCCCTACAACCCGTGCTGGGATTGGACGTAATGAAATGGACTCTTTTTCAACGTAACCCAACAACTGTTGCAGCTTTTTATTTTGGTTTTCTAATTCTGTTATTTGAGCTTCTAATTCTAATACACGAGCATCTTTCAACCGTTCCTCTGGATTTGTCCCTGGCTGTAAAATCTGGAACTGACTGGTAACGTCCTGATAAATTTCCAGTAACAGCGCTCCTTGAGTTTGTCTCAGTATCCAGGCTCCACCAACTATTAGAGACAGTATTCCAATGTGTAATCCTTTATGCTCCCACCAGCGACGTGCTGTAAACATATATACCTTTATTTAGTAGTGTAAATACTAACAAACTTGGATTATTTACAAACCCAATATCAGGAATTGCTTGTTCTTACTACATATTTCGGGAACGTCCACTGAAGACTCGTTCTAGCTGTTTGAAATTTTCCAACACTTGACCTGTTCCCAATACAACACAGCAGAGAGGATCGGCAGCGACGTGGGTGACAATTCCAGTTTCATGGCTAATTAGGATATCTAGTCCCTTCAGCAAAGCGCCGCCACCTGCTAGCATAATGCCCCTGTCAATGATGTCTGCTGCAAGTTCTGGAGGTGTGCGTTCCAGAGTCCGCTTCACAGCCTCAATAATGATTGATAGCGGTTCTGCCATACTTTCACGAATTTCTGGTCCTTTGATGGTTACAGTGCGCGGTAAACCAGACAGGAGGTGCAAACCCCGGACTTCCATGATGGCATCATCATCATCGTGAGTCGGATAGGCAGAACCAATACGAATCTTAATATCCTCAGCAGTACGTTCCCCGATCACCAGGTTATGAACTTTTTTCAAATACTGCACAATCGATTCTGTCAGTTCATCTCCAGCAATACGCACTGATTCGCTCAGTACTGTACCCTGAAGACTCAGTACTGCTACTTCTGTAGTACCACCACCAATATCAATGATCATGTTGCCAGTCGGTTCAGCTACGGGTAATCCCGCCCCAATTGCTGCTGCTACAGGCTCATCAATTAGGTAAACTTCTCTGGCTCCCGCTTGTGTTGCTGCATCCATCACAGCTCGTCTTTCTACCCCTGTTACACCACTGGGTATACCAATGACAATCCGGGGTAGTACTAGTGATTTACCTTCATTGACGCGCTGTATAAAGCTTTTTAACATGATTTCGGCTGTATCGAAATCAGCAATTACACCATCGCGCAAGGGGCGCAGGGCAATCACATTTCCCGGTGTTCGACCGAGCATTTTTTTGGCGTCTTCTCCTACTGCTAGTGCTACCTTTTCGTTTTGGTCGATAGCAACTACTGATGGTTCTTGAAGAACAATACCTTTACCGGATACATACACTAGGGTATTGGCGGTACCAAGGTCGATACCCATATCTCGCGATAAGGAAAATTTACTGAAAAGGCCCACGGGTTTTGTCGCCCCCTATTTCGATACTTTTGACTACTACCGTAAGAGAGAATCGTGCAGGATTTTATTACTTTTTTTGACCTGAGTCTAGTAAAGCAGGCTATATTTTGTATAAGTTTTAGGAATCTTTTGCCTTTTTGTTGCTGCTACTGTTTTATATTCTCTGACTGTAAGGACATATCCGTACACTTTTGTAGTTATAACAGAGTAATTTTTATCATTATAGTCAGTAAATATAATTGTTAATTATTTAACACACTTTTTCCAGTTTGAGAATTCGCTATTATGAAAGTCACTATGTAATGAGTACGTCTGTACTGAAAGGTAACACCATGAGCATTAATATCGTCACCCTAGTTGGTCGTGTAGGCGGCGACCCTGATATGAAGTATTTTGAGGATAGTGGCAGTGTAAAATGTAAACTAACACTAGCGGTAAGGCGGCGATCGCGTAGTAGTGATGAACCTGATTGGTTCAATTTGGAACTATGGGGAAATACTGCGGAGATCGCCGGTCGATTTGTACGTAAAGGAAGTCTAATTGGAGTTAAAGGTTCGTTAAAGTTTGATACCTGGAATGATCGCACTACTGGGGCGCTGCGTTCTTCCCCAGTCATTAGAGTAGATCAACTAGATTTACTTGGTTCTAAGCGGGACGAAGCAGAGATGATGGATAATAATCCTGATAATTTTTGATGAGTTAGTAGTTAGTGGTCAAGAACAACAACTACTAACCACTAACTACTATCCATTAACCACTAAACTAATAACTAATTTCCAACGTTACCGATGCTTCTACTTGCTGTTCACCACCTTCTACAGGAGTGGAAGCATTTGCTGTTTGAGCCGCATCTGTACGAAACATGGGACGTGGCGGTGGAGGTGGTGGGCTTGCTCCGTTGATTTGAATGCTTACTACTTCTTTACGTTGGAAACCCAAAGCACCAAAAACGGCTTCAGCTTGCTGTTGAGCTTCTTGAGTAGCTTCTTTTAGTGCTTGCTTTTGGGCTTGAGCGATCGCTTCATCAGTAGCCACAAAACTAATACCGCTTATCTGCGTTGCTCCAGCTTTGACTGCTTCATCTAACAACGGGCCAGCTTTATCAGTACCGATACGGAAACTTACAGTATTACTAGCACTATAACCAGTTAGACGTTGAATGTTATCTTTATAACTATATACTGGATTAAGAGTAATGCCAGTAGTTTGTAGTTTCTCGACATTACGGCTCAAGAGCCGTGCTACCACAGCTGATGATCTACGAGCAGCCTCTTGTTGTGCCTCTTGGGCAGTTTTAGCCTGTACTTCTACACCTAATACCACTTGAGCTAGAGTAGCAGGAATTGTTTCTACCCCGCGACCAGTAACTGTGAGAGTTCGTAACATCCTTTGTTTGTCTTGTGCTAGGACAGGCTGGGTAAAGGTAATACATACCAGCATGGCAAATGATAAACTCTTCCATAAGTTCCCAGTCAATAACTGAGAACCCAACAAGGTGGGTTTATTCATAAGATTTCACTCCTCGAAATTACTTTTTGGTAGTTGTTAGTTGTTTGTTATTAGTTGTTTGAAAGTACTTCTATACAGACGCAACGCTTTACGTCCCTACTAACCACCAACTACTAACCACTAACTAATTATGTGTCTCTACTTTGACACGTGATTATTACTATATCTAGGATGGTTACATTTTTAGAAACTTGAAAAATCCACCACAACTATAGGAGATGCTTTCATGGCGTATTGGTTGCTGAAAACTGAGCCGGAGGAATATTCCTATTCAGATTTAGAACACAATGGCAGTACGGTTTGGAATGGAGTCAGCAATGCCTTGGCCCTAAAGCATCTACGGACAATGACCATTGGTGATTTAGCGTTAATTTATCACACTGGCAAGGAGCGGCGAATTATAGGCGTGGCAGAAGTAACCAGTCAACCTTACCCCGATCCAAAATTAGGTGATGTTAAACGAGTAGTTGTAGATTTGCGGCCTGTTCAAAGAGTGCCTCAACCGATCTCCTTAGCACAAATAAAACAAGATAGCAGCTTTACAGACTTTGATTTACTGCGTCTTCCCAGACTATCTGTAGTCCCAGTGTCACAGTCGCACTGGCAACGCCTCTTACAATTGTCAAAGCAGTAATTAAGTAATACCAATTTGAAAAAAGAATACAACACATGGATTATATAAGACCCCACCCCAACCCTCCCCTTTCCAAGGGGAGGGTGGGGTTATCTGCCGCAAATATTATTTGAATTGGTATAATTATTAGATCTCTTGTAAAAGTCGAAATTAATCCCCCTCTAGTCCTTGAAAAGCATCTCCACCTGATTATCTGTAGTCGAATTAAAGCGAATTGTTATTAGTTGCGATCCCAAATCGCCCTATGATGATTAGCGCGGTGAAACAATCAACAAGAGTAGTTATGGAATTGTTGCCAGAAAACTTACAAACTTTACAAGGAAAAGTAGCAATTGTAACGGGCGCTTCACGGGGAATAGGAAGAGCGATCGCACGCGAATTGGCAAAATTTGGTGCTAGTGTAGTTGTCAACTATGCTAGTTCTAGTCAAGCAGCTGATGAATTAGTGTCAGAAATTACGCAAGCTGGTGGAAGTGCGATCGCGCTTGCGGCTGATGTCAGTAAAGAAGAACAAGTCGATGCTTTAATCAACGCTGCGATTGAAAAGTTCAATCGCATTGATATCTTGGTCAATAACGCGGGTATAACCCGCGACACACTGTTACTCAGAATGAAGCCAGAAGATTGGCAGGCAGTAATTGATCTCAATTTAACAGGTGTATTTTTATGCACACGTGCCGTCAGTAAAATCATGCTGAAACAGCGTTCAGGACGGATCATCAACATTACCTCCGTTGCTGGACTAATGGGTAATCCCGGACAAGCCAACTACAGCGCTGCTAAAGCAGGTGTGATTGGTTTTACTAAAACTGTTGCAAAAGAACTGGCTTCTCGTGGCATTACTGTTAACGCCGTTGCTCCTGGTTTTATTGCCACCGATATGACCAGCAATCTTGATGCCGAAGGTATTCTCAAGTATATTCCCCTTGGTCGCTATGGTCAGCCAGAAGATATCGCTGGCATGGTGCGTTTCCTGGCTGCCGACCCCGCAGCAGGCTACATCACCGGACAAGTCTTTAACGTAGACGGCGGTATGGTAATGGCATAAGAGAAAGTATGAAGGCTGAAGGATGAAAACTGTGACACCCCTGAGGGCGGCTTAAGGCAGGATAGCATGAAAACTTAAGGCTGAAGAATAAAAGCTAATGCTTGAAAATAGTCATGTATATTTCACACTTCATCCTTCACACTTCATCCTTTTCATTTTGCCTTTATCCTCTGCCAAACGGTAAAACCTAACAAAGTAATAATACTGAGTGTAGTAGCAATAATAACTACCAAGCTCATGCCTCGGATTGTCATCGCCAGCCAGTTGCAAACTAAAGCAATTGACCAAAGAGTCAAAGCTGCATGGCGCTGAGATAAGCCCCAAGCTAGCAAGCGATGATGTAAATGGTCTTTCCCTGGAGTTTTCATAGGGTTTTTTCCCGCCAGAAGTCGCCGGACTACCACTTGGGTAGTATCTAGCACTGGCAAGAGCAAAAACAAAACAGGTGGTACTAAAGAAAAAATTGTAGTAGCTTGTAGTTCACCGACAATAGCAGTTGCTGCTAAAACGTAGCCGAAAAAGTATGCTCCGGCATCACCCATAATGATGTGCGACGGATGAAAATTATGGCGTAAAAAACCTAATGCTGCTCCTGCTAAGGCTGCCAAAACTAGTGTCGCTGCTGCCCAGTTGGGAAACTGTGCTGAAACAGCTAGTAAACTCATAGCAGTGATAAAACTAACTCCTCCTGCCAAACCATCCATACCGTCCATCAAGTTGATGGCATTAGTAATTGCTACTACCCAAAACACCGTTAGCGATGTGGAGAGTAGCGAGTCGAGGGGAGTACCAAAAGTAACTTTAATGCTAATGCCATTTCCAACCAACAGCAGGGCCGTTAGAACTTGTACTAGCATCCGAACTGAGGGAGGTAAGCCGAATTGGTCGTCGATAAAGCCAACTAGCACCAGTATCGAACCTCCCAAAAGAATGGTTAAAACTTGAGCTAGTACACCTTGAAGTTCAATTGGTCTTAACAGACTTGCCAAGATCAAAGCCGCTATTACTCCCGCGTAGATAGCCAGGCCCCCTGCATTAGGCAAAGGTTCCCGGTTTAAACGCCGTGCATTTGGTTGATCAGCCCAACCAACTCGTAAGGCAAATTTACGTACCGCCGGAATCAAACGCCACGTCACAACCCACGCCAATAGAAATGTAAACACTACTGCTAACCAGCCGGAACCGCTGGGTTCAGCAATACCAAGCGCCTCAAGGGAGCTGTATATATTCATCTCCCGTTTCCACCATTAATGCCAGTATCCAATATCAGCATCAAGTGTATAACAATCATTTTTTTTTCTCACTACAAATATGAGGATGTATGGACTGCCTTGTTTTGATTTCCTTAGCCCTGATTAAGGGAATAGGAGGAAATTTAGATTTTTTTGGGTGGATTCCCCTACATCACTAAACTTATATCCTCCTATAGCCTAGTAAAGATTAATAAACTCAACAGCTTATGGCTTGTTGACTTAGCACTCTTGCCTTGTGAGTGCTAAATTGTCTAATGGAAGAACTCACAAATTAAACCAAACTAAAAAGTATGGCCAAAATTATTGCATTTGATGAAGATTCCCGACGTGCCTTAGAAAGGGGCATCAATACTCTTGCTGATGCAGTGAAAATTACCCTGGGGCCAAAGGGCCGCAACGTCCTTTTAGAAAAAAAGTTTGGTACACCCCAAATCGTGAATGACGGGATCACCGTTGCTAAAGAAATTGAACTAGAAGATCCCCTGGAAAATACAGGTGCAAAACTCATCCAAGAAGTTGCTTCTAAAACTAAAGAAGTAGCTGGCGATGGTACGACTACAGCAACTGTGCTAGCTCAAACCATGATCCGTGAAGGTTTGAAAAATGTCGCAGCTGGAGCAAATCCAGTGGCAACAAGACATGGTATCGAAAAAACCGTTGAAAGGCTAGTGAAGGAGATTGCAGCAGTCGCCAAGCCAGTAGAAGGAAGTGCGATCGCTCAAGTCGCGACTGTTTCGGCTGGTAACGATGAAGAAATCGGTGCCATGATTGCCGAAGCAATGGAAAAAGTCACCAAAGATGGTGTAATTACCGTAGAAGAATCTAAATCCCTAACTACGGAATTAGAAGTAGTTGAGGGGATGCAGATTGACCGGGGTTATATTTCCCCCTACTTTATCACCGACAACGAACGGATGACGGTGGAATTTGAAAATACCCGCATTCTGATCACTGACAAAAAAATCAACAGCATTCAGGACTTAGTGCCTGTTTTAGAAAAAGTTGCCCGTTTAGGTCAACCCCTGTTGATTATCGCTGAGGATGTAGAAGGCGAAGCTTTAGCAACTTTGGTAGTCAATAAAGCGCGGGGTGTGCTGTCAGTTGCTGCTATTAAAGCACCTGGGTTTGGCGATCGCCGCAAAGCGATGTTGCAAGACATTGCTATTCTGACTGGCGGACAATTAATTTCCGAAGAAATTGGTTTAAGTTTGGATATGGTTTCTTTGGAAATGCTAGGAGTTGCGCGTAGAATTTCCATTGACAAAGAAAACACAACCATCGTTGCTGATGGCGAACACAAAGACGACGTACAAAAGCGCATCGCTCAAATTCGTAATCAGCTAGAAGAAACTGATTCCGAATACGATAAAGAAAAACTGCAAGAACGCATTGCCAAGTTAGCAGGTGGTGTGGCTGTCATTAAAGTCGGTGCAGCCACAGAAACCGAACTCAAAGACCGCAAATTACGGATTGAAGATGCTCTCAACGCCACCAAGGCTGCCGTAGAAGAGGGTATCGTACCTGGTGGTGGTACAATGCTGATTCACCTATCTACAAAAATCCCTGAAATTAAAAAGAACCTTAATGAAGAAGAACAAATTGGTGCTGATATTGTTGGGCGATCGCTAGATGCACCCCTGCGCCAAATTGCAGACAACGCTGGTGTTGAAGGTTCTGTGATCGTTGAAAAAGTCCGTACTACAGAATTCAACGTCGGCTACAATGCTGCGACTGGTGGGTTTCAAGACATGATCGCCGCAGGTATTCTTGACCCTGCCAAAGTGGTACGTTCTGCCTTGCAAAATGCTGCTTCTATTGCTTCTATGGTCTTAACTACCGAAGCTGTAGTTGCCGAAAAACCTGAGAAAAAACCCGCCGGTGGTGCTCCCGATATGGGTGGTATGGGCGGTATGGGTGGTATGGGTGGCATGGGCGGTATGGGTGGCATGGGTATGATGTAGCCTCATACTGTCTGTATTTAAATATTTGTCAGCAGTTTGTCTTGCTAAGGCAAACTGTTTTTTTATCCAACTATTAACCGTTGACTATTGACTATTGACTATTGACTATTAACACTAAATTGGCACGTGGGAGTCTTTCAAAATTCTGGAATAACCTATTAATTAATGGTTTTAATCCAAAATCCAAAATCCAAAATTGGTATAACCTATTAAGTAAAAGAACATGGCTAAAAAAAATCATCGCCCTGTTTCGACAGTAAATGAACCAAAGAACGAAGATTTTTATCATCAACCTGGAACTATACCAGGAACAATTATTGTTGATGCAAACGCACCACCACCAAAGATAGTATTAATTGACTATAGTCCAACCGAAGCTATTAGTAAAGAAGTAGAAACACCAGAAGAGTGCATTCCTTACCTAGATACTGAATCAGTAACTTGGGTAGATGTACGTGGTTTAGGTAGTGAAGATATTTTACAGAGATTAGGGCAGGTTTTTGAGTTACATCCTTTAGTTTTAGAAGATATTGTGAATGTGCCAGAACGCCCAAAAGTAGAAGATTATGAAGATCAATTAGTGATTATTGCGCGCATGGTCATGCCTAAGAAAAAATCTCATGGTTTTCATAGTGAACAAGTCAGCTTTGTATTAGGAAAACATTACTTGTTGACAG
Source organism: Fischerella sp. JS2 (assembly GCF_032393985.1). NCBI lineage: Bacteria > Bacillati > Cyanobacteriota > Cyanophyceae > Nostocales > Hapalosiphonaceae > Fischerella > Fischerella sp. JS2. The sequence continues at coordinate 6,437,766 of NZ_CP135918.1, forward strand.
TGCAAGAAGAACCAAAAAGAGATTGTTTTGAACCAGTGCGATCGCGCATCTTCAAAAATAAAGGTATTATTTGCAAAAATGGCCCAGATTATCTAGCCTATGCTCTGATAGATGCAATTATTGATGGCTTTTTTCCGGTATTGGAAAAGTATGGTGAACGCATTGAAGATTTAGAGGATGAAGTCATCTCTCAACCGACACCTAAAACCTTAAAGAAAATTTATAAAGTTAAACGAGAATTACTACAACTGCGTCGTGCAATTTGGCCACAACGCAACTTACTTCATACTTTAATTCAAGACGACAATGAAATGATTAGAAATGAAGTACGAGTTTATTTGCGAGACTGTTATGACCATGCAGTGCAGGTCATAGATATGGTAGAAACCTATCGGGAACTTGCATCAGGTTTAATGGATGTTTATCTTTCGGCGGTCAGCAATAGAATGAATGAAATTATGAAATTGCTAACCGTGATTTCAGCAATTTTTATTCCTCTAACTTTTATTGCTGGCGTCTATGGCATGAACTTTAATACAGAAAAATCACCATATAATATGCCTGAATTGAACTGGTATTGGGGATACCCAGCTTGTTTAGCAGTGATGGCAATCATAGCAGTTGTCTTACTATATATTTTTTGGCGCAAGGGATGGCTAGAAAATAGTTCGAGGTTAAACCGTTAAATCAGTGAACAGTTAACAGTTATCAGTAAACTACTATAGAACTGATAATTGTTTAGGAAATTATCGCCAATGAAAATGCTTACAGGAGCTTATATACATGGTAGCCAGAAATGAGAGTAATTTAATTTTTTTGACGCTATATATTATCGGCGTCACGTATACCTTTACGAAAATGATTGAGTCTATCGACGACAAAATTAAGTTTATTTACGAAAAGCAATTTGTCGATGACCAACTCAAAGACAAAGACCTCCAAAATGATATCGGTATCTCTTTTAGGCTCAGCCCCTCATATTTTATTGATGAATTGAAAGAATTGTCTGTAAGTATTGAAAATAAATCCCAAAATCTTGCCTTATATGTAGATTGGGATAATTGCTCTTTAGTAGTTGAGTATAACAAGCAATCACGACGAGTAATTCGCAAATCACCAGATGTCACACGTGACCTTGGTGTACCACAAAGTCCTAGCTTAATCGCCCCTACCAAAACTCTCTCAGCAGCAGTGACTGCTGAAGATGTTTTTAAATTGGATGAGTTAACAAAAACATACCAAGTCAATACTCCTTTGATTAATATTAGTGCGCTAGAAAAAAGCCCTCTGAAAGCGCAAAGGTTATTATTTCAAGATTTTATAGAGAGAAAAAAAGAATTAAAATTTTCTTTGCAGCTAGTATTGAGAATCTCCGAATTGCGAGTTGGTCTAGCTCCAGGTGAGAATAAACCTCCCATGTGTATTATCGATTGTCCCTTCACAATCAAAAAACTACCTTGGTATTACGCTATGCCTTGGAATAGAAGGCGGTAAAAGATCATTCAGGACTACACTAGTATTGGTGGAGAGTAGGCGTAGGCGGTTGCAGACTAGCTAATTTGTGGTTAGTTTGAGGAAAGTCCGGGCTCCCGAAAGACCAAACTTGCTGGGTAACGCCCAGTGCGAGCGATCGCGAGGATAGTGCCACAGAAAGATACCGCCAAGAATGGGTAATGGGTAAAGGGTAATGGGTAATGGGAAAAAACCAATTACCAATTACCAATCACCAATTACCAATCTTTGGTAAGGGTGCAAAGGTGCGGTAAGAGCGCACCAGCAACATCGAGAGGTGTTGGCTCGGTAAACCCCGGTTGGGAGCAAGGCGAACGGAACTATGGTTGGTCTTTTACCAGTTCCGGAATTAGAGCCGCTAGAGACGTCTGGTAACAGCCGTCCCAGATAGATAACCGCCCTCTTGAATTAAGAGAACAGAACCCGGCTTACTACCAACTCTCTACTTTAAGATGGGATGATAGCAACTATAAGCTACATTCCATTCTTTTTTTGTACAATTTTGTAGGATAGTTAATGTAAACAATCTATAAACAGTTAGGGCGTTAATTTTACTGTTTCTCAAGTTTATCTAATGCTTCCTGAATCGCTTGCCTCATAAACTCAGCGGAGTTCGGCAAGCTTTTTACTTTGTTAAACATTGTTTCCGTCACTTTAACCGCAAGCATTTTATTTAATGGTTCATCCCCTTTAGGAGTGAAACCATAATTTTTTAAATCAGGATTACCGCCTTTACGTGCCATTAATATAACTACATAATTATTGACTTATTAGCTGGTTAACCAATATATAAAATAATTGTGGACTATTCGGCTGATAACTTAGTAGTCCCCAAATCTGTCAACATAAATCAACAGCCAATCATTATGTTATCAAGGGGCAATTTGTATTTTATATCTGGATACTCAAAAAGCTATATGTTTTAAAGACCGTATAAACTAAAGTTGTATGTTATTTGTACTAGTTTTTTTGTAATATACATGTAACTTTACTATTACATTCAGTGTTCTTTGTACGTTATTTATATAAAAAACAGGTATATTACTTAAAAACACCTATTGATAAAAGTTTCAAGGGTTATCAAACCTAATCCGTTTTGAAAAGCTTTGAGGTTCCCTTCGGGACGCTGCGCCTTTTCGCAAAATCTAAAATCCAAAATCTAAAATCGGATGACCCTCGCTTATCCACGCCGACAACGACAACTTGAAAGTCTAGTCAGAAAATTAGGTTTAGCAGTAGAAGCACCAATTAAATGGCAACTGCTGGACTTAGCACTGACTCATCCAACCGTATCTGAGTCAGCAAACTATGAACATCTGGAATTTGTTGGTGATGCTGTGGTGCGGTTGGTGGCAGCAATTGTGTTGTGGGAAAACTATCCAAATTGTCCGGTGGGAGATTTTGCGGCAATTCGTTCGGTATTAGTAAGCGATCGCATTTTGGCTCAACTAGCACGCTCTTACGGTTTTGAACTATATTTACTTGTGGCTGGCAGTGCTACTGCTGACAAAGCTGGTCAACAGTCAAGATTAGCAGATGCTTTTGAAGCAGTTTTAGGAGCGCTTTATCTCAGCACTAACAATCTAGATTTGATTCGTCCTTGGTTAGACTCTCACTTCAAAGAACTAGCAGCAGAAATTCGCCTCGATCCAGCCAGATTAAATTACAAAGCTGCTCTCCAAGAATGGACTCAAGCCCAGTTTAAGGTCTTACCAGAATATCGAGTTGTAGAAATAAGTCAGCCTCATAATAATCAAGAGCGTTTCATTGCCCAAGTGTGGCTGCACGGACAAAAACTTGGTGAAGGCAAGGGCCGTTCCATTAAAGCTGCCGAACAAGCAGCAGCAAAAATTGCTTTTTTAACCTTAAGTACCCAGGAAAACCACTGAGTTAATTCCAAGCAAAATTCCAAATTCCAGGGTTTTTCACAATTGACGATAGTTATATAGACTACACACGATTGAGTAGAGGCGCGATCTTCTTCGTTCTTAAGAAACAAGGCGAATCCGTCAAATCCTCTTTCCTTCTACCCTCTGCCTTGTTTCTTGAAAGTTCGCGTCTCTACTCTTGACTTTTGACACTTGACTAATGACTAATCAAATTAAAATCGCTGTTGTTGGAGTAGGACGTTGGGGCGTGCATTTGCTGCGAAATTTTCTAGAACATCCCCAGGTTAGGGTTGCAGCAGTGGTAGACCCCAATTCAGAGCGTTTGGCAACGGTACAACGTCAATATTTTTTAAGTAAAACAACAGAAGAAAATGTATTATTAATCACCGAATGGCAAAAAATTAAGCAAATAACAGATTTAGATGCAGTTGTAATAGCTACTCCTGCTAGCACACATTATTCCCTAATTACTGACGCTTTAGATTGGGGATACCATGTTTTAGCAGAGAAACCTTTAACTTTAAACCTAAGGGAATGTCATGAACTCTGTCAGCTAGCCCAAAAACGGCAACGGCAACTCATGGTTGACCACACCTATCTATTTCATCCAGCAGTGGAAAGAGGGCAAGTTGTTGTTCAGGAAGGAGAATTAGGGGATTTGCGCTATGGCTATGCTTGCCGTACCCACTTGGGGCCAGTCCGTCAAGATGTTGATGCCCTATGGGACTTAGCAATTCACGATATTGCTATATTCAATACTTGGTTAGGTCAACAACCAGTGAGTGTCCAAGCATTAGGTAAAGTGTGGCTACAGAGGGGACATGGGGGACAAAGAGGTGATCTTTGTTCCTTGTCTTCCCCCTCTTCCTTGTCTTCCCCATCACCCCTACCCTACGGGAAGCCGAGTAAAGCGCGTCTACACCCCATCACCCCATCAGGTTTAGCAGACTTAGTTTGGGTGACACTAACCTATCCTAATGGTTTTCAAGCTTACATTCATTTATGTTGGCTCAATTCTGATAAGCAGCGACGTTTAGTAGTTGTAGGTAGTCGGGGGAGTTTAATTTTTGATGAAATGTCAGCTGCATCACCTTTAACCCTGCTACATGGCGAACTAGAAATGCAAAGCAATCATTTTATTCCTGTCAATCAAAGCCAACAAGTGCTGCAAATCGAAAAAAATGAACCATTAAAACGAGTATGCGATCGCTTTATTCATTGCGTCCACAACAATACTCCTTGCGTGGTTTCATCTGGTTGGGTAGGAACGCAGTTAGTCAATATTCTCGCTGCCTTAACAGAATCACTTAACCAGGATGGCAAACTTATTGTACTGAACACAAATCAGGACTGAGTTCTGGTTTTTGGCTAAGAGAGTTTAATTGTTCTACTCTCCTCATACCAAGTTGCGATCAAGCGTAACACTTTGGGCAATGGGGTGATGGGGTGAAATTCTCTCCCCATCGGGAAACTCCCCATCTTCCGATACCTCAGTTACTATTTTTGAATGCAACTTGGTATCATCTTCTCTGTCCTCCTGGTGGGTATCTATCAAAGGTAAAATAATGCTCACTGTTGTACCCTGATTGATACCTCTACTTTCGAGGGTGATCCTACCTCCCATCAGTTCAATTAAGTTGCGTGAAATAGCTAGTCCCAGTCCTGTACCGCCAAATTTGCGTGTAGTACCATCATCTACCATAACAAACGGGCGAAATAGCTTTTGTTGCTGGGCGGGATCAATGCCCACACCTGTATCTTGAACAGTAACAATCACCTGGGATTTACCATCAATTTGTTGAATTTCTGTTGTGATTGTGATGCTGCCCTCATCAGTGAATTTAGTAGCATTACCGATAATATTAATTATTACCTGCTTCAGTTTGGCTGAATCAGCATTCACCAAGATCAACTCGCTCATCTGTTGAGGAATATTTAACTGTAAGCCTTTTTGTTGAATATTCACAGATTGCAAATTGATGACCTCTTTAAGTAATTTTTGCAGGTCAATTGGTTCTAAAGATACAGAGAGTTTACCAGCTTCTATTTTGGAAATATCAAGCAATTCATTAATAATACCTAGTAAGTGAATTGCTGTGTCATCAGCACGCTTGAGGAATTCGAGTTCTTCTTCTCGGTCATCACACAAGTCATCTCGAACTAAGCGAATACAATTAATAATAATGTGTAATGGATTTCTCAATTCATGAGAAGTTGCCGCCAGAAACTGACTTTTACTCTGGTTAGCGGTTTTTGCTTCTTTCCAAGCTATTTCTACTTCTTCTGCCCAAGCTTTGAGACGTTCTAGCATCTGATCCAGGGCTTGGGCCAGTTGATTGAACTCTCGGATTTTTAAGTTGCGCGGCACTGGTGCTGTAGTGTGGTGACTGTGGAGATTAAGAGCATAGTCGCGCAATTCTTCCACAGGAAGAGCCAAGCAACGAGCTAGATATAAAGCTGCCAAAACGCTAGCACCAATTAAGCCTACTGTCAAAACAATCAAAATTAGTTTGATTTGTCCTAAATCATATAAAGCATTGTCCAGGCTAGTAACTGCTAAAATCACCCACTTTTGCTGTTTTCCTTGGATGATTGGACTATCAATCGCAGTGTAACCAGCGAGTAATTCTTCTCCTTCTTTATCAAAGAATAAATGCAGAGTATCTTGCTTACCAGCAATGGCATTTTTCACAATCATTTGTAGACGTGAAGCATCTATATGCTGGGCAATATTAGTACCAATTCGACTAGCGATTGGATGTGCTAAAATTATTCCATTTTCGGCAATAACTACTGTTGAACCTGTCAGTAAGCCAGGTTTATTTTTGATTTTTTCACGTAGAACTGTTGATTTGAAGACTAAATTGTAGCGCCATTGACCAGCAATATCATAAACGGGTGCTGATAGTAGTAACTTTAGTTTACTTTGTTCATCTTTATTTCCGGTAGTGTTTAATTGTGGTGGTAATAACTTCACTTCTAATTCGTGATCAGAAAAAGAAGAATTGGATTGAATAATTGGCTCTTTGCCGCACGTACTAGCACTAATTGTATCGCTATTAGAATCTACTAACTGTATGCATTCAATTTGCCGTGGTTGCTGTTGTGCTAGCTGATTTAAAAACTCTTCTATTTTGGGAAGTGTACCTGATTGAATTACCTGGGTTTTAGTAGCACTGAGTAAATTTGCTTTTAAAGCAGCGAATGTATCTGCAATCTTTTCTCCCTTGAGAACGGCACTTGCTGTTAAATTTTGACGGGCAGTTTCTAGCAGGCTATAACGTGCTTTTTGATAAGCGACTATTTCACCTATCAATAACACTGGAACAGACAGGAGCAAAATCTTTGATACTAAAATCCTTCTAAAGGAGGATTGACGCTGCTTAGCCATCGGCACTCTCACTTGGCATTTGCAAACCACAACAGCAACCAAATGCAATTAGATTAACTAATATTATTAAGCAATGAATATTGGTTGTTGCCAAAAATTTTAAACCATCATTTGGCTGGATAGCAAAAAAATATATTTTACACAAACACTGAAAACAACTAGTTGTGATTGCAACTTTAATTTGATGCAAATAAAGTAGTGAAATTAGTTGTAAACAGGAATGTATCAGTATCATTATTTTTGAGAATCTAAAGTCAAAAATATTAGAGAAAAAATATACAAAAAAATTAATGATAAAATATCGTCCTTATACTACGGTAGTTTTAGCCATGAGTGCAGATGGCAAGATAGCTGATGTTATGCGATCGCCTGCTCGCTTTGGCTCCAATAGCGATAAAGCACATTTAGAAAGCAAAATCGCTGCTGCAGATGCAGTCTTATTTGGTGCTGATACTCTCCGCGCTTACGGCGCAACACTGACAGTAACGAATCCACAACTGTTGCAAAATCGAACACAAGGGGGTAAACCCCTTCAACCAGTACACATAGTAATTACACACACTGCCAACCTAAATCCGGAAATTCGTTTTTTTCAGCAGTCGGTGAAACGTTGGTTGCTTACTACAACCACGGGGGCGGTTTTTTGGCATCAACGACCTGAATTTGAGCAGATTTTGGTATTTGAAACAGAAGAGGGAAAAATTGACATTGCAGCAGCCCTAGAGCATCTAACAAAATTAGGTGTAGCACGATTAGCAATACTAGGTGGTGGTGAATTAGTCGCCTCTATGCTGGAATTAGATTTAATAGATGAACTGTGGCTGACTATTTGTCCCTTGATTTTAGGCGGTACTGCTGCGCCGACACCAGTAGGAGGCAAAGGATTTTTACCAAAATTAGCTCCCCAGTTACAACTTCTAGAAGTTAATACTGTAGGACAAGAAGTTTTTCTTCACTATCAAATTGTTCGTTAGTTAATGGTTGATAGTTGGTTGTTGGTTGTTAGTGGTTAGTAGTTAGTAGTTAGTAGTTATTGGGTAGAGACGCGAGGAACATCGCGTCTGTACATTAGTAGTTAGTGGTTATTGGTTAGTGGTTGGTAGTTAGTGGTTAGTGGTTATTCCCACACTCCACCCTGCCTTAAGCCGAAGAAGGCGCGTCTACACACTCCTTACACCCCTCACACTCCCCATTCCCCAATCCCCCACCATAATAGGTAAAATAATCATTAACTTTTGTATCGGAAGCCCACGATGGTGGAACAACTCAAGCCTCGCTACTCTGTTGCTTGGATAAATAAAATTGCCGAAGTTCCCCAAACGATCTGGGATGCTTTGGCACTACCACTGACAACCCCGTTTTTAGAGTGGAACTGGCTGAACAATTTGGAAACTTCAGGTAGCGCTACAGCTAAAACAGGTTGGTTGCCTAATCACCTCACCTTGTGGCGAGACAGAACACTTATTGCAGCTGCTCCACTTTACCTGAAAGGACACAGTTATGGCGAATTTGTGTTTGATCACCAATGGGCTGATTTGGCGCAACGTATAGGTGTAGAATATTACCCAAAAATGTTGGGCATGTCACCGTTTACCCCTGCTGAAGGCTATCGATTTTTAATCGCGCCTGGGGAAGATGAAGATGAGATTACAGCAACCATGGTGCATGAAATTGATGCTTTTTGCTCAAAACACCGTATTTGTGGTTGCCATTTTCTCTATGTAGATCCCCAATGGCGTCCTGTTTTAGAACGCTGCGGTTTTACTGCTTGGCTGCATCATAGCTATATTTGGGAGAATCTTAGCTTTCAAACTTTTGATGATTATCTAGCAGTATTTAACGCTAACCAGCGCCGCAATATCAAGCGAGAACGCAAAGCGGTAGAAAAGGCTGGTTTGCAACTGCAACCCTTGTGTGGGGAGGAAATTCCCAAGTCTTTATTTGGGTTAATGTACGAGTTTTATGCAGATACTTGCGATAAATTTGGCTGGTGGGGTAGTAAATATCTAACCAAGCGATTTTTTGAGCAGCTATACGATAATTATCGCGATCGCGTTTTATTTTTCGCTGCATATAACGAACACAATCAGCGTCAACCAATAGGGATGTCTTTTTGTTTATTCAAGGGCGATAGGATGTATGGGCGCTACTGGGGTAGCTTTGAAGAAATAGATTGTTTACATTTTAATGCTTGTTATTATGCCCCGATTGAATGGGCGATCGCTAACGGTATCCAAATTTTTGATCCTGGTGCAGGCGGACGCCACAAAAAACGCCGTGGTTTTCCAGCAATGCCTAACTATAGTTTGCATCGTTTTTACAACAATCGTTTGCGACAAATTTTGTCTTCTTACATTACTGAAGTAAATGAACTCGAACAAGAAGAAATTGAAGCAATCAATGCAGAATTACCATTTTCTCAAAAATATAATTGAAGCCTAAAATTCTCCTGTAACAGACTACTTAGAGGAAGATAAGAACTAAACTTGAGAAAGGGTAAAAAATCCCTGAGTCAAGTTTAGTTTTACGATACGTATGGGTTTGAAATTGGAAGATATAACGCAAATAGATGATAAACTTTCTCAGCGTCATATTGATCTTGATCCCGGTGGATATTTCATTATTTACTTAGAGCGAGAAACAGGGCTGATTTGTGCCAAGCATTTCACTAATGTAATTGATGAGCATGGTTTAGCAGTAGATCCAGAAACGGGAAAAGTAATTCCGGCACGAGGAAAAGTAGAACGAACTCACACAACGGTATTTGCAGGGAGGACAGCAAAAGAATTATGTGTGCAAATATTTGAACAAACAAAGCCCTGTCCCGTAACTCAGCTAAACCATGCAGCTTATTTAGGTCGAGAATTTGTTCGTGCTGAGATTGCTTTGGTGACAGGGCAAGAGTATGTTCAAGATTAGTTGGAATTTGTTAATAGTTAGTAGTTAGTAGATAGTAGTTCATCACCACTAACCACTAACCACTAACCACTAACCACTAACCATTACCATCAGAAGATGATGGTTGAATAGCTAGGTAAATGTAATAAGTCGCCATTGGGATGACAGTGGCAGCAATTAAAAGTCCCACTATCCAGGCGATCGCATTGCCTTTGTCGGCTTCTTCTGTTTTCCCAAAGGTGCCTTCTACCTGTACTTTTTCCACTATTTGGGGTGGACCAGGATCAGGTTCACCAGAAAGTACAGCTACTAAGCGATCGCTAGCATCTAAAAATGCTTGATTATATTTGTCACCTTCTCGTAGAGGTGCCATTAGGGTTTCATCTGTCACACTTTTGGCAATTTCGTCTGTAAGTAAAGACTTGACGCGATCGCCACTGACAATGGCAGCACCGTTAGTAACGGTATCAATCATTAATAAAGTTTGATTGGCTTGTGCTTCTGTTGTCGGAAACCATTTTTCAAATAATGCTTTCGTAAAACTTTCTGGGGTTTCACCATAATCTAATCGACGTACTGTAACAAATCTAACTTCATTCCCAGTTTGCTTCGCTAAATCCTCTAAGGCACTACTAATTTTGCCTTCATTAATACGACTAAGGACTTCAGCTTGGTCTACAACCCAAGTATTGGGTGTAAATTTGGGCATTTCATATACACCTGTAGCAAAAGCTGGTGTAGCAAAAAATGCAGAAACCATCAGCAGAAGGACGGCAGTCGCTACAATGGGGGGAACCCCCGCAACGCGCTGCCTCCAGAAGGCAGAAATTCTAAATCCTTCTGATTTTGACATTATCCATTGGATATATTTTTTCCAATTCAATAATTGGCAGAGGATCTGTTTCATTGGAGTAATGTTATGGATAAAGACAGGCTTTCACCAAAAATACTACATAAATATAGGACAAGTCTCATCTTTTGCCAGAGTCTTTAACAGTTAGCAGTTATCAGTTATCAGTTACCTGGGAAAACACCACACCAATTGCTGTCAGGCCTTGTTGGTAAGGATTCTGTCTGCTTCCCCTTTAACTAAACCTCTCTATTTTCTTAACGGCTGCCAAGATAAATGCGATCGCTTTGATTATTTTTACCCCTAAAAACCTGATTTAGGTACATATTAGACCTTTTGCAAAAATATTTTTACCCCACCCTAACCTTAAGCGATTTCACTTAGGCAACAAAATCTTCCCTCCGTTCACGGGGGATTGAGGGGGGTTTATTCAACTTTTGCAAGAGGTCTATTTTATTACTTTTCAAGTTGATTTTATCCATTTTCTGGGTATGCGATCGCTGTCATTAGATCACTACTTGCTGTCGTTCAATTACAAGATGATGTTGTTAGATCGCAACTTGCTGCTATTAAGAATCCAGTTGGAGTCAGAACAAGATTGATCACCAATCTAAGCTAAAATTAACTTCAGCATTGCATGAGGATTGCTAACTTACCCAACAAATCCTTGAGCTAATGCTTCAGCGTTATACGATTTAAAATCATTCCGCTCAATTGTTTTACAAATATTAAAAAGTGTGCAATTTATAGCTTTTATTAAATTTGAGTAAGTGGCTACTCCTAGTCAAGTAAAAATAAACCGTTTGGATGCAAATTTATGGACAGCAAAATTCTCTTGCTCTCAAAGCTGTATATAAATCTTGGTCTGCTGCCAGTTCATATAGGTGGGACAATTAACTGGTAAACTACCACCTACATGACATTATATTAGTTTGTGGTGTTTTGTTTTCTCTTCATCTGTTATAAATAGATAGACGTGACAAAATATAATTTGATGTGAGCATAGATGATTGTTGTTTATTGCTTGAGAAACAAACAGTTATTAGTATTTTTGACATTATCAGCTTGATTTATGCTAATTTCTTTCATCAGCATACGAAAATATTTGTATTTTTAATGATTCATTCGCCAAATAATTTTATGAATGACAAATGAAAGGAATCAGAGAGTAAGTAAGAAAAAAGTAGTATATATAAATATCATTAATACTAATCAATTAAATATTAATTAAACATTACTAAAATTCCTAAAGGTCAATGATTACACAATCTTCTAACTCAGACAATATCCTGGTAGTCGATGATTCACCCGATAACGTGTTTTTAATCAAAACCATATTGGAAGAAGAAGGCTACACAGTTTATACAGCAGAAAATGGTGTTTCTGCATTGGCAAAAATTGCTGAGGCTACTTTTGATTTAGTGTTGCTAGATCTGATGATGCCAGGGATGGATGGTTATGAAGTAACTAAGCGGATGAGAGAAAATAAGAGTTTGCCATTTATCCCAATTTTACTGATCACTGCCCACGATTCACCCAATGTCGCCCAAGGTTTAGATTTAGGCGCTGATGATTTTATCCGTAAACCTGTAACAGTGGATGAGTTATTAGCAAGAGTGCGATCGCTGCTGCGATTAAAGCATAGTATAGATGAACGAGATGAAATAGCCCGCCAAAGAGAAGATTTTGTTTCTCGTCTCACCCACGACTTACGCACACCTCTAGTTGCAGCAGAAAGAATGCTAACACTGCTTTCGGAAGGTGCGCTAGGAAGTTTATCACCACCGATGCAGGAAGTGATCACCATTATGGGTCGTAGCAATACAAACCTTCTAGCGATGGTGAATACCTTATTGGAAGTATATCGTTTTGAAGCAGGTCGTAAAACCCTAGCGTTTCAGCCAGTTAATTTAGGGAAATTACTCAAAGAAGTTGCAGGCGAATTGACTCCTTTGGCCCAAGCCAAGCAACTTGCAATAAATTTAGATATTGATGAGGATTCTAGCAAAAGTACAATTGTTGGCGATCGCTTAGAACTACACCGCCTATTCACCAACTTGATCGGTAACGCCATCAAGTTCACCGATAAAGGTTTTATCACTATCACTCTTGTAGCAATTACCACTGATGATGAGAGTATTACGATCAAAATAGCAGATACAGGCCCTGGTATTCCTCCACAAGAACAAGCAACTTTATTTGAACGATTTCGCCAAGGAAGTCACAAACGTTCCGGTAGTGGTTTAGGGCTGTATCTTTCTCGTCGAATAGTAGAAGCACACAAAGGAAGTATCGAAGTAAGTTCAGAGTTAGGAAAAGGCAGTATATTTATTGTTAATTTGCCTGTAAAACAGTAATTTTATCTGTGTTCATCTGTGTACCCTGCGGGAAGCCGCTTGCGCGTCTACATCCGTGTTCGTTATTCATCAATTTTTTTGTAGCTTAAATTCCTGATCGATAGTCCGATAAATTTTGGGAAGACGAACACCGATGCACACCGATACACACCGATGGATGCAGATAGATTACTTGTTACCAACAAGAGTGAATTCACATGAGATACATCTATTTATAACAAAAATGTACTAAAATTTTTGGATGTGGACATTTTGTCATTTATATTCATATCAATAAAATATATTTATTTGAGAGATTAAATGATTCCGGAAATATCAGTCAATGAAATTATTCATCAACAACGAATTTTTTTTCAATCGGGTAAAACTCAATCACTCTCTTTTCGTATTTACCAACTAAAACTTTTACAACAAATAGTTAAGGAAAACGAAACAGCAATTTGTCGGGCTTTAAAAGCAGATTTAAATAAACCAGAATTTGAGGCTTTTTCTTCGGAAATAATATTAGTTTTCAAAGAAATTGAAAATTGTATTAAAAATCTTAAGAATTGGACTAAGCCTCAAAAAGCAAAAGTCCCTTGGCAACTACTCCCTGCTTCAGCACAAATTTATCCAGAACCGTTAGGAGTCGTTTTAATTATTGGTACTTGGAACTATCCTTTTCAGTTAGTGATCGCACCATTGATTGGAGCGATCGCTGCTGGAAATTGTACTATTATTAAACCATCAGAACTGGCTCCGCATACATCTAGTCTTATTGCTAAGCTCATCGCTAAATATTTTCAACCACAATACATTACAGTTATTGAAGGAGGTGTGGAAACAAGTCAAAAATTACTGGCAGAAAAGTTTGATCACATATTTTTCACTGGTGGTACTGCTGTAGCTAAAATTATTATGGAAGCCGCAGCTAAACATCTTACACCTGTTACCTTAGAATTAGGTGGCAAAAATCCTTGTATTGTTAATACAGATATTAATATTACACATACTGCTAGACGCATTACTTGGGGTAAGTTTATTAATGCTGGACAAACTTGCTTAGCACCAGATTATTTATTAGTACATACTCATATTAAAGAAGATTTAATCGCTGCGATTAAAAAATGTATCCAAGAATTTTATGGTAATAACCCTGCCATCAGTTCTGACTATGGCAGAATTATCAATCAAAAACAGTTTGATAAAATAACGAATCTTTTGCAGGGAGGTAATATTGTTTTTGGTGGAGAAACAAACAGAGAACAACTTTATATTGCTCCCACATTAATAGAGAATGTTTCCTTAGCAGATTTCATTATGCAAGAGGAAATTTTTGGCCCAATTTTACCAATTATTGAATACACAGATATATCAGAAGCGATCGCTTTAATCAATTCTCTGCCCAAAGCTTTAGCTTTGTACTTATTTTCTAATAATAAAAATCTCCAAAAAAGAGTATTACAGACAACTTCATCAGGAACTGTGTGTCTCAATGAAACAGTCATGCATATTGGTGTTTCATCCTTACCATTTGGTGGCGTAGGTGATAGCGGTATCGGCAGTTATCATGGTAAATTTAGTTTTGACACTTTTTCTCACTATAAAAGCGTATTACACAATCCCTTTTGGCTGGATTTAAAATGGCGGTACGCTCCCTACACAAAAGGTAAATTATCTTTTTTAAAAAGATTGATTGGATACTAATTCCTAACTCTCCTGAATACAAGGCGCTGCTGCTAGAACTTGCGCCTCTGTTTGCATTAGTTCAATATCTGATGACAACCACTGACGAGGTGCTTGACACTGGTGTGCCACTAATAGTCCCCATAATCCTTTGGGAGTCAAGACTGGTACAACCAGATTGGCACGAACCTGCAATTGGCGCAGAAAATCTCGATGACAAGTAGCAATTGCTTCTGATTCAATATCGGAGATTGCGCGTACCCGTCCTGCCAAATACATGGCGGCATACTCATTATTAAAACAATCATCAGGTCCTGTTGAACCTAAAATAGAAAATTCTTCAGAACTCAAAGCTTCAAATGTTACTTGTCCTTGCCACTGATAATAAAAGTAATACAAAACCACGCGATCAACTTGAAGCGTTTCTCTGAGACGGTTTGTTGTTTGTATGACTAACGCGTCTCGTTCCATTGTTCCGATCAGGCGTTCAAGTACTTTGTGCAAACCGCGATCGCGATGCACTGTGACACTAGGATTCAATTCTGGGTTGGAATGACTTTGCACTGGTCTGCAATAAATACTGATTTACAGTTCTCCTTCCATGCTACACACAGTAGGTGATTCTCCTAACTTACCGTTATAAATTCCCTAATCGACAAGATGACTTAAATTTTTAAGAATCTATCTAAGTAGCCATCATAAGGTGCGTACACCAATAAAGAATGAAAACGGACATAAGGCATTGGGAATAGGTAAATAATTTAACTTTTAACCTTCTGCCTGCTGCCTTCTTCAACATTCTTAAAAATTACTATAACGCTCCTCTGCCCAAGGTTCGCCTCTATGATGATAACCATTGCGTTCCCAAAAGCCCATTTCTTCATGTTGGAGAAACTCTAAGCCATTGATCCACTTAGCGCTTTTCCAAGCATAAAGGTGAGGAACTACTAGTCGCATCGGTCCACCGTGTTCTGCTGGTAATGGTTCACCAAATAATTTCAAAGCAAAGAAATTTTCTTCTCTGAGAAAATCTTCCAGAGAAATATTAGTGGTGTAACCGCCGTAGCAGTGTTCCATCACATGGACTGCTTTAGGATCAACTTCAATTTCCTTCATGAAGTCTGTCACCTTAATACCAGTCCATTTGACATCAAGTTTAGACCAACGGGTTACACAGTGGAAGTCAGCAGTAAATTCATGCTGGGGTAATGCCATGAAGTCTGACCAAGTAAAAGTCTTGGGTGTCGCTAACCCCCATACTCGGAATTCCCATTCCTCTGTATTGACTTGGGGAGTAGCACCATAGGTTAAGACAGGAAAACCCTTAGTTAAATATTGACCGGGTGGAACCCGTTCTTGTTCTTCCTGCGCTGGTTTTTGAAAAAACTTTCCTCGCATAAGTCACCAGAAAAAGAGGTCTTCTGAAGACACTTTAGTTTTTATATGAGTATTTGGTAATCGACCATTAGAAATGATTACAACATGAAGTAAGGCAGAAGGCAGAAGGCAGAAGGCAGAAGGCAGAAGGATTAAAATTAATACTTCACACTTCATTCTTCATTCTTCATTCTTCATCCTTCATCCTACTCTACGAGAAGCCTATGAGCGCGTCTACACACTTCATCCTTTCACTTACGATTCCTCTTCTTCCTCTTCTTCAGCAGATGGGTAAACAAAAGTAGAGCGTCCAGTCAAAATCGACTTACCAAGGGAGAGGGCTTTTTGGGCTTCCAGGCTAGCTTTACGTCTCCAGGTAGCTCGACGCTTATCACGTTTGGATTTAGATGTTTTCTTCTTTGGAACAGCCATACTAGCGGATAACGCAATTTTTGACAACCTTATTATTCTAAGCCATCAAGGCATAATTCGTTGTTGGTTGTTAGTGGTTAGTAGTTAGTTATTTACTAATTACCTCACCCCACCCTACGGGAAGCCGCGCAAAGCGCGTCTACACACTCCTTACACCCCTCACACTCCCCTCACACTCCCCCCACCTCCCCCCTCCTACTTCCCAGCTTGGTTCGTTGTTGCTGGAGCAGGGGTTGAGAAGTTGTCTTCAAAATATAGAAGCGATCGCGCTGTTTTGAAATATTTTGCCCAGCGTCGTGGATCGGGACGATTGCGCCACTGGGGGCGAGTAACTGCTAATTCTAAAACTGGTGCGATCGCTCCGTTGTTTTGTACGGAGACAAATATGGAAACATCTGTTACCAAGATATCTTGATCAAAACTACGTTGAGCAGCAGATCTGGCAGCGGCTTCTGCTCTTTGCAGTAGGGTTTCGTAGTTTTCTTCTGGTAAGCGATCAATAGACAGGTCTACTCTGGCGGTGTAAGCTCGCACAATCTCGGGTGCGATCGCGCCCATTGACAGCCAAATCGGAACCGCAGTACCCAGCAAAACTACTGCCTGAGCTATCCGGATTCTCTTAGCAATTAATGGCATAAGTTGAATAAGTCTCTGATAAGAAATTCTATTTCCACAGAGAATTCTGCATGATGACTGATGACTGTAACTCTTCATAAGCTGTATACTCCTCACTATGAAAATTTTTGGTGAATCCAAGCACAGTATAATTTCGGTTAATCAAGTAAGAAAAAATACATAATTTGTATTTTGTATCTAAATGAAAGCCAACCTGAATTAGGAATTGTGAACACCGAACTCCCAACTCCCAATTGTTTTAGTCACCCAGACTATCAATAAAACACTAGGTTAGCTTTGTTTTTTCAGCAAAGACAACCGCGATTTTAAGTAAGCAAAACATAACCGGCAGAAAGTGCGATGGCAAATAACTGGGCGATCGCTATTGGCGTAAATCAATATCAATTCTTTCAACCGTTAGGATGTGCTCAAGCCGATGCCGAGGCGTTAAAAGACTTCTTGGTAGTAGAAGCAGGTTTTTTACAACAACAGTGTCTATTAATGACAGACACTTCCCCACCTCTAGGTGATAGATCTACTTATCCCACCAAGGAAAACATTCTGCTTTTATTAGAAGATTTAGCTGCGGCATGTTGGCAGCCCCAAGACAGACTGTGGTTTTTCTTTAGTGGTTATGGCATCAATCACAACGGACAAGATTATCTGATGCCTATAGAAGCAAACCCCGCTCAAATTGAAGAAACTGGCATAGAATTGCGGGCATTAATGCAAAATCTGCAACTTGCGAGGCTTGACACATTAATATTGCTTGACATCAACCGTGCTTATGCTAGTCAGGCCAATACTCTTATTGGTCAAGAAGCAATTGAATTAGCACAAGAATTACAAATTCCTACTATTATTTCTTGCCAACCAGAACAATTTTCTCACGAGAGTACCGAACTCGGTCATGGATTCTTTACAGCATCAGTATTGGAAGCTTTGCGTTCTGGCAACGGCAATACTTTGGAGGATCTAGAAAGATACTTGAGTCTGCGCACTCCAGAACTATGTCAACACTATTGGCGTCCAACGCAAAACCCTGTTACTATCATTCCCTCTAGGCAACAAGGTATCTTACCAGCATCACAAACAAATCATCGCGTAAAATATACAACAGCCCTCAGTTCTAAAGAAATCTTAGCTGCTGCTGCTGCTGCCCTGCCCACACCTTCGCTGCATTCCAATTCCCATCAATCAGCAGCAAATGCAACTACCTGGAATGGAGTGGGGGAAGTAGGGGAAATGGAGGAAGAAATTGCCAATTATTCATCACTTTCGCCCCCAGCAACAACAAACTACTCACAAGTAAAACAAACAGCCACAGCCAGCACTTCTATTTGGAAACCACTACTGTGGTGGGGTGTAAGTACGATGATGGTTATTGGCTTGCTGGCAGTGGTTGTTCTTCGCAATCAAGCAGGTTTTAAAACTGTAGAGATTTCTCCAGTTGCCACTAAAACTGCTAATGATGACAGTGACACAGAAATTCTGCCTGTGTTACCAGATGGTGCTAGGAATAACAAGATTGTCAAGATTTTGCCAACTGTTCCACCGCCTCTACAAAGTAATCAAATAAAACCACCGACTGTTCCTAAATCTGAATTAGCCAAGCGTAAGCAAGCGCTGTCGGACTTAGCGAAAATGTCGCTGCAACCAAATCAAGCCAGCGATCTCAGCTTGGCGATCGCTAAAGCTAAAAAAATCAAACCTAGTACTCAAGGTTACGAACAAGCACAAACAAACATTCAAGTTTGGAGTGGCATGATTTTAGACTTAGCTAAAAATCGTGCCAAACAGAGAAAGTATGCCACAGCCGTAGCTGCTGCTGAGTTAATTAACCAAGATCAGCCAAATTATCCACGAGCACAAGCAGCAATTAAAAAGTGGCGTCAACAAGCCAAGCAGTTTGTGGCCAACACAACCCTTTTGGATGCTGCTAATGGCTTAATTCAGCCGGGACAAGCTTCTAGTTACAACCGTGCGATCGAAGTTGCTAAAAAAGTTTCACTAGGGGAACCAGGTTCCGATCAAGCTCGAAAATCTATAAATAAGTGGAGCGAAATTATTCTGCAACTGGCTAAGCGCCGTGCTTCCAGAGGAGAAACCAAAGCAGCAATTATAACGGCTTCTTTAGTGCCAGAGGGAACATCGGCCTATAACAAGGCTCAGCAAGCTATAGAAAAGTGGCAAAACAAAAAGCCGCAAAAGTGAGCAAGGGAAGGGAAGACAAGGGAGACACGGGAGACAAGGGAGACGAGGGAAAGAATAAACACCAATTCCCGATCCCCGATCCCTGATCCCCGATCCCTCAACAATACTGGGAAACATCCTCGCCGCATTCATCGGCTAGATAACAAAGCGCTCGGAAACGTAAGCTTACGACTTCTTCGTATAAGGGGTTGAGCTTACACATTGGTGGGATGTGAAATAAGGTTTTACCAAATAACTTAACGTCGCGCTCAAAGGGACATTGAGCAGGAATGAGATGACACAAGCGGTGTGCGAATTGGCGATCGCTAACTTTAACGTGGTCTAGCCACCGACGTAGAGGCTGGAGAATATCAAAATCAGGCTTAGAGACTGGACGATGTGAGTGAATAGCACTGCTATTGCTGGCTTCGGTTGGAGTTAGTGCTACCCAGCTAGCGAAAAAAATCTTTTTTGTGGTATTGTCAAATACCTTCATTATCTACTCCTCTTTTTGCTTGAGGGTCTTCACCACTTCGATGAAGATATACAATGTAACAATTGCATTTCCCGGAAAATTCTTGTCCCGACACACATGCTACTTGCTGTTTCAGTAGTCACTTTGATCAGAACTCTTCTAACTACGTCAAGTTAATCTCAATTTCCTCGGGATCGGAAGTGTGATTGTAATATTTTCTTAATAACTTGACATAGTTAAAATTTTAATAAAGCCATCTGTCTTTAGACAGATATTAATGTAACATTTGTGAAGTTTTTTTGCAGAAAATTTCTCACTAGAATTTTGCCTAAATATATATCTAGTGTTAAATAATACCCAGCATCCAGCAATTACTTTTTGGTCATCAGTTGCGATGCTTTTCACGCCGCACCGATTGGAGGTACAAGTCTTCTGGTCGCTGTTTGTCGCTTTTTGCCCCTGACTCAACAATTGTGCATTCCTAATTCTGAATTAGGATAACCAGCAAAAGATGTTATCACATATATTGAAATTTGCCATCTATATTTTTTTAGGGTTGACCTATCTAGGATTGGCATTAGGCTATCTGCCTGGTTTACGCATGAATCGTGCTGCGATCGCCTTAGTGGGTTCTGCGTTTTTAATTGCTTTGGGTGTAGTAAATTTGCAGGAGGCTTGGCAAGCAATTGATCCCACCACGATAGTGTTTTTGTTGAGCATGATGGTGGTGAACGCTAACTTAACCTACGCAGGATTTTTCCCTCAAGCATTGTCGCTGCTTTTACGTTTTACTCGCAGTCCTTTGGGGATCTTGATCGCTTTAACCTTTGGCAGTGGTATTCTTTCCGCCTTTTTTTTGAATGATACCTTGGCGCTAATTTTTACACCACTTACCCTAAGCCTAACTCAAGCTTTGAGATTGCATCCCATACCCTACTTATTAGCGATCACAGGTGCAACAAACATTGGTTCTGTCGCCACCTTGAGCGGTAATCCTCAAAACATCCTAATTGGCTCCTTTTCAGGCATCCATTACTTGGATTTTATGAGGGTGATGACTCCAATTGCTGTAACAGGGTTAGCAATTCAAGTAATTTTACTGTGTTTACTTTACCCAAATGTACGCTCAATTGTGCCCTGCGAACACTTACCCACAGGGAAAAAGCGCATCTTTAAACCTTTATATAACAAAACCTTAATAATAACCACCGGATTGTTAATCGCTTTTGCCGTTGGTTTACCTCTAGCAGAGTCAGCTTTAGTTGCTGCTAGCCTGTTACTCATCACTAGGCGAGTTAAACCACAGCGCATTCTGCAAAAAGTAGATTGGAATCTATTGGTGATGTTCTCTGGACTATTTATATTGAGTAAAGCGACTCAAAAACTGAATTTACTGCAACCCTTCACCTATGCAGTGAACTCTGCTGCTGGTCTATTGGGAGTGACAGCTATTTTGTCGAACTTAATTTCTAATGTGCCTGCGGTACTACTACTGCATCCCCTGATTGCGAAAGATGATACCCAATCTTGGTTATTGCTAGCAGCAGCATCTACTTTGGCAGGTAATTTAACTTTGTTTGGTGCAGTCGCTAACTTGATTGTCGTAGAAGCGGCGGCGGAGTTGGGTTACAAGTTAAACTTTTGGGAGCATTTACGTTTTGGTGTACCAGTGACGGTGTTAACTTTACTTTTGGTTTTTCTGTGGATTCACTAGACTTTTGACAAAAAGATTATAGCGATCGCTTGCATTCAAAGAGGGGAATAGATATGTGGATCAACTCAAGAAAATGAATCTCTTGAAACCAACAGACTGCTGGAAAAGTAATCTATAGACGACTAAGAACTGCTATACTCTGCGCGATGAGATATCATGAGGAGCAAAAATTATTCCTACGTCAGAGCAAAAAACACAGTGTTTTGTCTTGTGTTGTTGGTTTACAAAACTTTACTTACCTATCAATATGGTGCGTATAGACGAGCGTACAGGAAACGTCTTCTTCTTAGCAGGTGAGGAGAATATCATTGAGATATATCCCAATGGCAGATGGAGATATGTACAATGAGCAACCCTAACTTTCAAACAATGAGCTGGAAGGAATTACACGCTTATGTTCTGGCTCATCGGGATGATCAAGAGGCTTTTTATGCGTATGTGGACAAGTTACATGCTGAGGCTAGGTGGGTTGAAATGCCAGCGTTACAGTCTCCAGAAGACTTAGAAAATTACCCTGAATTTATTGAGCGTGTTCGCAACAGTTCGGAACCGTAAGATAGTGTCGTTAAGTGCTGGCAATTGCTACATTGTTAAATTTACTTACCGCTCAACTTTGTTTATTTCTCCAGCTTTATCACCCTCTAAATTAGCTTGGTTGAATTGGGAATTCTTAGGCAAATCAACCCTGACATGTGACATCTGATCAATTTCGACTTGCAGATTCTGAAATTGTCCATCTAAAAGATGTCCGCCAGCTTTGCGATTTTCAGTTATAAAATGCAGATGATAACCACTAACACTTACTCCTTGCATATAAGTGGGTGTACGAAAGCCTACTAAAGTACCCTTGACATTCTTTAACTCAAATATAGATTGATTTTTTACCACCTCTACTAAAGGACGATAAGGTGGGGTTTGCTTTGACACACTTCTAACTTTGAGGTATGGGAAAGTACCTTGAATACGAATCGCATAAGGATAATTTCTTGATGGTAATTGGCGATCTAAAGATTGTTGCATCTGTTGATAATTCAGTTTTTCCGCCAAATTAATCAATTGATCTGATTTAAAGAAAGTGACCGCAGCAAAAGGAGTTTTCATTCCATCTGGAATAGGATAAGCAACTCCATCAGATTTAATTTGATAGAACTTGCCATCTAACCCAATCATTTCTCCATCCAGATTATTTAATGTTCCTAAACCAAAATTACCGTATGCTTTTAATTCTTTAAAATTAGTATCCCCATCATAAACACCCGTCATGAGTGCATTAATTGTCGATGTTTGAAAAAGAAGATTTGATGATTTGTTTTGCTGGGTTCTACCAGGAATAACAACGCCCAATGCAGTAGTACATACAACAGCTAACCATATATAAGGTTTATATTTCATATCAAAAAACAGGTCAGTAATTAGTAATATTTATTGCCAAATAATATTACTATTTCTGACCTGTCTTTAACGTTTTGCACAAATATTTTAAAAATCGTAGAAGCGCCTAAGCGCGGCTTTCCTTAGGGTACACAGATGCACACAGATACACACAGATGAATTATCCGTGTGTATCTATGTATCTGTTGGTGTTCGCTTTCTCTAAAACAGTTGAAATCTTGCCAACAGATATGCAATTTTCAATTTCCTACGATGCTACCTGAGCAGCTGTACGAGTCCGCCGTCTTCTACCATCGGCGACTTTTACAGGCGGTTCATCAGGAATTTGCATCAGCAATGTCAGTGATGGTTGACATTGCAATTCGCGACGGATGGAACGCGCTAGTTCCCGTTCTAATACTTCTTGCAATCCACCCCAGTCAACTTCTGGTTGGTCACTCTCGAAACCTTGGGCAAATTCTGACCAACGCACACTGAGGATTTCTTCAATTCGCTGTTTTACCCACTGTTGTAGTAGCGATCGCTCGATACTTGTGACTACACCGCGCAGGTGAATTTCTGGTTTGGCCATCAGTTTGCCAGTCCAATCAATTGCTGCGGCAATGGTAACAATACCTTCTTCTGCCATTTTTTGCCGTTCTTGCAAGACTTTGGCGCTGACCATACCAGAACTGGAAGTATCTACCAGTTCCAAACCAGATGGAACTTTCCCAATAACACTAATTGATTCTTCTGTCAGCTCTACAATATCACCATTCTGGATAATTACCATATTCTCGGCAGGAACACCCATACTCTGGGCTGTTTCGGCGTGTTTCACCAACATCCGATGTTCTCCGTGAACAGGTAAGAAGAACTTGGGACGAGTTAAGGCCAGCATGAGTTTCTGGTCTTCTTGACAGCCGTGACCGGAAACGTGAATGCCTTTTTCCCGACCATAGACTACATTTGCCCCCTGCATCATCAATTTATCGATGACGTTGACAACAGCGATCGTATTACCTGGAATGGGGTTAGCAGAAAATACGACTGTGTCTCCTGGGCGAATTTTGATGTGGGGGTGTTCTTTGTTGGCAATGCGTGTCATGGCTGACATCGGCTCTCCTTGAGAACCTGTTGTCAAAATCAACACGTTTTCCTCTGGAATATTACGGATGGCGTTTAAAGGCTGAAGCAAATCGTCGTTGCACTTGATATAACCAAGATTGCGGGCATGGGCAATCAAATTCAGCATCGAACGTCCAACGACTGTAACGACACGGTTATGTTTCTGTGCTAACTGCAAAATCATGTTGATGCGGTGGACACTAGAGGCAAAGGTGGTTACAAACAGTCGCCCTGAGGCTTGGGAAAAAACCCGATCCAAATTGGGATAAACTGCGCGTTCCGAAGGCGTGAATCCGGGGACTTCCGAGTTAGTCGAATCACTCATCAAACACAAAACGCCTTTCTCGCCATGTTCGGCTAAGCGCTGGATATCAAACCGTTCACCATCTACAGGTGTATGGTCAAATTTAAAGTCTCCTGTGTGGATCAGCACACCAAGGGGTGTATGGATAGCGACAGTGAAACTATCAGCAATAGAGTGGGTATTGCGAATATATTCCACAAAAAAGTGTTTGCCAATTCGCACCACATCACGGGGAAGGACACTTCTTAATTCTGTGCGATCGCGTACTCCTGCTTCTTCCAATTTACCCTCTAGCATGGCCATAGCCAGACGAGGACCATAGATCACAGGAATTTCAAATTGCTTCAGGTGAAAGGCAATACCACCGATATGGTCTTCATGACCGTGGGTAACAATCATGCCTTTAATTTTATGGCGATTTTCCCGCACGTAGGTCATGTCTGGTAGAACAATATTGACTCCGTGCATTCCATCTGTGGGAAACGCCAATCCTGCATCTAAGAGGATAATTTCATCTTCGTACTCAAAAACACAAGTGTTTTTACCAATTTCATGTAAGCCACCCAATGGAATAATTTTGAGGGCGGAATTAGTTTCGTTTTTAGTCATTTTCTCCTGAGATTTTTGTGTAGTTGGAATATGAGGATTTAGCGGTCTTTAGAAGACAGTTCAAAATATCTGTCTATTAAAAGTTCAGCGAGAAGGTTGTTGAGTGTGGCAAAAATAAATTAAGTCACAAATTGACAATTTTAATATTTTATGAAATTAACTTTTTTCCTCTAACATAGCTGCCTTCTGCCTTCTTGTAGTCCTGTTTTTATGAGCTTCTTTATTGCTTAGATATTTTTGATAAAAATAACTTTACACCAAAGAATTTATTAGTAATTTTTCTGTCGTAGCATAGGCTTTTTATATGCTACACTGTCAAAATTACTGAGAATTTTTATTAACTTCTTCTAATATATTTTTGAGGATCAAAGTAGGTTAGATGCCAATTTTATTAGAGAAGACTAAGTTCTTTCATTACAACTTCCAACTTTTGAGTAACTTTTGCGTCAGCTTCGCACAAAGGCAGACGCGTTGAACCAACTTGCCAGTTTTGAAGTTGTAGTGCTTTTTTAACTGGAATGGGATTTGCGGTTACAAACAAAGCTTTAAATATGGGGAAAAGCCGCAAATGAATGTCGATAGCGACCTGAATTTTACCCGAATTAAAGGCTTGAATCATCTGTTGTAGTTCGTTGCCTACAATATGAGAAGCTACACTAACTACACCCTTAGCGCCGACTGCTAACAATGGCAAAGTTAAAGAATCATCTCCAGAGTAAATCTGAAATTCTTTTGGTGTCAAGCGACGAATTTCACTCGCTTGATCCAGATTTCCACTTGCTTCTTTTATACCAACAATGTTTTTAATTTCAGCTAACCGAGCAACTGTTTCGGGACTGAGGTTTTGACCAGTACGACCGGGTACGTTGTATAACAAAATGGGCAAGTCACCAGAAGCTTGGGCTATGGCTTGGAAATGTTGGTAAAGTCCCTCTTGTGGTGGCTTATTGTAGTACGGAACAACTTGTAAAGCACCGTGTACTCCTATTTTAGCTGCTTTTTGAGTAGCGGCGATCGCTTCTTTGGTAGAATTGGAACCGCATCCTGCCATTACAAGTGCCTTTCCTGCTACCGCTTCCAACACAACGGAAAATAGCTGATATTCTTCCTCCCAACTTAATGTCGGAGATTCTCCAGTTGTGCCACACACCACCACTGTATCAGTACCGTTATTTGCTAGATGCTCTGCTAGTTTTGCTGCTACATCATAGTTAACACTACCGTCTTCTTTAAACGGCGTAATCATTGCGGTTAAAACTCTACCAAAATCTACCACCCTATTTTTACTCCTGATTTTTTGTTTTTGTGTTTTGGTGGTTCTTTATTGTAATAACCTATTTGCAAATTACTTTCAAGGGGAATTTGTTAGTAGTTAGTAGATACTAGTTAGTAGTTAATTGTTTACCACTAACCACTAACTATTAACCACTAACTCCTTTAGTAAACTTTTTTCTACTAATAATTCCGCAATTTGTACAGCATTCAATGCAGCCCCTTTGCGGATTTGATCACCACATAACCACAGTTCCAAACCGCAAGGATGGGAAATATCCTGACGTATTCTGCCCACTAAAACTTCATCACGTCCTGTGGCATCAAATGGCATTGGGAAGTAATTTTTCTGCCAATCTTCCACTAATTTTATACCAGGAGATTTACTTAAAATTTCTCTGGCTTCATCTGGGCTAAACGGAGTTTCAAATTCTAGATTAATCGCTTCTGAGTGAGCGCGCAGTACGGGAACCCGTACACAAGTAGCAGTAATTCTTATCTGTTGATCACCGAAGATTTTCCGTGTTTCGTTGACCATTTTCATTTCTTCTTCGCAGTATCCCATATCATTTAATGGGGAATTGTGCGGGAATAAATTGAAAGCCAAGGGGTAAGGAAATACTTCTGCTGTTGGTTGTTTGCCTTCTAAAATAGCACTAGCTTGAGTTTGGACTTCTGCCATTGCTTTTGCACCTGCACCACTGGCAGATTGATATGTTGCTGCAACAATGCGTTTTATGGGTTTGATTTGGTGTAGAGGCCACACTGCTACCGCCATTAAAATCGTGGTGCAGTTGGGGTTAGCAATAATACCTTTGTGGTTTGCAGCTGCTTGGGGGTTAACCTCGGGAACAACTAAAGGTACTTCTTCCTTCATGCGAAAGGCACTGGAATTATCAATAACAACTGCACCTTTTTCTGTGGCGATGGATGCCCAAGTTTTTGAGGTGGAACCTCCCGCACTCGCTAGTACTATATCAACATTTTCAAAGGCGCGATCGCTAACTGGCTCTATTAATAAATCTTCTCCTTTGAACGTTAGTTTTTGCCCTGCACTACGTTCTGATGCTAATAACTTTAATTTTGAAATCGGAAAATTACGACTTTCTAATAATTCCAACAACTCCCTGCCGACAGCACCAGTCGCACCCAAAATAGCTACACAATAGGAATTAGACAAACTGGCTTCCTCCTTGAAGTTTCTTCTTGCAATTTTTTGAGTCAATTTACAATTTATGCATTTATTAAAAATACAGGCTCTTAATAATTTTACAGATCTTAATGATTTAACTTAAATAAACTTTATTTATTAATTTAATACATTTATTTTTTTACTGTTACAAAACCTGAGTTGTACTTTACAACAATTAATAACTATTAATTATTTTAATGATTTATAGCGTATATATTATACAGCAAGATCTCATTTTAGTGATACTCATTTTACTATGGCTCGGTTTTAGCTGAGCAAAATGATTCTAAACAGCCATGATTAACTGTGTACACAGGATGAATAAAAATATGACTTTGTCTACACCCTAATACCCTTACTTCCCTACACCCCTTTCTCAGGGTATAGATACATAAACTTATTTGCGCTAAAGTGTCAAGAGCTTTCGCATTAGCAGTAAACTGGATCTCTGTTCATCAACATAGGTTCAATAAACCTGATCAAGCCTTATAGGTAGATTTTCTGTCAATGAGGAACAGCCCAGCAAACGAGAAGTTTGACATCTGTTGTAGAAGCAATAAGTAAAAAAATAGTAGCAGAAAGCAAATAGAGACTAAAGCATGAAAGTTACCCAGGAAAAACTTCCCTCCAGTCAAATCGGTCTGGAAATAGAGATTACACCAGAAAAAACCAAGCAAACCTACGAACAAGTCATCCAAAATTTAAGCCGTTCTGCCAACATTCCTGGGTTTCGTAAAGGCAAGGTGCCACGGCAGATACTGCTACAGCGCCTGGGGACAACTCGAATCAAGGCAGCAGCGCTAGAAGAACTTATTCAAGATGGCATCACAGAAGCCGTTAAACAAGAAGATATTAAGGCGATCGGGCAACCACAATTACGTTCATCGTTTGATGACTTGATTAATAATTACGAACCAGGTAAGCCCTTGACTTTTTCGGCTGCTGTTGATGTGCCACCAGAAGTCAAGTTGAATCAGTATAGCGATTTACAAATCAAAGCTGAAGAAATCACTTACGACCCCGCAAAAGTAGATCAAGTCCTGGAAAATGAACGTCAACAAATGGCGACATTGATTCCTGTAGAAGGACGACCAGCACAGTTGGGTGATATTGCCGTAGTTGATTTTAAAGGCGTACTCGCAAAAGCTGAAGGTGAAGACGAAGCAGCAGAACCGGAAGCAATACCTGGCGGCGAAGCCACTGATTTTCAAGTAGAGTTACAGGAAGATAAGTTTATCCCTGGTTTTGTCACAGGCATAGTAGGAATGAACCCCACAGAAACCAAGGAAATTTCCGCAACTTTTCCAGACCCCTATCCCAATGAAGATTTAGCCGGAAAACCAGCTATTTTTACCGTAACGCTCAAAGAAATCAAAGAAAAAGAACTGCCAGAGTTGAATGATGATTTCGCTAAAGACATCAGTGAAAAAGAGACTTTGGCTGAATTACGCACTGATCTAGAAGAGAAATTCCAAAAAGAAGCAGAACAAAAAACTAAAGAGAACAAGCAGGAAGCCCTGTTAAAGGAACTGCTCAAGCATGTAGAAATTGACTTGCCAGAAACAATGATTGAACGGGAAGTTGATAACATGCTCACACAAACAGCTATGCGTTTGTCACAGCAAGGACTAGATGTCAAGAAATTTTTTACTGCCGATGTGATTCCGCAATTACGTCAGCGTTCTCGTGATGAAGCGATAGAACGCCTCAAGCGAACCCTAGCCCTCGAAGAAATCGGCAAACGCGAGTCGATCCAAGTCACTGATGAAGAGGTCGCCGCCAGAGTCAAAGAACTTACCGAACAGTTATCTGGGCAAGATTATGATCCAGACCGACTGCAAGAATACGTCAAAGACGAACTGCTGACTGAAAAAACAATCGACTGGCTGCTGGAACATGCAACAGTTGAACTCGTACCTGAAGGTTCTTTGAGTGCGACAGAAGAATCACCAGCCCCAACAGCCGAAAGCGAAGAACAGACTATTACAGATGCTGAGGAAATAGCACAACAGACAACCCCACCGGCAGAAGAGGCACAATAAATTTAGGAATAGAGGATCAAGGTTAATACCTATTTTGGATTTTGGATTGGATTTCAATCTAAAATCTGTCTTGAAAAGCTTTGAGGTTCTCTCCGGCTACGTGAACGCCGGACATCGGCGCACCCTACCCTACGGGAACGCCTTACGGCGTACGGGAAGCCCTTCGGGTAGTTCCCTCTGGGACGCTACTCTTACGAGAAGCCGCTAGCGCGTCTACGCGAACGCAGTCGCTCATGGGGGACTCACCGGCCCCTGGTAGGGATTGGGGGCTCAGGGTTCCCTTTGGGGTTGGGGGAGGAACCCCCTGCGTAAGAGTCGCTGTCTCACCGCTTGCGCGTCTACATAATTTTCGCAAAATCTCAAATCTAAAATTTCTTGTCCCCCCTTGTCCTCTGTCCTCCTTATCCTCTATCTCCTTTCCCTATATTCATACTGTATTCACACGATAAGAAATTATATGAGGCATAATGGTTAACACATACCTAAAATAAAAAACCATTCGCTCATCACAGGCAGCATACGCTGTCTCACCCACTGTATAAATTAAAAGTCAAACATTTGTCTGTATGCTTGTATCGCAGTCGGGGAATTACCCAATTAGCAGTTTAAGTCCTTTTGAAATTCGCACCCAGAACGACCCGAGTAACATCGTACCGATGGTGGTAGAGCAATCTGGTATGGGAGAGCGCGCTTTTGATATCTACTCCCGCCTACTGCGTGAACGAATTATTTTCTT
Source organism: Fischerella sp. JS2 (assembly GCF_032393985.1). Lineage (NCBI taxonomy): Bacteria > Bacillati > Cyanobacteriota > Cyanophyceae > Nostocales > Hapalosiphonaceae > Fischerella > Fischerella sp. JS2. The sequence goes on from NZ_CP135918.1 coordinate 6,467,788, forward strand.
GGGAACGCCAATAGATGATACTGTTGCTAACTCAATCGTCGCTCAGTTACTGTTTCTAGACGCTGAAGATCCAGAAAAAGATATTCAGCTATACATTAATTCTCCTGGTGGCTCGGTATATGCGGGCATGGCAATATATGATACAATCCAGCAAATTCGCCCGGATGTTGTGACCATTTGTTTTGGATTAGCCGCAAGCATGGGAGCATTTTTACTAGCCGCAGGAACCGCGGGTAAACGTATGTCTTTACCTGATTCGCGGATTATGATTCACCAACCCCTTGGTGGCGCTCAAGGGCAAGCAATTGACATAGAAATTCAAGCAAGGGAAATTCTTTACATTAAGGGGAAGTTGAATCAGTTACTAGCACACCATACTGGTCAACCATTAGAAAGAATAGAAGCTGATACTGACCGGGACTTTTTCATGTCGGCTGAAGAAGCCAAAAATTATGGCTTGATCGATCAGGTCATCACCAGGCAAAATCTTCCCGCAGCAGGGGAAAACGTCACCATTCTGAAATAAGAGGCTGGTATGTCTAAGTACGACTCCCATTTAAAATGTTCGTTTTGTGGTAAGTCTCAGGAGCAGGTGCGTAAATTAATCGCTGGACCGGGAGTCTATATCTGCGATGAATGCGTTGACTTGTGTAATGAAATCCTAGATGAGGAGTTGCTCGACACAAATAGTGCTGCGTCGCAACCAACACAACGGTCAGAAGCTCCTCAAAAACGCCGTGCCCGCTCCACCAGTCTCTCGTTCAATCAAATCCCCAAACCACGAGAGATTAAAAAGTATCTAGACGAACATGTAATCGGGCAAGACGAAGCCAAAAAAGTACTATCAGTAGCAGTTTACAATCACTATAAGCGACTGGCGATCGTTCAGTCTAAAAACAATGGCAAAGGAGCAACCGATGATGCCGTTGAACTGCAAAAGTCCAATATCCTTCTAATTGGCCCTACAGGTTGTGGCAAAACTCTTCTTGCCCAAACTCTGGCGAAAATTCTGGATGTACCCTTTGCTGTTGCTGACGCGACTACCCTGACAGAAGCTGGTTATGTGGGCGAAGATGTAGAAAATATTTTGTTGCGACTGTTGCAAGTAGCAGATTTGGATGTCGAAGAAGCGCAACGGGGAATTATCTACATCGACGAAATCGACAAAATTGCTCGCAAGAGTGAAAATCCCTCGATTACACGCGATGTGTCTGGTGAAGGCGTACAGCAAGCTTTGCTAAAAATGCTGGAAGGTACAGTTGCCAACGTACCCCCCCAAGGCGGACGTAAGCACCCCTACCAAGACTGTATCCAGATTGACACTAGCAATATCTTGTTCATCTGCGGTGGTGCTTTTGTTGGCTTAGAGAAGGTTGTAGAACAGAGAACTGGTAAAAAGTCAATAGGCTTTGTGCAACCAGGAGAAGGTCAAACAAAAGAAAAGCGTGCAGCAGATACTCTGCGACATTTAGAACCAGATGATCTAGTCAAATTTGGCATGATACCTGAATTTATTGGGCGTGTGCCAATGGTGGCAGTGGTAGATCCACTCGATGAAGAAGCACTGATGGCGATATTGACTCAACCACGTAGCGCCTTAGTCAAGCAGTACCAAAAACTGCTGAAGATGGATAATGTTCAGTTAGAGTTTAAACCAGAAGCTTTACGAGCGATCGCTCAAGAAGCCTACCGTCGTAAAACTGGTGCAAGGGCGCTGCGGGGTATTGTCGAAGAGCTAATGCTGGAAGTGATGTATGAGTTACCGTCTCGTAAAGACGTGACTCGCTGTACAGTCACGCGGGAAATGGTAGAGAAGCGTTCCACTGCTGAGCTATTAGTGCATCCTTCTTCCCTACCTAAACCAGAATCAGCATAAAATAAGGATGAAGGATGTAGACGCCCTTCGGGTGGCTTCCCGTACTGCGAAGCAGAACCCGCAGGGTAGGGTAGGATGAAGGATGAAACTTTATACTTCAGCCTTCATACTTTATACTTGATACTTCAGCCTTCAGATGCCTTACATTAATGTCCGTGGCGTAGAGCATTATTACGAGTGGATACGAAAACCATCCATTGTTTCTCAACCTAAACCAGTGATGGTTTTTGTACACGGTTGGGCTGGTTCCGCTAGGTACTGGCAAAGTACTGCAACAGCTTTATTGGAACAATTTGATTGTCTGCTTTATGATTTACGGGGGTTCGGACGTTCCTGTGGTAAGCCGACTGCTGTCACTAAAGCTAGTGAAGCTGTTGTTGATTCCGATTCTCCCCAGGAAGAATTACAAGCACTTACAGAATTAACTTACGAATTAGAAGCATACGCCCATGACTTAGCAGCGTTGTTGAATCAATTACAAATTCAACGCGCTTACATTCACGCCCATTCTATGGGCGCTTCCATCGCTACTCTATTTCTCAACCGCTACCCAGAACGAGTAGAAAAAGCAATTCTCACCTGTAGTGGTATTTTTGAGTACGATGAAAAAGCGTTTGCAGCCTTTCATAAATTCGGTAGCTACGTTGTCAAATTTCGTCCCCAATGGTTAGCAAAAATACCGTTAGTAGACAGGATGTTCATAGCGCGATTTTTGCATCGCCCTATACCAGCACCAGAAAGGCGGGCTTTTTTACAAGATTTTCTTGTTGCTGATTATGATGCAGCTTTAGGCACAATTTTTACTTCTGTCAGCAAAGCTGCTGCTGAGTTAATGCCGCAGGAATTTACTCAGATAACTGTACCGACGCTGCTCGTGTCAGGAGAATATGACAAAATTATTCCTGCCGAGATGGGACGTCAAGCGGCAAAACTGAATCAAGCAGTAGAATATGTGATGATTCCCAAAACAGCCCATTTCCCAATGTTGGAAGATGCACCAACTTACTTAAAAAAAGTGCAAGAATTTTTGTCAATAGTTAATGGTTAAGACTCTTATGAGAGAAAAATACCACTGTTTTCCAAGCTTCTCAAAGTGGAGAAAGTGGGCGATCGCTCTGTTGTTACGAGGGTTAAAATGAACTCTTAGACAAGTTAATGGTCAATAGTCATTTGTCACCTGCTACTAACCACTGACCACTAACCACTAACTAACTTAAACCTAATTCTCTTTTGAGCAAATTAATCGATGTAGTCCCGATATAATTTTCGCAACGTACTAGCTTAGGTGGACGAATGATGTCTTCTTGTAGTGCTTGTACTGCTGCTTGCACAGCAACAAAACTTGCTTGATCACTAATGATCATCTGCGCCCGCTTGACTATGGCGTGCATTTTGTAAGTATCTTTTGGTTGGGCTGTCATCACAAGTAGTTCATCCCCTCGAAAACCGTGGAGGATAACTTCTGCAGCGCGGGCAATACCAGAACTAAGGCTAACAATACCAACACAACTATCTTTTGGTAGATTCTTTAGAAGATTGATTTCTTTGGCGTAGTCGTAGATGTCCAAGGGAATCACTCGCACTGCTTTCGGGGCAGCAATCACTTCTACTTCACCGATAAAATATCGACTAGTGACAACTGTAGCAGAGGAAGTTTTATCAAGTACAGCAGTTAATTCTTCCATTGTGACTAGCTGTACTGGGATTTTTAGGCTTTGTTCCAATTCAAAGACCATCAGTTCTCCAGCACCAATGTCACTAGCAGGAACTGTCACTAATACTCGGGCGCTACAACGCAAGCGCCAGTCTATTTCCGCCAAAAAGATCTCTCGTGCTTGATTGAGTGAACAGCCGTGAGACAGTAACTCATCTAGTGCTTGTTGCACGACCTTGTATGCTTGAGGATTTTCTTTGAGAATCGGTGATTGCAGTTTGCTACCACCTTCATGACCTTGGGCGCGGACGTAAATACCTGAACCAGCAAGACTTTCTACTAGTCCGTCATCTTCGAGTTGGCGGTAAACCTTGCTAATGGTATTACGGTGTAGCCCAGTTTGCATAGCCAGCGCCCGTGTACTCGGCAATTTATAACCAGGGGGATATTGCCGCGAGGCGATCGCAAACCTAATTTGATTAAACAGTTGAGTAGATGCGGGAATTTCACTGTCTGGCTGAATACGGAACTGAATCATCACCGAGCCTCCAAAGATGCTGGTATAAGAAGGCAGAAGGCAGTTATGCTGCAAGCAGAAAGCTACAAAGCTTATATAATTTGTTTTTTTAGCCTTTTTGACTGCATAGTTATTTTTGCCACACTGCATTAGAGCATACTGTAACCAGCTACAAATTTTACTTGTTAAATATTTTATTTATATATTCAAATTATTCGAGGGAAATTTATAGTATAATAGTGCGTTCATTACCAGTAGTTAATAATTTGATTTGGAATAGCCTAGAGATACTTGCATAGGTATATCTAAAATAATACATAGTACTGGTAAAAATTGTTATGGCACGAGCAATCGATACCGCAACAGTTAATCTCTCACAAGCGGATTTGGCAATAGCTGCTTACTTAGCCCAGCCCCAAGAACCAGGTTCTTATCCAGGAATTATAGTATTGCAGGAAATTTTTGGTGTTAACTCCCACATCCGCGATGTTACAGAACGTATCGCTCGTGAAGGTTATATAGCGATCGCACCGGCACTGTTTCAACGTTTCGCCCCTGGTTTTGAAACAGGTTATACACCAGCAGACATAGAAGTGGGTAGAGTCTACGCTTGGGAACAAACTCAAGCATCGGAATTATTAAGTGATATTCAAAGTGCGATCAACTACCTAAAAACTCTACCGTACGTCAAAAAAGATGGTTTCGGCTGTATAGGTTTCTGCTTTGGCGGCCATGTTGCCTATCTAGCAGCCACTCTGCCAGATATTAAAGCAACAGCTTCCTTCTACGGCGCACGTATTACTAGCGCCACACCAGGAGGCGGCGATGCCACTATTACCCGTACAAAAGACATTCCAGGCACTCTCTATGCTTTTTTTGGCATGGAAGACGCTAGCATTCCTGCTGAACAAGTAGACCAAATTGAAGCAGAGTTAGAAAAATATAAAATTCCTCATCGCGTGTTTCGCTACGATGGAGCTGATCACGGATTTTTCTGTGACCAACGTGGCAGTTATAATCCTAAAGCTGCGGGCGATGCTTGGGAACAGGTAAAACAACTGTTTGCACAGCAATTACAAAAATAGTCAATTGTCAATAGTCAATTGTCAAAATCATAAAAAATTTTGGACTCTGGACAATTGACTCTAGACTCTGGACTAATTAACAATTTGTCTTCACAAGTCATGAATTCTGAAACTAAACTTTCTCAAAAAGCCAATTCATCCTTTTCACTAGATGATTTTGCCAAAGCACTGGAAAAACACGACTACCAGTTTCAAAAAGGGCAGGTAGTGCATGGGAAAGTATTCCAGTTAGATCCAGATGGCGCTTATGTGGATATTGGTGGCAAATCTTCTGCCTTTATTCCTCGTGAAGAGGCTGCTTTGAGAAATGTCACAGATTTGTCTGAGGTGCTACCACTAAATGAGGAATTAGAATTTTTAATCATTCGTGAACAAGATGCTGAAGGTCAAGTCACTCTCTCGCGGCGACAGCTGGAAATTAAACACATTTGGGAACGGTTAGCCCAAATGCGGGAGAATTCTCAGACAGTAGAAGTGCGGGTATTAAATGTCAATAAAGGTGGTGTTACCGTTGATCTACAAGGATTACGGGGATTTATCCCGCGATCGCACCTTCTAGAACGTGATAATTTAGAATCTCTCAAAGGACAAACTCTGACCGTTAGTTTTTTAGAAATTGATCGCAATAACAAAAAACTTATACTTTCCCAGCGTTTGGCAACTCGTTCCGCTAGCTTCAGTACCTTTGAACTAGGACAGTTAGTAGAAGGGAAAATTAGTGGTATCAGACCTTTTGGTGTATTTGTAGATATAGATGGTGTGAGTGCCTTACTTCACATAAAGCAGATAACTCAGAAATTTATTGACAATCTGGAAAAAGTATTCCAAGTTGGTCAATCAATCAAAGCTGTAATTATTGACTTGGATGAAGGAAAAAATCGGGTTGCTCTTTCCACCAAAGTCTTAGAAAATTTCCCTGGTGAAGTCTTGGAGAATATGGACGAAGTGATGGCAACTGCCGAAGCACGTGCAGAAAGAGCCAGGAAAAAGATTACTGAATAATGTTTGTTAATGGTTGGTTGTTGGTTGTTGATGGTTGATTGTTGGCTGTTCAAACAACTAACAACTAACAACTAACAACTCTTTTCGTAATGTCTGCAAGCTTTCTTCATTAAAAGCAAATTTAATTGACTCCACTAAATCACCCCAATTTTGCAGTGCAGGTTCTCCTGTTGCTTGCCAAAATTCCTCAGCAAAAAACTCTGTCCACCATTTAGGAGCTTGCTTTCTGTATTCTGGGTTTAACTGTTTTCGCCAACGCCTGCGCCATTTGGCTGTTTCTGCTTGAGTTGGTGGTCGGACTCCTACAATTGGCGGAAAATCTGCATAACTGATAAACTTACTCACACCCTTGGCATGGACATAAACCATGTAGCGCCAGCATTCTACAACATAAATACTTTCAGGCTTGATATTCAACATCAAGCAAACAGCTTCTTCTGTGACAAACCTGGCTAATGGGTTGATGGTTATCGACTTGTGGACAATTTTTGATTCACGGATGACAATCGCTTTTGGTGTGGGTAATGATAACATATAGACAAATCCTTTGGAGATGGATACATCCAAATCCCTTGGTGGATAAGTTTTTACGGGTGTTGTATCTGTTTGAAAAAGAGATTTCATTGAATGCGAACGCGATCGCCCTTCAGTTTCCTACGCCGGGGGGAGATCGTTTTTTAATTTAAAGTGTAATAATTAAACGATAGAATTTCATCGTTTGTCAAGATTAAGATGGGGCTGATTAGGCTACGGATTAGGGAATTTGCAGGTGAAAAAGGTTGGACGCTAAAAGATGTCTCTGACCGTTCGGGAGTAGCCTATAGTTCAGTAAGAGCTTACGCGCGATCGCCAGGGTTAGCAATGGTAGATTTTACCTCAATTTTGAAAATGGCGCGGGCATTGGATGTAATGATAGAAGACTTGGTGGAAGTAGTAGAAGAGTAGTCAAGGATACTATAAATAAAACTGGTATTAGATGCGATCACGAATTTTTTCTTTGATATTCAGCATTCGATTGATGGGGCTGTTACTATCAGCCTTAGCTTTGTGGGTATTTGCTCACATCGCCGACGAAGTTCTAGAAAAAGAAACTCAAACGTTCGACCAAAGCATTTTATTGGCAATTCGGCAGATGCATACACCATTAGGCGATCGCGTAATGCTGGGTATCACTTTTTTGGGTGAACCAGTATTTTTGCTGCTGATTTGTTTGGGAATAGCAATCAGATTACTCTATATTCACCGTCGTTCGCAAGCAACTACTTTGGGTATAGCCGCAGTTGGTGCGATCGGCTTAAATTATTTAATAAAAGTACTATTTGGTAGAGCGCGCCCGCAACTGTGGAATCGTATCGTTGACGTCGGTCAATACAGCTTTCCTAGCGGTCATGCGATGATTTCATTAGTAATTTATGGTTTCATTGGCTATTTGATTGCAAAGCGATATCCTCGTTGGCGAGCATGGATTTTTACACTCACCGTTATATTAATTATAGCAATTGGTTTTAGTCGGCTTTATCTTGGTGTACACTGGCCTACCGATGTCATAGCTGGTTATGCGGCAGGTGTAGTCTGGTTGATGACTTGTATTCTGAGTTTGGAAATGTGGCGATTGTACAGGAAGTCGGGTAGACATTCACAATCTAATTAGCAAAATCAGCAACCGATAAATTCTCTCTTGCGAAAGCTTGAGTGTTAGCAGTTCTTAAATTCCAGGTAAAGGTGGAACCTCAAACTCATTGAAAAAGCACACATTGTAAGATGAAGTGGCTAAAGCTCTCACCGGTCGCTGGTCTAAAGTTAGTAGCGTAGCATTAACCTGCTGTGAAAGCGCAACATAACAAGCATCGTAAGCAGAAATTCTATAACTCAAGGCGATACTCACAGCATCCGCCATTAAGTCCGCTGTGGAAACGACACGCAGGGGAAGCGCTTTGAGAGTTGCTAAATCTGTTGAAACTTTCGCAGTAGGGTAAAGTCCTGCACGGACATACTTCCAAAGGGTATTAGCACACTCAATATAAAACAGATCAGGTACAAAAAACTCATTTGGAGGATTACCAATATGAGCCAAAAGTTGATCAACTTTTGGAGATAGAGGATCTGGAATCAAGTGCTTAATACAAACACTCGTATCTACAACACTTTTAGAGGGCTTGTCATCTATCACGATCTTCTCTAATCATGGCAGTACTATCTGGCCATTCAATATCCTGTGGAAGTTGCTCACGACGACAACGGCTTTCCTCTAGGAGTTGTAGAAATTTTTGCCGTTGCTGTTCTTCAGCTTGTAGTATTGGTAAGGCTTTCTCTAATATTGTGACGATTTGCGCGTCTATTGAGGTATTTTTAGCCTTAGCTAACTCTAATTCTTTATATAAGTCATCAGGTAAATTTACCATAGTGTTTAGTCTAGTCATTGCTTGACCTCCTAGTAAGGTTTACAAGCAATAGTAGCACGATACTACAAGCCTGAGTTGAAGTGGGAAAGAAGCGAGACAGATCACATTTGCAAAAAGATCACCATCAAACTAGAACTTATAGATACACTATAATTACACATTCGGAATGTGGAGTTGATGGTGTATGTATCGCCGTATTAACGTAACCTTACCCGATAAAACTTTAGAATTGCTAGACCAGTTTGCACCAAAAGGAGATAGAAGTCGCTTCATTGACGAAGCTATTCAAAATTACATTGCTCAAATTCACAGAGACAGACTACGACAGCAATTAAAAGAAGGTGCTATTCGTCGTGCAGCACGCGATCGCAATCTTGCGGAAGACTGGTTTGCTCTAGAGGAAGAAGCATGGCAGCAAAAGGCAAAATAATATATCCTAAACGCGGAGAAATTTATCTTGTAAGTTTTGACCCTACTCTTGGTGCTGAAATACAAAAAACTCGTCCGGCGTTAGTGCTGCAAAATGATATAGCTAACGAGTACAGCCCAATCACGATTGTAGCTGCCATTACGTCTCAATTTGATGAGACGCTTTATCCAACGGAAGTGTTAATTAAACCTCCAGAGGGCGGTATAACGATAAATTCTGTTGTCTTGTTAAATCAAATCCGCTCTATTGATAAACAAAGATTAGTGAGGCGATTGGGTGAACTGAATCAAGAGACGATGGAACAAGTTAATCAGGCGATTCAGATTAGTTTGGGGTTAGTTGAAGTTGGATGATATCAGGTAAATAAGTAATTGTAGTACAATATTACAAGGCTGGGTTGGGGTGAGAAAAAGGGGCGATCACGTTTTGTTAGTGAGTGCGATCGCTTTGTCACCTCTACCACCCACCTGTGTCTCAATCATGCTCTTCTGATTCCTCTGGTAAAGATTTCAGTGGTGTTTTTTGTAAAACCCAATCGAGATACAGTACGAGAATTTGCATTTTCAGAAAATTGTTAGCACTTTTGGTATTGGTATCACTCAGCACCCATTTACAAAACTTTTCCAGCAGTATTCCAACAACCTCAACTGACTTGTTTACAACCAGAGGTATTAGTGTTTCTAGCATTACGATTTCCTCAGTAGCTTGACTGAGTTCAATGTCGCAATTTTCTTTTGTAGCTATTTATCTGACTTACCTTGACTTAGCCTGATTTACACTGAGTTAACTCTACATTTTAATGAAAACTTTAGCTACACTTGCTTATAAGTATTTGTGGGAGTAGTAAATGTCTATACCAGAGGACTTTCTAAAACAACTGGAGCAATACACCGAATTATCAAATAGAGAAAAGGAAGTCTTTCTGGAGATATTTGCTCGTGGTAAAAGTCGAATCCATGTAACTCAAGAACTAAACATTTCTAAAAGCAACCTCAGTACTTGTCTTACAGGCATTTACAAAAAATTTCGCATCATCGGTAATGGGCCTGTTAAAGAAAGTCGCTTACGGGAGTATTTGAGCAAAAGATACTCACACGAACAACCCTCTGGTGATTTAACTATAGATGACACAGACAATTCTATTGATACTTTAGTGCAAGAAATCCGTAAACAAATCAAACTCTACATCAAAGAAAAGTGCGGAACCATGCGGGTATTAGATATGCCTAAGCCCATTAAGTTCACAGGAAAACAAGGTATTTACACGAATGTCAATATTCTGGAGAAAATAACTGGACGAAGACGACTAAAAATTTCGGAACTAATACAAAACTGCGACCATGATAACTTTGAGCGGATTGGACTTAGCCAAATAAAATAGAAGCGAGTATCAGGATTAGAGGCTGTGCAGCGTCATAGTAAGCTAATGGTATTAGGCAAACCAGGAGCAGGAACAACCACTTTTTTAAAATATCTAGCAATGCAGTGTATTGAGGAGAAGTTTCAAGCAAACAGAGTTCCCTTGTTTATCACCCTAAAGGATTTTGCAGAAGCACTTAAAAAACTAGATATTTTGAAATTTATTGTTCAACAATTATCAAGCTGTGGGGTAACTCATGCCAATGTAACAGTAGAGAAACTGTTGAAACAGGGTAAGACATTGATATTGCTGGATGGATTGGATGAAGTACGAGAAGAAGACACCAAGCGTGTCTTACGACAAATTCAGGAATTTTCTGATCTGATCTGTTTCATACCAATCAGTTTGTAATTACCTGTCGCATTGCTGCTAAGGAATACACATTTGAAAGTTTTACAGAAGTGGAAATGGCAGATTTTGACGAAAAACAAATAGCCATTTTTGCTCAAAACTGGTTCCAATTAACTGATCCAGTTAAAGGTGAAAGATTCATTCAAAAACTAAAGGAGAACGAATCAATCCAAGAACTAGCTAGTAGTCCTTTACTATTGACACTACTGTGTTTGGTATTTGGAGATAGTGGAGATTTCCCTGCAAACCGTTCTGAACTTTATAAAGAAGGATTAAATGTATTGCTGAAAAAATGGGATGCCAAACGCAACATTGAACGAGAGCAAGTCTACAAAAATCTGTCTTTGCAGCGTAAGGAAGATTTATTGAGTCAAATTGCTTTAACCACCTTTGAGCAAAAAGACTATTTCTTTAAACAAAAAACAACCGAAGTATACATTGCTGATTTTATCCGTAACTTACGTGATGCGGACACAGATCCAAAAGTGTTGAAACTCGATAGCGAAGCTGTTTTAAAGTTTATTGAAGCACAACATGGACTATTAGTGGAACGAGCAAAGGGTATTTATTCTTTTTCTCACTTAACATTTCATGAGTATTTTGCTGCAAGAGAAATAGTTGCTAACTCTGCCTTGGAAAGCTTGGTAGAGCATATTACAGAAATAAGTTGGCGGGAAGTATTTTTGCTTGCTGCCGGAATGATGCGGAAGGCTGATGATTTATTACTTTTGATGAAGTCAAAAATTGACTCCATTGTGGCCTTAGATGATAAGTTACAGTACCTTTTACAGACAGTATATAATAAATCTTTATCAGTGAAATATAATCATAAAGGAGCGGTAGTAAGAGCATTCTACTTGGAACACGCTCTTTTTTTTAGTTACTCAGTTCTAGATTACTGTAGTGAACTTACTAAAGCACTTGGATTTAATATTGAAGTTGATCCAGAGATTGATTTTGACGAGAAACTTACTGATGCTCTTGAAATTGTAAACTCTGATCCCGCAGAATGCCTGAGTTATGCTCTTTCTCTTAATCTTAACTTAGAACCTGAATTTCAAAAATCACTTCAAAATTTAAAAAAGCAAATTCCTTACCCTGATGATCCAAAAAAGTGGATGCAACGAGAAGACAAAACTATAAAGCAATGGTTGCATGATTTGAGAAGTTTGATAATAAGATATAGAAAAATTTGTTATCAAGATGAATTAAATGATCAACAATGTGAATTGATATGGAATTACTATGATGCCAACACATTAATGGTTGATTGTCTAAATAGCGATTGTTATATCAGTCGACAGGTTAGGCAGGAAATAGAAGACAGTCTGCTCTTACCAATCAGTGAAGGTCAAAAATAGTACTCTTAGGAGTTATAACTTATCAACAATCGTTAATAACATTCTCAAACGGAGAGGGTGGGATTCGAACCCACGGATGCTTTCACATCACTCGATTTCAAGTCGAGCGCATTCGACCACTCTGCCACCTCTCCAAAAAAAGCTGACGAATACACTTCGGCAGCTGTCAGCTACAAAAGCTGACCAGTAAGCTATTATAACTCAGATTCATGCAGTTTGCACTACTGAACGGGATTTTTCATACAAAATTTCTTCAGCCACTTTGTAGTCATTACCAACCCAGACACTAGAAACTTGGGAAACTACACCATCTTCCAGTAGCACAATCGAGAAATTCCGCAGTTTTAGACCATCACTATCCACGATTCTCGGCACAGTCGCTGCATTCAAATAAACTGTCCCCTCTGGACTTCTAAACACACGCTTTCGTAACACTTTTTTGGTGTGTCGTAACGTGTGGTGCATATGACCAAACGTCACCAGAGGAACGGTTTTACCAGCAGTAAGAGTCAGAGATATCGCCTCAGCTAAATCTGGATCGCCAAAGTCACCACCGATAGGGTGCCAATCTTTACCACAGGGATCTTCGGGGCGATCGCCTAACCCAGAAGGCCCATTATGACCGACAAAAATAATTGTCTCATAAGCAGCCTTTTTGACAGCCGAAAAAATCCGGGCGGCGGACTCATCTAGATCCTTTACACCATACCGTTCTTTGCAGATGTCAGCAAATCTCCACTCTGGCCCACCCCAGGTAAAGGGACGTCCTCCCACCACTGTCAGGTTAAAAGCAGGAATATCGAGTTTTCCATAACCAACATGGGCTGCACCTAATAAATCTAGTTGTTCCTGCACCCAATCTTCCTGAGAACGGTCGTAGGGACACTTTTTTCGTCCCCATTCTGTGGCAGTGTACCATGCATCGTGGTTTCCCATCACCGCTGCCTTGGGAATATCAAGGGATGCGATCGCCCTTACCACTTCTACCGACTCGTTACCAAAATCCCCGACAAACAGCACTAAGTCAACACCAAGATGCTTAAGTGCATTGCCATCCTCCACTTCCCATTGGTCGTGAACATCTCCAACTACAGCGATTTTCAATGTTTTTGAATTAGTTGTCTGACTGGTCATGCCACTTTCCTTGCCATATGCTTCCAGCATAGGCAATCCATAACGATTTTGTCATAACTCCCAAAATTGTCTTATGATTTCACCTGATAATTGTTCACTGACAACTAACAGCTTTCACTTAACACTATCATTAGTTCCTATTAATTGTGTGAATTTATTATTAATCGCAACCTCGTCATAATGTCTCCAAATTCACGTAAACCAATTCTCGATTTCTAGATCGATAAAATCAGTGTAGTTTGACACATTGTTAGTCATGATAATCAATTGGTTAACTTTAGCGATCACGGCAATTTGACCATCTGCAAATGATGGCGTTTTGCCAATGCTAACCAGACGTGATCTTTCTATAGCCTGCCATTGTGCAGCCTTAGCATCATATGATAATAATTGAATATTGGGTTAAACTACTTCTTTGAGATATCTTTCTATAGTTTGACGTTTTTTAGACTCTGGAAGACGATAGCAACCAAAAAGTAATTCATGATAGACAATTGTTGCTGTTGCTATTTCATTTTCATATTGCCGCAACTTTTCCATCACTTTCGCATTGGGAATTGGACGTAATGGTTCACAAAGAATATTAGTATCCAGTAAAAAGCGCCAACTCACCAAACTACCTCACGTCCTGGTGAAGAGTCGCGTACATCTGCAAAAATGTCAGATTCAATACCCATTTTTTCCAAATCTTCTGCTTGCCGAAAAATTTCCAGAGATTGCCAGAATCCAGACTCCTCACTCGTGATGATGCTAGACTCTGCGTATGAAATATCAACTTCAATTTCTTGCCCATCAGGAATATTGATTTTATGAAATATTTCTATAGTTTTGCCGCGTTTTAGGCCTTTGATTTTCATGACTTTGATTCTATAAATAAAAAGTTAAATATCTTTGAGATTATATTAGGACTTAGGCAGTAGTAACGAAAAAAGAACCACCCTCCGGGTACTCTACCTTGAAGCCGCTGAGTCGCAAAGCCACACGCTGCGCGAACGCGTCTACGTGACGCAAACCACCTTTTTGGGGGCTGGACTCACAAAGGACACAAAGAACACGAAGAAAGAGACTTTCACAGAGATTTTGCGTAAGACCTATATATTAAGATTATCTTTTCAATTTTACCTTTTCCTCATTTAGTAGAATATTGGCATTAAAGCAATTTGTCAGCTATAAAATTTCAACAATTCCTGCGTTTGCTTTACTCCCACCAACGTATTCGCACACAAAATTCCAGATGCAGCTACCGCAGGGACACCAATTCCTGGCATAGTGCTATCACCAACGCGATACAAACCCTGTATCGGTGTGTGGGTTCCTGGAAACATACCCTTACCTGCTGCGATCGCAGGACCGTAGGTTCCTTGATACCTCCTTATATAATAAGCATGAGTTAGGGGTGTACCAACCAGTTCTAACACCACACGCTCCCTAATATCCGGGATAATTTTCTCTAAGGCACGGTATAAAGTTTCTGCTTTCTGCCGTTTCTTGTGTTCATATCCATCATTGCGTTCCCAGCCCAGGTAGGGTTCTAGGGTGTAAGCGTGGACTACATGATGTCCTTGGGGGGCAAGTTTTGCATCCCAGACGCTGGGAATAGATATCATACAAGTATTCCCAGGTGTGGTGATATCTTTGTTCGCATCGTGAATTACTACATGATGTCCCGTTAAATGTTCTAAACCATCGGCACGGATACCTAAGTGTAAATGCATAAAACTATCAATACTTGGTGTAGCTAAAGCTGCTTGGTGGTAAGATGCAGGTAAATCCTTAGAATCTAATAGCTGAGTATAGGTATCCCAAATACTGGCATTAGAAATCACTGTAGGCGCTTTGAGAATTGAAGACTCGGATAAGTAAATACTGCTCCCTTGTCCTCCTTGTCCTCCTTGTCCTTTTACCCCAGTGTCACCCCTTCGCGATCGCAACCGTACACCTACAACTTTCCCTGATTCCACCAAAATTTGCTCGACATGACACCCCAATAGCAATTTACCACCCCAACGTTCTAGCCCCCGCACCAAGGCGTTAACAATTGCTCCACTGCCACCCACAGGATACTCAACGCCAGCGCGGGAGCGTTCACCTAACATAAAAGCTACTTCGGGGGCAATTGTCCCGTGTGCTTTTAAACCCGATAACAAAAAGCATTCTAGGTCAATCAACCGTCTTACCCAAGGGTCTTTGACAGTAGCATCCATCACGTTACCCACAGAAGCTTGGACAAGGGGCAAATTAGGTAACATCTTTAACAATGAGGGTAAATAACGCCCTAACAGCACGGGTAGTAATTGCCAATCTGCTCTCAGTGTCAGGGTGGGAATGCCTTTCATGGCATCATATAAAGGCAAGAGGCGGCGTTCAAACTGTTCTAATTCCCTGGCGCCAACAGGAGTAATTTTAGCTACTTCTTCCCGATAGCGATCGCCATCACTGTAAACTGCCAAAGTTCCTTCGGGAAAATGGTAATGTCCTAATGGGTCATAACGAACAGCTCTAACAGATTCACCGATTACATCCAGAACTTGTTTCAGGGGATTTACACTCTGAATATCTGTCAAACCACAATAAAATGAAGGACCAGAATCAAATTCAAATCCCCGACGTCTAAAATTATGAGCTGCACCACCAGCAATTGTGTGACTTTCGCAGACAATCACGCGTTTGCCATAACGCGCCAGTAAGACCGCAGCACACAACCCACCGATACCGCTACCGATGACGATGACATCATATTTATCCTTTGTCATTTGTCATTTGTCCTTTGTCCCTTGTTTAATACTAAATAACAAATGACCAATGACCCTTGACCATTGACCCTTGACCAATGACCCTGACTATTGACCAATGACCAATGACGAACCATTAATTGAATTAAAAGGTGTTTCCAAGTCCTTTGGTGACAATAAGGTTTTAGACAATGTGGATTTGAGGATTTTTCGGGGAGAAGCATTAGGGATAATTGGGCCTAGTGGTACTGGTAAATCAACAATTTTACGCGTCATTGCAGGTTTGATTGCTCCTGATACTGGAGAAATTATTGTGCAAGGTGTGCGCCGAGAAGGATTGATAGAAGATGGTGCTGATCCAGTTGGTATTGGTATGGTGTTTCAGCAGGCGGCATTATTTGATTCACTGACAGTTGATGAAAATGTCGGGTTCTTTCTCTATCAGCACTCAAAACTGTCGCGATCGCGAGTTCGCGACTTAGTTGAGGAAAAATTAGAGATGGTGGGTTTACCAGGAATAGGCGATCGCTATCCTGCGGAACTATCTGGAGGGATGCGAAAACGGGTAAGTTTTGCCCGTGCAATTATGTCTAATCCCGAAAACACTAAAGAAGGTCCAGAGGTTTTACTATACGATGAACCTACTGCTGGACTTGACCCCATCGCCTCAACAGTAATTGAAGATTTAATTCGACAGTTGCGATCTACACAAGGAGTTTGTAGCACCTACGCAATTGTGACTCACCAAGAGAGTACCATCCGTCGTACAGCTGATAGGCTAGTATTTCTGTATCAGGGTAAAGTACAGTGGCAAGGTACAGTTACTGAACTAGACCATACAGATAATCCTTTAATCAGACAATTTATGAGTGGTAGTATATCCGGACCAATTCAAGTAGCAGGATGAGGGAGATGGGGAGATGGGGAGGTGGGAAGGTGGGGAAGTGTGGGGAGTGTGTAGACGCGTAGCGGCTTAAGGTAAGGGTGGAGTGTGGGGAGTGTGAGGAGTGTAATTCAGTTATCAGTTATCAAAAATTTATTACTCTACAGTTAACAGTTAACTTGTTAACTGTTCACTGATTTCTAACCACCAACAAACCACAACCTAATCTAAAATCTAAAAATCTAAGACGGAGGATAAAAAAATGCGATCGCGCACATTTCGAGAAGGTTCTGTGGGTTTACTACTCCTCTTGGGAGTGGGTGTGTTTGGAATGATTATCCTCTGGTTAACAAGATTTACTGCTGCTGCAAGTTCATACAAAGCTTTTGTAGAATTTGCCAATGCTGGCGGGATGCAAAAAGGAGCAATAGTTCGCTTTCGTGGTGTCAAAGTCGGTAATATTGCTGCAATTCGACCAGGGCCAAATAATGTAGAAGTAGAAATCGAAATTGCCAATCCTAACCTAATTATTCCCCGGGATGTCAAGGTAGAAGCGAATCAATCGGGTCTCATTAGCGAAAGCATAATTGACATTACACCTAAATCACCATTACCGAGTGGTGTAAATGTAGCTAAACCATTAGATAGAGATTGCGATCCAAGTCTGATCGTTTGTAATGGTTCACGCTTAAAAGGTCAAATTGGTATCAGTTTGGATGAGTTAATTCGTAGCAGTACTGTTTTTGCCAATCTTTATACTCAGCCTCAAATCTACGATAACCTCAACAATACATTAGCAAACGCCTCTAAGGCAGCAGCTCAAGTCGTTGTTCTCAGTCGGGATCTTTCCAACTTGACTAAAACTACGCAAAAGCAATTAAGTGGTTTGTCAACCGCCACAAATTCAGTTGCAAATGCAGCAGATCAAATCAGCGCATCTACTGCAAAAACAACCAATCAATTTAGTAATACAGCGAGTGCTTTTAGTGCTACAGCAAAGGATCTCAGCCTCACAGCAAATCAGGCAAGTCAACTAATTAAAAATTTGGATACCTTACTAACAGGTAATCGCTCTGCTTTGGTTGGCACTTTAAATAATATTACGGCAACCACCACTGAACTAAGAACTACAGTTAGTAGTTTATCACCTACTCTCAATCGTTTAACACAGGGAGAGTTAATCCAAAATTTAGAAACTCTCTCCGCAAATGCTGCACAAGCTTCGGCTAATTTGCGGGATGCTAGCCAAGCACTCAACAATCCTAATAACTTGTTGGTGTTACAACAAACCCTAGATTCTGCCAGGGTAACGTTTGAAAACGCCCAGAAAATCACATCAGATTTAGACGAATTGACTGGTGATCCAACTTTTCGAGAAAATGTCAGGCAGCTGGTAAATGGTCTAGGTAAATTGCTGTCTTCTACTCAACAAATAGAACAACAAATTGAAGTTGCTTCTACACTTAATGCAGTCAAAACAGCAATGAAAAATCCCAATGCCACAACATTAACAACAAACAATCAATCACAATTGAAATTTAATATTCCACCTACAACTTTGAACAGTGCAACTCAAGAAATTCAACCAACAGCTATTGAATTTGCTTCCTCGCCATCTCAAGAAAAACTATTGCAGAAATTACGTGAGTATGGAAAACAACAGCAGCAGGAAGGAACAACAAAATAGAAGAACATGCAATATAAGAGAAAATATCATACCCTTGTTCTCTAGCCTGTGCAATTATGTCGAACCACTTTGCTCACGGTTACGCCTTATATCAAGCCCGGCTAATTGCTTACGATATTATGCTTAGTTGTTGGTCATTGTTTTTTCCCATTACCCATCACCAATTACCAATTACCGACCCCAAGGGATAATATAAGTGTTCAAGCGAACATAATATGACTTGTGCATTTGCACAATTGTTGTGAGTGAAAAGAAAAAATATTTTAGTCAAATGCCCAATGAACTAAGACTTATAAGTAAGTAATTTTAAGAGAGTTGCCCTTGAAGATAAAAGATGCATGTTACACGAACTTCAATCTCTAAAGCAACTGTCTATTTCTCGGATCGCTATTGTGCGCGCCCTCCCTGGATTAGGTGATTTACTTTGTACTGTACCAGCCTTTAGGGCGCTCAGAGCAGCTTTTCCCCAAGCCCAAATTACCTTAATTGGTCTACCTTGGGCGCGTTCTTTTATAGAACGTTTCAGCCATTATCTTGATGAGTTCTTAGAATTTCCTGGCTACCCAGGAATCCCAGAATTACCATCTTCAGTCCATAAATTGCCAGAGTTTTTGCTAAAAGCTCAAGAGCAACATTTTGACTTAGCATTGCAAATGCATGGTAACGGTATTGTCAGCAATTCCTTTACTACCTTACTTGGTGCTTGTATTAACGCTGGTTTTTATCTTCCGGAACATTATTGCCCTAATCCAGACTACTTTTTGCCTTATCCAGACAACGAACCAGAAATATGGCGTCACCTACGCTTAATGGAATTTTTAGGGATACCACTCCAGGGGGATGAACTAGAATTTCCGTTGCAGGATGAAGATTTTGCGGCTTTGCCACACCTACCTGATAAATATGTCTGCGTTCATCCTGGTGCTAGTCTGCCAGAGAAACGCTGGTCTTTAAAAAGCTTTGCAGCTGTTGCTGATGCGATCGCTGTTCGTGGATTCCAAATTGTGCTTACTGGTACAGCATCAGAAGCAAATTTAACCCAGGCATTAACGGCAATGATGCGTTTCCAGCCGATTGATCTGGCTGGAAAGACTAGTCTAGGGACAATGGCAGCCCTTTTAAGTAAAGCTAGTTTACTAGTTTGTAACGATACTGGTGTTTCCCATTTAGCTGCTGCTTTACGAGTCAAGAGTGTTGTCATTTTTACGAATGCATCACTGTATCGATGGGCTCCTTTAAACCGTGAAATTCACCGTTCTCTCAGTCCTAGTTTCATACAGTTCCCAGATGTCGAAGAATCATTTGTAAGTTCTACAAGCAAATCCTTTGATACAAAATTTGGTGGTTTTTATTTTCCCGTAACACCAGCAATGGTAATGACTCAGGTAGAAGACCTACTGTTGAAGAAAACTTCCAATGTTACCTGAGACTTGGGAAAACGTGCGGCGAGTTTTGGCAATTCAAGTAGGTAGTCAGGGAGATTTAATGCTGACTATCCCTGCATTGCAAAAACTGCGCTACTTATTCTCAGATGCTGTCATTACTTTAATGGTTTCCCCAAGCGCTAAACAACTAGATTCCCATAGGCGTTGGATAGATGATGTATTGGTTTACGAAGGTGGTGAAAGCAAGTTTAAAAATAATGAATATGAATTGGCTTTAATATCAAATCTGCGCCAATATGCTTTTGATGTCTCCGTAATTTTTACAAATTCTGGAGAGTCACCATATACTCTTGCTTATATTTGCTATTTGGCAGGAATCCCAATTCGTATTGGTCAGTCGAAAGAGTTTGGTGGTAGTGTTCTCTCCCATTGCGTAAAGCCGATAAGGACACAGGGAGACACGGAGAGTATTGTTGATATACATACCTCAGACCTATATGATCCTATAGGCGATCATCTCTTCTTACTGGAATCTGCATTTAAGTAATCTTTATTTTATTTATTAATTATTAATGATCTGGCAACCTAACTTTGAAGAGTAAAAGAACGAACCACAAAGGGCACAAAGAACACGAAGGAAGAGGAAAACAAGAGTAATCGAAAAGTTGATTCACTTAGCAAAGTTAATTTACTAGACTACTAATTTCATCAAAATCTCTCTATAAAAAAATCCCTTCTTCGCGTACTTTGCGTCTTTGCGGTAGCCTGCGGCAAGCCGCTTTGCGTCTACATTACTTCATCCCTATATTGTGCAACGCCCAAAAATTGAGAATTAAAAGTTTAAAGGATGCTTTCTAGTTAACACTTGATTATGCAACCATTACGTATCTTGACCTGGCACGTCCACGGTAGTTATCTCTACTATTTAACCCAAACTCAGCATCATTTTTATTTGCCTGTTAAACCAGGACGACCTGAGGGTTATGGTGGTCGTTTAGGTGGTTTTCCTTGGTCCAATAACGTTTATGATGTTCCTGCGTCTGAAGTCAAAAATCTCAAATTTGACTGTATTTTGTTTCAGTCAAAACGGAATTATTTAGAAGACCAGTATGAGATTCTCTCGGATTCACAGCGACGGCTTCCCCAAATTTACTTAGAACACGATCCGCCGCGAGAACATCCAACTGACACTCGCCATATTGTAGATGACCCGGATGTCTTACTGGTTCATGTTACCCATTTTAACCAGTTGATGTGGGATAGCGATCGCACTCCAAGCCGTGTCATTGAACACGGTGTAATTGTGCCAGAAAATGTTCACTACACGGGTGAGTTGGAAAAGGGACTGGTAGTAGTAAATGGTTTGCGATCGCGTGGTCGCCGTCTAGGTGCTGATATATTTGCCCATGTTAGCCAACAAATTCCTCTAGATTTGGTAGGTCTGGATTCAGAAAAACTGGGTGGTATCGGCGAAGTACCCCACCACCAACTACCAGCTTTTGCCTCACGTTACCGCTTTTTCTTCAATCCTATCCGCTACACCAGCTTAGGACTAGCTGTATGCGAAGCAATGATGGTGGGTTTACCAATCATCGGGCTAGCAACAACAGAAATGGTGACGGTAGTGGAAAACGGAGTTTCTGGCTATGTAGATACAGATTTAGAAAAGCTCATTTTTAGAATGCGCCAACTTTTAAACAACCAAACCCACGCCCAAAATTTAAGTAAAGGCGCAACACAAACAGCACAAAAACGCTTTCACATCCAACGCTTTATTGATGACTGGGATAAAACATTCAAATCAGTCATTGGTCTGAATGTTGTTCACCAATGACAAATGACTATTGACAAATGACAAATGACAAAATTCATTGCCTTAATTAGCGAACACGCCTCACCGCTTGGCACTTTTGGCGGTGTAGATAGCGGGGGTCAAAATGTGTATGTAGGACAGCTGGCTAAACATTTGGCTGGTTTTGGCTACAAAGTTGATATTTTTACTAGACGCGATAGTCAAGAATTGCCAGAAATTATTCAATTGATAGATAACGTTCGGATTATCAATGTCCCAGCTGGCCCTCCTAGATATGTGCGGAAAGAAGATATGCTGCCGTACATGGAGGAATTTACAGCCTATGTTTTAAATTTTTGTCAAAACCCTTTTGGGATGGCTGAAGGGATAGACACTTTTTCTGTGCCAAAATACGACTTAATTCACGCTAATTTCTGGATGTCAGCAATGGTGGCGGCGGAAATTAAGCGAAGCTTAAATATACCTTTTGTTGTCACTTTTCATGCCCTTGGTCGTGTGCGTCGCTTTTGGCAAGGTGATGCTGATGAATTCCCTAATGAACGCTTTACCATAGAAGACCAAATTGTCGCAACAGCTGACCATATCATTGCTGAATGTCCCCAAGATCAACAAGACTTGTTGTATCTTTACAATGCTAAGCCAGAGAAAATCACAATTATTCCCTGTGGCTTCGATACGGCAGAATTTTGGCAAGTGGAAAAAACAACAGCCCGTCAGATGCTGGGTTTACAGCCTAATGAAAACTTAATCCTTCAGTTAGGGCGCTTAGTACCGCGTAAAGGCGTTGATACGGTGATTCGCGCCTTTGGATATTTGCTGAGACACTATCATATCCAAACAAAACTATTGATTGTTGGCGGTGAATCAGAAGAACCAGACCCCCGCTTCACACCTGAAATCAGTCGTTTGCAGGCGATCGCTTGCGAAGAAGGAGTTGAGTCACACATAACTTTTACCGGACGCCGCCGTCGAGAGTTGCTTAAGTATTATTACAGTGGTGCAGATGTATTTATTACAACTCCTCTATATGAGCCATTTGGGATTACGCCTATTGAAGCAATGGCTTGTGGAACACCTGTGATTGGTTCAAATGTCGGTGGCATTAAGTTTACAGTCAAAGACGGTGAAACTGGCTATCTTGTACCAGCAAACGACCCTGAAGCGATCGCCGAACGAATTGCCTACCTCTACAAAAATCCTCAAGTACTCTATAACTTGGGACAGCAAGCAATACAACGCGCCCATCAAATGTTTACCTGGAAAAATGTAGCTGTTGCTGTTGCTGCTCTTTATGAAAAAGTTCTGGATACAATAAAACACAACCAATGGGTCAACAACAGACCAGAGTATATACTTTGGCAAAAACTACCGCAATACCTTCAACCACAGAGTATATCCCTAAACCACGCTTCTACCCCTCACAGGTATCAACTTTCAACCATCTCCCCACACTCTCCATCACCCCACCTCCCCATTGCCCCTAATCCCCAACGCCTCTTTCTTTATGCCGGGGGACCCGTCCACCGCACTGGCTCCTCCCTTGGGGGAGTGGGGGCCCCGAGTTCCCCACCTCCCCATCTCCCCACCCTCATTGACAAAAACTTTGTGGCTGCGATCGCAGCAATGGAGAAATCCCGCCAAACTTTGACACCTATAATTATGGAGGCAGCAAAAGCAATTAGCACCTGTTTTGCTTTGGGTGGCAAGGTACTTGTTTGCGGCAATGGTGGTAGTGCTGCGGATGCCCAACACTTTGCCGCCGAATTCGTTGGTAAATTTCGCTGCTCTCACAGGCCAGGAATGCCCGTAATTGCACTGACGGCAGACTCATCTTTTTTGAGTGCTTGGGCTAATGATGTCGGATATGATTACGTCTTTTCTCGCCAAGTAGAAACTTTTGCCCAACCAGGAGACTTATTACTGGGCATTAGTACTAGTGGGCGATCGCGCAATTTGATTGAAGCTTTCAAAACAGCACGTCAAGCCAACATTCACTCTATCGCCTTACTAGGTGGCGATGGTGGGGAACTGCGATCGCTAGCAGATTTAGCAGTAGTTGTCCCGGCAACAGATACCCAACGTATCCAAGAAGTACAACACCTAATACTGCATATTTTTTGTGAATTGGTTGAAGAGGAATTAGAAGAAGGCAGAAGGCAGGAGGCAAAAGAAATATATTAGGTCTGACACTTTTGTTTTCCTCTACGTTCTCTGTGTCTGGTGCGATTTTATTCAACCAAACTATTACAACAAAGGAAAAACAACTATGGAAGAACTCAAAAACAAAGTGGTATTGGTAACTGGAGGTGGACGCGGATTAGGTGAAGCCGTTTGTCACACATTAGCCTCAGCTGGTGCTAAGGTTGTGGTTGCAGATATTCGAGAAGAATTAGCCCAAAAAGTGGCTGGTGAAATTCAAGCTAATGGTTTACAAGCCATGCCATTAGTAATAGATGTTACCAATGAGGCACAAGCAGAAACTGCTATTTACAAGATTACTTCTCAGTATGGGCGCTTGGATGCTCTCATTAATAATGCCGGAACAGATGTAACCCTTTCCATTGAAGAACTTGCAATTCCAGATTGGGACAGAATTATTGCAGTTAACCTCCGTGCGCCCTTTATTTTGTCTAAGTTCGTCTTACCTGTGATGAAAGAACAGGGTAGCGGTCACATTATTAACATAACTTCCACAGCAGCCAAGCGTGCTTGGCCAAATGCTGCCGCTTACCATGCCAGTAAATGGGGACTTTTGGGCTTTAGTCATGCTTTGCATGTAGAAGCACGTCCCTACAATATCAAAGTTACAGCCCTAGTAGCCGGTGGAATGCAAACACCATTTTTGCTAGATAGATTTCCAGACATTGATGTCAGCAAGTTGCAAGACCCGAAAAACGTCGCCGCAACCATTCGATTTTTACTATCCACACCGGAAGGAACAGTGATCCCTGAAATGATGGTATTGCCAATGGGTGAAAGTTCTTGGCCGTAGTGGGAGTGGGGGGAGTGTGTAGACGCGTTCATAGGCTTAAGGTAAGGGTGGGGTGTGAGAAGTAAGGGAATAACCACTAACAACTAATGTACAGACGCGATGTTCCTCGCGTCTGTACTAAGCAATAACCACTAACAACTAACCATTGACAATTGACCAATGACTAATCGAGCTGTTTTTCTGGATAAGGATGGAACTCTGATTGAAGATGTGCCATACAATGTTAAGCCCGATTTAATCAAGCTAACTCAAGGTGCGATCGCAGGTTTGCAGTTAATACAAGCACACGCATACAAATTAATTGTCATCAGTAATCAGTCAGGTGTAGCGCGGGGCTATTTTCCAGAACTTGAGTTGTTAGTGGTTAAGGAGCATTTGTGCAAACTTCTCTCACAGCAAGATATCACGTTGGATGATTTTTACTATTGTCCTCATCATCCAGATGGTGTGGTTGCAGAATATGCAATTACTTGCGAGTGTCGTAAACCAGAACCAGGGTTAATTCTGCGTGCAGCTTACGAACATAATATTGATTTGCAAAAATCTTGGTTTATTGGCGACATCCTCAATGACGTGGAAGCTGGTCAGCGTGCTGGATGTAAAACGATTCTCATTGACAATGGTAACGAGACACAGTGGCAGCTGTCTCCTATGCGAATTCCACACTACGTTGTTAGTGACTTGGCGACAGCAGCACAGACAATTACAAGGAACGATCACAAATGAGTTATGAACTATCAGCCTTTTAATTTTCAGCATCTTGCATATCGTATCTCGCATCTAGATTGGTTGCTGGATGCGATCGCTCATCTAAATGTCATCGTCATCGGTGATGCGATTCTTGATTGCTATCTCCAAGGATTTAGCGATCGCCTTTGTCGAGAAGCTCCTGTACCAGTTGTCAATGTTACCAATAGTGACTATGTACCTGGTGGTGCGGCTAATACTGCTGTTAATGTCTGTAGTATTGGTGGACAAGTGTCATTTCTATCGGTAATTGGAGATGATTGGGAAGGTTATTTACTCAAGCAAGTGCTCTCTCAGCGTGGAGTTTCACCACAACACCTGATTACACTACCAAATCGACGAACTCTGGCTAAACAACGAGTCATGGCATCTTCACAAATACTAGTAAGATTTGATTCCGGTACTACAGACACCATTGATCAACTAGCTGAGCAAGCCCTAATTAGCGAACTTGAGCATAAATATCCAGAATCTCATGCGGTTATAGTATCTGATTATGGCTATGGAATTTTAACCAAAAAGGTACTTGAGAAGTTATCTCAACTGCAAGCACGCTATAACAATATTTTGGTCGTGGATGCCAAAAATCTCGCCGTATACCGTCAGCTTGGTATCACCGCAGTCAAACCCAACTATGAACAAGTGCTGCAACTACTAAATATCCCTGCTTTCAAACCAGGTAATAAAAGCATCAAATCTCGTATTGACCAAATTACAGCTTATGGAGATGAAATCCTCAGCCTCACAGGTGCAAAAATTGCTGCCGTTACTTTAGATGCTGAAGGTGGAATTATTTTTGAGCAAGGTTCTCAACCCCATCGCACCTATGCCCAACCTACAATTCAATCTCGTACCGCAGGTGCTGGAGATACATTTGCTAGCGCCCTTACCCTTGCTCTTGCTGCTGGTGCAACAACACCACTAGCAGCCGATTTTGCTGCTGTTGCTGCTGCTGTGGTTGTTGGTAAAGATGGCACAACTGCTTGTTCTGCCCAAGAATTGCGTGAGTTCCTCTTGAATCAGGAGACAAGGGAAACAGAGGAGGCAGGGGAGACAGGGGGACAAACAGACGAAGGGAGTTTATTGGAGGTATCATCTCAAAAATACATCTCTAGTTTAAATCAACTGCTTTCTGTTGTTACCTTCTACCGTCAAGCTGGACGCAAAATTGTTTTCACTAACGGCTGTTTTGACATCCTCCATGCTGGACATGTTTCCTATCTCAATTACGCTAAAGCATTAGGCGATATCTTAATTGTTGGCTTAAATTCTGACGACAGCATCCGACGTCTCAAGGGAGCAACCCGCCCTATTAATACCTTAGAAGATCGCATCCAAGTTCTAAGCGGACTCGGCTGTGTGGATCATCTCATAGCTTTTGAAGAAGACACTCCTAGCAATCTCATTCGTATAGTTCGTCCTGATATCTTTGTCAAAGGTGGTAACTACACAAAAGAAACATTGCCAGAAGCACCTTTAGTAGAAGAATTAGGTGGAGAAGTGAGATTACTGCCGTTTGTAGAAAACCGTTCTACCACTCGTATCATTGAGCGCATCCGTGAACTAGCAGGACAAGGGATCGAAGAGGTGGGGGGAGTGTAATTCAGTTATCAGTGATCAGTGATCAGTTATCAAATTATATTACTTACTGTTAACTGTTCACTGTAGCCTGCGGCAAGCCGCTACGCGTCTACACTGATTCCTAACTACTAACGTACAGACGCGAGGAACATCGCGTCTCTACCTATCAACAACTAACCACTAACGACAAATGACTAGCTGGGAATCTGCTGAAAATATTCTGTGCATTAGACTGGACACGATTGGTGATGTCCTGATGACTACACCAGCAATTCGCGCTGTGAAATTATCTCATCCTCGTCGCCGCATTACCCTACTAACTTCCTCTGCGGGTACAGCAGTTGCTTCACTAGTGCCAGAGATTGATGAAGTGATAGTCTATGATGCACCTTGGTTAAAAGCAACAGCACCACGATTAAACAGCATTCCTGAGTATGAAATGGCACAATACTTGCGAAGTTTAAAGTTTGATGGTGCTGTAATTTTCACTGTATATAGTCAAAATCCTTTACCTTCAGCATTTGTGTGCTATTTGGCAGATATTCCTCTACGATTGGCTCACTGTCATGAAAATCCTTACCAGTTACTAACAGATTGGGTAAAAGATCCAGAACCAGAGAACTTTGTACGTCATGAAGTGCAGCGTCAACTAGACTTAGTTGGCACAATCGGCTGCAATACAGATGAAAAAAGATTATCTTTGCATGTCCCGGAAAAAGCTTTAGCTGTCGTGGATGATATTCTCCAAAAATTAGGTATTGATCAACAGCGTCCCTTGGTTGTGGTTCATCCTGGTGCAACTGCTGCTTCTCGACGCTATCCACCAGAAAAATTTGCTCTGGTTGTCAGAACTCTAGTTATGGAAATGGGTATGCAAGTAATTTTTACAGGTACAGAATCAGAGCAAGAACTAGTGGCAGAAATTCAGAGGATGATCATCGCAGCAGATGCGATCGCAAATTTAACGGATAATTTATCTGCAAAATCAGCTAGTTTTCATTCGCTGGTAGGATGCCTAAAGCTCAGTGAATTAGCGGCACTTTTGCAACTTTCTTCTCTGTTAATTTCTAACAATACTGGTCCGGTTCACATTGCGGCTGCGGTTGGTACACCAGTTGTAGATTTGTATGCGCTTACCAACCCCCAGCATACTCCTTGGAGTATTCCCCATCGTGTGTTATTTCATGATGTCCCCTGCAAATATTGTTATAAAAGTATCTGTCCTGAAGGACACCATCAATGTCTAGATCTTGTCACACCAGAGTCTGTGGTGAATGCTGCGTGTGAATTACTAGGTGTCTGTGGTGCAAAATTACGGTTAAAGCGGTGACGAAGATTATGTTTTGCGAACACAGATGAACACCGATGAACACAGATAGATTTTTCATGTGTAAAGAACTGTCAAACATGACTGTCGATATTCTGATTCCTACTTACAACCGTCCAGCTGCTTTGGCTGTTACTCTTACCAGTTTGTTAGCTCAGACTTACCGTAATTTTCGTGTGATCATTTCTGACCAAACTGAAGATAGCAACCCTGTAGAAAGTGGTGAAGTGCAAGCGGTGTTACGAGTGCTTCGCGCTTATGGTCATCATATAGAAGTCCATAAACACTTACCTCGCCGAGGTATTGCCGAACAGCGACAGTTTTTATTGGATCAAGCAACAGCTCCCTATGTGCTTTTCCTGGATGATGACTTGATTTTGGAACCCTATGTAGTTGCACAAATACTCACAGCCATCAAAGAAGAAAGCTGTGGTTTCGTTGGTAGTGCATTTATTGGACTCAGCTTTATTGATGATGTGCGTCCCCATGAGCAAAAAATTGAGTTTTGGGAAGGACGAGTTCAGCCGGAGATTGTCAAACCTGATACACCCCAATGGGAACGCTGGCGTTTACATAATGCTGCTAATCTCTACCACGTCCAGCAAAGACTGGGTTTAACTCCTATTCAGCAATATAAATACCGTGTTGCTTGGGTTAGTGCTTGTGTTATGTATGACACAGAAAAACTTCGTGATGTTGGTGGTTACTTGTTTTGGCGGCAACTTCCCCCAGAACATTGTGGTGAGGATGTCTTGGTACAACAACGATTGATGGCGTTATACGGCGGTTGTGCAGTGATTCCTTCCGGTGTGTATCACCAAGAGTTGCCAACAACAATTGTGAATCGTGATGTACATGCAGATAAACTCGACCACTTCTTTTAAAACTCTTTGTGTCTAGGTATCTTAATGGTTCTAAATTTTTTTAAACACCAAGACACCAAGCGAGAGTATCCTAATTTTTTCAAAACACAAAACGAAGTAGCTCAGCATAACACTCTGCGCTCCTTTGCGTTACACTTTGCGTTCCTCTGCGTTTAAAAATAAACTCAAACATTTGAGATACTCCCCACCAAGCAGGGGTAAAAAAAGTTGATATGAATAAAATTTTATTCGTGGAATTATTGGGTGGAATTGGTGATGTTGTAATTGCTCTGGCTGCTATACAAGCACTTTCACGCTCCCATTCAACTGCTGAATTAACTGTTTTAACTTTCTCCCCAGGAGGCGAATTACTAGAGACTGATTCACTTATTAATCGGGTTGTCTATGCTAAACCAGGAAAAGCAAAACAAGCGGTTGTTGATTTATTGACTCATGAAACTTTTGATTTGATTGTTTCAGATACAAATTACGACGATATTGATCAAGTCATTCAAAATAGTGCTGCTTCGCGGGTGGTGACAAATTTATGGCGACATCCTCCAGCAGATGAAAGAGTAGGCGATCGCTTTATTAAAATCCTCCTTGCAGAAGGCTTAATCACCTCAGATGCAATTAAACCTGTCCAAATCGACATCACGCCAGATGAATTAAACAAAGCACAAAAGCTATTTAATTATCTGCGTCGTCCCCTTGTGTTTTTCTGTCCAGATGCGGGTATGGCTATTAAGCGTTGGCCCGAAGTTAGTTTTATTACTTTAGGTCAAATATTACAGCAGCATTGGGGTGCAACTGTAATTGTTCCTGTTGGTTCCAATGTTAACCAAGCAGCAAGTATTGTGGAAGGAATTGGTGGGGCAGCACAAATTTTACCTCGGGGAAAGTTACGAGATTTGGCTGCTGCTTTGGCCTGTGCTGATTTGGTTGTAGCTGCTGACACTGGTCCCGCCCGAATTGCTGCTGCGCTGAATGTACCAACAATTACTTTATTTGGCCCTTCTTGGTACGGGCGATATGGTCAGCCGTTACCCCATGTTAATTTGCAAGGTTATCCGGATTGTCCAGAGCGTAATACCAGTAATTTTACGGTACAGCAGTGTTGGTATGGTGACGTATGTCCTTTGGATCTAGGTTGGCAAAGTTGTATGGAAGGGATTTCGGTTGATGAGGTTTTGGGTGTTGTGGAGAGAGTGTGGGGAGAATAAATATTAACAAATGACCAATGACAAATGACCACCAACCACTAACCACCACCAACCAACAACCAACCAATATGCACAATATCTTAGTAATGCGCCTTGATAATATTGGCGATGTGATTATGACTAGCCCGGCGTTACGGGCAATTAAGGAAAATTTGCCTTATTGCCGTTTGACGTTGATGGCAAGTCCAGGTGGGGCGCAGGCGGCGACGTTGTTGCCTTGGGTAGATGAAGTTTTATCGTGGCGAGTACTATGGCAAGATTTGGGGAAGTTAGATTTTAACCCAGAACGAGAGTGGGAATTAGTGAAGACTTTACAAGCTGGCAAGTTTGATGCGGCAATTATTTTTACCAGTTTTAGTCAGAGTCCTCACCCAGCCGCTTTTTTATGTTATTTAGCTGGTATACCTTTGCGATGGGGAGAGTCTAAGGAATTAGGTAATGGTGTATTGACACTGGAAGTTCCAGCCGCACTAGATGAAATTCATCAAGTTGAGAGAAATTTACGATTAATAGAGGCTGGTGGTTTTGAAGTAAGTGATCGCAGTCTTTGTATTCAAATTCCAGAAATTGCCCAAAAAGAAGCCTTAAGTTTATTATTGGGAAGTAATAAAAATTACAATACCCTATTTCCTCCGTATCTCTTACTTAACCCTTGGACAAGCTGCCAATCACGCAATTATGATTCCCAGAGATTTGCGATCGCTGCCCGTCAGCTAGCAGAATCTACACAAATGCCTGTAGTTGTGACGGGTGTAGAACAAGACCGCGACAAAAGCGCATCTTTATTGGCGATGTTGGGTGACTATGCTATTGATCTCATCGGCAAAACAACTCTACCTCAACTCGCAGCACTAATTACCAACGCCAAGCTAGTGCTAACTAACAACACTTCCACAATGCATATAGCTGATGCTACCCGCGCACCTACTGTAGTAATGTTCGCCGGCACTGAACTTGAGTCACAGTGGCAACCACGTAACGGTTATTCTCGTTTACTGCGTCGTCCAACTCACTGTAGTCCATGCTACGCCTTTACCTGTCCTTACAACTTGGAATGTTTAGATATTCCACCAGAGGAAGTAGTCACTGTTGGCTTGGGTTTGTTAGAAGTACTTAAGACTTAGCAATTGGTTATGATTTGTTTTGCTCAGCAAACGTCTTAAATTCGATCGCATCATGACTGCAAAACAGGCGCACATCACTATTGTGTGAGAGCGATAACCCACGTAACCGTTCTTGATTGTAGAGCCGAGCCTTGCGATCTACTTCCATCAACGATTGGTAAGCACGCAGACCTGGAGTACAGCGTGGTTTGGAGGTGTTCATTTCATGCCGATAAAAGTAGGCATCGCCTGCATGTAGCAGCCAACCTTGGGGTGTCTCAATGGCAATGCCAGCATGACCGCGCGTATGACCAGCAAGCGGAATCAGGAGAATCTCAGGTGGCAGTCCCTCGAGATCACGCACTGCCTCGAAATCGAACCAAGGCTCTCCCCCTGGCGAATAATACTTCCATTGTTTAACTTCATCCCATTGACCTGGACGATAACGTTGCGATGAGATGAAGCCACGCCGTTTCTGTGCTGCCTCAAATTCAGTCTGCATCACATGCACGGTTGCCTCTGGAAAATCCTCCAATCCACCAGCATGATCGAAATCAAGGTGAGTAAGTACTATATGGCGGACATCACTTTTGTCAAAGCCAAGCTGCTTAATCTGAGCAAGCGCCGTGTATTTTTGTTCAAACTTGATGCGATTCAAATTCATGAAGAACGGACTGAGTCGTGACGATGGTGCTTTGACATCGCGTTCTCCAAAACCGATATCAATGAGAACGAGCCCCTGATTTGTCTCAACGAGCAGGCAGTGACAAACAAGGCAGGCTGTTAGACCGCGACTAAAGCCATCGAAGAGCGCCCCGCCAATCGGACACATACAACCGCAATTTAGATGATGAATACGCATGAATGATTTCCCCGACGCATCAATCTCTTTTAAAAACAAAAGAGTAGGGAAAATCTTCATACTCTGGTGTGAATAAATTTAGAGATTACAAATATTACCTTATATTTTAGGCATTGCTCAATAAAAGATGACTCGTATTGCTATTATTACTGGTACTTACAAGCCTCAACATTGTGGTGTTGCTCACTACACTGCACGTTTACGAGAGGTTCTCAAACAAGAAGATATTCAATCTGTTGTCCTCACTACTTATGCAGCTGCTACAGAGGCAAAGGACTCCAGTGTTAGAGGTGTTGTAGAAGATTGGCGTTTTACCGATTTGATGTCTTTAGTACGAGCACTACATTTAACTAATGCTGATATTTTGCATATCCAACACGCTGCTGGAACCTATGGATTTGATCGTGCCATCTTTTTGTTACCACTACTTCTAAAAGCGACAGGCTATAACAAACCAATTGTCACAACTGTGCATGAGTATGGCTGGTGGGAGTGGCAACCGAAGTATTTACCACCACAGTTTTTGGAATGGTTAAAAATGTGGGGACAAAGTCGCGGTTGGTGGGATAGAGAAGATGGGTTTTTACTAACTTTGAGCAATGCAATTATTACAACTAACGCTGAAGCCGAAAAAGTCCTTCACCAACGCTTGCCGCAGTTTCAGCAACGTATTTTTAGTATACCTATTGCTGCAAATGTGGAATTTACACCCGTTGAACAAACTACAGCACGGGAGAATTTGCGTAAAATTTGTAACTGGGAATTAAATACAATTGTCATTGTCTTTTTTGGTTTTCTCCACCCAGTCAAAGGATTAGAAACTCTCTTAAACGCATTTCAAAAAGTGCTGACGACTTCCCCACAAGCAAGACTATTACTTGTTGGCGGTGTGGAAAGTTTAGCTTTGCGAGGAGAAGAAGCAAAACGCTATTGGGATAAACTTCACGCTTTGGCAAGGGAATTGAATTTAGGCAACAAAGTCTACTTTACTGGCTATCTAGATGCTGAAACTGCCTCAGAATATCTTGCTGGCGCTGATATTGGGGTTTTGCCTTTCAATCACGGACTTACTATGAAAAGTGGTTCACTGTTAACTTTGTTAGCTCATGGTTTACCAGTTATTGGCACACAGCATAATATACCTTTACCCAGTGGAATGAGAGTACAGCTTGTACCCCCTCGTCATGTAGATGCTTTGACAGATGCACTCTGTCAGTTGCTCAACAATCCCAATCAACGTAGTTCTATAGTTGAAGCTGGCTGTGCTTTTGTAGAACAATTTAGTTGGTCGAGGATTGCGCGATCGCACCTCAAAATCTACCAGAAAAATGAAATAGGAGTCCTTCAAAGTTAAGTGACCAAACTCCTATTCTTCTTAAGTAGACTCATCCTTAAATTGAGTCATCTTTAAAATGACTTAATGCTATCAGCCAAGGTTTTTGATAATTAGTTATTTTTTATACTTAAATATTTAGGAATCAAGACTTTCATTGGTTTCTTTGACCTGAATGTTTAAGTTAGGTAATCCGTTTAACTTTTCTGGAGGAGGAAGTTCCTCTTCCGCTAGGGGTACAAAAACTTTTAGACTTGCTGGTATGCACTCAATTTCTACTGGAGTTTTCCCTAAAACTTCACCATCAACAACAACTTTTTGAGGTGGGTCGGTTGTAATTTTAAATTTTTTAGCTCGTAGATAACCAATGTCATTTCTTTCTGCTGGACTACCCGCAGAAGCTGTCTGAAATAAATGAAATGTAGCTGCGATCGCAGCTGCTCTATTAGCCGGAGCTACTATAGTTAAATCCAGTAATCCGTCATCTATAATCAGTCCTGCTGGCCCTTGGGCTAAAACAGATGTAGCAGGTGCAGCATTTGCTACTGTTACTGCTGCCGCACACGTTGAAATTACTTTATCTTCAGTTTCAATTTTTACATCAAATGACTGTAATTCACTTAATTGTTTAAATCCAGCTATAATATAAGCCAAAAAACCAAAACGATTTTTCGATTCCCGATCTGCTTTTTCTACGGTTTCTGCTTCAAAGCCAATACCTGTCAGCAGTACCATTGGATAACCGTTGCAAGTGGCAGTATCCACAATCCGCGTCCCACCTTGCAAAATTGTTTTGCAAGCACCTTCAATTGTGTCTGGTATGCCTAAAGCTGTCGCAAAGGCGTTTGCTGTTCCACGAGAAATGATACCAAACGGAATATCACTACCTACTACAGCCGCTGCTGCTGCCGAGAGAGTACCATCTCCTCCAGAAGCAATGATAGCATGTACTCCTCTTTGCACTGCATCATGTGCTAGTTCATCGGCACAGATTTCTTCTGTTGTGAAGTGAATATCTAGGTCGATTTCTGGCTCTAAGATAGCTCGAATTTGTGCCAACTCTTGCTCTGAGTCGCCCTGACCTGCAACTGGATTAAAAATGAGGCAGGCTGAACGTTTCATATACTGTGTGTGAAAAATAATATAGTTGTAAAGTTATCAAATTAATTTTTGACGTATCTGTAAAATTAAAACTTCCCTCTTAAGATAGGATTTTGAGTAATGAATTAAAGATTAGAAGGGAAAGTCCAAGTTTTTAATTAGACCAAATACAACCTAAAGTTACCCTACATCTTGATTAAGTAATTCAAATTCATTCCGGGGCAATGATACTATAATATGCTCTGAAGTACAATCTACTCGAATCAGCCAGCGTCCTGTTGGGCGACCATTTGCCAGTAATTCTTCACCACAAACTACTCCAATCTTTCCCGCTACATATGCTGGATGCATAACTAGGACTTTTTGTGTAACCAATAGTTGTCGAGATTTTAGCATTACCTCAATTTCCATCCACGCTACGATACTCAAACTCATGCATCTTGGTTATAAATTTTCTTAAAAATAGCTGCAAAGCTTCATTGTCTTAATTTTGATCTGAGTAAGCAAGTTTATTATTGTAATTCTTTTTTTTCAGACAGACTAGCAACTACTTTTACTAATTTATCAGGATCAATAGGTTTGGTTAGATGCGTCTGAAAACCTGCATGGATTACGAGGATATCTTCATCATCTCTCAAGTAACCTGTTACAGCAATAGCTGGAATAAATCCACCGAATTCTTGCTCACGGGAGCGAACTTTCTGTATTAATGAGCAACCATTTCCATCTGGTAAATTAATGCTGCTGATCAAGATACTTGGTTTCATATATTCGAGTGCTAAGAGTGCTTCACTTATTGCTGTTACTACTATTACGCCTGCTCCAGCGTCTTTCAGTACAAAAGCAAACAATTCTGCTGTATCAGGTTCATCCTCCACTAAAAGTATCTGTAAACCATTGAGTGTATTGAATTCATCTGATATCATTAATCTGTCCAAATATTTATGATTTTAGTATTTATAAAATCTCGTTAACTAATTTGTTTTTTGATTTTTAAAGTCATAAAATTGCTTGTAATTAGTGCATAAATAGTCAATGTGCTATGTAAACTATGATTTTATATGAACTAGCTAAAATCAAAGATTATCGAAAAAAACAAAACTACGAATCTATCTATGTGATTAGTAGAAGAGTAAGTATTGTTAAATTATCCTGTAGCAGTAACTACAACAAATAAACTTGACTGAAATTAGCATGATTAGAAGCTCTCCTGATGCCCTCTAAAAAGCATTGAGCAAATATAATTTGTCATTAGAAAACTTAAGTTTATATCAAGTCTAGCTAATCACTTACCATTAAAATCTCTGCCTTTACAGTTTGTCTGATCATCAGCGCGTTAGTCTTAATGATAAGTATTTATGTATGAATACATAGAAAATTGAAATTACTAAACTTGGATAAAGTTAGTAAAATTGGTGTAACTAATATCGATTATCCAAAACAACGTTCTAAATCAATGTAAGTCTCTGAGTCAAAACGTCTTGAATTTGTTTTTGTACTATCTCTACGCTAGCACTAGCATCTATACGTACAATTCTGTTTGGTTCGGTTGTAGCTAATTCTGCATATCCTTGTTGGATGCGACGATGAAAGGCAATTGCTTCTTGTTCAATACGATCCAACGCTGTGGTTGTTCTACGTTTGCGGGTTAATCCGACCTCAACATCAAGATCAAGCCATAGGGTAATATCACTTTCTAAGCCATCGGTGGCAATGCTGTTGAGCTTATAAATTAAACTCATATCTAAGCCGCGACCATAACCTTGATAAGCAATGGTGGAGTCAGTATAGCGATCGCATAATATAATTTTCCCGGCTGCAAGATTTGGTCTGAGTTCTTCTTCTACGTGTTGCGATCGGTCAGCAGCATATAACAATAATTCTGTTCGATCAGCGATCAGCTGATCTGGTGACTTTTCCAGTAATAAGCGCCTCAGATGCAAGCCTAAAGAAGTTCCTCCTGGTTCACGAGTCACTGCGACAGAGATACTCAGACTTTGCAACCACTTACTACAAAGTTGTATCTGAGTTGTTTTACCGCAACCTTCTACCCCTTCAAATACGATCAATTTGCCATTCATTTTGCTGAACCGATTTTTACCTACGTGCTTTATTAGGCTAGCAGGTATGTTGCCTATGTCCCTATTTATGATTACTATTCCTCTGCATCAAAATTAGGAAGAGGGATGGGTGGGTGGGGAGGTGGGGGGTGTAGTTCAGTTATCAGTTATCAACTTATATTAATCACTGTTCACTGTAGCCTGCGGCAAGCCGCTACGCGTCTACACTGATTTCTAACCACTAACTACTAACTATTACCTACTAACTCTTGACTATTGAACTTTTAGTTATGGAGGGTGGACAATGTCCACCTCACTATCGAGACAAAATATTTTGTGTAGCAATAGATAATACCAATTTGAAAAAAATAATGAGATAGATAGACTGACAGAACTCTTATGCACAAGGAGTTTCCCAATCCGTCTTGAAAAGCTTTGAGGTTTCCTTTGGGACGCTGCTTTGTAGACGCCCGCTTTCTCGGCTTCAAGGTAGAGTACGCCCCAAGCCCTAGCACCCTACCCTACGGGAACGCCTTACGGCGTACGGGAAGCCAATTCGTGTCTACAAACTTTTCGCAAAATCTAAAATCCAAAATGGTATAACTTTGCTAACTGTAGATTCCCTAAACTTGGTAAGGATTGCCTACTCTATCTACAAAAATATTGTAAGAAAATGGCAAACGACCGGGATTTAGACGTGGTTCTGCTGCATATCCTACAGGTACTAAAACTGCGATCGCTAAATCTGGATCATCGGTAGCACCGATTACTGCTTTCACTTTATCCTCAATCCAACCATTCATAAAGCAGGTGGATAAACCTAAACTTTCTGCTGCTAATACCAGGTGAGTTGCAGCAATCATTGCATCTTTGATAGCATATTCTCGCCGCTTGTTTCCCAGACTAGTTTGATGTTGGGGAATAGCTGTTTTGAAGTAGTTCACTACGTTTTCTGCCCAAGCACCGCTTTGTAACCCTTGTTCATAAATCGGTGTCAAGTCTTTCTCACCACCCTTGGCATCAGCAGCAAATACAAAAGTTACAGGTGCTTCTAAAACTTGTTTTTGATTCCAAGCAGCTTCTGATAGAGCAGTTTTTTGCGCTTTATCTTGTACTAAGATAATCCGCCAGTCCTGAATATTGTAGCTACTGGGTGCTGCAACAGTTAACTCTACCAATTGTTTCAGTTGTTCTGGGGAGATGGGGTCTGGTTTAAAGGTTTTGATGGAACGACGCTGAAGAATAGCTGTTGGTACATCCAGAGGCTGAGTTTGTAAGTTCAATTCTTGAGTGATTGGATTCATGCAATTTCCCTCAAAATTTGACGAATACGTGATTTATTGACACCAATGTAGTCTATGGGGATTAATGTACTTGTTGCATTTCTAGCGTTGGGTAATCAGTGTATCCCTGCTTTCCACCACCGTAAAATGTAGATGGGTTTGGTTGATTCAGTGGTGCATTCAATACAAAGCGTCGGGGTAAGTCAGGATTAGCTATAAACAATCTGCCAAAGGCTACTAAATCAGCTTCTCCTTTTGCCAAGACAGCATTACCTCTGTCTAAAGTGTAATCACCATTGACCATGAGTGTACCTTGGTACTTTTGCCGGAGATGGCTAGTAGGTACTACTGTCGCTCCGTGTCTGATATCTGCTTCTGTCGCTTCATAGATATGCAAATATGCTAGATCAAATTGATTGAGTGCTTGGGCTGCATAACCAAAAGTTTCTAGAGGGTTAGAGTCATGCATATCATTAAATGTGCCACTAGGAGAAAGACGCACTCCTACCCGTTGGCTATCCCACACACTAGTTATTGCTTGTGTCACTTCTAGCAGCAGTCTGACACGATTCTCTGTAGAACCACCATACTTGTCCGTACGTTGATTAGTACCATCCCGGAGAAATTGGTCAATTAAATAACCATTAGCTGCGTGAATTTCTACGCCGTCAAACCCAGCAGCAAGAGCATTTGCTGCACCTTGGCGATACTGTTCTACAATCTCTGGAATTTCCCAGGTTTCTAAAGCACGAGGTGTAACGAAGGGTTTCATCCCTTCATAGGTTGCTGCTTCTCCTTTTGGTGTGATCGCACAAGGCGCTACAGGTAAGGCTCCGTCTGGCAGCAAATCGGGGTGAGAAATGCGTCCGACATGCCACAGTTGCAAGAATATTCTGCCTCCCTGCTCATGTACTGCATTTGTAACCAACTTCCAGCCTGCTACTTGTTCAGGCGAATGAATACCTGGTGTATGAGGATACCCTTGCCCTTGGGGTGAAATCTGAGTTGCTTCGGCAATAATTAGTCCTGCGGATGCCCGTTGAGCATAATACTCTGCATTGAGTTCATGGGGTACGTTCCCCTCACCTGCACGTTGCCGGGTTAGGGGAGCCATGATGATCCGGTTAGGCAGTTCTAAGTTGCCCATTTGGTATGGGGTGAATAAATTGATATCTGCGTTCATGAAATTAGCTCCAAAATTTTTGGGCAAATGCAAATTAGCATTTATAAACCGCAGAGGCAAGAGAGACACAGAGATAGAAGAAGAGATTTACACACTAAATTAGTTCGGTTATTCTCAGGCGTAAATCTATGAAATATCTCTGTGTTTATCTATCTGTGTTTATCTGTGTGCATCGGTGGTCGATTTCTAGAAAATAATTTTCGCAACTTGCATTTCTCAAGGTTGCACTGTCTGTGCTGATTGATTAAATAAGAATGACCGCGATTTTTCAACGTCAAGTGTCTGATTTTTAAATGCTTCTGCTTTTTCGTAGGCGCGGACTGTAGCTGGACGTGCTTGAATTGTTTCAAACCAGCGTTTGAGATGAGGAAAATCTTCTAATTTCTGCCCTTGACGTTCGTAGGGAACAATCCAGGGATAGGCGGCGATATCAGCAATTGAGTAGTTTTCACCAGCAACAAAACAGCGATCGCTCAGCCGTTTATTCAGCACAGCGTATAATCTTGCTGTCTCATTTACATAACGGTTGATAGCGTAGGGAATTTTTTCTGGTGCGTACTGGCTGAAGTGGTGATTTTGACCAGCCATTGGCCCTAATCCTCCCATCTGCCAGAATAACCATTGCAGGACTTCGACGCGATCGCGCACATTATTTGGCATCAATTTCCCAGTTTTTTCGGCTAGATACAACAGAATTGCCCCAGACTCAAACACTGATATTGGCTCACCACCATCAACAGGTTCGCGGTCAATAATCGCAGGTATACGATTGTTGGGTGAAATCTTGAGAAATTCTGGTTTAAATTGCTCGCCTGCACCAATGTTTACAGGAATAATTGTGTAAGGAAGTTCGACTTCCTCCAAGAACATGGTAATTTTGTGACCATTGGGTGTTGTCCAATAGTAAAGCTCTATCATAAATTTTCCTCCGATTCGGTTGTGCTTTCGCTGCTAAATAATTGACCGAAGAAAGGCAGCTATGATGAGGGCAGAAGCTAGAAGTTTAAGAAATATTTTTACTAAGTATTTTAGTCCTATGCATTCTGCCCGGATGGTTTCAAGAAAAGATTTTCCCTGTAGTTGCCTCTATTTTTTAAGATTAGCTAAGGTGAGGTGGGCAAATAGCCCACCCTACTATCAACCCAAGATTACAGATACTGTGCTAAAGTTTTAGCTAGGGTTGTTTTTGGCACGGCGCCCACTACCGTATCGACTTGGCGACCGCCTTTAAACACCATGAGCGTAGGAATGCTACGAATCCCATAATGGCTGGCAACGGTGGGATTCTGATCTGTATTCAGTTTCACCACTTTCACCTGCCCCGCGTACTCAGCAGCCACTTCATCTACCACGGGAGCCACCATGCGACAAGGACCACACCAAGGTGCCCAAAAGTCCACTAATACGGGCATCTCGCTTTCTAGGACTTCTTGTTTGAATGTGGCTTCTGTCACATTAGTAATGGATGACATTCTTGCCCTCCTATTTAATTCGTTTATTCGATAAAATCGAATAAATAAAATATAATCTAATTTAAGCGATTGTGCAAGTATGAGATTTCTGTTTCACCCAGAACAAAAAAATATATCATTGGCAGGAGTATTGTATGCTTTAGGCGATCCTGTGCGGTTAGAGATTGTGCGGCAATTAGCGACCAAAGGAGAGCAATGTTGTGCTGACTTTGATTTTGCGATCGCAAAGTCTACGATGTCCAATCATTTTAAAATTTTAAGAGAGTCTGGCGTAGTCTGGACTCGCAAAGAGGGAACACAACACATAAATTCACTCAGGCGCGAAGATTTAGAACAATTGTTTCCAGGATTGCTGGATGTAATACTGCGCTCAGCACAACCATTGATGAGTCAAGAGTCGATTTTGAAAAGTCGCTAGGAGATGGGGAGATGGGGAGATGGGGAGACAAACTAATGACTAATGACAATTGACTAAATTAAATATCTAACCGCATTTCATTGCTGGGTACAAAACCAAGACGATCGTAAACTGGTTTACCGGAGGGTGAGGCGTGGAGAATGACTCGCGTACAAGCGATCGCCTTAAGATAGTCAATAGCCATATTCGTGAGTTGCTTGGCAATACCTTGATTCCGGTAAGGTGAGTCAACATAAACACCCCAAATGTAGCCAAATTTGCGGTAATCCTCTGTAAAGAAAACCGGATAAAGACCAGCAAAAAGCTGACAACTGGCAGAACCAACTACCTTGCCATCAATCTCTGCTACAAATGCCTTGTAGTGTAATTCTTGACGCGCACGCTTAATAAATTCCAGAGTGTTCTCCAGCCAATTAGAATGAATCGACTCAGGCACAACGTTATTATCTAGCCACATCTGATAAAAGTGCTGAGCAATCAGAGAATCCTCTTGGGGAATAGCCTCCCGAAAATGAACAGTTGGTGCAGGCATACTTAAATCAGGGAACAGTGAACAGTGTAGACGCGCCTTCTTCGGCTTCCCATAGGGTACAGTTAACAATCGAATTTGATAACTGATAACTGATAACTGTTAAAAAGTTGCTTTCCGTCTTATTATTTCTTATTATCAACAAAAGCATCAATATTTCTCCCCATCACCCCATTCCCCCATCACCCCATCTCAATATTATGACCGCACCAGCAGCACCTGCATCCATGTGGAGTCCCCTGCGACAACCTGTGTTTCGTGCTTTGTGGATCGCATCAGCAGTATCAACTATTGGTACTTGGATGCATGATGTGGCGGCAGCCTGGTTAATGACGACTCTGGCTCCCAATTCACCGCTTTTAGTAGCGCTGATGCAAGCGGCAGCAAGTCTGCCCTTTTTTTTGCTGGCATTACCAGCCGGGGCGATCGCCGATGTAGTAGACCGCCGGAAGCTGTTGTTATTGACACAGAGTGTCATGCTAGTGGTGGCGGTGCTATTGGGAGTATTGACTCTGGCACAAATCATTAGTCCTTGGATACTCTTAGGATTGACTTTTGCCTTGAGTGTCGGTAGTTCAATGAATATGCCTGTCTGGCAAGCAGTGACTCCGGAATTAGTAAGCAAAGAGGATTTACCGCAAGCTGTCACCCTCACAGGCATAATAGTTAATCTTTCCCGTTCCATTGGTCCAGCTTTGGCAGGGATAGTTATTGCTGCTGCGGGGACAGGAGTCGTATTTTTGTTGAATGCTCTTTCGTTTGTAGGGGTAATATGGGTAATTTATAGCTGGCGACGTACACCACAAAATAGTGGCTTACCTGCGGAACGATTTTGGGGAGCAATGCAAGCGGGGGTTCGTTATGTACGCTATGCCCCTCCCTTGCAAACAGTATTAATCCGCACAGCCGCGTATATATTTTTTGCCAGTGCCTTATTTGCTCTGTTGCCATTATTGGGAAGACAAGAATTAAAACTAGATGCATTCGGCTACGGGATTATACTTGGTTTTTGGGGTATTGGTGGCTTGGCGGGAGCTTTCATTTTACCTAAGTTGCGGCAGGGGTTTTCTATCGATCAGTTGGTGGCTGGTTCATCCTTGCTTATGGCAGTGATGATGGTAGCACTGGCATACCTCCGCAACGTGCCTTTAATTTGTGGGGTGATGATGCTGGTGGGAATTTCTTCTCTCAGCGTTATGGTGAGTTTGAATGTAGCGGCACAAACTGCTGTACCTACGTGGGTACGGGCACGCGCCCTAGCTGTACAATTGCTCGTATTTCAGGGATGTATGGCATTAGGTAGCTTGTTATGGGGTAGTGTTGCCCAACGCACAAATATTTCAGTTGCCCTTGCTGGTGCTGCTATTGGATTAATTGTATTTGTGGTGGTGACTAGCCGCTATCGTCTGCGCTGTGCTGAAAAATTGGATTTGGCGTCATCACTACACTGGGAGCAACCTACCCGCGCCTTTGAACCCTGTCCCAACGACGGCCCGGTATTAATTACCCTAGAGTATCACATTGACCCAGCTAAGGCTGATGAATTCACCAAGGTCATGAAAATACTCAGAAATATTCGTCTGCGTGATGGTGCGATTCAATGGGGATTGTATCATGATTTATCCCAGCCTGGTAGGTTTGTTGAAACAGCAATCGTAGAATCTTGGGCTGAACATAAGCGGCAATTTGCACGAGTCACCAATGCAGACAAGGTAATAGAAGAACAGGCGCGGGCTTTTCATATCGGTGATCAACCGCCGAAGGTTTCCCAGATGATTTATGCCAATTACACAGATGGTAAGGGTTTCCAACAACCGTGCTGAACAAGTTATCAGCTATGAGTTATTAGTTATCAGTTATCAAATTCAATTGTTAACTGTTAACTGTTAACTGTTCCCTGTCCCCTGTTCCCTTTTACGAAATGAACACTCCCAGTCATGCTATTCTCAACCTAGCAATTCTGATTGCTCCCCAGCAGCCGACGGCTACTTTGGCAATTGTTTGTGGTGCGGTTTTACCAGATATGCCGATGTTTGTTATGTATTTTTGGGCAAAAGTAATTCGTCGGCAATCAGAGTATCAAATTTGGTCAGAAATCTACTTTAAATCCTTTTGGCAAAATTTTACTCATGCATTTCATTCCATACCTTTGGCACTAATTAGTATTTTGATTGCCCATTACTTTGGCTGGTGGCAAGTAGAAATTATTGGGATGAGTGCTTTGTTACATGCTTTGGGTGATTTGCCTGTTCATAATAAAGATGCCCACAGACACTTTTTTCCGTTCAGTAATTACCGATTTATTAGTCCTATCTCTTATTGGAATCCCAAGTATCATGGCAGAGTGGTATCTTTGATGGAAAAATTATTAGTATTAGTAGCGACTTTTTATATATTTCCATTGCTGCAATCTTGGGTTGGAAAAGGGTTATTAGTAGTAGTTAATTTAGTTTATTTATCTGGTTATTTATACGTAAATTTCTTTCGTAATGTTCTTTTGAGCAATAGAATTAGCGAATTTCCCTTGGGTGACAAAGCCAGCAATATAGAATTGCTCTCACTGACTATGAAACAGCACTGACTAACCTTTTACACCCATATCTTGGAAAAATCCACCTCATCCTCAAGTATCATCTTTGTTTTGGAGTCTTCTGGCTATCGGCTTGTTGTGGTGGTTGGCTTGGTGGCGAACTCAAAGAAAATGATTGTCAGTTCCCTTTTTCTAGTTCGAGTTTCACATCAGTGCCATATTTTTGAAACAAAAACTTCATAAAGAGTATCTAGATTGGATATAAGTTTAAAGATACTCTGTACAAAAAATGTTACACGAACCACGCGATCGCAAAAATTTATCAAACAACATTTCCTGGAATTCATCTAGCGACAAACCCCATTCTATTGCACCTTGGCGCAGGGCAGCTATGAATTTATCGCTAGTGTTACTCGGTTCTGGAATGACTCTTGCTGGTGGCTACGTAGCTAATAACCATCAGCAGATG
Source organism: Fischerella sp. JS2 (assembly GCF_032393985.1). NCBI lineage: Bacteria > Bacillati > Cyanobacteriota > Cyanophyceae > Nostocales > Hapalosiphonaceae > Fischerella > Fischerella sp. JS2. The sequence goes on from NZ_CP135918.1 coordinate 6,512,596, forward strand.
TCTAAGAATGCATCTAATTTAGCAGTAACTCCAGTTAATGCTGCTCCACCATTACCAACAACCACAGACCCCAACTTTGTCACAAATGTTGTTCAAAAAGTTGGCCCTGCGGTAGTGCGAATTGATTCTGCTAGAACTGTAAAAACTCAGTTACCAGATGAATTTGATGACCCCTTCTTCCGTCGCTTTTTTGGGGGGCAAATACCATCTTCACCACAACAGCGAGTAGAACGTGGTACTGGTTCTGGTTTTATCATTAGTGGTGATGGTCGCATCCTCACTAATGCTCACGTTGTTGATGGTGCGGATACAGTGAAAGTCACACTCACAGATGGACGCAGCTTTGACGGTAAAGTGTTGGGTAAAGACGAGTTGACTGATGTAGCAGTTGTCAAGATTGCAGCTAATAACCTACCTACCTTGGCAATGGGCAATTCTGATCAATTGCAACCAGGACAATTAGCGATCGCGATCGGTAATCCTTTGGGATTAGATAATACTGTTACCACAGGTATTATCAGCGCTACTGGACGCAATGGCAATTTGATTGGTGCTACTGATAAACGAGTTGACTATATTCAAACAGACGCAGCAATCAACCCTGGTAACTCTGGTGGCCCCTTATTAAATGATCGTGGCCAAGTCATTGGCATGAATACAGCTATTATCCAGGGGGCGCAAGGAATCGGTTTTGCCATTCCCATCAACACAGCCCAACGCATCGCTGATCAACTGATTACCACAGGTAAAGCTCAACATCCTTATTTGGGTATTCAAATGATCGGGTTGACGCCAGAGTTGAGAGATAATATTAACTCAGATCCCAACAGCAATTTGAGTGTAAGTGAAGATAAGGGCGTATTAGTCGTGAAAGTTATGCCCAATTCACCGGCTGCAAGAGCAGGTATACGTGCTGGTGATGTGATTCAAAAACTCAATGGTAAAACTGTCACAGATGCTAGCAGTGTCCAAAAAGCAGTAGATAATAGCCAAATTGGTGGCAATTTACGTATAGAATTGCGTCGTCAAGGTCAAACCGTCAATTTAGCTGTACAACCAGGTGCATTTCCCACTGCTATGAATCAACAATAAGTTTTTGATGATTGGGTGTCTATAGGGTGAGCATTTGGATAATAATTTGTTGGTTTTGTAGAAAAGATAACTCACCAAATGCTGCACCCACAAATTAATCATTTTGAAAATCAACCACAGATGCACACAGATGCACACAGATAGTTTATGGGTGTGCATTTATTTCCTAGAACAAATATTTCTTGTCCGACTCTTCCAAATCCACCCAGACTCAGGAGAACTAATCTCTATCCAACCATTTTGTTCTTTGCCTGTAACTGTAACTTTGGTTCCAGCTTTGACAACTTTTCCTGTTCTCCTGCGTCCGGATGTAGAGCGTAAATTAGATGGGCTAACAACTACAATACAACTATCTTTTTCTGGGGTTTGATTTTTATCGGTTGTTTGTTTAACTTGATTTTTTGCAACTACAGGTGCAGGCTGGGGTGGGCGACTTGTGGTGATTACACCGTAAGTAAGTAAGATCCCAGCACCAGTACCAAAAATTAATAATGGTAATTGACGACGTTTAATCTGGAAATTGCTGCGTGACGCAAATGGATTGAGACGAGCAGTTTTTCCTAAATTCTGTGTTTGTGGTATTGTTGGTGGAATTGTGGGTGTTGATCCTGTGGATAAGCGAACTGTTGTGTTATCTGGGGGAACGTAACAAGGTTTTGCTAGTTCTTGGAGCGATCGCACCATTTTTGTAGCAGAAAGATAGCCTTGTTGCCAATAATCTTTTAATATCTGGTTGACGACAGCGGCTACAACGCTTGGTGTGTTGGGACTGGTAATCGCAGCTACTGCTTGTCGTACATCAGTTGCTGAATGATAGCGGTATTTGTAATGTTGACGCACCATCTTAGTTAAAACAGCTGCCAAGGCGTCACTAACTTGGGCATGATGCTGCCATATTATCTCCCCAGTTGCAGGCTCTTCACCTAACTGTTTGGGATGTAAGCCTGTCAAAGCTTGAATAGCTATCATACCCAAAGCATAAATATCACTGTTAGGATACGGTCTACCTAGTGCTTGTTCACTTGGCATGTAGCCGGGTGTCCCAATCGGAATAGTCTCATTCTTTAGCTGATCTGGTGTCATCAGTGAATACATCTTCACTTGTTTCACTGCACCAAAGTCAACTAAAACCAACTTATTGTCAGAACTACGGCGAATTAAATTATGGGGTTTGAGATCCTGATGGATTACTTCATGACTGTGGACAAATTCTAGAATGGGTAAAACGTCTTGCAATAGATAAATAACTTGGCTTTCACTACACTGTACACCCGGTTGCAATTCTATAGATAGCGGATTACCAGGGACAAATTCTTGCACCAGGTAAAATTCTTCGTCTTCTTCAAAGTAAGCTAGCAGTCGGGGAATTTGGTCATGATTACCCAGCTTTTCCAGGGTTTCAGCTTCTCTTTTAAATAAGCGTCTAGCTGTTTCCAAAAAATCTGGATCACTAGTTGCTGGTTGGAGGTGTTTGACTACACAGGAGGGATTTCCAGGACGACGAGTATCTTCGGCTATATAGGTATGACCGAATCCACCTTGGCCTAGTATCTGAACCACCTGATAACGCCGATCTAGCAATTTGCCAATCATGCTATGGCTAAACTGTTATGCAAAATTAACAACAATAGACTTTTCTAATCATGGGTAGTTTCTTCAGGATTGATTACAAAATTTATGTATACAGATCAAATATCTGAGTTTTGACTAAGCATCTACGGGTGTCTTCCCCTATACCTAGCGCTAAGTGCCTTGACCGTCGCTTCGCTCTAATTAAAAATGAAAAATTAAAAAGGATACAAGAAAGAGAATTCATTTATGGAAAAGAAAGAAAAATGTATTCCATCGAGTAGGCGCGAGAAATACGGCGTCCTTGTTTAACGCACCATTATTTATTTATGGGGATGTTAATTTTTAATTAAGCAAAGGAGTTGACGTGGGAATGCGTGCGATCGCCCTATGAAATTTAGCCCATATTCTATGCAACAATTATATTTTGATTGGAATTACTTTCAAAACCAAAAGTGAATCGAGTTAATATTCCTCAATCTCAAACTACTTTTTTTACTAAAATCCTAGCCCGAGTTTTCAGCATTAAGGCTGTAGTTGCCGTAAAAAATATACCAATCAAAATATTTCTCAAACTAATTTCCTTACTGTACGTACTGACCAAAAAAGCTTCCAGCATCAAAGAAGGTAATAATATACCTAAAAATATTAATAATCTATGAATGACGCGATTGTTTTTTACTAAGAGAGAAAGAAGGGCGAGGTAAATACCTAAAGGAATAAAATTTAAGGAATAGTAAAATACCTTATGGGCTATGGGAATGAGATCGAGCAAATTTAATGAATAATAATTTTGGAGATTGTCTACATATACCTGAATAATTGGACGAGAATAAGTAATTATCAGATGATGTGGTTGTTTGTCTATAAAAATATTAGGAATGCTAAGTTGAACATCTCCACCGTTTTCTCCAGTAATTGGTGTTCTTAATCGCAAGTTTAAAGCTGTTCCCTGCTGTCCCAAAGTAAAATTACGACGCAGAGGATCATGAGAAATTGACACAATTCGCGCTGGACCAGTTTGATTGATGTCACTAGTAGCTACAGTTGTACTGATAGTAAACTCAGAAGTATTAGATATTCTTTTATTTAATTTTTTCACAGCGTCTGCTGTTTCTAGCCAGTTACTAGAACTCAATAAAGCTCCTTTGTTTTCCTGAGTATCTACAGGCTGCCCACGCCACAATAATCTAGGTAAATTACCACTTTTATCTCGATAATAATATTTACTACCAGTATCTAATTTGTAAGCAGCTAACAGAGAATCTCTATAATTTTTGAAGTAATCTTTATCTGTAAATATCTGTGCGGCTTCAATAGCAGAAATGGCTTGATCAGTTATATATACTTTAGAGATATATCCTTGCCAAGGTCTATCTCCTGTTGCTTCATTGCCAATTATAAGTGGATAGTTGGAGTTCCAATTACTTAAATGTGTTGTACTTTGCCAAAATACTAAATTCAGAGATGATAATAATATATAACCAAGGCAAAAGGCAGCTATTCTTTGATTCACCCGTCTACTGCTATTATTCTCAATCCTTGCCAAGATGTAAGCAAAGCTGCGAGAAAGAAGCCAATTAAAGCAAAGCCAACCAACAAAACCACCAATAGAATTATTAATAATATCTTCTGGAGTCGGTCTTCTCCCAGGCACAAATACTTGCAAGATTTCAACTATCGTCGATAAACTCGCACTTGCTAATATAACTATTAAAATTTCCAGTCCTAATTTTGCCCTGTATTTTTGCAAAAGACTAGTACAAAAAAACCCTAGAGGTAGAAACAATAAAATATTGTTGACTGTGTCTTGGAAAGAACTAGTATTACTAAAACTATTAACTATTTCTTCTAAAGAAAAAGAATCTGGAAATGAAAAATTATAAGGATAAAGTGTCGCTAACAGTACTACTAATACACTTATAGCAACAAGCCCGTAATCTTTAAACAGACCTAATAAATGAGCGTTACGAATAGTTTGACGTTTCTTCATAGCGATTTATTTTACTTAATCATAATTCTGAAGATGGTCTAACTAAAGACGTAATTTTACTCATTTTTGTTCATCTACTCAAAATTTGTCACTACATTTTAGTGATGCAGTAAGCTCCACATATGTATTTTTGATTTTTATTCTGGCGAAATCAGAGTTTAGTGAGTAGTTAACGATGAAAGATACTATACTAGTTAAGCTTTCTCCATTGCTGTTTCCTGTGACACAGCTTTTAAACGCCTTGTCCTGCTTTTGCGGATGGGATGCACAAGTGCGATCGCAAATCAGTGAACATTATACAAGCTGGCTCCTAAAGCTTCGGCAATTACACCTTCACGGGTTGTTACTAAAACCTGACAACACCCACCACCGACATTAAATACTTGTGCATTCTTTCTAAGCATAAAGTGCTTACTACAAACTCTCCAAACTAGTTTGACATATCACCGCATCTATTATTTTCAAGGCAGTTAATCATGAACATTGGTACACTAACCTTGCCATGAAAATTCTTACCTCTTCTGCCTTCTGCCCTCTACCTTATTTTTCAGCTAGTTGTCGGAATGGCTTAGAGAGTGCCATAAAGAATAAAGGTTTAACTCTGGCATATGCCCCGCGCCTCTTTTGAATTTGGTGGTCTACAATTACTGGGGATCTAAATCCCCCTTTAATTGGTTCCTTCTGTCCTCTGCCTTTCTTCTTGAATCACAACCATGACTGAACTCAAACTGCGTTTACAACAGGGAAATACAGAAAGAACAGTAACAGTTAATCAAGATATCTTCACCATCGGGCGATTGCCAGAGTGTGATTTGTACTTGCCCTTTGGGGGGGTTTCCCGTTGGCACGCTCGTTTGATCAAAACAGCTGCTAATGTGTGGACTATTGAGGACATGGGCAGCAAAAATGGTACACAATTGAACGATCGCCTTGTCAGTTCTCCCCAACAGGTACATCACGGTGACATTATTTGGCTAGGAGATGTGAGTGTGCTGGTACTGTTGGCGGAACCTGTAGAAACAGTTATGCCTAAACAGGTTGACACAGCCGAACACAGAACTATTTTTCACAACGTTAAACAATTGCAACAGCAATGGATACAAGCTGATAGTGACAATGGTGATATCAGCAATAAAGATAAGAGTATTGCTCGCCTGAAAGACTTAGTTGATATAGCCAAAAATCTCTCGGCTGCGACTTCTATAGAAGAAATATTCTCTCAAGTTCAAGAAGTAGTCTTTCGTTACTTAAGTAGTATAGATCGTTTGGCATTATTAATTGATGTCAGTGGTTGTGGCAAATTAGAAATATTAAGTTCTGCGACTAGAAGTACCTGTCAACACGAACATTTACCTAACGATGGCAGTTGGATCAGTCGTAGTATCTGTCAAAAAGTCTTTGAAGAAAAAGTTGCAATTCAAACTGCTGATGCCCAGCATGATGAGCGTTTTGCTGGCGAACACAGTATTTTAGTTAAAGACATTCGCAGCGCGATGGCTGTGCCTTTATGGGATGAAAATAAGGTGGTTGGTGTGCTTTATGCCGATGCTCATCTTTCTTCCTACCATTGGGCAAAAGAAGGTGAAGAAGAACTCAGCTTTTTTTCCGCTTTAGCAAATCTTGTCGCTTCCAGTGTCCAACGTTGGTTATTAGCAGAAAAACTCAAAAGTGAAGAAGTCATTCGTCATAGACTCGAACGCTATCACTCCCCAGCAGTTGTACAGCAGTTGATCGCAGTGGGAGCATTACCAGATGGACGCTTAGCCCCCCGAGAAAGTGAAATTAGCATTTTGTTTGCGGACATTGTTGGTTTTACTGCCATATCCGAACGGTTCACCGCTAGAGAAATTGCGGAATTGCTCAATAAATTATTTGAGGAGATGTTAAAAGAAGTGTTTGCCTACGGCGGCACTCTAGATAAATATATTGGCGATTGCATCATGGCATTTTTTGGCGCTCCCGAACCACAATCAGATCATGCTGATCGCGCCGTGTCCGCAGCCCTAAAAATGCTCACGCGTCTGGAACATCTCAACACTAGTAAATTTTGGCAAGAACCACTGCAATTACGCATTGCCATTAACAGTGGTAAGGCTGTGGTTGGCGATGTTGGCAGTTCTCAACGGGTAGATTACACTGCTCTGGGTGCGACTATAAATTTAGCTGCGCGTATGGAAGCAGTTTGTCCCCCCGGTGAATGTGTCGTCAGTGAAGCCACTTACACAATGCTTTCCCAACCTGCGTACTTCCATGAAATGGGAGATTATCGGTTTAAAGGCATCAATCGCTTAGTAAAAGTGTATCAGACGAAATTGCATTAATAGTTAGTGGGTAGAGACGCGAGGAACATCACGTCTGTACTAACCAATTACCTAATACATAGAATTACTTAAGTACTTGTATTTTTTTATGCATTTAGATTGCGAAAAATTAACATTTGCCAACCAAGTCTTGCCGAAAAGTCTAAAATCTTTATGGAAGCTAACAGTCAGAACACGGGTAAGCATTTAGAATAGACCTTTTGCAAAAGTGACTTTTGCACTTTCTGAAATTATTTTTTACGGGAGGTTGGCTATGCCTATCGCCACCATTAACCCTGCGACAGGGGAATTGCTCAAAAACTTTGAACCGCATAGTGATGCTGAAATCGCCGCCAAACTAGATTTGGCTCAACAAGCTTTTGAGCATTACCGCCAGACAAGTTTTTCGGAACGATCGCGCTGGCTTGACAAAGCTGCTGACATGCTTGAGCAAGAAAAAGCAGACTTGGGGAAGTTGATGACCCTAGAAATGGGCAAAACCTACAAAAGTGCGATCGCTGAAGTCGAAAAATGTGCTTGGGTTTGTCGATACTACGCCGAACACGCCGCCCAATTCCTTGCTGATACTTACGTGGAAACCGATGCCACAAAAAGTTTTATAAAATACCAGCCATTAGGTATTATCCTCGCAGTCATGCCGTGGAATTTTCCCTTTTGGCAAGTATTCCGATTTGCAGCACCTGCACTGATGGCAGGAAATGTCGGTTTACTCAAACACGCTTCTAATGTGCCGCAGTGTGCTTTAGCAATTGAGGAAATCATTCACAAGGCTGGTTTTCCCGCAGGTGTATTTCAAACTTTGTTAATACCTGGTGCGAAAGTAGGGAATTTAATGAGTGATGAGCGCATCAAAGCTGCAACCTTAACAGGCAGTGAACCAGCTGGCATCTCACTTGCTGTTGCATCTGGTAAACAAATTAAGAAAACAGTTCTAGAATTGGGTGGCAGCGATCCATTTATTGTGTTAGAAAGTGCTGACTTGGAAGCAGCAGTTGCAGTTGCGACTACAGCAAGAATGCTCAATAACGGGCAATCTTGTATTGCTGCGAAACGCTTTATTATCCAAGAAGCGATCGCAGATCAATTTCAAAAGCTACTGCTAGAAAAATACCAAGCGCTGAAAGTAGGCGATCCTATGCAACCAGACACCGATGTTGGGCCACTAGCCACACCTGATATTCTCCAAGACCTGGAGCAACAAGTGCAAACTTGTGTCCAAGCAGGGGCAAAAGTTCTGATTGGGGGACAGGCTTTGAGTGATCGTCCTGGTAACTTTTTTCCACCAACGATGATCACCGATCTTTCACCGGATAGTGCGATCGCCAAAGAAGAATTTTTTGGGCCGGTAGCTTTACTATTCCGCGTACCTAATATTGATGAAGCAATTAAACTAGCAAACGCTACACCCTTTGGTTTGGGTGCAAGTGCTTGGACAACCAACTCCCAAGAACAACAGCGTTTCATCAATGAAATTGAAGCAGGTGCCGTATTTATTAACGGCATGGTGAAATCCGATCCCCGTATACCATTTGGCGGTATTAAACGTTCTGGGTATGGTAGGGAATTAGGTATCCAAGGTATACATGAGTTCGTCAACATTAAAACAGTGTGGGTTAAATAGTTGGGAATTATTAGTAGTTAGTAGTTAGTAGTTAGTAGTGTTTTCTTTACTACTATCCACTAACCACTAACCACTATCTACTCCTAAATCTTTTCGCTAGTGAGGAAGTTCAATGAATACAGCAGAGTTATTAGTAAGGTGCTTAGAAAATGAAGGGGTGCAATATGTTTTCGGACTCCCTGGCGAAGAAAACCTGCACGTTTTGGAAGCGATCAAACACTCCTCCATTCAATTTATTACCACTCGTCATGAACAAGGTGCAGCATTCATGGCGGATGTCTACGGACGTCTGACAGGAAAAGCAGGAGTGTGTCTTTCCACTTTAGGACCAGGGGCTACAAACTTAATGACAGGGGTTGCTGATGCCAACCTCGATGGTGCGCCACTAGTGGCAATTACCGGACAAGTCGGAACAGATAGAATGCACATCGAATCCCATCAATATTTAGATTTGGTGGCTATGTTTGCTCCAGTAACCAAATGGAATAAACAGATTGTGCGACCTAGTATTACACCAGAAGTAGTGCGCAAAGCATTCAAAGTAGCGCAAAGTGAAAAACCAGGTGCAGTTCATATTGATTTACCAGAAAATATAGCTGCTATGCCAGTAGAAGGCAAACCGTTACATAAGGATAATATAGAAAAAACTTTTGCTTCTTTTGCTAGTCTTCGGTCAGCCGCAGCCATAATTTCTCAGGCAGTTAATCCAATCATCTTAGTCGGAAATGGTGCAATTCGCGACCAAGCCAGCGACGCTGTTACTCAATTTGCCACCCAATTAAATATCCCTGTTGCCAACACATTTATGGGTAAAGGAGTGATTCCCTACACCCATCCTTTGGCATTGTGGGCTGTAGGATTGCAACAACGGGATTTTATTACCTGTGGCTTTGATAACACAGATTTAGTCATAGCAATTGGCTATGATTTAATCGAATTTTCCCCGAAAAAATGGAATCCCGATGGTCAAATTCCCATCGTTCATATTGCCGCAACTCCAGCAGAAATAGATAGTAGTTACATTCCCAGCGTGGAAGTTGTTGGTGATATTTCTGATTCTCTCTATGAAATTTTAAAAGTAGCAGATCGCCAGGGTAAACCCAATCCCTACGCTATCAATTTACGATCTAATATTCGTGCTGATTATGAACTGTATGCCAAGGATGACGGGTTTCCGATTAAGCCCCAAAAAATCATTTATGACTTGCGCCAGGTAATGGGACCAGAAGATATTGTCATTTCTGATGTTGGCGCACATAAAATGTGGATTGCCCGTCATTACCATTGTTATAGTCCCAATACTTGCATTATTTCTAATGGTTTTGCCGCAATGGGGATTGCTATCCCTGGTGCAGTTGCAGCTAAACTTGTTCATCCTAATCGTAAAGTTGTGGCTGCAACCGGCGATGGCGGCTTTATGATGAATTGCCAAGAATTAGAAACTGCTTTGCGTGTTGGTACAGCGTTCGTCACCTTAATTTTTAATGATGGTGGCTATGGTCTAATTGAGTGGAAACAAGAAAATCAATTTGGTAAAGGTAGGTCATCCTTTGTGCATTTTGGCAACCCAGATTTTGTCAAATTAGCAGAAAGTATGGGATTAAAAGGCTATCGTGTAGAAGACGCTACCGAATTAGTTCCCATCCTCAAAGAAGCCCTCGCTCAAGATGTGCCAGCAGTGATAGATTGTCCTGTAGACTATCGGGAAAACATTCGCTTTACTCAAAAAGTCGGCGAATTAAATTGTGTGTTGTAATTGTCATTAGTCTCTTGTCATTTGTGAAAAACAAATGACAAAGGACAAGTAAACCTAGCGTGAGTGTCTTCTCGGTGAGGATGTCAAGGAACGATTTAGTTTGGTGTGTGTGAGGGCCACCACAGCTTGAACTAACTGTTCTGGCTCAAGTGGCTTTGTTAAATGCTTTTGATAGCCACTGCTTATAGATTTTTGGTGATCGTCAACTCTTGCATAGGCACTCAGGGCGATCGCAGGAATCTGTCCTCCTTTTGCGGGGGATAAGTTACGCACCTGTTGGATCAGGGTGTAGCCATCGACTTCGGGCATCCCAATATCACTGACTAACACATCCGGTTTCAAGGATTCTAAATTTGCCAGTACCTCTGACGCACAGCTAACAGTCAACACCTCTGCTCCATATTGGGTTAATAATACTGTTAATAACTCACGAGCATCGGCATCATCGTCGACTGCAAGGACTCGAATTCCCGTGAGTTCGAGTTCTTGTTGGGGTAACTCATCTGTCTGCTGAATTTGGGGTGCAACATTCAACAGTGGCAATCGAACTGTAAATGTGGCTCCTAACCCTTCACCGGGGCTGTCAGCCGTAATGGTGCCGCCGTGTGCCTCAACTAACTGACGAACGATCGCCAAGCCCAGACCTAATCCTCCATACTTGCGAGTAATTGAAGCATCTTCCTGGCGGAAGGATTCAAAGATGTAAGGTACAAAGTCTGCGCCTATGCCTTTACCTGTGTCACTGACTGTAATTTGTGCCTGATTGCCGACCCGTTGGAGGCGGATGTCTACTCGGCCACCATTGGGCGTGAATTTAATGGCATTGGACAACAAATTCCAGACAACTTGCTGAAGGCGGGCAGCATCACCAGACACTTGCCCAATATTGGGTAATACAGAATGCAGTGAGATGGATTTAGCAACAGCTGCTGTTGTGACTGTTTCGATCGCGGCTTCAACAATCAAAGATAAACTAACCGAGGTAGTATTCAGGCTCAGTTTGCCGCGCAAGATTTTGGCGATATCGAGCAAATCATCGATCAGTTGAGTTTGTAATTTGGCATTTCGCTCAATGATGGTAAGGGCTTGAGCTATTTTTGTTTCATCAAACTTACGAGTTTGCAACAGCTTTGTCCAACCCAAAATCGGGTTGAGCGGTGATCGTAATTCGTGGGAAAGGACAGCGAGAAATTCATCCTTGATGCGGTTGGCGCGTTCGGCGGCTTCCCGTGCGGCTTGCTCTTGCTGAAGGAGTTGTTGGCGATCAGTAATGTCCGTATTGGTACCAAACCACCGCAACACCTTGCCTTGTTCATCCAGAACTGGAACGGCGCGGGAGAGAAACCAGCGATACTGTCCATCTTTACCGCGTAGGGGAAAGGTATCCTCCCAGGTTTCGCCTGTTTCAACACAGTGACGAAACTTTTCTACTACCCCTTCCACATGGTCAGGGTGATGCACTTTTTGCCAGCCCCAACCTTCCATCTCTGCCAGGGTTGTACCTGTGTAATCAAACCAGCGCTGATTATACCAGAAAATCCACCCATTCTCATCTGCCATCCAGGCAAATTGGGAGATGTTATCTGCCAGGGTGCGGAAACGTGCTTCGCTCTCTTGCAGTTCTCGCTCAGCCCGCTTGCGATCGCTAATGTCTATGACAGAGCCAATATATCCTTTAAACTCTCCATCTTTCCCCAACCACGGACTTGCTGCATCGATTGCCCAGCGATATTCTCCGTCTTGACGGCGCAGACGATATTCTAACCGAAAATCTGCTTGACGCTCAATTGCGTCTAAGAAGATACTTTTAGAAAGTTCGCGATCGTCTGGATGCACTGCCTCTAACCATCCCATTCCCAGTCCTGTGGCTTCCGTTTGTCCGGTGAACTCGTACCAGCGTTGGCTGAGATAAGTGCAATAACCAGTGGCATCTGTCACCCAAATCATCATAGGTGCGTTGTCTGCCATGTGGCGGAATCGTTCTTCACTAGCTCGTAGGTCTGCTTCTGCTTGTTTGCGCTCTGAAATATCCATATCAACACCAGTCATCGTGACTGGATTGCCGAATGCATCGTAAAAGACTCGCCCGAGACCCAACGCCCAACGCACCGTTCCATCTGGCTTCATGAAGCGAAATTCAATGTTGTAGTCTTCTCGTTCATAAACGGCGCGATGAATAGCTGATTCAACCCAAGGCAAATCGTCTGGATGAATCATTGCCCTGAAGGTTTTATACTGCCCATCAAAGCTACCGGAAGCCATACCAAATAAGTGTTCCAGATTAGTAGACCAGTTGACTTTACCTGTCTGAATGTCCCAATCCCAACTTCCCATCTTGGCAGCTTTCATTGCCAGGTAAAGCCGCTCTTGGTTTTGTCGCAAAGCAATTTCGGCTTGCTTGCGATCAGTAATGTCAAAGGTAAAGCCACTCATTCCCTGCGGCTGTCCGACAGCATTAAATCGGGTTTGCCCCTTTGCTACCAGCCATCGCACGCCTCGAATTGGGTGATGAATGCGATACTCAATATTAACTTCGCCCTGGTTGCTTGCCAGGGCAGCGCGAACTTCCCGATCCACCCGTTCCCGGTCTATTTCCAAAATGCTAGCCAACCAGTTTTCATAGGATGATGGTATGGCAGGGTCAAGACCGTAGAGCGTGTAATATTCGGTTGACCAGAAGACTCTATTTGTTTCGATTTCCCAATCCCAGTGACCCGCATTGGCTGCCAGTTGGGCCAACCTCAGCCGCTCCTCGCCTCGGCGCAGTTCCTGTTCGGTGCGCTGGTGGTTGACAATCTCATGCAGTAGTCTTGTTTCTAATTGCTTCTGGTTGTCAATATCAGTAATCGTGCCAATCCAGCCTGTTGTCTGTCCCTGAGTATCCTGTGTTGGGATGGCTCGACAGATGAACCAGTGATATTCGCCATCCCAGCGACGAAGCTGGTATTCAATTTCAAAGGATTCACCGTTGGCGATCGCCTGACTCCATAAAGCTAGGGTGCGATCGCGCTCATCGGGGTGAACCGTACTAGTCCCCGCCAAACCCATTGATTCAGCTTCACTCAAACCAGTGTACTCGTACCAGCGTTGATTCCAGTAATTAACCGCCCCTGTTGCGTCGGCAGTCCAAACCATTTGGGGCATGGCTTCAGCTAACTCTCGGTAACGCTGTTGACTGGCTTTGAGAGCAGCAGCGTCCTGGTTGCGTTCTGTGATATCAACAAAGGCTCCGATTACACCCCGGATTTGATTCTGGTCGCCTCGCAGGGGAGTTGCATAGCATAGAAGCTGGCGCACCGTGCCATTTGGCAGCAGAATGTCAAATTCTGCATCTCGCACCTCTACGCCCAATCTGGCAGCTACTTGCATCGGCAAGTTCTCAGCCGGGACTTCCTCTTTGTTTTGGAAAACTCGGTAGGCTGGTTGCTCCTCAGCAGGCGCACTCTTCGAGATGTTATCACCAGGACGAATGTTAAGTAGTTGCCGAATGTAAGCATTGCTTTGCATGTGAGTACAGCCTGGATCGGTGGCGATCGCAATGCCCACAGGCAGAATTTCTAATAGGGTTTGCAGTTCAGACACCCGGTTGGTTAACTCTTGGTTTAGTTGTTGAATGGCGGCCTCAGCTTGTTTTCGCTGGGTTAAATCCACAGCGAATGCTACATGCTCATCCGTGCCATCCATCCACTGCATGGTGCAAATCCAGATGGGAAGGCGCGTTCCATCCCGGCGGCACAGTTGTTTCTCTATCGGCGGGGTAAAGCCCTGCTGCTGCACTTGTATCATTGCCTGCTCGGTTTGTTCAGACAACTCAGGCGGGGCAAACTCACGCCAGTTCATACCCTGTTGCTCAAATTCTTCCCGTGTTAGCCCGTGCAGGTGCAACATGGTATCGTTTATTACTTTGACTGCGCCGCTTACTGACCCTATGCCAATGCCAATCGGAGCCTTATCGATCAGCCGTTGTATTCGATACTGCTGCTGTTGCAAGTCTGTTACCGTCTGGCTCAACTCCAACTCTAAACGTTTGCGGTCGGTAACATCGCGCCAACAGGCAACAAAGCCATCATTGAGCCTGGTTGCCCGGATATCAAACACTCGCACCAATCGGCGATCACCAAAAGTATCATCGTAGATCAGCAAGTCTTTGATTAACGGCTCTCCAGTTTCCACGACCCGACAATATTCGTCAAACAATCCTGATTCGTGATGGGCGGGAAAAATCTCACATAAACCCCGACCAATCTGCATCGCTTTAGGCATCTGGTTGTTTTCGCACGCTGCTTTGTTGAGATAATCAATGCGAAAGTCTACAATTTGCCCCAACTTATCCCGTATGGCTGAGAAGATGCCAAAGCAGTCCAGCATATTCTCAACCGATGTTTGAAACTGCTCTTGATTGCGTTGCAGTTCCTGTCGTAACTGGGCATTTTTGATCGCACTGCACATTGCTAGGCGCAAATCCTCAGGAGTTATCTGATCTCTAACCAGATAATCTACCGCTCCATTCTTAAACGCCTGTACTGCGGTCTTTGTGTCTCCACCATCAATAACAATGATCGGCGGACAGCGATCGCCCATCTGCTCTTTTAATTGACGCAGCAAGTTGATGCTATTGGAACAGGGAGAGCGAAGTTCTAAGAGAATGCCATCAATCTGCTGCAATTGAGGCAGTGTCAAAACTGAACTGTTATATTGCTGTGATATAATCCTGTATGCTACGCTTCTATCTTGCTGTAACTGCTGCTTATAATTGTTATTGCCCTCATCCGAGTCACCAATTACAAGGACAGTCCGGTGATTTGACATATCTGAGATCCAATTTGCAGGGTTAGAGACAAGCAATCAAAGCTACAGAATTTGAAATTTCTTTGTATAGTAGCTAGTCAATCCTATCATTATATCTAAGGCAATCAGGTTTTATCAGCTTGGGCTGTTGTTTTCTAACAATCATTCCCACGATGAGAGAAATTAACTATGCAACAAGAACTTTAGCCAATCTGCAAATTCCCTCTTGAATTTGTTGTGATGTCAGTTCCGAGTAACCAAAAATAAATTCGCCAGTGCGATTCTCTTTCAGATAATGGGGTTGAGCAGACATCATCCCCACACCTAAGGATGCAGCCCCCTCAATAATCTCCTCATCCGTAAGTTGCGTGTGTAGTTTCACCATTAAATGCAGCCCAGCCTTCTCGCCTAAAATTGTTACTCGTTCCCCAAAGCGATCGCTTAATGCTTGCACTAATACTTGGCGACATTGATCATAGTGCTGACGCATTTTTCTAATATGTCTTTCTAAATGCCCTGATTCAATAAAATCAGTCAAAACATACTGTTCTAACAATGGTAAGTGTCTATCGCTCAACCACTTAGCCTGGGCAAATATTGCTACTAAACTTTTGGGTAAAACTAAGTAACCAATCCGCAGTGAAGGAAACAGTACCTTGGAGAAAGTACCTATGTACAGCACACAATCGCTTTTATCCAATCCTTGTAGGGCTGGTATTGGTCTATCACCATAGCGATATTCACTGTCATAATCATCCTCAATAATCATAGCTCCATGAGAATGCGCCCAAGCTAGTAACTCTAGTCGCCGAGACAAAGACAGTATTGCTCCTGTAGGAAACTGGTGAGAAGGAGTCACGTAAATAAGCTTAATGTGTTCATCCTTATAGTTCCCTAACTCCCTGACTATTAAACCTGACTCATCTACAGGTACTGGTAAAAGCTTGGCAGCTTGTGCAAGAAAGATACGGCGTGCGCTTAAATAACCAGGATCTTCCAAAGCAACAGCATCACCAGGATCGATTAACAAGCGCATCACCAAATATAAAGCTTGCTGAGTGCCATTAGTAATGATCACCTGCTCAGGTTCGCATTGCACTGCACGGGACTGGGACAGGTAACGAGCGATCGCTTCCCTTAACCGTTCATATCCCAAGGCATCTGTAGCATAATCTAGCCAATGACAATGGGAACGACAATGACGAGACAGTAATTTCCGCCACAGTTGCATTGGAAATAATTCCAAAGCAGGCCGTCCATAGCGGAAGTTAATAGGGGCATGAGGTTCAGTAGTTGTAGATACATCATTTTCCATCAAACTGGTGGCATACTTAGATAGCGGTCTTTGCGCAAAAATCTGTTTGTAGCAAGACTCAAATGGTGTAGGATTTAGCAGATCGTCGGGGAGTTGATCGCAGACATATGTGCCAGAACCAACTATAGTTTTGATATAGCCTTCACTAAGGAGTTGATCGTAGCAAGTAGTCACCGTAGTACGAGAAATACCCAAGGATTTGGAGAGCTTTCGCGTGGATGGAATGCGTTGATTGGGTAGCAGGCGTTTGTTGAGTATTGCTTTACGTATTTCTTCGTATAACTGCTGGTGTAATGGCACATCTATCTGACTGTTGAGTGCGATCGCCAAATCCATACTCTAGTTTATGTAATATATAATACTAATACCAATTTAAAAAAAGAATACAACACATGGATTATATAAGTCCCCACCCCAACCCTCCCTTTAGAAAGGGGAGGGTGTCGTTCGGCGGGTGGGGTTATCTGTCGCAAACATTATTGGAATTGGTATAAATTACAATAGTGTTCTAGTTTCAAAGCTCTGAGCTTTTAATCCAAAATCTCAAATCCAAAATTGGTATAAGTGGACTGATATTACAACACAAAAGTGGCTCTTGTAGTAAACCACTTGGACAATTAAGCTGACAGTATACGCAATAAAAACAAGCTTTAGATCATGAGTAATAGTAGTGAAAATGTGTTGCCTGTGACGCAACGCACTAAAATTAGGCGTGTTCCCCAACGTGGACAGTACGAACGTCAAGTTATCTATGACATTTTAGATGAAGGTTTGGTGTGCCATATCGCGTTTGCTGTAGATAATCAACCATTTGTGATTCCTACAGCTTATGGCAGGGTGGCAGACAGACTTTATATTCATGGTTCTCCTGCAAGTAGAATGTTGCGATCGCTCCAAAATGGTATCGAAGTCTGCGTTACTGTGACACTACTTGATGGACTAGTACTGGCGCGGTCTGCTTTTCACCATTCGATGAACTATCGGTCAGTAGTAATATTTGGTACAGCAATCACTGTGGAAAATTCTGAAGAAAAGCTAGTAGCACTGCACGCTTTTACTGAACATGTTATGTCGGGACGATGGGCAGAGGTGCGCCCGCCCAGTTTTCTGGAACTGCAAGGAACTTTAGTATTATCTCTGCCACTAGATGAAGCATCAGCAAAGGTACGGTCAGACCCGCCACTTGATGATGAGGCAGATTACAGTTTGCCTGTATGGGCTGGTGTATTACCATTGCAACAGAAAGCAGCAGCACCAATTCCAGATCCTCGTTTGCACTCAGGCATTACTCTACCTAACTATGTGCATAACTATACTCGTAAATATGAAAGAGAAGAGCAATGACGAATCTTAGTGTCAACCTGAATAAAGTTGCCCTGCTGAGAAATACACGCAATTTGGAAATACCTAGCCTTACCAAAGCTGCAAAAATTTGTATGCAAGCAGGTACTCAGGGAATTATATCAAGTTCGCATGATTACTTATAATTCCCGTTTAACCTCACAAGAACAGCCCCTTCACCCCTAATCCCCACTCCCTTAGGGGAGTGGGGTCCCCGAGTTCCCCAGAGGGGACCCCCCCATCCCCTCTCCTTGGCAAGGAGAGGGGTGCCAAAGGCGGGGTGAGGTTTTTCATTTTAAGTGATTAACCGAACTCGATATTACAGTTCATCCTCGTCCAGATGGGCGTCATATTCGCCCTGCGGATGTTTACGCCTTGGCAGAGATTGTAACAGTTGAGTTTAACATTGAAGGGAACCCGTTTCAAGTGCCATTTATGGAGATAGTTCGCCAAGTCAAGCCAACGCAATGCACCTTAGTCCCAGACACTCATAAAAAAATTAACCTTCCTCCAGCATAGCTACCTGCTTGTTTCTACCTCCTGTTGATAAAATTAGCTGGAGTTTAATTATTGGATCAAAATCTGTGCTGGCAGCCTTACTTTACGGTAAAGAAAATTTACGCTTAGAAACAGTTGCTGACCCTACTCCCAAAAAAGGAGAGGTGGTGATCCAAGTGGGAGCAGCGACAACCTGTGGTACAGATTTAAAAGTGTGGCGTCGCGGCGGTCATGCCAAGATGCTGAAACCTCCTACTCTCTTTGGTCATGAGGCTGCTGGGCAAATTGTGGCTATTGGTGAAGGTGTCACAGGTAGGCAAATTGGCGATCGCGTGGTTGCTAATAATTCGGCTCCATGCATGAATTGTTTTTTTTGTCAACGTCAAGAGTATTCTCTTTGCCCAAATTTGACGTGGAATAACGGTACTTTTGCAGAATATCTCAAAATTCCCGCGCCGATTGTAAAGCATAATTTATTGCCAATACCAGAAGATTTACCTTATGAATTGGCAGCAATCACAGAACCTTTAGCTTGCGTCCTACATGGGGTAGCCCGTTCCAACGTCAAACCTGGAGACCGGGTGGTAGTTTTGGGAGATGGGGCGATCGGGCTGATGTTTGTAGCTAAGTTGGCTCATGATTTAGCGGCGGAAGTAGTACTATTCGGCGGTAATAACGACAGGCTAGAAATTGGTGAAAAATTCGGTGCAGCCCAAACATTTAATTATCGACAGTTACCAGATATACCGAACGTAGTCAAAGAATTTACCGATGGCTGGGGTGCAGATGTGGTTATTGAAGCGACAGGTTTACCTAGCGTTTGGGAAACAGCGATCGCCTGCGCCCGTCCTGGTGCAACTGTGAATTTATTCGGTGGTTGTCCACGAGACACAACAATCACTGTCAACACAGAACAACTCCACTACAGCGAACTTACTCTCAAGGGAGTATTTCATAATACCCCTGAGTTTGTCAGGGCAGCGTTATTATTAATTGCTAGTCGCAGAATTCCTTTTGAGTTACT
Organism: Fischerella sp. JS2; assembly: GCF_032393985.1. Lineage (NCBI taxonomy): Bacteria > Bacillati > Cyanobacteriota > Cyanophyceae > Nostocales > Hapalosiphonaceae > Fischerella > Fischerella sp. JS2. The sequence goes on from NZ_CP135918.1 coordinate 6,531,914, forward strand.
AATTAGCGAACAGCGTCCGTTACAAGATTTAGAAGCTGTGTTTTGTGATATGCGATCGCGTAAAGTGATTAAAGTCGCAATGATTCCGTAGAATTACTTATAAAGAAATCAAGGCAGCAGGGGAAAAATAAAATCACTCCTTTTAATAAAGGTTGGTATAAATACATGCTAAAAAACCCTCTGCTGAAAGTTTTGATACTGCCTTTTTCTCTCGTTCCCTATCTGTGTGGGGGAACATACTTTGCTGACCAAGCCAAGGCTTTACCAGGGCAAACGACAGAAGAAGTTGGTGCCTGGATTCAAGCACACCCTACCCTGCGTCCCAATAGTAACGAGAAATTTTTTATACAGAAAAGCGATACAGCAGCCCAGCGATTCACTTTTCAAGCATCGGTATTTGCTCCTGGAAAAGTGGAGTTTATCAAAGACCGGAGTCGCATTCGTAGTGAGAGGCTGAGCATGTATGATGCCATAAATGGCATGAGTTTTGATCGCTTAGAAGAATCATTGCGAGTAGTATATGGCTTGGATATTTACCAAGACTTTAAACGCGCTCTGGTAGTCTACGAATATCCTAGTCAAAGTACCGTTAACTCCGCTCGTTTTGCCAAAACTCCCATCCGGGAAGCTTTGCGGGGAGAACTACGTGTGGGCGATCGCTACGCCTACTGGGTAGAAATTGCCCAACCTAAGAATGGTAAGGCTTTTACAGGTCAAATGACTGTTTTACTTAAATCTGATTTGGATAAACTAGAAGCGCAGTTGAAAAGTAGATAGTAGTTAGTAGTTAGTAGTTAGTAGGTAATTGATAATGGGTAATGGGTAATTGGTAATGCGTAATTGTTATTAGTCATCAACCCCTAACCTTTAACCAACTAATGTAGAGACGCGAGGAACATCGCGTCTCTACCCACTAACCCCTAACCATTAATGTAAATTTTGCCAGTTACCAGAAAAGATACTTTCAGTAGCGATCGCTATTCTCAATAAATCTTCTTTCAGGAGAGGCGGCCAGTCAACCCCTGCTTTACGTCCTGCTGCAAACAGCATTTGAGTTTTAATGGTGAGTTGATATAAAGCGTAGGCGAGTTCTCGTTCAATAGTAGTGGCTTCTTTGAGACCTTCAAACACCACCTTCAACGCCAGTAAAGTTGAGGTAATCTGACCGGGAACTGGTGGTTTTCCCTGCTGCAAGCGGCTGAGTAACGCATCGGGGTTTTCTTCAGAGGCGATTGTTTGATCTATGAGAAATTTGCAAGCAGTTTCGTAGTTCATACCATTTGTGAGTCACCGCGTCAGTTTTAACTAGGGCTATTTAAACATTTTTTACTTCTAATACCAATTCTTAAAAGTAGAACTGACTAAGCAGGGTGAAATCGACAAACCCATCAGTGAGGTAATTCGTTTGGGTAGACAGGAATTGTTGATGCCTTAGGGTGAGCATAACCCACCCTGGATAAAGATTTAAATTCGTTTTGTGACTTTTCTTAGTGTTTGGGCGATCGCTTGAGCATGTTTGTCAATAAAGATTTCTTTTTCGCCGTTACTCCAAGTGATAAAGCAGGTATACTGAGAGCGATTTTGACTAGATAAATTGCGAAAATCAACTTGACGAATGTAAGCTAGATTTATTAATCCTTTGGTAAATGTTTGACAGAGAATAAGTTGTGGCATTATGGAAGTGTCCTAAATGTATGTTGATGGAAATGTCCTGAGTGTATGTTTAGGAACAGAAGGGGCGAGGGTACTTGGTCGTGCGATCGCCCTTCTCTACTATCATTAAGTCTCATTTAATGAGACGTATCAATAAATTATCTTAAAAAAATATTATACTTATACTTTGGGTAGTCTTATTACATGGGACACCAATCACTAATGTACAGACGCGATTAATCGTACAGACGCGATTAATCGTACAGACGCGATTAATCGTACAGACGCGATTAATTGTACAGACGCGATTAATTGTACAGACGCGATTAATTGTACAGACGCGATTAATCGCGTCTCTACCTATCAACAATCAACAAACTATGTCAACAGAAATTCCAACCCCAAAAACAATCTGGATTATTACTGAAGAAGTCGCTGAAACTGCTACTTCTGTGGAAACTACGACTACTGGTGCTAGAAGTAGTCGCGATCTTGGCGGAATACTTGGTGCAGAAGTTACGGAAACGACAGAAGTAAAGTTCACCAGGTACAAAGCTGTTGAAGTAGACCAACTCAAGCAGGAAATGTCAGGATTCTTACAGGCGATGCGAGAAATTCTTGAAGAAGCAGACTCGCCAAATTCTAAAATCCAACTTGAGGAGGTGGAGTTATCTGTAGAAATTAATGGCGAAGGAAAAATCAGCCTGTTTGGCGTTGGTGGAAAAGCGGGAGGTAAGGGTGCGATGACTTTCAAATTCAAACGGTGTTCGTAGTCAGCACTTTAGTGCTTGAATATTTGAGGATTAAAGTCCTCACTACAAACGCCGCAAAGTTAGTTTGGCGGACTATTAGTAATTAAATATGGGTAGGAATTGGGCGATCGTTGTCGGCATAAACAATTACAATAATCTTCAGCAACTCAAGTGTGCCAAGCGAGATGCTGAAGCAATGGTAACTTGGTTCCAAGATGAAGCCAGGTTTGATGCAGTTTTGCCGTTTACCGAAGATTCTCCCCCGATTTATCAAGTAGACATCTACAAAGCTAATCCGCCGATACCAACTCAGCCTACCTACGCTAATTTTCGCCGTTTTTTACGGGCAAACTTTGAAAAACCACTGTTGGAAACAGGAGATAATCTTTGGTTTTTCTTTGCTGGACATGGTTGTCGTGAAAATGATCGTGACTATCTCATGTTTTTGGATAGTGATCCAGGAGATGTAGAACATACGGCAATCCCAATTGATTATGTTACCCAAAGATTGCGCCGCAGTGGGGCTGATAATGTAGTCTTGTTTTTAGATGCTTGCCGTAATGAAGGAGGTAGAGGCGGTTTAGGAATTGGTAAAGAACATCCAGGAGTGATCACGTTTTATTCTTGCAGTCCTCAAGAGAAAGCCTACGAAATTGAAGCTTTAAATCAAGGATCATTCACTCATGTCTTGCTAGAAGCTTTGCGGATACAAGGAGAGGGTAATTGTGCTACTGTTGAGCGACTCTACCAACACTTGTGTTATTATGTTCCAGAACTAAATCGTCGCTACAATCAGCCCAGACAAACTCCATACACTGTCGCTGATCCTGCAACCAAGCTGCATTTAATTCTTTTACCCAGGCAAGCAACCCTAACCGATGTCACTATCCTCAAAAACGATGCATGGGAAGCTGAAGCGGAAGGAAACCTAGAACTAGCTGAACAATTATGGATTCGAGTGTTAGCAGTTTCGATCGCAGACCGACAGGCGATTAATGCGATTAAAAGAATTGCTTTACGTCAAGGACAACCGATTACACATCCAAACCCTGAAACTGTAATTTCATCAACTACTCAACCTGTCACTTCCTCAAGAGGAGACACACCAACCCCAAAAAATCAATTACCGATTTTTCAGTTTGAAATCATCACTGTTAACGACAGAGGTAAAGAAATTAGGCGAGACAAACGTCAAGCCGAATATTTCACTGAAAATCTTGGCAATGGTGTCACCTTAGAAATGGTTGCTATCCCTGGTGGAAGCTTTACTATGGGCGCACCAGAAAATGAAGAAGGAAGTACTGATGATGAACGTCCTCAACACCAAGTCACTGTTCAACCCTTCTTTATGGGTAAATATCCGATAACTCAGGCGCAGTGGCGAGTAGTCGCAGCATTACCCAGAGTAGAACTGGATTTGAAGTCAGAGCCTTCTTATTTTAAAGGTGATCATCTCCCGGTAGAATGCGTTAATTGGTATGATGCTGTCGAGTTCTGTGCTAGACTGGCGCGAAAAACAGGACGTGATTATCGCCTCCCCAGTGAAGCTGAGTGGGAGTATGCTTGTCGCGCAGGAACGACTACGCCATTTCATTTTGGTGAGACGATTACGACGGATTTAGCAAATTATCAAGGTACAGATAAAAAAGAATTCTATAAATATAAATGGTCAGGTTCTTATGGTCGAGGTCCTAAAGGGATCTATCGTGAAAAAACAACTCCTGTAGGTAGTTTTCCACCTAATGCCTTTGGACTTTACGATATGCACGGGAATGTCTGGGAGTGGTGTCAAGATACCGGGCATGAAAACTATCAAGGAGCGCCAACAGATGGCAGAGCTTGGCTAGGTAATAATGATAATGATAATCAAATCCGGCTGCTGCGCGGTGGTTCTTGGCTCTACTATCCTGAGAGTTGCCGTTCTGCCTATCGTTTCGGGAGCAACCCAGACGACGACAACTACATCGTCGGGTTTCGGGTGGTCTGTTTCGTTGCGCCGAGGACTAAATAGCCCTTGATACTTTTGCACTTTTACCCTTTACCCTTCTTTTTTTGCCCTTTCCAAGCGTAGCGGAGCGGAGCGATCTAAAATTTTTTTAAATTTGATAAAACTTAAATTATTCTTTTTTAATTCTACTTTAAAAGTGTGTAAAATACAATTTTTAGGATATAAAGTCTATTTTGCATTCTTATTAAAAATCAATGGAAGAATTATCAATTATTCAAAAAACCTACGATTTAATTAAATGGTACGTTCCAATCCTCAACAGTCTGCCCAATTCTCATAAATTTACTTTAGCAAACAGAATAATCAATGAATTGTACAATTTATTAGATGGTTTAATTATTGCCCGTTATGCGAAAGATAAATTAAATAAATTAGAATCGCTGAATAGTCAATTAGATATTTTACGTTATCAAACACGTCTGTTATTTGATTTTAAATTAATTCCAGTACATAGATACGAATATGCAGGAAAAATAATCAACGAAATTGGTCTGGAATTAGGTGGATGGATTAAACAGCAGAATAAGTTAAAGTGACATGAAACGCTACGGTAATCTTTATTCTCAAATTATTGATTTTGAAAATATTTTAGCAGCAGCCAGGAAAGCACAAAAAGGTAAGCGATTTCGAGAAAACGTGTTAGCTTTCAACTATAACTTAGAAGGTGAACTGACGAAATTACAACAAGAACTAATCTACAAAACATATCAACCTGGTACTTATAGAACTTTTTATATTAAAGAACCAAAAAGTCGCATGATTTCTGCTGCTCCTTATCGTGATAGAGTAGTGCATCATGCCTTATGTAATGTTATTGTTCCTCAAATTGAATCCACATTTATTTCTGATTCTTACGCTAATCGGTTAGGATTTGGTACTCATCGCGCTTTACATCGCTTTACTAAATTTGCTCGTAGCAGTCGCTATGTGCTTCAGTGTGATATTCAGAAATATTTTCCCAGCATCGACCACAAAATTTTGAAAAATCTCCTCCGTCGGAAAATTAAATGTCCGGATACTCTTTGGTTAATTGATACTATCATCGACAACAGCAATGAACAGTTAGCAGCAATTGAATATTTTGAGTCAGATTATTTATTAACACCAGTAGAAAGACGCCGGGGTTTGCCAATTGGGAATCTTACCAGTCAATTTTTTGCAAATGTCTATCTCAATAATTTTGACCATTTTGTTAAAGAACAACTCAAAGTAAAAAAATATCTTCGTTATGTCGATGACTTTGCTTTATTCTCAGATGACAGGGGATTTTTAAGTGAAGCACGATTAGCTATTGAAGAATATTTAGCCAAATTAAGACTAAAAATTCATCCAGTAAAAAGTCAATTATTTGAAACAAAGCACGGCGCTAATTTTGTTGGTTTTCGCATCTTGACAGACCGCATCCGAGTACGTACAGAAAACTTGCGAAGGGCAAAACGCAGATTGAGAAAAATGCACAATGACTACATTCACGGTAAGATTAGCCAAGAGAAAGTATCCCAATCAATTCAGAGTTGGTTTGCTCATTTAGAGCATGGTGATACTTGGCAGTTGTGTCAACAGATATTTGCTGCACTCGCTTGGACGAGGGAGTAAAGAAGGGACAGGCAACTCCGGCTGCTGCGCGGTGGTTCTTGGAACAACAATCCTGAAAATTGCCGTTCTGCCAATCGTAACAGGAACAACCCAGACAACGACAACAACAACATCGGGTTTCGGGTGGTCTGTTTCGTTGCGCCGAGCGCTCTTCTGTGCCAGAGTCGGCGTATGGGAATGCGTCGAGCGTGCCAAAGAAGAGTCCAGACCTGTTCCTGCGATGTCGGCGACGACATCCGAAAATCAAACTGGTTTGGGTAGCCTGGTAGGTGTCAAAGCTGAACGGTTGCCCAACCTATATCAAGTTTGTTAGTTGCTTATGATCAAAAACCTCACCCCGCCCTAGCGGGCACCCCTCTCCTTAGTAAAGAGAGGGGATAGGGGGGTCCCCTCTGGGGATAAGGGGCAGGGGGTGAGGTTATGATTTTGAGCTTTTCGAGTCAATTTGAATGAGGTTTTTCCGAGTTCTGTGTACATTGTAGCCTTACTAAGGAGAGGGGTGCCGAAGGCGGGGTGAGGTTAAAGGGGAACTATTAAAGTAATCATGCAAACTTGATATAAAATCCAAAGTTGCGCCTATGCGATCGCACCTCTTAAAATAATTAGCAGCCATTCCCTCCAGCATCAAAAATACTCGTTAACAAGTTTCACATAAACCCGATCGCACCGTGTTGTCTCTATACCTGTTGCAGCTTTGTAACCATTACTTTCATATAACTTAACTGCTTGAGCTAAAACGCTGGCGGTTTCAATCCAAATTTGCTGAAAACCACGACGGGCGATCGCACCTTCCAACTCTTGTAACAAATATTTCCCTAACCCTACACCCCTAACACTCGGCAAAAGATACATTTTCCTGATTTCTACAGCTTTTTCGCCCCTTTTTATGGGATAATATGCCCCCGTACCTACAACTTGATTTTGGTATTCAATTACCCAAAACTCCCCACCCGTAGCTAAATAACATTCTTCCACTTGCAACACATCCCGATCAGCACCATCTGGTTCCCAACCAAGACCATACTCTGCTAACACCCACCGAATAACTTCAGAAGCCGGAATGCGATCGCCTTCTTCCCAATCACGAATCAAAAAATCTTGATAATAACTATTCATTTATTTGTCATTAGTCATTAGTCAATTGTCACTTTTTATTCACCCCACCACCCCATCACCCCATCACCCCACCACCCCATCACCCCATCCCCCACCTCCCCATCACCCCATCACCCCACCACCCCATCACCCCATCCCCCACCACCCCATCACCCCATCCCCCCACCACCCCACCTCCCCATCACCCCATCCCCCACCTCCCCATCACCCCACCTCCCCTTCATCGGTAAAGAAATGACAAACTCCGTACCTTCTCCCAAAACAGAATTAACTGCAATTGTCCCGCTATGTTTCTCAACCACAATTTGTCGTGCGATCGCTAACCCTAATCCTGTTCCCTTACCAACCCCTTTGGTAGTAAATAAGTGGTCAAATATTCGGTTTTTCACATCTTCACTCATCCCTTTTCCATTATCAGCAATTGATATTTTTACGTTGTTATTTTCGACTGAGGTTTTAACTGTAATTCTGTGAGGATTTGCCTTCATTTCCTCCAAAGTACGCCCTATACTTGCTTCATCTAAAGCATCGATCGCATTTGCCAAAATATTCATAAATACCTGATTTAATTGTCCAGGAAAACACTCGATTTGAGGTAAGTTTGCGTACTCAGTGAAAACTTCAATTGCTGGACGTTTTTCATTAGCTTTAAGGCGATGTTTGAGAATTAAAATTGTACTATCGATACCTTCGTGGATATTAAATGCAACTTTATAATCTTTATCAGCACGGGAGAAAGTTCTTAAACTAGTGCTGATATTTTGCAACCTGTCGCACGCCATTACCATTGCATCTATCATCTTCGGCAAGTCTTCTAAGCTATAATCCAAGTCTATTTCTGCGGCATGTTCAAGAATTTCTTCGCTAGGATTGGGTAAAGTTACTTGATATAATTTCAGGTGTTCGGTAATATCAGCAACAATAGGTTTAGCTTGTCTAAGAGTAGCAAAAATAAAGCCGAGAGGATTATTCATTTCATGGGCTACCCCGGCTACTAAATTACCTAGTGCAGACATTTTTTCATTTTGAATAATTTGTAATTGGGCGTGTTGTAAATCTTGTAATGCTTTTTCTAATTCTTGGGATTTTTGTTTGACAGCAGCTTCTGCTTGTTTGCGTTCTGTGATATCTAATAACAAACCATCCCAAATAATTGTGCCATCAGTTTGTTTGACCGGACGAGATGCAGCATGAATCCATTTGACTTTACCGGAAGGGGTAATAATTCGTCCTTGATATTGCCAAGATTGCAAGGTTTGAGCAGAAATTGCTACAGACTCTTGATAATGGACAATGTCTTCTGGGTGAGTCAAGGAAAGTAATTTGTTAGCGTCTGCGACTATTTCCTCTGGTGAAACTTCGTAAATTCCATAGCATCCAGGGCTGATATAGTTAAATTTTGGCATACCTTCTGGAGAAAGTTGGAACTGGTAAATCATACCAGGAGCATTTTCTGCTAATCGTAAAAAGCGGGCTTCACTTGCTTGTAAATTAGTGTATAATTGAGCTTTTTCTAGAGATATAGCTGCTTGAGTGCAAAGTAAGTTAATGACACTGAGGCGATCGCTTGTAAATACTCCAGATGTCAGTTTATTTTCTAGATATAAAATACCTACTAAATGCCCTTGGTTAATAATTGGGGTACACAATACACTCTTGGGTTTATATTCGAGCATATATTGACCAATTAGCCCGGGAATATCTGTTTGACAATTATCTATAACAACAGTTTCTTGGGTATTTTTGACATAATTAATTATTCTTCTTGGTATATATTCACAAGTATCGGTTGATTCTGAAACCAGAATACTTTGGATTTCACCTTGTGGTTTGTTCTTGTGGCTAATAAAAGTAATTGCTCTTACTTGGCAAGTATTTTCTTGGAGGAGAATTAAGACAGTTTTTTTCGCACCAGAATTTTCTAAGATAATTCGCGTCAGGTTGATAATTAATTCTTCTAATTCGATGCTGCTGGAAATTGCTTGAGCGGCTTTGATCACACAAGTAAAATCTAGAATATCGGCAATACTACTACTAGCTGTAGTAGAAGTGTGAGTTGATCTAGAAGTGGAACTACGGGTAATAGTCGCAATCGTTTCAAAAGGATTGAGATTGAGTCGTCGTTGTTGCAGGATGGGTTTGAGAAGTTGGGGATAGCGTTGTTCTAAATCATTGGTCTTGGCTTTTGCTCCCCAACGTGCATAACAATAATACGCCTCCTGCATATATGCTTGGGCAACTTTTTCTTTGTTCCAGTCGAGGTAGAACTTGGCTGCGAGTTCATTGGCGATCGCTGCTTCTTGAACATAGCCATTAGCGATCGCTTCTTGGATAGCCATTTCGTAATAATCTGCGGCTTGTAGCTTATCCCCAGTTATACGCGCTTGTTCAGCCACAATTAAATTATATTTATGCTGGTAATTGACAGGCGCATGGTATGCCCATTCCTGCATTTTTGCCTGATTTTCGGCTACTTTCTGGAGATAAAGTTGTTGCTGTGCTTCATTTGCTTGATGACAAAGGGCTAACAAACTCAGAGATTGATAGAAATTGCGTAAAGGAATTATTAATAAGCCTGCTGCACCCTGTTCATACTGCTCAAATTTTTGAGAATATTCCCAAGCAGATTCGTATTCACCAAATAGATAAGCCAGTAGTGATTTGGCGAGATAGACATAACAAATACCATTAATATTATTAGTGGCAATCAAAGTCGGCAACATCTCTATTTCGTTAAAATTCTCGCCATTTAATTGACAGGGATTGACAGCTTCGCCTTGCAAATTTTTCACAGTCTGCCGCCAGATATTTCCCCAAATCAAAGATACTTCCTGTTTAATTTGCTGCATCAGGTCGCAATATTTATCTGCTTCTCGGGCAGCATTTTCTAGATTTTCTCCACTCCAAAACAGAAACTGACAATAGCAATTAGCACAATAGCCTACATATTCTAAATTTCCGGTTTCTAATCCACTTTGCAATCCATCTAAAAACAAAATTAATGTAGATTTAATGGCATCTTTCCAGTGTTTAATAAACAGACTATATGTTAGATAAACTCTACTTTTAAGTTCTTTAGTTTGAAATTTATCTAACAGTTGTACCGCCAGTCGCCCAAACTGATACCCATCTTCAATAGCACCAATACTACACAAGAACAATCCATAAAGACTATAAGCAATAGCTGCCTGGGGTGAATTACCATTTTGGATACAAATTCTGATCATGGTAAAAATCTTGAGTGGTAGCAACATAGGTTTAGCTATATAAACCGGGGCAAACAAACCCGATAAAATCCGAAGCGCCACCAAGTATTTTGGATTAGTTATTTCTGGCATATCTGCCAAGGCTGCGATCAATTGATTCATCAACAATTGTTGCAACTGCTGATGTTCAGCAAAAATCATTTGAGTGTTACTGTCTTCAGGCAAAGTCAAGTCTAGTAATTGCAGTGCTTCTTTACCTGTAGCGATCGCTTCAATAAATTTATTTTGTGCCGTATAAGATTGGATTTGAATCTCATAGGTACGAACTTTTTCCAAGGGAGATTTAGCATTTTTGAGGAGAATATCTACTAAAGATTTTGATGATTCAAAGTTTGTATTCAGATATTCTGCCTCAGCCGCAGATTCGTAAATAGCCAAAGTCAATTCATAGCTGCTTTGCCAAGAATTTGTTGGTAAAAGATCCATTGCTACTTTGAAATACTCCACCGCTGCGCCGTAAGCAGTCGAGTTTTTGGCTTTACAACCAGCTATCAGATTTAACCGAGAAAGATGTTCTTGTTCGTCAGCTTCCGCAATTAACTCCACTCCATAATTGAGTTGGTTAACGATCGCAAAAATTTCTTCCTCTTGCTGGTCTGTTGGTGTATTCTGTAACAACAATCGCCCAATTTTCAGGTGGGTTGACTGTTTTTGTACTTCTGGAATTAGTGAATAGGCAGCTTGTTGGACGCGATCGTGGAGAAACCGATAGGCAACATTTGCGATTTTTTCTGTATTTACACTTAGTTCATCATGAGTCAAATAAAATTTATATACCTCAGTTTGCGGCAGAATCAATCCTTCCTGTAACGCTTTCCACAAAGCCGCCGCCGTATCTGCTTCTGATTTTTCTGAAACAATCGCCAAGGTGGCTAAATCAAATTGATTGCCGATACAAGCCCCTAACTTGAGAACCTGTTGGGTTTGGCTAGGCAATTTTTGTAACTGCTGCGCCATAAATTCCACCACATCATCGGTGAGAGACACCGCATTAATTTGAGAAATATCACATTCCCAGCCTCCTGACTTGCTAAGGTGGTTAAACCTAATGTATCCATCTTCGTGTAAGGCTTTGAGAAACTGCGTTGTGAAAAAGGGATTACCTTTGGTTTTGCGATCAATTAATTCCGTCAGAGGTTGCGATCGCTGAGTTGAACAATGCAACGTATCAGCAACCAACTGATTCGTATCATCAAAAGTAAGGGGGGCGAGAGTAATTGTATTGACAGTCTTCCCAGCTTTCTTCAGTTCCTCCACCGTTAAGATGAATGGGTGTACTGGTGAAACTTCATTGTCACGATAAGCCCCCAACAACAGCAGATACCCCTTATCCCCCATCAGCAGTTTGATCAACTGAACAGAAGCCGAATCTGCCCACTGTAAGTCATCCAAAAACATCACTAGTGGATGTTCCACAGTCGTAAACACTTCAATGAACTTTTGGAACAGCAAATTAAAGCGATTCTGTGCCGCACTACCTGAAAGTTCGGGTGCGATCGGTTGTTTGCCAATCACCCACTCTAGTTCGGGAATGACTTCAATCAGAACTTGTCCATTGTCTCCCACAGCTGCCAAAATCTTAGTTTTCCAGGTTTGCAGTTGGATATCAGATTCCGACAGCAATTGTCCCATCAAATCCCGCAAAGCTTGCACAAAGGCAGAAAAAGGAATGTTGCGATTAAACTGATCAAACTTGCCTTTGATGAAATACCCTTGCTGACGGGTAATAGGCTTGTGGACTTCATTAACAACAGCCGTTTTACCAATACCCGAAAATCCCGCCACAAGCATCATTTCCGATGTGCCATCAGCGACGCGATCAAAAGCATCAAGTAACGTCTGCACTTCCACTTCCCGTCCATAAAGTTTTTCGGGGATGAGAAAGCGATCGCACAAATCCCGCTTAGCAATTTCAAAATATGTAATTTTGCCAGTATCTTTTAGTTGACGCAAACAAGTTTCTAAATCGTGCTGTAATCCCAAAGCACTCTGATATCTATCTTCGGCATTTTTCGCCATTAATTTGCTCACAATATCCCATAATACTTGGGGAATCTCTTCTTTGTTCCTCCGTGTCGGCATTTTCGCAATATGACAATGCACCAACTCCATCGGATCATCAGATATAAAAGGTAACTCTCCTGTTAATAACTCATAAAACGTCACACCAAGAGAATAAAAATCGCTGCGGTAGTCAATCCCTCGGTTCATTCTGCCAGTTTGTTCCGGGGAAATATAAGCGAGTGTTCCTTCTAAACCATTGGGACTTTTAATTTCTTGGGTTTCTTTAGGAAGTAATGAAGCGATACTAAAGTCGATCAGTTGAACTTGTTTTGTTTGAGGATGAATCAGGATGTTCGCAGGTTTAATGTCTTTGTGGATGACTAGGTTTTGGTGTAAATCGTGGAGAATATTAATTAATTGGATTGCTACTGCCAAAAATTCTTCCAGAGAGAGAATAGTATTTTTTATGTACTCTCGTAAAGAAATTCCCCCAGTATCCGCCATCACCAAAATATAACCATTACCATAGGCTTCCAATGATAAAGGATGAATGATACCGGGAATATCGAGATTTTTGCTAATAGTGTATTGATTGCGAAATTGCAGTAATTCGTTGAAACTAGGATATTCAGAGGCAAGAAGCTTAATAACCACAGCCAGAGAATCCTTTTCTCTCACCCCTCGGTATACCAAAGTTCTGGAACCAGTGTACAAATGTTCGCTAATTTCATATCCGGGGATAACAGAAGCATGATTTATAGTACTCATTTATACTTGCCTCGTGTTGCAGGTTTACTTTTGCCTCACGAAATTATTATTCCCATAAACTAAATGCGATAAACACAAATACACACCGATAATCCATCTGTGTTTATCGCCTTGCACGGTGTTCGCTTTCCCAAAAAAGATTGGATTATTGAGATGAGTTGCTGTCACGACAAAAATAAATGAATGTCGAACACAGATAAACACAAATACACACAGATAAATCATCGGTGTTCGTCATAACCATCAACCCTTTCAAGTCTTTACCAGCTAGAGTGATGTGATTGATATCAGTAATCATAACTCTTAACTATGAATTCTCGGTTCAGGATGTAAATTTACTAGCAATTCACTCTCAATAATTGCTAATTCATCTAATCTCTGTATGACAATTTCACGGTCAAAATAACTATCAGCCAACACCCAATATGTACCGAAGTGTCGTGCTTCTGATGCCATTAAACCATGATAGAATTTTGCTAATTTTGGCTCAGGGCAATGAGTAGCTAATAAACCCAAACGTTCGTGACTACGTGCTTCTATTAAACCACTGACCAACAAAGAATCTAAAAAGCGATCGGGTTCTTTAGGGCGGATTTGGGCTTTTAAACCTGCACCATAGGGAGGTGGTGTCAGGGGGCGCATAGGTATATTTCTATCTTCTAGCCATTGATTTACTTGCTCAAAATGTTCAAGTTCTTCGCGGGCAATTTTAGTTAGTTCCCGTACCATCTTGGCATTGGAAGGATAGCGAAACATCAAGTTCAACGCCACACCAGCAGCTTTGCGTTCACATTGAGCGTGGTCGAGGAGGATAATGTCTAAATTAGATATAGCCTGTTCTACCCAAGCAGAACTGGTGGATTGTTTGAGAATGTTAATTGTTGGTAAAGCAGAAGACAGCACAGTCAAAATTTAGAAATCTCTACTTTATTGTAAATTGACTGGGGAGATGGGGAACTCGGGGTCCCCTGGAGGGGATTAGGGGCTGTGGGGAGTGTGGGGAGTGTGAGGAGAATAACCAACCACTAACCACTAATGTACAGACGCGATGTTCCTGGCGTCTCTACCTACTAACTACTAACCACTAATGTACAGACGCGATGTTCCTGGCGTCTCTACCCACTAACTACTAATCATAAAAAAACCGCTTTCGCGGTCTAAAATTTAATTTCTAGAAAACGAAAGCGGTGAATTCATGTCACACAAACCAACCAATGAGGCAAACTTTTGAATTGAACAATTACTAATTAAGCAGCTTGAGGTTCTTCAGTTGGGGTTGTTGCAACTGGCTCAGTAGTGTTATCTGCTAAATTGATTTTGACTACTTGCTGACGCGCTTGTGCAACTTTAGGTAATGTCAAGGTCAATACACCGTTTTTGTACTCAGCTTGCACTTGGTCATTCTGAATTGCTATTGGCAGAGGAATCACTCTTTGGAATTTACCGTAACGGAACTCTGAACGGATATGACCTTTGTTTTCGTAACGGTGTTCACCAGTAATGGCAACTGCTTCTCTTGTTACCTGAATATCTAAGTCTTTTGCTTCCACACCAGGAATTTGAACCCGCAAAATTAGGTTATCATTCGTATTTTGGAGTTCAACTGCTGGTTTCCAAGTCATTTCTGGCTGACGCTTAACTTTCAACATATCATCAAAAATTCGATCCATTTGACGGTGTAAAGCATCAATTTCTTGGAAAGGTTGCCAACGAATAATAGCCATTTTTAATTTCCCCTGATCGCCCTTAATTCTTGACTTTTGATTCATACATCTATGATGGCGACTCTCTATTGAAGAGTTAGTGAGGTAAACCGGATGGTTTTGGGCGTGAATACCAGTCTTTGGGGAGAAGCAAGTTAGAGAATTAAGCCTCTAGTGCAAATTTTTCTTGGGCAAACTAGCTTGAAAAAGGGTGTGGGGTGTAGGGGTTTAGGGAGGACTGGAGCCGGAGGAAACCTCCGGCTAAGGAAGTCCGTGATGTAGGAGGAGTCAAATTTTCATTCTTTCGTTGTGGGCAATTGCCCGTGAATATCTTGCACTTAATTCCAAAGTGCAATGTCTCCACTACCTTATGCGTAGGATAATAATTCCAAATTCTTAGTTCCGGATTTATTTTATCAAAATAGGGCAAATCGACTCCCAGAGAACTTGGTAGCAACCTCATGAGCCAATCAGTTCAAAATGTACTTACTGCTCGTGCGCGCTTAGGCGAGTGTCCTGTGTGGGATAGTGATCGCCAGCAGCTTTTTTGGGTTGATATTTATAATCACCGAGTCCACCACTTTGAGCCTGCCACTGGGCAAGATCGCTACTTTGATACAGGCGATGTGGTGAGTGCGATCGCTCTAGCAGGCAATGATCGACTGCTAGTGGCGCTGCGCGATCGCCTTGCTTTTCTCAGCACCCCCACGGGCGAAATCACGACTTTATATCAAATTGAGTTTCCCCATCCCGATACTCGCTTCAATGATGGCAAATGCGATTCCCAAGGGCGCTTTTGGATCGGCTCCGTCAGCGAAGCACCAGGACAGGCAGCACTTTACCGCTATGATCCAGATGGTTCCCTACACGTTATGGAAACAGGGCTAACAATCTCTAACGGGTTAGGCTGGAGTCCCGATCAGTCAACGTTTTACTTAACTGACTCCGCTCAACATCAAATCTATGCCTATGACTTTGAGGCAGAAACGGGAACCATTACCAATCGCCGTATCCTAGTTGACCTTGGTAACGAAACTGTAGAACCGGATGGACTAGCGATCGACTGCCAAGGTAATCTCTGGTCTGCACTGTGGGATGGATGGTGCATTGCCTGCTTTAGCCCAGCAGGACAAGAAATCCTGCGGGTAAAAATGCCAGTGCAGCGCCCTACTTGTCTCGCCTTCGGGGGCAGCCACTTGAGTGACCTTTACATCACCTCTGCATCAGTTGGGCTGAGTCAGAAGGAGATTCAACAGGGGTTATACGCCGGAGATTTATTTTGCCTCTCAACCAACTTCTCCGGAATGCCTACTCAACAGTTTTTGGGTTTCTCAAGAATCCAGTGATAGCAGCATATAACCCTTCTCGTTTTGATGAAGTACGGCGTACATCCGTGTTCATCTGTGTACATCTGTGTTCGTTTTTTCGTTCATCTGTGTACCTGCTTAAACCAATGAGCGCGTCTACGTTTTACCTTGTACAGCACTCAACTACAAACGCTATAGATAAGGTGCGCTGGAGAAATTTTAATGTTAAAGAATCAAACAGAACTTTTTAATCTACTGTTAATTTGGTTTTTTCAATAGCTTATACCAGATTGGAAGAGATAGTATTTTGAAATGACAGAACCTTGCAATCAAGATTTTTAATCCAAAATCTAAAATCCAAAATTGGTATTAACTGTCTTATCTGCTCTTGCAACTAGCTATCTAAATATGGAAAACTCAAAAATTAGGTAGTGTAACCAATATGATTAGCGATCGCTTGCAGGCATCAAAAACCTATACTTAAAGCGCCGCAACCGTCCCGCCTGTTCATCCATGCGATCGACCCACTGCACCAATCCTTATGATTCGATATATTCGCTCTACCATCCTGCCTTCAAAACCAGCTCAGCTCCTCATTCAGACAGGGGTAAAGTGGGGTCAAGATAACTGTTCCGCTATGGCAGCCGCTCTTTCGTACTACGCTCTGTTCTCACTGTTTCCGATTCTATTAGTCATCCTCAGCGTTATTGGAGCGCTGATTGAACCGAATACTGAAGCGTTTCAATATATTAAAGAAGTGGTAGAGCGCTATCTACCTCCAGAAGTTCACGATTTGATTAAAGAAACTGTCACTACCCTCAACCAAAGTAGTGTTGGAGCCGGAATCGTTGGATTTAGCTTGCTCTTATTTTCAGCTAGTACAGTATTTGCCGTCCTAAGAAGTTCAGTCAATCAAATTTGGCGATCCAATAGTCCAAATTCTGAATCAGTATCAATTCGTCAGACTATGCTTTCTTTTATTTTTAACCAAATTTTGGCATTTTTATTAGTGCTTGGGACTGCTCTATTATTGCTGACTTCGTTAATCTCCAATATTACCATCAAGATTATCCTGAAACTGGTTGCAACCTTTCAAAATAGCTTTTCCTTCATCCAGGTTGACGAACTGCAATTAACCAAAGGACTGCAAACTAGTGCATCTTTTTTGATTCTGGCTCTAGCTGCCTGCATTTTGTTCAAGATTTTGCCCTCCGTTTATGTCGGTTGGCGGGATGTCTGGTTAGCTGCTCTGCTCACCACTTTGTTGCTAGTAGGATTGCAACAACTTGTTAGCAATAGTGTCATTAAGATCGGTAGCCATTTCCTCTCTTATGGCGTGATTGGCAGCGTCATGATTCTGTTGTTGTGGATTTATCTAACGTGCGAAATCTTCTTCGTTGGCTGCGAGTTTTCCTATATTTATGCACACCTTTTCGGGAGTCGCCGTCGCACAACTGTGAACCAGTTGCATAGACTCAATTCATGATTCTTTGTTTACTTCTGGTTGCAGCGATGCAGAGGCGATCTATGAATCAAGCGCGGACGCTTCAATTTGGCCGTCAAGGTTTTTGGGCAATCTGTCTTACCTTATTTATGGTTGCCTACAATGTCAGTGTTATGCCCGCCATCATGTCTTCGCTCGTACTTCAACTCAATTCCAGTGTTGGCTCCATTCAGAGCATTCTAGTCGTTTTTTCCCTTGTAACCGCTTCCTTTGCACCCACAACGGAGAATTTGTGTCGCTTTTACGGTCGAATTCGCGTATTTACTATCGGCTTGATTTTATATGCCATCGGCATTGCGCTCACTTCCCTGAGTCCTACGGTTGAAATGCTGGCGATCAGTTTTTCGCTGTTGACGGGTTTAGCTGCTACGCCCTTAATCAGTACTCCCTGGGCATTTGCAAACTTAATTGATGACGACAAAGCACAAGAGTGGGCAACCTTAGCGCTAATTTTAGCTTCAACGCTGGGTGGCTTATCTGGATCGCTGCTAGGGGGCTACCTTGCCTCCACTTTTGGTTGGCGTTGGGCATTTGCGCCTTCACTGAGTATCCTACTCTTGGTGTTGCTGTTGAGGCGATCGCTGCCAAATTTAACTATTCGCCCTACGCAACTGATCGACTGGGTAGGAGGTTTGCTCTCGTTTGTGGGGCTGGGTTCTATCTTTGTGGGCATGAGCTTGGCAGGAGAATTTGGTTGGTGGGAACCGAAGCGCATGTTTTCAATTGCAGGTTTGGTGATTCCACCGTTTTCACTCTCGATCGTCCCCGTATTAGTTGCCGTTGGGATGATTACTTTAGGGTTCTTTGGTTTCTGGCAACGACGGCAGGCAAACCGATGTGGAACTTCCTTACTGCGAGTCGGACTATTGCGTAAGCGAGTATTTGTACTGGGGGTTCTCACTGCGATGCTGCACACGATGATTGTAACGGGCGTGCAATTTAATCTGTATCAGTTTGTGCCTGTTGTACTGTCGCTGAATCCATTCAAAACGGCGCTCACAATCATACCTTATAACGTAACAATGGTAATCGTGTTAGTTGCGATTGTGAAGTATCTAGTTTTGGGCAACCGCATTGCACCTAAGTATATCGTCTGTAGCGGGATTTTTTTGGTTGCTGTCGGCATTGGCATACTTTACAGCAGCTTGCATCCCCAAGTTACCTCGCTGGAACTGATGCCGGGATTGATCATCATGGGTGTGGGTTCAGGATTATTTTTGTCCTATATTAGCGGACTCACTTACTCAGCTGCGTCGATGCATGAGAAACCAGAATGTTCTGGAATCTACAATCCGATTCAGAATTTGGGCAGTTCGTTAGGGAGAGGGATTCTCGGTACATCGCTCGTATTTTTTGCCTCTCAAAACATTGTTGATCGCATCTTACAAAATCTAGGCAAAACATTGCCACCAGTCCAGCGTAGTGAAGTTATTGCCGAATTACAACAGATGCTTCAGACTTTTTCTAGAGAAGAACTTAAAGTGGTATTTGCCAACAGAGTGCCACCATCAATTTATCCATTGCTGCGATCAATTAACCTGAATGCAGCAACTTCAGGGATCAAAACTTCACTGTTAATTGCCCTCGTCCTCATAGGAATTTGTTTTCTGCTTGCCACAACTTTACCTGAGCATCTTTCCAATCGTCGTTCTTGAATACTTCATTACCACAATCAAAGCGATCGCGTTCATGCTGCTTACCCAGCAATTCAATGGCTCTCACTGAAAAATTCCTTGTGCTTTTTCTAGGCTGCTTTTAACTTTGCATTCGGTACAGGAGGATTTTCAATCAGGCTAAATACCGCATCAGCATCTGTTTGTGACAAACAATCACTCGTTCATCTTCTATCACTTTTTTGCTTCTTTCAACGCCGCTTGAATCATAAACTGATTTAAAGTAGCACCCGATAATTCTGCTGCTCTTTTTAGAGTTTATTGAATACTCACAGGAATTCTGGCTGTGATGCGAACTGTATTTTCGTCAGTGTTAGACATCGAGGGAGCTACGCTAACGCCCCTGGGGGTCTACCAAGAAATTTATTTCTTGGCTAATAGCTCAAGTCTACTAAAGTCACAAAATCCTATTATTCAGTCATCTTGAGATGAATTTTGCTATCAGCCTAGAACTAAAGTTATAAGCGTACTGCACTAAGTGTCACACTTTTAACCCTGTAAATAGATTTGTGATCTAAGCTAAAAATTTATTTCTAAAACATGACATACATATTTTTTATGTAATTGTCATTAAATGTAGATAACAGGATGCATAATATACCTTTTTACCTAGACTCTAGCCCTTAGTTCCTTTTTGCTAATGAACTCAATAGACTTAGCCTTTACCCCAGCCCTTGAACAAGCACGATTGATCCGTCGTCGGGAAGTGTCGCCGTTAGAGTTGGTGCAGATATATTTAGAAAGAATTCAACGCCTCAATCCCGAACTGGGAAGTTATTTTACGGTAACGGCAGAACAAGCGATCGCTGATGCTCAAGCCAAGACAGAAATGTTGGCAAATAGCAATGAACTACCACCGTTTTTCGGTGTACCAATTTCGATTAAAGACCTTAACCCGGTGGCTGGTGTCCCTTGTACCTTTGGTAATCCAGCGTTAGTCAACAACATTCTTGATTTTGATGATGGTGTAGTAACGCGGATTAAGCAAGCCGGGTTTATTCTGCTTGGTAAAACTGCTACTTCCGAAATTGGTTCATTTCCTTACACAGAACCTACGGGTTTTCCACCAGCGAGAAATCCGTGGAATTTAGAGTATACTCCTGGTGGTTCTAGTGGTGGTGCAGCCGCCGCAGTTGCAGCTGGGTTGTGTGCGATCGCTCAAGGTTCTGATGGTGGTGGTTCAATTCGTGGCCCTGCGGCTTGTTGTGGCTTGGTGGGCATCAAGCCAGCTAGAGGACGAGTCACCCATGCACCTGTAGGCGATCGCCTCAGTGGAATTGCGACTAATGGCCCTATTGCCCGTACTGTGGCTGATGCAGCTGCTCTTTTAGATGTAATGTCTGGCTATGTCACTGGCGATCCTTATTGGTTAAGCGATCCTGAACCATCATTTTTGGTTGCCAGTAAAGAAAGAATTGGCAAACTACGTATTGCTTATGGTACAGCTATTTCACCGATTGGTACAGCAGACGCTAATTGTCAACAAGGCGTACTGCAAACAGTGAAATTACTAGAAGAACTCGGTCACACAGTCGAAGAAAAAAGCCCAGATTTTAGCGGTTTAGTAGAACCATTTCAAACTGTATGGCAAACGAGTGTAGCTACTTCCGGTCTTCCTCCTGAAGTTTTGCAGCCGATGAATCGTTGGTTACTAACACGCAATGGCTCTGCTGGCGAATACCTGCAAGCAGTTTATCAAATGCAGATGGTGTCGCGGCAAATTGTCGCTTTTTTTGATTCAGTGGATATACTAGTGCTACCAGTATATTTGCATTCACCTATTCGTGTGGGTGAATGGGCGCATCTCACCCCGGAAAAAACATTTCAAAAGATTGTGAATTGGGTTGCTCCTTGTCCACCAGCCAATGCTACTGGCCTACCTGCGATCGCAATTCCTGTTGGTTTTGACGCTAATGGCTTACCCATGAGTGTGCAGCTAGTTGGCAAACCTGCTGCCGAAGCCACTCTCATCAGTTTAGCCGCTCAAATCGAAACTGCAAAACCTTGGATTGAGCATCGTCCGGCATTTGCTACTTAAATCATAAAATACCTCGTTAAGAAATCCACTCCCAGAAGGGGTGGAGTAGTGATATTGCTAGAACCATTGCTCTACAGAGATTTTCGATGTAGGTTATACCATTTTGGATTTTAGATTTTGGATTGGGGAAAATCTGTAGTCAGGATTTAGAGAAATGATATTAAATGATGAATTGAAGCTCTGTCGCTATGATGAATTCAGAACCTAGTCAAGCCCAAAAAATTTTCTCAATGCTGGTGCTAGAAAAGGTAAGCAATGGTTAAAGTGGTTGTCGGAATCAACACGCTCATCTCGCTAATCCTACTATACGCCACTTGGCGAATATGGCGACTGCGGTTGAAACTAGCTAGGCTCACTAACTGGTTTATTCTCGCTGAGCGTTGTAGCCATATGTTATTTTCTCCAGCACCCCAGGCTCTTGACATCAGCCGACAGAATATTCATAACCTGCGGCAAACAAACCAAGCGCTAGAACTACAAATTCAACAATTGCAGCAAATTTATAGCATATTATCTGTTGGACAGAAATTTTGGCGTTGGTATTTTCCGAGAAAAGTTAAATAATTCAGGGCTTGCAAGGCGTGAAAAACCCATAAAATGGGTGTAAGGAGAGAAGAGAAAAATGTCTAATAACCGTTCTGGAGTATTTATTGGCGGTTTAATGCTAGGAGCAACCATCGGTGCTTTGACCGGTTTGCTTATGGCTCCGCGTACTGGACGCGAAACGCGTAAACTGTTGAAAAAATCTGCTGACGCACTGCCAGAATTAGCAGAAGATTTATCAACTAGTGTCCAAATTCAGGCTGATCGCCTATCTGCCAATGCACTGCGAAACTGGGATGAGACTTTAGAACGACTGCGGGAAGCGATCGCAGTCGGTATTGATGCTAGTCAACGGGAAAGCCAAGTAATGAAACAGAAAAATCAACCAGACACGCCAACTACGGCTAGCAGCACAGTGGCTGACTCAGATTCTCTTCCCAAGCATGTAGATAACTAATTAACGACATAATTGTGAGTGAACCGCTGTTTTGGCTGGGACTATCTATATTCCTGGTGGCCATCAGTCTAACTGCTGTTTTGGTGGTGGCTATACCAGCTTTGCAGGAGTTAGCACGTGCTGCTCGTAGTGCTGAAAAGTTATTTGATACCCTCTCGCGAGAGCTACCACCAACTCTGGATGCTATCCGTATGGCAGGCTTGGAAATCAATGAATTGACTGATGATGTGAGTGAAGGAGTTAAAAGTGCTTCTGGGGTTGTTAAACAAGTTGATCAAAGTTTGAACAGCGCTAAACAGCAGGCTCAAAATATTCAAATCAACACGCGTAGTGTATTTGTTGGCGTTAAAGCTGCATGGAAAAGTTTTACCCGCTCTAAACCTGCAAAAAGGACAAGCGATCGCTTATTGATGAATCAAAAAGGAACACTAAAATCAAGAGAAAGAGAATCACTCAGACAGTATAATCGCTCTACAAAATCAGAACTGTATCGAAATCAAGATAGCTACAAAGATACTGTTGACTGGGAAAGTGACGACACCCAGGATTGGCAAGAAGAAGAATAGAAGTATTGTCAATGGTCAATTGGTCAATGGTCATTTGTCAGTGGTTAGTAGTTAGTGGGTAGAGACGCGAGGAACATCGCGTCTGTACATTAGTGGTTAGTAGTTAGTGGTTGGTTATTCTCCTCACACTCCCCACACTCCCCACAGCCCCTAATCCCCTTCAGGGGACCGGTGAGTTCCCCATCACCCCACCTCCCCACCATAGCGATCGTATTACAACACCCAGAAGGTCCGATTCGCCTGGAGACTGTTCCTCAAATCAAGTTTGCATGGCAAATTCTGCTGGTGCAACTCCCCAATTCGCCCAAGTAATTGCTTCTTGTGCTGATTGTACATTTGGTGGCACACGTAACACATGAATATATCCTGTGCTGGGACAAGTCATCTTTAATAAATAAATCGGTTCTACATCTACATCGTTCTCTATTTTTAATAATGTATATTCTTGATACCGATCTAACTCAGATGCTTGTAATTGTTCAATCATACGAGCGTAGCCGATACCCTGAATCAATACTCGTCGTAGTTCAGCGTTATCTTCTTGTAATAACCATTGTGCTTGCCATTGTTGGGGGTGTAGCTTGCCGTATTTTTCTGGTAAAGTAACACCGTGATAGGCGTAAAGTTTGTATCCGTCGGCAAATTCAATCGCAGTTTCACCTTCAGCGTGAAGGCGGTTGTCGCTATCAAAGCACAGTTTGGTGGGGCGATCGCACACTACTGCTACTCTTTTATAAGGAAAAATCCAACCACAAGATTTAGCCAAAGATTGAAATAACTGCAATAACTCTTGATCAGCAGTGTAATTTAATGCAGATTTCCAAAATTCTAACCAACTGCAATAGCTGCAAAATGTAGCAGCAGGTATGAAGTTACTGTCATATTGTTTGCCTAATTCATTTTGCAGTTGATGATACAGTGCTGATAAATTTACTTCAATTTCTAACTCAATGAGATATCCTAATTCAGTTTTTAACTGCTGTTCTAAAGATTTCATGTAAGAAAGAAATTGATAATACAATGTGGTGTGAATGTGTACATTAATATTATCTGGTCTTTGAATAGCAATAGGATCTTGATAATATCTTGCCTGAGCCGGAAATAACTTTAATATACGTAAACGCAATTGTAACAATTTCTGCACTAAGCGTGGAATCATTAAATTTTCACAACTTGGTAAAGCCTTACTCATAGCCTCATAAGGGCTTTCACAGAATACAACTTCTGGCATAGCAAGACCACAAAAAGCATAAACTTCTTTAACTGCCTCAGCTGCTTTTTTTCGGTCAATTCGCTGAGTTGAAAGAGCAATATTTCTCCACTTGCGTTGATAAATTGGAACTAAATTCTCCTGTTCTAGACTTAGTGTTGCAAATTGGTATGACATACTAAAATAGGTTTAGTTAATATGTTATATTTTCAAAGTAACTCCAACGTTCCAAGTCTGCGGTAGTTTCTGTTAACTTTTCACTATTCCAATAGTCGTAACCAACCGCTAAAAACAATCAAGAAAATTGTTACTAAGCTAACAAAATAAGCATTCTGTATTTTCACAACAAAGATGATGCCTAAAATCGTATGTTCTATACAAAATATATGACTGGAAATTGTATGTTAGACTGGCATCTGTGAGAAAGTTATCATAATTATTCCTATGACACAGTTAACTCAGAGATAACATTGATAATAATGAGAAGGCAAGAGATATGCAACAAGAAATACATAACTTATATTGCTCTTTATTTCTCTATAGACAAACAAAATACTTCCTCCCTAGTTGAGTCAATAATAGTTATAATGCAAATTTAAAGGTTTAGCTGCTTTAAATCAGTCTGCAATCGTTACATTATAACTATGGTGTATAATAAACAACTAGTTCCCAAACAGAATTCATTAAATATTTTTAAAATCCAAGTATTTTTTACACTTGTTAGAAAATTTATGAAGATAGGTAATTTGTAATTACATGACCAAAATAAAGCTTTATATTTGATCGTCATGAAGCGATCGCTAATGATTTAGCTGCTGTGAGTGTGGTGATTGTAGTAACGAGTGTGCTTTAAAAATTCTTAATCTTTCATTCCAAAAGCGATGAGGTTTCATTGTAATGATTTTGAAACTAATGATTTTATTACTTCAAAAATAACAAAGAGCATTCCACAATTGAGAATACTCTTTTTAAGTAAAATATATGAAATTTATGTAAATTTTAGTAATGTAGAGACGTGCATAGCATGTCTCTACACATCATCAAATCTCACTAACCATTATTAATCGAATAGTATGAAAATATAGCTAGTAGGTAATATTTATTTTCTCGCTAATATTACAAATCAAAACTAGCCTGATTTAACTTAACGCAACTTGTGTATATTTTGCTCCCAATTTGCCCCGTCGAAAGGTACAATTTCAAAGTTTTTCACTACATCACCATCTAGACAACGGATGTTAACATCTATGCTGTCTGGATGACTACGAGGAATATAAAAAGAGTGTATTCCACAAATGCGACAAAATTTATGCTGGGCAACTCCTGTATTAAATGTGTAAGTTGTTAATACATCATCGCCTTGGAGTAATGTAAATTTACCTTGTGGCACGATTAAATGCAGAAATCCTTTTTTTCTGCAAATAGAACAGTTGCAATCATCGGCTTTATGCCTATCAACTACAACTTGAAAACGTACTGCGCCACAATGGCATCCGCCTGTATATGTAATTGATTCTTGGATATTGGCTGTCATGTGAATAGAGAAATGCTAGGTTTTAGGCATGTAAATTAGCTTGTTCTTGCAACCAAGGATCTACTGGTTGTCCGTCTTTGCGCCGTAATTCAATTTCTACTACCATCACTTCTTTAGAACCTGGAGGGGCAGGTTTTTTATGGAAAATAATGTCATAATCTGCGGGATTATGATTACGTTCTTTTAACCATTCTTGTACTTTAGTTGTCGCAAAAAATGATTGCCCTTGTTCAAACATCTGGGTAATTTGCATTTGTAAAGAGTAAGGATTTAAACGACCCATTTTTTACCGCCTCTTTTAAGTAATGTTAAAGTTAGAACTTTGCCTTACTTTATCTTAGTCTCTGTTGTGATTTTGAACGGGTATTTTGAGATATTGCACCAGTTTTTGCGTCTGCCAAGAAATATATCAAGGTTTCTGAACCCACTACTATGGTTAGATGACATTCGGTGCTTTGAGTGTTAATCCTGTTGGCAGACTTCAATACCAATTCACATCAGTAATAAATTGGCAGGCTATTTGCCTGCCAAAGACGAATCTTAACTCAAAGCGTTTCTTAATTCTGTTCTAGCACTTTCTCAGATTTGTGGTAATTTACTGGTATCACTCTATTGATTTTGAGAAAATTGGAGAGTTCGGTAAACCTCATTATCGATAATTGAGCCATAGCAGTCAAAGTTAATCTGTCTACAGAAAAAGCCTGAAAACTTCCTAGTACGGCAACCTGCAATACTAAATTTATAAGGCGATCGCTACAATCAAAGCTAGAAAGCGAATGGGGGAGCTACCAGGATGCAAGTCACATACAATTCTGATCAGCGCAAATTGCTATCATCTCTGTGTCATGGGGCGATTTTCTTTAGTACAGCGTTGTTTTCGATTGGGGTTCCAATTGTAATTAACTTACTTTCTGATGATCCTGTTGTGAAAAGCAACGCCAAAGAATCAATTAATTTTCACTTCAATGTTTGGTTTTGGGGAACTGTCATCGGAGTCCCTATTGGAATTCTATCTTTCCTAACCTTTGGTATCGGCGGAGTTTTGTTCTTTCCTGTTGTTGCTTTTGGTTTTCTACTGCACTGGGGATTGACAATTTGGGCATTATTAAAGTGTTTCAGTAATCCTGATCAACCTGTCCGTTATCCGTTTATTTTTCGACTGTTCTAATCGTTCCCACTCAAGATTAAGTTTATTTTTGGAAAAGGGATTGAAGCTAAGCATCCCTTTTTTTGTTTTAGGATGCGATCGCATTCTACCGTTGGTTAAAATTCTAGGATTTCCTTGATCACACTCTTCAAGTCTTTTTCAGCAGGACGTTTAGCAAACTGTTCGTGATTATAAATCCACACCAGTTTAATTACATAGTCAATATTGTTAACCAAATACATCAATCTGACTTGTCCAGAAGCACCTTTGGAAACCTTCAATTCCAACTTGTGAAATGTCCATCCTTCAGGTAGCTGAATTTTCCCTGGTAAAGGTTCATTACGGGAATTTATTGGATATTGATCATCGATAATATCGTTACGACTGAAGAGTGGCTTGATATGCTTGGAGTAAAAGCAAAACTTAAGCCATCAGTCATAAAAGATAGCAAACCGCTTTCATCGCAATCAAATAAAGAATATAAAGAGGCAAGCATCGGTTCTACAGATCCTTTGATAGATTTTGCAATCATTACGGCTATAGATATTGAACTAAAGGCTGTATGCGAGGCTTTTCAAATAACGGCAGAACATCGAGTGCGTAAAGGGTCGCGTGTTTACTGGCGCAATCGCATGGAACTTCAAAACAGTGAATTTTACGAAATAGTGGTTGCACAATCACCTGATATGGCTAATGTAGATGTAGCTCTTTTAGCATCTGACACAATTCACCATTGGCATCCAGAGGCTATGTTGATGGTTGGTATAGCAGCAGCAGCAAGTCAAGAGCAAACGTTAGGGGATATTGTTGTGGGAAATGCTATTTACTACTATGAGCGAGGAAAGATTACACCTGAAGGATTAAAGCCTGAACCATACCAGTATCCTGTTGATCAAACATTGTGGAGCCGAATTATTTCTCTTCCTGAGTGGAATGGAATTATTTCAGTGTCAAGACCTGACGGTATGAACAGTAGACCAAGGATTCATCCTGGGGTAATTGCTTCCGGTGAAAAAGTAATAGCTGATGCAGCGATGCGTGATGATATTGCTGCTGCCCATAGAAAAATAGTAGCGATTGAAATGGAAGGGTACGGTGTAAGCAAAGCTGCTTGGCAAAGCTTTGAAAGAGTGCGTCACATAGTCATTAGAGCTATTTGTGATTTTGCAGACTCTAGCAAAAGTAGCGAATGGCATTCTTATGCTGCCGCAGTTGCCGCAGGCTATACTAAACATTTCCTCCTCGACAGACCTCTTGAACTGAGAAATCAATCTTGTTAGTGCTATTTATATCCTTAAGTTTCTTATTTTGAATTGGCTTGTAGATTTTTAACTTTATCCTCCCAGGAATGCACCATGAGTGGCGATACACAACGAATGTTGGAAGTTTTTCTTCAGGAATATGAAAAACTCAAGGATGAACAAGCGCAACGCATTGGCTTCCGTGACAACCTTCTTTACTTTACTCTTGGGGTATTTGGCGCTATCATCTCTTTCGCGGTTTCCAATAAAGCTAATTATTATGCACTTCTTGTTATACCTTGGGTTTGTCTAATTCTAGATTGGACTTACCTGGTTAATGATGAAAAAATTACTGCTATTGGTAAATATATCCGCCTAACGTTGGTTGAAAAAATCAAGGAACAAACTGGTAATACAGATATTGAGTCTATATTTGGTTGGGAAATTGCCCATAGAAACGATCAGCGGCGGAGACGACGTAAGATAGAGCAGCTAACTATTGACCAAATTACTTTTGTGTTTTCAGGAATTAGCGGATTGATAGCGTTTTGGTTTTTTAGTACCACAACCTCATTGGACTGTCCAAGTTCTTTGTTGGATTGAATTAGGACTTCTAATAGTTTTGAGTGTAGAAATCGTGATATATGCTGATTTGGCAAAGGGTCGTTAAATTTTACTCGCTTAACTTCATAAATGTACTAGCTGTCATGCTTCAAAAGCATAATATACATGTAATTCAAAATACTAAATGTAGGGTTTTATCTTTCTATCACAAACAGATGGTGGATTAGGACTGAACCTAACCCACCCTATGAGTTTATTAATATTTCAGGACAAACAAGATGTCTGCTTTATCAAAAGATTAACCCAACGCTGACTTTAACTCGGCTGTTGCCTTTTCCAACGCCTCTGGCAATTTACTTGCATCGCGTCCGCCGGCTTGTGCCAAATTGGGACGTCCACCACCGCCACCGCCACAAATTTTGGCGATCGCACCGATAAATTTCCCAGCTTGCAGTCCCTTCTTATTCACCTCTGGCGAAAAAGCTGAAACTAAACTAACTTTCCCAGCTTCGGGAACAGAACCCAAGACCACCGCCGCACCTGCACCAAGTTTTTGCTGCAAGCGTTCTGCCGCAGTTTTCAAAGACTCTGCATCAACGTCTTCCAGCTGGGCGACAAGAACTTTATAATCGCCTACAGTTTCCACTGTTTGCAGGAGTTGATCAGATTTAACAATCGCTAACTGTGATTTGAGATTTTCTAATTCCTTTTGGGTGTTTTTGAGTTCGTTTTGCAGAATGGTGATTCTGTCTGGTAACTCTTCTGGTTTAACTTTGAATCTGTCGCTTAAATCTTTGACTACCGTATCCCGGACATTTAAGTAGTCTAGTATAGCCGGACCAGATACCGCTTCAATTCGCCGTACCCCAGAAGCAACCCCAGCTTCCGAGATAATTTTAAACACACCAATCTCAGCAGTATTACTGACGTGAGTACCACCGCACAATTCCATTGACACGCCAGGGAAATCAATCACGCGTACGTCGTCACCATATTTTTCGCCAAACATGGCGATCGCACCTTTAGCTTTTGCTTCTGTGATGGGCAAAATTGCTACTTTCGCAGAGTGCGCCTCAGCAATCCAAGTGTTTACCTGTTCTTCTATTTGCTGAATCTCTTCAGCAGTTAAAGCCCGAGGACAGTTGAAGTCAAAGCGCAATCTGTCAAAGTCGACTAAAGAACCCGCCTGCGAGATCGAATCATCAACTATTTTCTTTAATGCCGCTTGCAGTAGGTGAGTAGCGGTGTGGTTAGCTTGGGCGCGACGGCGACAAGCGCGATCAATTTGGGCAGAAACAGTATCGCCGACTCTCAGCGTACCCCGTTCGATGCGTCCGAAGTGGATATGAAAATCCGATTCTTTCTTGACATCGTTAATAGTAACAACGACACCCTCACCACTGAGATAACCTTTATCGCCTATTTGTCCGCCCGACTCTGCATAAAATGGCGTTTTGTCGAGGACGATTTGCACGTCTGTTCCCGCTTCTGCTTCTTCTTCAGCCATACCATTGATAAGTATCGCTTCAACTTTTGCAGTTGCTGTTGGTTCTGTATAACCCAAGAATTCCGTAGCGTGGATATGTTCTGCTAGTTTGTCGAGAGAACCTTGCACAGTTAAATCTATGGTTTCGTGGGCTTCTCTGGCGCGTTGTCTCTGCTTTTCCATTTCCGCATCGAAGCCAGCAACATCAACTGTAAAGTTGTTTTCTTCAGCAATTTCTTGAGTTAATTCTAAGGGGAAACCATAAGTATCAAACAATGTGAAAGCATCTTCACCGCTAATTTGGGTTTTGCCCTGTTGCTTCACCTTAGCAATAATTTCCTCAAGCAGCTTTTCGCCTCTTTCCAAAGTTTGTAAGAAGCGAGATTCTTCTCGTTGCAATTCTGCTTTAATGTTATTTTCCCGTTGACGGAGATTGGGGTAAGCATCTTCTGCTAGGGAAATGGCAACTTCCGCAATTTGGCTGGTAAATTCTCCTTGAATACCTATTAAACGTCCATGTCGTACCAGACGCCGAATTAGACGCCGCAGCACATAACCCCGTCCGACGTTGGCAGCGCGAATCTCATCAGCAATCATATTAACGACAGCGCGAGTGTGATCGCCGATGATTTTCAGGGAAACTTGAATTTTCTCGTCCGACTTGTGGTAGTCAATACCAGCGATTTCTGCTGCTTTTTTGATGATTGGGAAAATTAAATCAGTTTCGTAGTTGTTGGGAACACTTTGGAGAATCTGCGCCATCCTCTCCAAACCCATGCCGGTATCGATGTTTTTGTTCGTAAGGGGTGTGAGGTTGCCTTCTGCATCCCGATTGTATTGCATGAAGACGAGGTTGTAAAACTCGATGAACCGAGTATCGTCTTCTAAATCGATATTGTCGTCACCTCGTTCTGGATGGAAATCATAGTATATTTCTGAACAGGGACCACAGGGGCCAGTCGGGCCAGATGCCCAGAAGTTATCATCTGCACCCATGCGTTTGATGCGCTTTTCCCGAACGCCAATTTTATCCCGCCAAATTGCGTAAGCTTCGTCATCTTCTTCGTAGACGCTGACAACAAGGCGTTCTGGGGGTAACTTAAAGACAGTGGTCGAAATTTCCCAACCCCAAGCGATCGCTTGTTCTTTGAAATAGTCACCGAAGCTGAAGTTACCCAGCATTTCAAAGAACGTATGATGCCGTTTGGTACGGCCGACGTTTTCGATATCGTTGGTGCGGATGCATTTTTGGGAAGTCGTCGCCCGTTTAAACTCTGGTGTGCGTTGTCCCAAAAAGATGGGTTTAAATGGTAGCATCCCCGCGATCGTCAGCAGTACTGTCGGATCTTCTGGAACAAGGGAGGCACTTGGGAGAATCTGGTGTCCCCGTTGGGCATAGAAGTCAAGGAATAAGGTGCGTATTTCGTTACCGCTGAGGTACTGGGGATGAAAAGACATAGGTTCTTACACGAAGACTAGGGAGTTAGGGGACTGTTAGTTTTTGGTTGTTGGTTGTTGGTTGTTGGTTTTTGGTTGTTGGTTGTTTAACATCATCCCCAAACCACTAACCACTAACCACTAACTAGTCTCTCTTACAAAAAAAGTATGCCGCAGAAAAGGACTTCTGTGCCACTAACTACGTAATGCTTCTGAAGAGGGATTTACTTGTTCAGTGTAATTGCATAACTAACTTGTGACAAAGTCGCTGTCAAATGTGCCGCTATATGAAGCTGCACATTTTCCTGACTTTAGTAGGATGAGGAGTTTAACTTTGTTCCATAAAATAAAAATCTCAAAATTTGTAGTATTTTTACGTACCGAGGTTGTTTATGGCCCTGAAATTAACAGTCCCAAATATATCTTGTGAGGGTTGTGCCAGCACAATTGCAGAATCTATTCACACAATGGAACCTGATGCAAAAGTCGCGGTAGATGTCAAAGGTAAAACTGTAACCGTAGAATCCGCAGCATCAGAAGAGTCTATCAAACAAGCAATTGTTGCAGCTGGATATACTATCGAAGGCTATCAATAATAATTAAAATTTTGGATTAACCTTGTTCCATCAAGGAACTATTGGTCAAAGGGAAAGGAGGAAAGATAAGTGGGTAGAAATTTTCTTTACCCTACTCTTACATGATTATCTCTTGCAAGTGATTAATTATTTTTACCTTCTTTAACTTCATTTGTGTAATTATTCTGAATTGTGATTTTTGAATTGTTTGTTGATTCCCAGGCAATAATTCCTTGATGGTACAAGCCGCCAGAAAAATCTGTAGGTTCAATCCAAAATCTAACTTGAAAATGGGTGTAGGGGTGTAAGAAGATAGGTATTTTTATCCTTGGTTGTGCCAAAAGCTAGCATAAATGATTGTCTTGAAAAGCTTACCTGCCCTTAGGAAACTCACCGTTCCTCAAGGGGGGATAGCCTCGCCGGAAATTGGCTTCGCGTCTACAAACTTTTCGCAAAATCCAAACTTGTTTGATACCGAAGTGATAGATATACTCTATTCCTAGAGGTAATTAAGTACGTAATGGTTTTTACGGAAATTTGCATAAAATTATTCATGTACTTGATATCAGTACAATAATGTCTGAAAGTTTTACTGAAGGAACAATTTCATATTAAAGAGTAGTAGGTAATGTAATTATTTTATCGCTGTAGAATTTTGACTAACAGACTCCTGGAAATTACAGTAATGCTTTTATACTTAAAAAGATTATTCAGTATTTATACTGTTTGAAATTAAGGTTAACTGGGCAGAAATTAGGTATCAGAAATTTTAACTCTAGACACTGTAGTGAAGATTAGTATTTTAAGGAGATAAACATTGAAAATTGCTTGTAGCTCGGACAACAAGACAATAAAATGAGGGGTAATACCCCTAGTTAAATATGTAGGTATTTATAGTAAAGAGAGTAAACCTGAATAGGGTTCACTAGGACCATTCCCTCAAAGTTAAAATGGGGCAAAAAGCAAAACAATGAAGATTTCTATTCTGATCTTTGGAAGTGATAACTTTATCGCCAAACTTCCAGATCAGATCTATGATGCAAACTCTTTTAATTTAGAAGTTATCACTAATCTTAATCAGGCGATATCTCGCATTCAAATCACGCCGCCCGATATATTAATTGTCCAGACAAGCTGTGATGGCAGCACGGAACTCTGTTATTGGTTAAAAGAACAAACAAAATTATCTTGGATCTACTGTATTGTTTTGGAGGATCGCTCTCAATTACTTCTAGATAGAAGTAGGTATGGCAGAGAATGGGAATTAGAAATGACTTCGATCGCCCTTAAGGAAGGGGCTGATGCTTATATATGGCTACCTCTAGAGGAAACAGATTCTACCTCAGCAGAGTTAACCGCTAGCCAAAACTTGTTGCTAGCACAATTAACTATTGGTTTGCGAAAAGCACAGAAATACCGCGATTTGATCCGGACAAATGATTTGTTGTCAGCGATCGCTTTAGCTGATTCACTGACACAATTGAGTAATCGTCGGGCTTTAGAGTGGGATTTACCGAGACAAATCCAAAAAGCCCGTACTAATGGCACTCCTTTGAGTTTGATTATTTTAGATGTTGATTATTTTAAAAAAGTTAACGATTCTTACGGTCATTTAGTTGGCGATCGCCTTTTGCAGTTATTATCCAATCGACTGCGGCAAAATCTCCGATATCAAGACACTCCTTTTCGTTATGGCGGAGAAGAATTTGTGATCCTTCTTAGCCACACAAGTTGCGATGAAGCAGTAGTGGTGGCGCGTCGTCTCAACCGTATAGTTAGCGAAAAACCATTTGCAATCAACAATCAACTCTCAATCAACATTACTATTAGCTTGGGAACAGCTTGTCTGCGAATGGAAGATGATGTTAACGGTATCAGCCTGTTGAACCGCGCCGATCAATGTTTATTGCAAGCTAAAGCGGCTGGACGTAACTGTGTAATTAGCTGTGAGAAATACTTTTCTCACCATACCTCTCATCTGCGGGTAGTCTCTTCTTAAAAAATTTTATAATTTCCCGTCAATAATTTTTACGCATTCTGCTACTGTAGCCTTGTGTCGCATCGCATCTACCAAAGCTTGATAAGCCGACCAATTTTCTTCCAGGAGTGTTTTAGCCTGTAACGCACAAAAACGTTGTTTTTGTTCACAAGCAGACGCAGAAAAACCCAAACTCCTCAAAACTCCTGCCAATTTGCTTTTATCATCAGCCCCACCTTCAGCATTTTCATATACTAAAGTTTCAGCAGTAATACCTGCCATCCATACAGTACAGTAACGATCTATCATTTGGGCGCTTAGCGTACCCCGTTCTAGTTGAGATGCTAACTCAGCATCATCAAAACTAACACCACCTTGTCCTGGTTGTTTTTGCTTCCAAGCTTCCCAAGCACTGAGGGTATAGCCGATGACGGGAATACCCAACAGATACGCTACCAAAAAATGTCCAGCTTCGTGATGAATGATGCGTTCTCTGTGTTTCGGCGAAAACCCGGCTACCCAATCTAAAAATATAGTTCCCCCCTTACCTTGCAAGCCGAAAGAATCGAAGGTAGCTATCCCCAAAATCGTAAAGGTCGCAAGTGCTGGTACGGTGGGCGATAAATTAAACATTGACCCTACTAAAGTCGAAAGGGTGATGAGAAACACAAAAATTGCAACTAAATTCAGGGCGGTTTTGCTCATACTAGACTGAAATCTTGCTGCTTAATATTTCTTAATTTTATTATGGAGCGATCGCAGCAAGTCTAAGTAGATCAGCACAATTAAAGTTAAGTCAATGGTCAATTGTCATTGGTTAGTGGTTAGTGGTTAGTGGGTAGAGACGCGAGGAACATCGCGTCTGTACATTAGTGGTTAGTTGTTAGTGGTTAGTTGTTTTACTCTCCACACTCCACCCTACGGGAAGCCGAAGAAGGCGCACGGCAGGTGACGCTCTTTCTTTATGCCGGGAAACCCTTACTACTTTACAGAAGCCGAGTAAAGCGCGTCTACGGCAATCGCTCATGGGGGCCGGTGAGTTCCTCACCTCCTCGATCCATAAGTACCCTCAGGGGTGCTGCCAAGATGTAAAAACAATCTTACAATGTCAACCAGTTTGTAGTTGGCGCTTTATGCTATTTCAATGTACTGACGCACTTGTGACTTTCGCATCTTTTGAGTTTGAAAGATTAGTTAGTTTTTATACTAATCTTTTTCATCAAAAACCTGAACATACCATATCTAATGTCTATGCTGAGTTCCAACTACCTAGTTTAAAATTAGGAATATTTAAACCAAAACAAACTCATTATTTAGAATTTGAGTATTCAACTAAAAGCAAAATTAGTTTGTGTTTAGAGGTGAGAAGTTTAGAGGATGCGATCGCTCACTTAACAGATTTAGGCTATCCCCCACCAGGGGAAATTATCATTGCATCTCACGGTAGAGAAATTTATGCTTATGACCCTGATGGCAATCGTTTGATTTTACATCAGTCTGAACTTAAAAAAGGGGTGTAAAGGGTGTAAGAATTTACCCTAATGTACACGAATTTATCTGCGGAAAAGATAACTAAAATTTGTATCAAGCTAAAAGTGCGACGAGTCTACTTACCATCCTGAGAGCGAAATCCCATTATTTATGGGGTTTTCCTTTTGCCTTCTCATTAATTAACTAATATCAAAAAATAAAAAAATGGGTATAAACCAAAACTACAAATTAAATTTGATTCAGTGGTATCCTGGTCACATTGCCAAAGCTGAAAAAAACCTCAAAGAACAACTCAAGCTTGTAGATGTGGTGCTAGAGGTACGGGATGCTCGCATTCCTTTGTCAACCTTTCATCCCCAGATATTACAATGGATAGGGAATAAAAAACGGTTGTTGGTGTTGAACCGCTTAGATATGATTTCTGACCAAGTACGTCAGTTGTGGATAGACTGGTTTCAACGCCAAGGTGAACAAGTTTTTTTTACCAATGCCCAACAAGGTCAAGGAGTAGCGGCGGTATCAAAAGCAGCACAAGCTGCTGGTGTGGAACTCAATAAAAGAAGACGCGATCGCGGTATGTTACCCCGTCCAGTCCGGGCTGTGGTAATTGGTTTTCCTAATGTTGGTAAGTCAGCTTTAATTAATCGCTTGGTGGGACGGCGAGTAGTGGAGAGTGCAGCGCGTCCTGGGGTGACTCGCCAATTGCGTTGGGTGCGAATCTCCGAAGAGTTGGAATTACTGGATGCTCCTGGTGTAATTCCTGCTAAGTTAGAAGACCAAGAAGCGGGATTAAAATTGGCTGTTTGTGACGATATTGGTGAAGCAGCTTACGATAATCAATTAATAGCAGCAGCATTCGTAGATTTAGTGAATGAACTTTATGCGATCGCACCTGATGTATTACCAGAAAATCCTTTGCGATCGCGCTACGATCTCGATCCTACATCTTTCACCGGCGATTCATACTTGCACAACTTATCAGAGTTACGTCATAAAGGTGATGTTGAACGAACTGCACGGCAAATCTTAACTGATTTTCGCAAGGGGTTGTTGGGTAAACTTCCCTTGGAACTTCCGCCAAACTGATGGGAAAGTTGCAAAACCAATTATGAGCAAAGCTAACTTAATACTAGGTCATATAAAATACTAATCCAAACGCAGAGATCGCAACTAGTGCAGGAACCACAGTGCTGAACTCAAATTGTCTTGTCTTGAAAGTTTGTAAACAGTGTATAGGAATGACCAAGGGCCAGCAGATAAGTGCGATCGCTAACAACACTAAAGATAAAAATTTATCCTCAGGAGAATCAACAGGATGACGCAAATGAAATCTCAACCAGTTGATCAAAAAATAGCAGGTCATCAGTAGGTAACTAACAACCAAAGACAGTTGAATTTTGTTCACCTTGGGATCTCCTTTTATCTCTCAGATTCAGCAAAAATGAATTTGATTAATTCATGACATACAATTCTTAATGATATTTATATGTTCAAAAAAATGCTGTTACCTTTATCACTTACGCTTAAGCTAAGACTTTTATTCGTAGATAAATGTTAATAGAATCACTCATATAGATAAATCAGTACTTCTACCGAATTTTAATTGCTATAGATTAGATTAGCCATGATACCATACTCATAATAACAAGCAGGCTACACATCATATATTCTGTAAATAATTGATTTTTTCCTCATGCTATAGCAATCGATTTGATTCCTAAAAACTCTTAGTGGCAGGGAAATATTAACAGGGGTCGCTTAAAAAGAAAGAAGTGATTAAA
Organism: Fischerella sp. JS2; assembly: GCF_032393985.1. Classification (NCBI taxonomy): domain Bacteria; kingdom Bacillati; phylum Cyanobacteriota; class Cyanophyceae; order Nostocales; family Hapalosiphonaceae; genus Fischerella; species Fischerella sp. JS2. Next base: position 6,569,312 of record NZ_CP135918.1, read on the forward strand.
CGCGTACTGAATTTTTTCAAAAATCAAATAAGAGTCTTATGTACTCAGATTCTCAATACTGCTGTGACAAAAGTCCAATAGTTTCTGCAAGCTGATAAAAAAGTGTTCTTGCTGCTGTTACATCATCAATAAACTGCTACTCTTAATATCTTATACATGCCCAATATTTTAGTATAATAATTTATTTTTTGACTAATAATTTACAAATATTGCATATGAGTTACACTTCAGTATCTTAATAGCATAATATGCGTATCAATCCAACTTAAAATGAATAAACTTTTAAAATATAAAAATTTTCCAATCAATTATATAGGGCATTCTGAAGAAAAAATGCTTACTTTAATTGAGCAAGGAAAGATACCTGAAAACATAAGCATTAGACCTATTACATGAATTCTAAAAACCCCCCTCAATCCCCCCGTTCACCGAGGGAATATTTAGTTCCTTCCCCGTAAACGCTTAGGGTTAGGGTGGGGAAAAACTTATGGTGAAACGGTGTTATACGCATTTTTTGATCTCAATTTTTCACAAAAAACATGATAAAAGCGCCTAACGCATCATGTGATCGATGGTGCGTTAGGTTGAAGCCATAACACAACGCCAGATGACGCCAGCTGCTTTATGCCGGGAGAGGAGTCCACCGCACTGGCTTCCTACTTAAGATTTACTGCTGTATTTTTCTCAACAGTTATCTAAAGTTGCATAAAAATTGCATATAAGTTGTAATTAAAAGTATTATATGCTTATCAATTTAAATCGTACAAAATAAATTGATCAATATAATAAACTGTTATTTTAACAGTGGATTTAAATATAAAACTATCCAATAATTTTTATATAATTTTCTGAATAAATCTCTCTTAATATAGTTGTCAAAAGGAAGTTAAATACTCAAAAAGTCATTAAATTCGTTAGATTTTCAGTCAATTAAACAAATTTATATTGCTGCTCGGTTCATGAAAGGAGATAATCTTATAAATCATAAACTTTTGGCTTGTATGAGCTTATTTTTTTGGATATTGGAATTTTGTTTTACATAAAAAAATAATATAGATTAGCTTGAATCTCTAAGTAGTATTTACAATTAAAGTAGTTGGAAATACTTGTTTTTTATTTTTAATACATAGTGTTTCTAGAAAATGCTTATTTTTACTAAAAAAAAGTTAAAATATTTTTAGTATAAATGCACACTTTTATTTTTCATAAAAATTTTTAGTTAGAGAGAGAATTTAGAGTATATTAGCTAAAGATTTTAAATTTTACATAAAAAAGTTTTTCCGTATATGCACCAGTATAAATTTTGTATATATAATTCTAGATGATTAGAATCCCTTGTATATAAGTAATTTGTCAATGAAAAGAGAGCATGAAAATTTAGTTTTTTTCATTTTTCTAAAATCTAATACAAACTATTTAGTGAGAAACACGATACTCGAAAATTTTAGTAGCTCAAATAAACAGAAAAAAATTTTTATGATACTCTGGAAAAGTATTGATAAATTATTTCTGTTTGCGAATAAACAGATAAGACTTAAATATTCTCTTTGTTGCAACAATAGTTTTGATGTTTTATATGTTGCAATTACCTAACATTTCGGTGTAAGAATAAATTCTCTGACTGATAGCGCAATTCCGTTGAAAATGGATTTGAAGGCTTACCAGTCAGTAAATTGCAAACTAAAGCTAAAAGCCCTTGAAATTGATTTTTTGGCGGGAGTTATTTCCAGAATGTTATGTATGTGATGTCTACCCAAATTTATGCTGCTAAATTCAATGATTAAATTTGGCAGTTAATCAAGTCTTTATATCTTGAACATTTAATAGTTTATTGCGTAAATTTCTGAAACTGAGAAATCGCCACTTTTTGATTTTTGACATTATTATTTTTTTTATTACATCATTGAATGTCTCAATCAATTCTTCTTTCAACACCTCATATAGGTGATCTTGAACTAGAATTTGTCAAAGAAGCCTTTGATACTAATTGGATTGCCCCTGTTGGTCCCCAGATAGATGCTTTTGAGCAGGAATTTTGCCAAGTAACTGGTGCTGGTGATGCTGCTGCTGTTAGTTCTGGCACTGCGGCTTTGCATTTGGCTTTACGATTAGTTGGTGTAGAACTTGGAGACGAAGTTTTTTGCTCTACTTTAACATTCATTGCTAGTGCTAACCCCATTGTTTATCAAGGAGCAAAACCTGTATTTATAGATAGTGATCGCACTTCTTGGAATATGAATCCTGACTTGTTGCAGGAAGCACTAGAGAAACGCGCACGAATTGGCAAGTTACCCAAAGCAGTTATAGTCGTGCATTTGTTTGGTCAAAGTGCAGATATTGATCCGATTCTCCAAGCTTGCAATCAATATGATATTCCTTTAATTGAAGATGCAGCAGAAGCATTAGGTGCTACCTACAAAGGACGTTATGTTGGTACTTGTGGACGAATTGGTATTTACTCCTTCAATGGTAATAAAATCATTACCACCTCTGGTGGTGGCATGTTGGTGTCTGATGACTCAAAATTAGTGGCAAAAGCTCGTTTCTTGTCAACTCAGGCACGCGATCGCTTTCCTTACTACCAACACTCAGAAATTGGCTACAACTATCGCCTCAGTAGCATTGCATCTGCCATTGGTCGTGGTCAGTTGCGTGTTTTACCACAACGAATTGCATCAAGACGACGCAACTTTATGATTTATACCTCTGCTTTGGGAAATTTACCAGGAATAGAATTTATGCCAGAAGCTAATTATGGACAGGCTACTCGCTGGCTAACCTGCTTAACGATCAATCCTCAAGCTTTTGGTGCAGATAGAGAACAAGTGCGCCTAGCACTTGCTGCACAGCAAATAGAGTCTCGTCCAGTTTGGAAACCTTTGCACCTCCAGCCTGTTTTTGCTGAATGTGAATCTATTGGTGGTGCAGTGGCAGAAGATTTATTTACAAACGGTCTGTGCTTGCCTTCTAGTTCTAATCTCACAGATGAAGATTTGCAGCAAGTAATTAATGGCATCATAGGAGTTTACAACTCAAAAAACAGACAAGTAATGAATGTGTCTGAATATAAAAACTAAGAACTAAATAGAAAAGGACTTATACTAAATATAAAAAACGAACCGCAAAGAACGCATTAGACGCGCTCATAGGCTACTTTCAGAAGCCTATGAGCGCGTCTATGCGGTTCATTTCTTAACGATTTTGCGTAAGTCCCATAACATTTAAATAGAAAATTCTCTATTTGCTGACTAATTTCTCTAATTCTGCTCTCAAAGATAGAGGTTGATACCCTAATGCAAAAGCTTTAGAACTGTCTAAAGAAACATCACTGGGTCTGGGGGCAGCCATTTTTACATCTTGTTGCCGACAAGCTTTTAATCCAGCAGTGGGTAATTGAAATGTTTCTACTAATAAACGTCCAAAATCATAACGAGAAATTCTTTCTTTACCACCCAAGTGAATTATTCCTTGCACTTTTTCTAATGCTAATAATAATCCTTTGGCTGCGGTAGTGGCACTTACTGGTGTGCGAAATTCATCTATAAATAATTTTATGTCTTTGCCCTCTTGCAGAGTTTTGATAAACGGCTGGATAAAGCTGGTAGCAGTGGGTGTAGCTGCACCAAACATTAATGGCATTCTACACACGGCAGTCATCGGATAGCGTTCTAACATTCCCACTTCTGCCATCGCTTTTTGCTCACCGTATCTATTTACAGGACATAGGGAATCTGTTTCTCGATAAGGAGGATTTAAACCATCAAAAACAAGGTCGGTAGATGTAAATACGCAAGGAATAGAAGCATCTGCACACAAACCAGCTATATTTTGGGAGACTATAACATTAGTTGTGTAAGATTCCTCAGGATGATTTTGGCAATAATTAGGTTGTGATTGCGCTGCGGTATGAATGACTGCGACTGGCTGAATTTTATTAAATACCTGTTTTAGTTCTTGAAAGTTTGTTAAATTGACTTTCTGCATTTTGGTATTGGGAATTTCTACAGAATTAGTCAAGTAGGTTCCATAGACTTCCCAATCTAGATTTGCTAATTGACAAAGATGCCAACCTAAAAATCCACTAGCTCCAGTAACTAATAGTTTGTGCATCATTAAACTTCCATGCTATTCAGGCAGAGAATAACATGAAATTTAGATTTTTACATCTTCATAAATATCTGCGATCGCTATTTCTAAGTCTACCGAAGATAATTGCAGATTATCTTCTTTTCCCAGTTCTTCCACAAACCAGTTATTCTGATTGTTTTTGCGGTACACTTCAACTTTGATTTCAGATTCTGAAACTAAAATGTATTCTTGTAAGTTTTGTAATTGCCGATAATTCATCAACTTTTCATTACGATGAATACGTTCCGTTGCTGATGAAAATACTTCCACTATCAAACAAGGTTGACTTTTGTAAAATTTTTCTCGATCTTGAGGGTTGCAGGTAACAGAGATATTTGGATAATAAAAGATGTTTAATTTAGGAATTTTAATCTTCATTTCTGATGAATAAACTCGATAGTTTGTACAAAACAAATGTGTACGTAATCGGGTCAATATATTGCCAGTAATGACTTTACTTTTATCACTATCTTCTCGCATTGGATAGACTTGCCCAGCCAAATATTCGTGACGGATTCGGCTTTCTAGTTCAAATTGTAAATATTCTTCAACGCTAAGATTCAAAAATTTGCTATGAGTATACATCCTCTATCACACTGTGTAGATGGGTAAGTAAGTGTATCCAGAATTTTTACAAAATTATACCAATTTGAAAAAAGAATACAACACATGGATTATATAAGACCCCACCCCAACCCTCCCCTTTCCAAGGGGAGGGTGGGGTTAGGCGGGTGGGGTTATCTGTCGCAAACATTATTTGAATTGGTATTAGCACCCTGGTTTTGTTGAAATATTAAACCCGATTGAACAGTTATAATTCTGTAGACGCAGCAAAAACTATACTGGCACGCATGACAGATATTTTTTTACTAACGATTAAATTAACTTGATATTAAGTCAATACTATTCGGTTATCTATTGTAAGTTTTTATGATGTAGATATACGTAAATAAATGTAAAAATTTATTCATTATATCTTTTGACTAAATTTTATATAGCTGTTCTCGTTTGGATAGATGCAATACGCTTGAACCCCAATCTCCCTGCAAGCGAGGAGAAGAGCAAAAGCACAGCTTTGGCGGGGTGGGGTTTCGACTGTAATTCACACAACTGAAAACTGCTATAATTCCCCTCAATGTCCGCGTAACTACTTATACTTTTTTGCCTTTTTGCATTTTTATAACTTTTCACAGACATTAACCTATTTTATGAATAGACAGAGAAAAAATAGGCATTCAAATAATGGCTTAACTTTAATATCAATTAAATTTTCTCTAGCACTGACCAAATTTCCTGTAGCATTGGCTCTAAACCAGTACCAGTAACAGCAGAAATTAAAAATACTGGGGCGTGGGAAAGATGATTAAGTTGTGTTGCCAATGCTTCTAAATCTACACTTTCCCTATCTACCGCATCGATTTTGTTGAGAGCTAAAATTTGTGGACGATTTGATAAACCCCTGCCGTAGTCCTGCAATTCTTGTTGAATAATCTTATAGTCTGCGATCGCATCTTCACTAGTAGCATCAATTAAGTGCAACAGCACTCGCGTACGTTCAATATGACGTAAGAATTCATGCCCCAATCCCGCCCCTTGGGAAGCACCTGCAATTAATCCCGGAATATCAGCAAAAACTGTACCATCACCATTGGGTTTACGTACCACACCCAAATTAGGCACAAGAGTAGTGAAGGGATAATCAGCTATTTTGGGACGTGCTGCTGATAAAGCAGATATTAAAGTAGATTTTCCAGCATTTGGTAAACCAATAATCCCTACTTCTGCCAGAAGTTTTAACTCTAAACGCAGCTGCTTTACTTCTCCTGGTAACCCTGGTAAGGCGTACTCCGGGGCGCGATTACGGTTACTCAAAAAATGCTGATTACCCAGTCCACCTTTACCACCTTTGGCAACTAGCAACTCTTGCCCAGGTTCTACCAAATCCCCGATTATTTCCTCTGTTTCGGCATCATAAACCACCGTACCGCAGGGAACTTCAATAATTAAATCCTTGCCATTTGCCCCGGTGCGATTATTTGGGCCACCACGAGAACCATTTTCTGCTTGAAAACGATGGTTGTATCTAAAGTCAAGTAAGGTTTGCAGACTTTCTACAGAACGTAAAAGCACCGAACCGCCCTTACCGCCATTACCGCCAGATGGCCCACCAGCTGGTACATACTTTTCTCGTCGGAAAGCGACAATCCCATCGCCTCCTTTACCTGCTGCTACTTCAATTTCTGCTTGATCGATGAATTGCATAATTGGTTGTTTGTTAGTAGTTAGTAGTTAGTAGTGTAGTAGGTTGTTGTTGGTTGTTTGTTGGTTCTTAACAACTAACCACTAACCACTAACCACTAACCACTAACTAAATATATTCCGAAACATCCTCACCACATTCATCTGCTAAATAGGAGAGGGCGCGGAAACGTAAGCCGACTAGCTGATCGTAAAGCGGATTAAGTTTACACAACGGTGGGATATGCACGACTTTGCGTCCAAATAACTTTACATCACGCTCAAATGGACACTGGGAAGGAATCATTTTGCATAAAAAGCGGGCAACTCTGGGATCTTCGATGTCTAGTCCATCTAGCCATTCGCGCACTGGGTGTAATGCGTCAAGTTGTCGCTTTGTAGGTGCGAGGATTAAAGGAGTCTCTAGCTGCTGTTCTACTGGTTCTGTTGGATGAAATTCTAAAGTATGACGCAGGGCCTCGAGTAAGTTCTCTGGTTCTCCCAAAGCCTTACACAACTCGTGTAGAAGATAGTCTTCGCTTTTAGAATATGTACCATCAGCGATCGCCACCATCACAGCTGTACGTAAGAAATTTTCTGCTGTTGGCGTACCACTGCCTAAAACAGTAGCCAATTCCTCTGGTTCAATAATATCTAAAGATTCTAAGTTTGTCTCAGGAGCCAGTTCATCTTTGGTGATGCTGGCAATTAATTCTTGTTCTTGGTCGTCAAAGTCACCATCTGCCCAAGCAATAGTCAGTAATCCACGCAGCCATGCTGCTATTTGTTCACTGCTGTAGGGAGATTGAACGGCACTTGTCATAAACTCACGCCTCTAGCTTTTCCCAAATCCATCCTAGTACAAGAAGGCATGAGGCTGATGGCTGAGGGCTGAAGCTAGAAACTTTGCATCATAAGTTTTTTATCCATTTTATATGGTAATTTTATTTACATCTTTAATTTTTCCTATGTCTAAGGCTCTTTCTCTTCTTTATCGTTTTTTGTTGTGTTAAAATTATTGAGAATTTTTGTAATTAAGTTTTCTAAAAAGGGTTAGTTAATAGATACTAATGACCAAAACTAAAGTTGATCTTGGTGTAATACAAGAAACATTATTAATTACCCTATGGGCAAGGGCTAAGGAAATCAAGCAACCTGAGCCGATTATTGTAGATCCTAAATCAGTCGAGATTCTAGAAGCAATTGATTATGATTTTGCTAAATTTGCTACTGCAAATAACTCGCAAACAGGTACTTGCTTGCGAGGTATGATCCTTGACAATTGGGTACGCACTTACCTAAAAAAATATCCGCAAGGTGTAGTTGTCGAAATTGGTGCAGGATTAAACACGCGTTTTGAACGGGTAGATAACAGACAAGTACGCTGGTTTGATTTAGATTTACCAGATGCAATGCAACTGCGTCAGCAGTTTTTCCCAAAAACAGAACGTCGTCATTTTATTACCGCTTCTTGTTTGGATACAGATTGGTTTGAGTGTGTGAAAGCTGTTGGTGTACAACCTTGTATGTTTGTAGCAGAAGGTGTGCTGATGTATCTAAATGAAAAACACGTACAGCAGCTTTTTGCTAATCTCTTGCAAGAATTTCCGGGTTCATGGTTTGCTTTTGATTCTATGTCACCTTTGATGGTAAAAAACCAAAAGCACCACGACTCCCTGAAATACACATCAGCCAAGTTTGATTGGGGAATTTCTGATATCCATAAAATTAAAAATTGGGATTCTCGCTATCAAATATTGGAGATTTGTAGATTTAGTGATTTGCCAAAAAAGTATTTAAAGCGTTTTTCTCTAATCAATCGCTTCTTGTTTTCGTATATCCCGCCCTTAGTAAATATGTATCGTTTGGCTTTAGTTAAATTAGGTTGATTTCCAAGAATATCAAGTTAAAAAATAAGGTCTAAATAATGTTTTATTTTGGAATTGAGCATGAAGTTGCTTTTCTAAATTCAGAAGGAAAGTTTGCAGATTTTTCTTGCACAAAATTTATTGATTTTAATCAAATTATCGAACAATTACCCATATACCCTAACGACTCAACACAATTGTGTATTGGAGACGCTGGTATTAGGAAGAAAAGGTGGTATATTGAAGGGTTTGAGAGATTTGCAGAAGATACGCAAAAACTTATAGATTGTATTCCCAAAGGAATTGAAATTAGAACAACAATAAATTCTGATATTAAAACTGCTGTTAATGAATTGTCAGAAAGTTTTTGCTTGCTACATCAAGTGGCTACACAATTTGATTTTTCACCAATTTTAGTTAGTTTTAATCCTTACAAAACTGTTTTTGAGCCTAAACCTCCACTCAATAAATATGAACGTAGCATCTTACAGGCTAATCCTGATGAACAAACTGCTCATATTTTTATGGTTAGCTATGGGCCAGATTTAAATTTATCATCCCCTGGTTTATCTTATGAAAATTTAATTGATGTTGCGAAGAAGCTAACTTACTACAGTCCTTATATTGTTCCTTTTAGTTTTAGTTCTCCGTTTTATAATGGTGATTTATGGGAAGGTTTATCAGTAAGGACATTTATCAGAACAGGTAAAAGAGCCGCAGCGATTGTATTTGTAGAAAAACCTGAACAGTTGATTCAGTCCACACCTTCACTGACAAAAATAGCACGTATTCCAGCAGAAGTAGGGCGAATAGAATTCAAATCATTTGATAGTTGTGATGACTTTTTTATTTATATTGCATTGCTAGCATTATTAAAAGGTCTGGTTTTGGATACGTCATTACCAGGAAGAGCAATAATTCCAGACGCTAAAAAACATCAAATCTCTGCAAAAGAAGGATTTAACAATCAAGAGATTTTCGCGATCGCATCACAGGTTTTGCAAGCTGCGGAAGTCGCACTTCAAGCAGATCCAGATGTGAATTTACTCACACCCCTCAAAGACATGCTCAATCATAAACAAACAAGAGCGTCTTTAATGATCACTGAGTTCAAGAAACTGGGTTCAATAGAACAGGTGTTAAAAAATAGTTACTCAGGACTAGTGTAAAAATCTAGTTTGTAGTGAGGACTTTAGTCCTCACCTTTAAAGCAAGGACTGAAGTCCTTACTACAAACAATGGTAAGGTAACGAGATCCCCGACTTTTTGGAAAAGTCGGGGATCTGTATCACTCTGTTTTCAAGTAAAGTTTTAAAGCTTCATCCACCACATCCGTCATTGACTTTCCTTGACTTTGAGCAGTTTTCTTCAGCACAGCATAAATATCATCCCGGACAGTAATCCGATGACGTCCAACATTTAAAGCTTTAGCAATCTTCGATTTGTAGGATTCGGTAAACTTACGAATTGCATCAAAACCAACGCGATCGCAAAAATCCCCAAAGCTTTCACCTTTTTTACGTGATTTCTTGAAGTAGACAAAAATTGGCTCTAGGAAAGTTTCGATATCATTATGATGCAATTTATCAGTGTAAGCCTGTGCCAATCTAGTTTGATCTGGCGAACCACCCAACCACACTTGATAACTTTCTGGACCACTACCTACAAACCCTAATTCTGCCATATAAGGACGAGCGCAGCCGTTAGGGCATCCTGTCATCCTTACCACAAAATGCTCATTTGGTAAACCCACTTTATTTAACAAAGTGCGAATCCGTTCTAGAATTCCGGGAATAGCTCGTTCTGATTCTGTAATTGCTAAACCGCAAGTAGGTAATGCAGGACAGGCCATTGAGTAACGGAAAATTTGGTCGATGCTGTCTACATTGGTGACAATACCATGACGATTGAGAGTCTCTTCAATAGCTTGTTTAATTTCAGGTTCAATATCGTAGAGAATTACATTTTGGTGAGGAGTCAGGCGGATAGGCAAGTTGTACTGTTCGACAATTTCCCGTAAAGCTGTTTTCAGTTGGAAGTCACCTTCATCTTTGATCCGGCCATTGTCGATAGAAATACCTAAAAACAGCTTACCATCGCCCTGTTCATGCCAACCGAGGAAATCCTCATATTTCCACTGTGGTAGAGGTTGGAAGGGTTCTAGCGGTTTGCCAAAATATTCTTCCACCATCGCCCGGAATTTATCAACGCCCCAATCGTGGATTAAATATTTTAATCTGGCGTGACGGCGGTCTGTGCGATCGCCATAATCTCTTTGAGTGGCAACGATGGCTTTCACCATATCATAAACATCTTCTTTTGCCACGTAGCAAATTTCATCTGCAACTCTGGCGAAAGTTTCTTCTTTGTTGTGTGTACGTCCTAAACCACCACCAGCAAAGACATTAAATCCTGCTAGTTCTCCTTCGTTGTTAGTAATTACCACTAAGGTGAGGTCTTGGCTATACAAATCAATCGAGTTATCACCGGGAACCGTAACGCAAACCTTGAATTTGCGTGGCATGTAGTATGTGCCGTAGATCGGTTCTTCTTTGTCGTGGAAAATAGTACCAGTGCCATTGCGTTCTCTTGCTGCTTTGACTTCTGGACTTTCTTCACCACTGATGGCTTTTTCGCCATCTAACCAAATTTCGTAGTAAGCGCCTGTTTGTGGTGTGAGTAACTCAGCGACATTCTCAGCATATTCCCAGGCATACTGGTATTCTGCTTTATTTTTAAAAGGTGCTGGAGGAGCCATGACATTGCGGTTCAAGTCACCACAAGCTCCCAGCGTCGAACCCATGTTAGTCACAATAGCAGCGATCGCTGCTTTGAGATTTTTCTTTAAAATTCCGTGTAACTGAAATCCTTGCCTGGTGGTAGCACGCAAAGTATGATTGCCATATTCATCAGCTAGTTTATCTAGAGCCAGATATAACTGCGGCGGTACAAAACCACCAGGATTTTTTGTCCGCAGCATAAACTGATAATCTTTTTCCTGCCCTTTTATCCGATTATCCCGGTTATCCTGTTGATAAGACCCGTGAAACTTGAGGATTTGTACCGCATCTTCGCTAAAATGCGTTGTATCCTGGAGAATTTCTGTAGCGACTGGTTCACGCAAAAAATTACTGCGTTCTTTGATTGCTTCTACTTTAGAAGGCTTACGGCTGGCGATGGGAAGAGGAGCGGATTTAACCATTGCTAATTATATTGTGTTCTCAAGAAAGCATCGGAAGCGCCGAAGCGTGAATTTTAGAAGCACCCATTCGGCTAATTGTTTCCCGGTAATCCGGTCGGTAATAAGAAGAATAGTCTAATTTTAACACGACAAAAAGCTGGGTTTTTCAGTAATACAATACTTAGCAAACCCAGCAATGTTACTTATAAATTATCAGTTATTTGTTACGTTCTCCAATTTTTTTTTGGCTAACCAAACAACCAAGCTACTTAAACCGATAGCCGATACCACCATTAATACTTACAGCAGAAGCAGAGCTATTTTCATAAGCATTAATTCCTAAAGTGGTATTACCATAAACGAGAAAGTTTTTAGCAACTTCAGATTCTACACCAGCAACCACTGCCACAGCATCTTTGTTACCACTAGGGGTTGGTTTGCCGTTTGACTCTATAAATTGATAACCAACACCCACAAAAGCATTAGTGTTTTTAGCGATACCTACGTCAGCGGAAACATAGGGAGTGATAGCGCTCGTCTCACTACTAAAGTTGATCTGACCGCGTGCAGAAAAAGGAGTATTACCAAGCTTCAAACGACCAGCAACATTACCACCGAAAGTAGCATCATCATTGTTTTGTCCACCACTGGTAACACCAGCAGCAAAACCAGCGCCAACGTAGCTAGCATCTGTACCTTTTTTAATAGGAATAGGTTGAGCAGAAGCAGCACTAATTGATAGAAAAATAGGAGTGATTACTAAAGAAGATAACGCAGAAATTGTCAAAACAGACTTGAAAAATTTTTGCATATTTTTGACCAAAAATTGTAGGAGTTGCTTTTATATGTAATGTCGAAAATAGTACAAACATGTTCCAATTTTTTTATAAAAATCGCATAATTGAAATCTAGCAGCAACATCAACAAGCCTAAATTTTAGACCTGAAATCAATTATCCTCTGCAAAACAGTCCTAGCGGATGTCTACGGGCAATATGACAATTACAAGATTTAAATAAAAGCATATTTTAGCAATCTTATAATTATCTCAATAATTCATTTAGTCTAATTTTTGAGAGAGAAAATAGACAGTTTTTGTAATGGCACAATATTAAAAATTTTAGTTCGACAAGAAACATTTTTACTTAGAATTCGTCTTCTAATTTTTAAACTATTAATTACAGTATCAATATTATCTAAATAGGAAAACATCATACATCAAATATGATTTTTACTTCTAGGACGCCTATTTGATTTTTACGAAGCTAGTAGTCTGGCAAGCCAACGCAAGCTAATACCAATTTGAAAAAAGAATACAATACATGGATTATATAAGACCCCACCCCAACCCTCCCTTTGCTAAGGGGAGGTGCCGTTAGGCGGGTGGGGTTATCTGTCGCAAACATTGTCGCAAACATTATTTAAATTGGTATAAGTAAAGCCAATTAATATCTTGATGTGTATTAATTTTGCAAACTATTTCGGAATTAAGTCTAAAGAATGAGTTCGATCTAGGATTTAATTAGTAGCTCTTGACATGGGAGAATTACTATGTTCTTGATGCATAAACCCTCAGGAACTCTAGTCGAGATTTTGACTCTAGACCGACTCTTCAACCCCTGTATCAAAGAAGTAATGGGGGTAACTCACGCAGGCGAAGAATTACAAGAACCTGATTCCTACGTGAAGTGGGAAATGATGTTCCCCTCTGGTGAGTCTTTACCGCGTTGTTGGCTAGATTCCCACTATCGTGATATAGAACACTCTACTCAGAATCAGGAGTTTAGTGTTGCTGGTAATGGGTAATGGGTAATAGTTATTAATCATTCCCAATCCCCTGTCCCCTATCCCCGTTCCCTTTTATTGTTCTGATTGCAATTGTCATACTTCTTAATACAGCGACTGAAGTATGAGTTTGAGCCAAGCATATTCTTTCTTGGGAAGGTCGTTATTCTTTAAGGACATACCTATGGTTGAGATCAGAAAGATTTTATCCTGTTCTAGTCTGATCAAAAACCATGCAAGCTCAATCGGAAGTATACACTCTTAATCCCAAAATAGAAAGAATTGCCAACATTTTACGCCTTGTTGGTTGGGTTAGCTTCTGGTTACAGCTTGGGTTGGGAGCTGCTTCCGCGTTAATGTTAATATTTGCTATCTCAGGTCGTAGCTTTAGTCAAGCAGTAGCACCCACCCCAGGAGTACCAGTTCCTACCTACACTCAAGGTACAACCCCTGGAATTGGCATTAGTATATTTTGGGGAGTTTGTGGCATTTTAGCTCTGTTATTTACTCTTTATTTAGCTTTTCGCCTCACTCGCTTTGCCAAACGACTCCGCAATCCTAATCCCGCCTTACATCCACAAAAAGCAGATGTTATGAAGGTGCTGCGGGTTGCTGTGATTGCCGGTTTCGTAGGCATGTTGCTGACTATTCTGGGAGGAGGCTCAGGTTTAGGTGTGCTACTGTCCAAATCTATCGCCCAGCCCCAGGGAGTAGCAATCTATGACCCGAGTCGTATTATTCGCTCGCTCGACATTTTTGTCGCTACGGCTAGTATGACTGGTATTACTGCTCATTTTGTGGGGACAGTTGCTTCTTTAGGACTTTTTAATTGGCTACATCCTGAGTTGTAAGCAACTTGTCCTATCTACACAAACAGATAAGTTGTAGAGACGTTGATCATCTGCCGTCTCTACAAACAAACTCAGATATTTTTTTGCTCTGCATTCACCCAAAAGATGGCAGGCTTGCCAGAGAGTTTACACCTTGTATCAACAAAGAGCCAATGATATTGAGTACTAAAAATGCCAAGATCGGAGAAAAATCAATTCCACCTAATGGGGGAATAATGTTACGGAAAATATTCAAATAGGGATCAGTGATTTGGCTCAAAGCAGCAAATGGTTGATTATACCAGTTGATGTTGGGGAACCAAGTCAGTAAAACCCTAATAATTAAGAGGGTGCTATAAATATTGATGAAAGTAGCAAGTGTGGAAATCAGTAAATACATGGATTGGTTAGTTTCCTTTCCTGTGTAAGTGTCTATTGTGGTCTTATATCTTAGATTTTAAGCTAGCTCAGGTCATGGTGTACGTTTTCACCAAATCAGTTAACAGTTAACAGTGTAGACGCGCTCATAGGCTTTCCGTAGGGTACAGTTACCAGTTTAATTTGAGAACTGATAACTGATAACTGATAACTGATAAGTTGTCCTCTTTCCCGATTCTCAAGCATCTTTCGTGAGAGGCCTTTCATTGATCGCCTGAGCGGAGTTACTATTAACGTTGCCCAGTTGCTGCCGCACTTCATCTATTGTGGCATTTAACTGGGCTATTTTATCTTCTAGCGATCGCCGTGCTGTTTCCATCTCTATGCTGTCGGTTTCTGAACTCTTCATATGAGGCCGTCGCAGAGATAATTTTTTGGCTTCTGTTGGGTTCATAGAGATTTGCTCCTCTTGTTCTGCTGCTAACTCGCTATCGGCGCGAGAAGCAACAACTGCACCCAAAACACCACCTATTACACTACCAACTATCGCTCCGAAGAAAAAACCACTTGCAAAACCATCACGCTGACTCATATCTATTACCGCCAATAAAAAAAGCTGCACTTTTAGGTTGTTTAATAACTTTCCACTTCTAGCTGCATACTAGCTTAAGTCCCAAAGGTGCGATCGCCTGCATCTCCCAAACCTGGGACAATAAATCCCCGTTCATTTACCTGCTCGTCTATGGTCGCAGTGTAAATTATTAAACCAGGATAAGCCGCGCCTAATTTTTGTAAAGCTGGGGGAGCTGCAACCACAGAAATAATTCTAGTTAAAGCCGGATCAACTCCCCGTTGTGTTAATTCTTCCATTGCCTTAATAATTGATCCGCCTGTAGCCAACATCGGATCGGTGATTAGTACTCGTGTTTGAGGATGAAATTTTTCTGGAAGTTTGTTCAAGTAACAAGATGGTTGTAGAGTTATTTCGTCCCGCACTAAACCAAGATGGTAAATTGATGCCAGTGGTAGTAATGTTTGGGCTCCTTCTAGCAATCCTAAGCCTGCTCGCAAAATCGGCACTACTGCCATTGGAACCTCTGGATCAATATAAGTTGCCGGACAGATACCTAAAGGACTCTGCACCGTTGTATCTTGAGTAGGCAACCATTCTCGGGCAGCTTCATAAGTAAGCCAGCGTCCCAATTCAGTCATAGCACTGCGAAATAATACTGAAGGTGTAGCAGCATCGCGGGCAACTGCTAACCAATGCTTGATTAAGGGATGCGGTGGAACATAAACACGCAATTGTAGCGTCATAGCCGGAATTAGGCGTTCTGTGATTGTATAACAACTGAAACATCATAATACTCTTTCCGATATCCGGCTATTAGCTATAATAGACACTCTTCTAAAAATTATTGATAATATTTTTCATTAATAGTTGACAGTCTTTCTCAATCAAAGTTATATTAATAGTCAGTGTTCTCCTCTCTTTAAGGATCGGCAGACGGGATTGGCCAGCGATCGCAGGCTTTTCCCTCTTTTTTTTGGAATTAAGGATCAGGGTATTAAAAACGTAAAATATGGTAACTTGATTTGTTATATAAAATACATAAAATTCAAAAAATCTTGTTGCTCTGTTCCCCGTTTCCCTTTCCCTATTACCTTTTAAATGGCTAACTCCATAGCGAAAATTCCCAATCCTCGCTCCCCGATCACCGATCCCTATTATGATGCAATTATCATTGGTTCTGGGATTGGTGGTCTGGTGACAGCAACTCAATTGGCCGCGAAAGGGGCCAAAGTACTTGTTTTAGAACGCTATCTCATTCCAGGTGGCAGTGCTGGCTATTTTGAAAGACATGGTTATCGCTTCGATGTTGGCGCTTCGATGATTTTCGGGTTTGGACAACGCGGTACAACCAACTTACTCACCCGTGCTTTAGATGCTGTGAATGTCAGCTTAGAAGTAATTCCTGACATGGTGCAGATTCATTATCATCTGCCTAATGGTCTTGATCTGAGGGTTGAGCGGAATTACGAAAAGTTCTTACAAAATCTCATCGCCTATTTTCCCCACGAAGCAAAGGGTATTCGTCGATTTTATGACGAATGTTGGCGAGTATTTCACTGCTTAAATTGCATGGCTCTCTTATCTTTAGAAGAGCCACGCTATTTGCTGCGGATGTTTTTTCAACATCCCTTGGCTTGTTTGGGGTTATTAAGGTATTTGCCACAAAATGCTGGAAATGTAGCACAACGATACATAAAAGATCCCCTATTGTTGAAATTTATCGATATGGAATGCTATTGCTGGTCGGTAGTACCAGCAGACATGACACCGATGATCAATGCGGGAATGGTGTTTTCCGACAGACACTATGGTGGTGTGAACTATCCCAAAGGTGGTGTGGGTCAAATCGCTCAAAAGCTTGTAGAAGGTCTGATTCAAGCTGGAGGTAACATTAAATACCAAACGAAAGTCACGCAAATACTCACAGAAAAGGGACGAGCCGTAGGTGTAAAATTAGCTAATGGCCAAATCTATCGTGCTAAGCGTATTGTTTCTAATGCTACACGTTGGGATACTTTTCAGAAATTACTACCGCAAAAAAATTTTCCGTCTAATGAGAAAAAGTGGCAGCAATTATATCAGAAATCGCCTAGCTTTTTGAGTCTGCATATGGGCATTCAGGCATCTTGTTTACCTGCCAAGACAGAATGCCATCATATTTTATTAGAAGACTGGGAGAAAATGGCAGATTCTGAAGGTACTATTTTTGTGTCGATTCCCACGTTGCTTGACCCGGATTTAGCACCAGCTGGTTATCATATCATTCACGCCTTTACACCACATTGGATAAATGATTGGCAAGGTCTATCTGTAAAGAATTATGAAGCAAACAAAGAGAAAGCTGCTTGGCGAATTATCGAACGCTTGGAGAAGATATTTCCGGGGTTAGATGCAGGCTTAGACTACCTGGAAGTAGGAACACCACGCACTCATCGTCGCTTTTTAGGTCGTGAGGATGGTACTTACGGGCCAATTCCGCGACGGAAATTGCGGGGATTGCTAGCAATGCCGTTTAATAGAACAGCAATTGGGGGACTTTATTGTGTAGGAGATAGTACATTTCCCGGACAGGGTTTAAATGCAGTGGCTTTTTCTGGTTTTGCCTGCGCTCATCGAATAGCGGTAGATTTAGGATTGAATTAGGAATTAGGAATCAAGTACAAGAACAAACTGAACGATTTACCTACACACCATCCCAATTATCTCCAAGCGATCGCTCATACCGTTTCATCATAAGTCTGATACATTTGGCGACAAACTAGGACAAGGGGGACAAGGGGGACAAGGAGGAGGATTTATATCAAGAATTTTGTGAAATGGTATGACATGGCGCTAGCTATGCTAGATGCGATCACTACACTTCACCCTTCACCCTTCCCCCTTCATCTTTCCCCCTTAAGTCCTTGCAATAGCCAGCGCCCGACGTACAGCAGCATCAGTATTGACAACACCGTAGCCGTAGACTGTATCATAACCAGGATCACCAAGATCGTAAGCAGTGTCTGAAAGAATCGAACGTATCTGTGTGGCTGTTAACCCTTGATTAACACTCCAGACTAATGATGCAATTCCTGTAACATTTGCTGTTGCTGCGGAAGTACCACTGAAATAGTTTATGTAGTCGAAGTTATTGTAGAAAGATTCAGATGTGTTGCGAGTAGCACTGGTAGAGGTAAATTCTGTTGGGGCCATTAGAGTTAAACCTTCCCCATAGTTAGAACCATACCACTGTATACCTGCACTCGGATAATCAACTCTTGTTCCTGGTGTTTTCGCATTGCCGTAGTAGTCTCGAGTTCCCCAACAAGCCCCAACGGAGATCACATTTTGGTACTTCTTAGCTAAATCGGCAGGACTCGAAATGGTACTCTGATTACCATTGCCAGCAGCGATGACAAACAAAACATCGTCTTGATTGTTAGCAATTAGCTGTTCAAATGCTGTGGAGTAACCACCAGCTAGGCTGAGGTTAATAACTAAACGCTTATTTTGACTATCTGCCCAATTGATTAATATCTGTGTCGCATCAGCTAAACTATAATCTCCGGAGTTACCACCAACAACATCGACATGCATTAGCGTAGAATTCCAGTTGATGCCAGCGATACCAATATTATTATTGCTAGCAGCAGCGATCGTTCCTTGGACTAAAGTTCCGTGAGAATCAGAGGAATATTCATCAAAATAGTTAGAACTAATACTTTCGGTAAATCGCAAATCAGGGTGAAGGTAGCCGTTAATGTCAGTTGCTAATCCTGTATCTTCAATTCCAAGTAGAATCTGATCTGAGCCTGTTGTGAACCGCCATGCTTTCTGCACATCCATCATGTGCAAGTTCCATTGTTGGCTAAATAGCGGATCATTTGGGATTACCGATAAGTCAATTACAGTATCTGCAAACTTAATAGTGTCGATACCTTCAAAGAAAATTTGCCTACCGTCAGAGAAAGCGATCGCATCAAACACACGGGCAACTGAATTACCAGGATCGTAAACTACACCACCATTGGCAGTGTTAGCATAGTTAAACGCTTGGACTTGTGTAGATACAAAAGCAGAGAGATCCAGTATATCTCGCCCTCCGCTACCAAAGTCGATATTCCCTTTACCAGAAAATACAGTTTGTGTTGAAGTCGGTGTATATACAAACGTATCTGCTCTGAGTGTAGCTTGGTTACTGCCAGCAGTTGCAGGTGTGATAGATGTGCTATTGGCAGCATCTACTGATTCTAGTTCATCTGAACTTTGAATCATTACCGTAGAATCCGGCGGTGTTAATGATAAACGTAGATTGTAAAAAGTTTGATTGCCGTTGTATGGATAAATCTGTACGTAATAGGTTCCGGCTGTTAAGCTACTACTAATAAATTCATCAGTATTAGTAATATTGGCAGAACCCGCCAGAATCTCACCTTGCCAATTCAACAATCGCATATCTGCATCAGCACCCAAATCTTTGAGTGACAGAGTGACATCGCCGTCAGTATTGATGTTGAACTTATAGTAATCGTAGCTGTCGGATTTACCTACCCAATCTGTATAGCTAAGAGTTTCTGTATTGGCTGAAATTTCACCTATATCCCAAGCTGTGTCGATAGTGTTACCTGCGTTATCAATCGGTGTCGCCGAAACACTCAAGTCATATTTAGTTTTAGCTTTACCCTGAGAATAAACTCGAATCTGGTAAGTACCGGCTTCTAAAATCTGGGTGATTGATTCGGCTTTTTTACCAGTACGCTTAGAAGCAGCAATGACTTCTCCCTTGTCTGCTACACCATTGCCATTCACATCCCGAATCAACTCGACATTGGCATTAGCACTTAAGCGAGTCAAGTCAAGTTGAAAACTGCTCTTACCCTCAAGGGTGAATTGGTAATAATCGTTTCGATCTTTAAGAGAAAGTTTATCAGTAAAAATCTCAGAATTATTTGTAAATGTAAAACTTCTAGCTTTATCTAAGGAATTGCCAGCAAGATCCGATGACATTTTTCACCTGGTATCTCAAACTACAGATAACTTTAATTACATCTATCATCTGTTTCTTTCGTGAGAAAATAACCTGATTCTACATGTCTTTAATCAATCAGCATCAAAATTTTACCTGAACTTTAAAATTCTGCTGCGTAATTTTACTAGGACACTAGACTATGGGGTTTGGGAGTCCAGCCAAAATTTGGATATCCTGTTGGTGGCTTGAATAAAATACTCAAACACATAAACAATGCTGGCTTTAATTAACTCTGTAAATCCCTGGCTAGTGGGAGTGGTGCTGAATTCTATCTTGTTAGTTGTGGCTTGGATTGCTCCCAAAAAACTACTTACAACCTCTGGTTACTTCCACGCTTGGTTACTAGGTGTCTTGATTTGGGGGACATTAGGTTGGCGAGGATATATAGTTGTAATGTTCTATTTTCTGGTTGGTTCTTTTGTCACACGCATGGGTATGACCCAAAAAGAAGCTGAAGGTATTGCTGAAAAGCGTTCTGGCGCCAGAGGACCGGAAAATGTTTGGGGTTCAGCTTTAATTGGGACACTGTGCGCTTTAGGAGTAGGAATGCTAGAGTTGGGGATTCTTCCCGTTACCCAATCTTTGATCGCTGATCTGCGATCGCTACTACTCCTGGGTTATGTAGCCAGTTTTAGTACCAAGCTGTCTGATACCTGTGCTAGTGAAGTGGGGAAAGCCTATGGCAAGAGTACTTTTTTGATTACCACTCTACAATCAGTTCCCCGTGGAACTGAGGGAGCAGTAAGTTTAGAAGGAACCTTAGCTGGGGTGGTGGCTTCAGTGGTTATTGCTTTTGTGGGTTGGGCTGTTGGTTTAGTCGAACTTTTGGGTGTACTTTGGTGCGTAGTAGCAGCATTTATTGCCACAAATGTAGAAAGTGTCATTGGAGCAACATTGCAATCAAAATACACTTGGTTAACAAACGAATTAGTGAATATTTTGAATACATTAATCGGTGCGATCGCGGCGATTTTGTTGGCTTGGTTTTGGGCAATTACAGTTGCTTAATCTCAATCGGTAAGAGTCGGGGGATTGTAATTCTAATAACGTGAGATTGTCAGCTTATTTTGAATACGTAGTTATTTTTCCCAAACGCCACTAGTTGTTTCTGCCATACTCTCTTAATTATTTTCCGATACTAGGTAGATATTTTTACGATATATTTACAAGATGGAGTTGCCACTCTGTCTTGTAAGTCTTACTATGGCTATATAAACTTGGCATAATCCTGCCAAGCAATTTACGAATTTCCTCTGAGAAATAAATGTATAAATAACTTATGGTGATTTACGTACTTACCTTATGGAATCTTCATCGTTTTTAAATATTGATGAGCAACCTATTTCGATTGGACAAGCAGTAAAGTATTTGCAAAATTCTGGAAAATTAGGACAATTCATTGGGGATATTCTACGTCAATATGTAATAGAAAAAGAATTACAAACTCGCGAAGATATAGCTATTAGTCCGGCTCTTACTGAACAGGCAATTATTGATTTTCGACTGAAAAATCAACTCACAGAGCCAAAAAGTTTTCAAGAATGGCTACAAAATAATGGCAAAGACTATGATTCTTTTCACGCTAGTGTGGCTCTAAGCTTCAAGTTAGAAAAACTCAAAGCAGTAGTAACAGAACCAAAGTTGCCAGAATATTTCATCGAAAGGAAGATCTTCCTGGATCGGGTGGTGATTTCGCGAATTATTGTAGATAATCGAGAACTAGCCGAGGAATTACAAGCCCAAATAGAGGAAGGAGCTAGCTTTGAGGCATTAGCCAGAGAATATTCACTCACAGAGGATCGCATCGTCAACGGCATGATGGGGCCCGTCAGCCGAGGAACATTGCCTGATACACTCAGGGCAGCAATTGATGTGGCAAGGCCAATGGAAATAGTAGGGCCAATCGAGCTGGAAGAACGTTATGGTTTGTTTCGTGTAGAACAAATTTTGCCAGCTTCATTGGAAGATACTCAACTAAAGCAAGCACTACAGAATGAGTTGTTTGAGAAATGGCTAGCAGAGAAAATTCAGAAGCTAACGGTAAAACTGCAAGTGAATTAAAGCTGATAGATGATGAGTCTTCACATACAAGGGTGCTAGCTTCTCTACCTTGGACACAAGCACCACTATGTTGGTTAACTCCACAACAGCAAACTCTATTGAAAAAACGGGCAGAAACTCTACGCTTCGGTTTAGGAGAAAAAATCTGGCCAAAAGATGGAGTGGGTTATCAGTTTTTGATTGCGACTGGTAAAGTCCGTTTGCGCGAAGAAGGAGTTGGTAAACCCCTAGCAACTTTAGCTGCGGATGATTGGTTTGGTAGTTTGCAGGAACTACCCCTCGAATGCAAAGCTGTAGCTGCTAGTAAAGATGTAGTAGTGGTACGTTGGCCTGTGACAGTATGGGCAGAAATTTCCACACCACAGATTGAGGAGTTTTGGCGAGGGAGGCAAGCAGAGAAGGGGGACAAGGAGGACAAGGGGGACTCCTTACACTCCCCCCACTCCACCCTTACCTTAAGCCGCTACGCGTCTACACACTCCCCCCACTCCCCTACTTCCACCCACCCCACTTACCCGTTTGTTGCTAGCCGCAACACTGCTGCTGCTTGCTTGACAATGGTGGCACAACAATTAGATCAACCTGTGAAGTTGGAATGGGTACAACGACAAGTCAGAGGACAGCAGCCGAAACATGTTGTAGAAGCAGCAGAAAAGTTAGGCTTTGTGCTGCGACGGTTACAGGTGAGTTGGTTTGATTTGCAGCAGTTGTCATTTCCAGCTTTGTTGCAGTGGGGTGCATCCCCAGAAGCTGAGGGTAACTGGGTTGTAGTTTATGCTGTCAGGGGCGATCGCTTACTCATTGCCAATCCCCTCAATGGCGATCGCACTTGTGAAGTTTTGCCGCAGTCTTTGGTGGAAGAACATTGGAATGGGCAACTGTGGCAAGTAGAGTTAATCCAAAAGCAGGAAAAATTCAACCTCAATTGGTTTTTACCAGCAGTATGGCAGTACCGAGGACTGTTAGGGGAAGTGTTGCTGGCGTCGTTGACGTTACAGATGTTGGGGTTAGCAACGCCACTGATTACCCAAGTCGTGATCGATAAAGTCATGGTGCAAGAGAGTTTGGCAACTCTTGATGTCATGGCACTTGCCTTATTATTAGTGGCAATTTTTGAGGCAGTACTTGGTATTTTGCGGCTATTTGTCTTTACCCATACCGCCCGACGCTTGGATTTAAGTTTGTCCGCCCAGCTATTTCGCCATTTGATGCGCTTACCTTTGGCTTATTTTGAATCACGCCGGGTAGGAGACACAGTTGCGCGGGTGCAAGAACTGGAACAAATTCGCCAGTTCCTCACAGGTACGGCGTTGACTGTGGTTTTAGATAGTGTGTTTGCTGTCGTGTACCTGGTATTGATGTTTTACTACAGCATTCCTCTCACCTTCACGGCGTTGGCTGTGCTGCCTTTATTTGCCATCCTCACACTTGTAGCTACACCAATTCTCCGCAACTGGCTGAATGAAACCTTTAATCGCAGTGCTGATAGCCAGTCATTTTTGGTAGAGACGGTGACAGGAATTCATTCAGTGAAAGCCCATGCCGCCGAAGCAGTAGCACGCGATCGCTGGGAAGGTTTATTTGCCCGTTTTATCCGCACAGGCTTCAAAGCTTCCACTACCTCTAACATCAGCAGCAATATCGGTGATTTCCTCACCAATTTCTCTAGCTTACTCATTCTCTGGTTTGGTGCTAAGTTAGTCATTGACAATAAACTGACTGTTGGTCAACTTGTTGCTTTTCAAATGCTTTCTGGTAGAGTTACCGGGCCATTACTGCGATTAGTGCAACTATGGCAAAATCTGCAACAAGTTCTCCTTTCCGTAGACAGGATTGGCGATATTCTCAACGTCGCCCCAGAAGCAGAACCAGGCACAGGTTTAGTTTTGCCACCCCTCAAAGGGCAAGTTGCTTTTGATCAAGTCTTCTTCCGCTACCGCCAAAATACTGAACCCGTACTGCGAGGTATTTCTTTTAACGTGCAGCCAGGGCAATTTGTCGGTATTGTCGGACGTAGTGGTTCTGGTAAAAGTACCCTTTCTAAGCTTCTGCAACGCCTCTATCAAATTGAATCAGGACGCATCCTGATTGATGGTTTTGATATTAAAAGTGCTGATTTAACTTCCTTGCGTCAACAAATTAGTGTTGTTCTCCAAGAAGACTTTTTATTCAACGGTTCAATTTTGGAGAATATTACCCTTGGTAATCCGGAGATTAGCGCTGAACAAGTAGTAGAAGCTGCTAGACTTGCTGTTGCCCACGACTTTATTAGTGAATTACCCCACGGTTACGAAACCAACGTCGGCGAAAGGGGTACAGCTTTATCTGGTGGACAACGACAGCGTATTGCCTTAGCGCGGTTGTTCCTCTCCCAAGCGCCGATTTTGATTTTAGATGAAGCTACCAGCGCCCTAGATAGTGAAACCGAACAGCAAGTACTACAAAACTTGCAAAAAGTTTCTCAAGGACGGACTGTATTTTTAATTGCTCACCGCTTTGCACCTTTAAAACGTGCTGATCTAATTTTGGTGTTAGAAAAAGGAGTTCTCGTCGAACGCGGTACACATACAGACTTGTTACAGCAAAAGGGTTTATATTGGTCGCTGTATCAACGACAGCAGTTTAATATTTAACTTCTCGTCCATATCTTGCATCACGCCCCAAACTAAAAGTTTTAAGCTCAAAGCTTAAACCCGTTAAAATTTATATTTTGCAAGAGTTGCAACAAACAGGAGGCTGAGCCTCCAAACTCTTGTTACCAGGTTGAACCTGGTAACAAGAACAAGAGCCTCTGGCTCTTGTTAAGAATGGTGCAAGACTCCCACGGGCAATAGCCTATAACGAGGAAACACGGATTATAGTACCAATTCTTAAAAAGGAAGCAAGACCCTCACGGGCAATTATGCCCACAAGAGGAAATGGAAATTTGATTCCTCCTACACCCTTACATCCCCACACCCATTTGCAAAACAGTTAATCAGGGGAAAATCCCACAACGAGGGCATGAAAATATTCATCATAGCCAACAGTTTAGCTACTTTAGCACTTGTCGGTTTCTAAAACATGACTTTAATTTACATTAAGCGTAAAATATCAATGGATTTTTTTATTAATCTCGTCTAATCTGTATTTATTGATAGTTTTTGCTACTTCTGATTATCCAATTTGTATCGGTAATTACTTAAAAAATTAACAGGGGTTTTATACCTTAGACGTATGGAAAGCAAGCCTACAAAACAGTAATTTCTTAAAGAGAACAACATTAACATCACAAGCTAAAAGCTTTTCTTGGTTCCGATGAGAAAAACCAGCCTGCCTTTTTAGGGTGCAACTAGTGAATGAGAGACTTTAGAATTTCTCGTTGAGGCAATGACACCTTTATTAGAGTATCCCTAAAAGAGGCTGGTCTTCCGTTTCTTCATGTATGAAGTACATGAACATAATTAAACATCAAAGATACTTCTAGTTTGTAGTAAATGCTACCCTTACAGAAGTTCCTATAGGTTGAAGCTTTGACTAGTTACTAGAAACTTTCGTTTATTTATGTTCATCTACTTACTTCTGAACACACCCAAAACATTTTAGGTAAATATTCAGTAATGATGAACAAAAAATGGGCAACAAAGCGAATTACCTTGAACCTAGCATCAGGTGAAGCCGAAAAGCTTGAAAAATATTGCCAACAAACTGGAAGACCAGCAACAGACGTGATTCGGGAACTTATTCGAGGATTACCTATACAAATGCAAACTGACTTAAATCCAATTGAACAGAATTACTCCACTGCAATAGGGCAATTAAGAACATAATTGTTAATTTCTCATTTACCAATCAGAATTCACACAAGAATCCTACCCGCGCTACGCGCACCCTCCCCGCTAGCCTACGGTGTACACAGAAGTCGGAAAAACCGGATTCAAATTGACTCGAAAAGCCTAAAATCAAACCTCACCCCGTCCTCTTTGCAGGTTCAAAGAGGGGCTGGAGGTGAGGTTTTTCGGGGTTTGGGGTGATTCGATCATTTGTATGTACACGGTAACCTGACTAGCGGGGAAGGTTAGAGAGGGGTTGAAAGCGCTGTATCAATATATTTAATTATTAATTATGGCTGTTAACTACTCTTGGTAACTCCACACGAAAAGTTGAACCCTCACCGAGTTTACTTTCTACAGTGATGCTGCCTTGCATCAAGCGCACTAATTGATCTACAATTGCTAGTCCTAATCCAGTACCACTATGTTTACGAGTGAGACATTGGTTGACTTGACGAAATTCTTGAAAGATGTTTTTTAAGTCGGCTTCGCTAATGCCTATGCCTGTATCTTTGACAAGCAACATCACTCGTTCTTGAATTTCTAATACTTCCACATTTACTTTACCTATATCGGTAAATTTAATCGCATTAGAAAGCAGATTAACCAAAATTTGGCGGAGGCGATCGCTATCATTAACAACATTAGGATTTTGCAGGTTAATATAAACATCTAAACCTAAATGTTTCTGCTGGGCTAAACAGTGCAGTTCTTCTACAGTTGTTGTTACCAATTCAGCTAAATTGAATTCTGTCAAATTCAACTCCAGCCGCCCAGCCTCTAGTTTGGAAAAATCTAGTATATCCTCGATCAGCGCTAGCAAGCGTCTAGCACTAGATACAATCCGTTCTACCATGTTTCTTGCTTGGGGAGGAAACTGATTGTATGGGTGGCGTAGCAATAGTTGGGAAAAGCCCAAGATCGCATTCATGGGGGTACGCAGTTCATGAGACATAACCGCCAAGAATTGGGATTTCAGCCTTGTAGCTTCTTGGAGTTGCAAATTTTCCAGCCTAATCGCCCGTAACTCTTCTTCTGCTTGTTTGCGGGCGGTAATATCCCGTACCAACCAACGCCAGCCCTTGGGATTACCTTCGCGATCCCACACTGTAGTTACACTGATAGCAGCATTAAATTTATCTCCTTCACGCGTATGCATTTGGATTTCCCAATCTTGGATTTGTTTGATCTGGTGCAAACGCATTAGCTGGGAACGAAAGGTACGACGCTGATTTTCTGGAATGAAGTTGATAAGTAATTTGCCTTGGAGATATTTTTGTGATATTTTAAATAAGCCGGTAGCAGCGCGATTTGCTTCTAATATTTTGCCTTCGATGTTAGTCACCAAATAGGCATCTGGCGCAAAATCAAATAGTTCTTTGTAGCGTTGGCGTTCTGTTTCCAACGAAAAGCGAATACTTGTTAATTCCTCGTTTTGTTGACGTAATTCTTCTTCTGCCACTCTTAGTTCTTCTAATGCTGTATTAAGTTCTTCAAGACAGTCGTGCAGAATTTCCGATGGCGGTAGTGGCGACATATTGGCATGATTTTGTAGTGCATCAGCACGTTGACGCACAGCATTTATTTGTTGGGTTAATTCGTAGGCGTTCACACTGAAACTCCTATTGATTCTCGCTGGTTTTCTATATTTTGTAATCAAATTTTTTTAATCAAATTATGTAAAACTCTCAGAGTAATTAGCACTAACGAAGTAGTCAGGAAGACTCTGGAGTATTAAATTTATGTAGTGAAACTGATTGATTAACAGAGTCAGGAGAGAGGTAGGGGAGTTTTTTTGGCATATTAAATGAGATGGAATTTTAAAATATTTTGTTAAAAATCTTTGATTGAAAGTTTTTTAATTACCTATCTTGTACTAGTAAAATCATAGCTCCTGTCAAAGAAATTATTTCACAGAATTTGCCTTATGAGCAAAAACAGTATTGGGTTTTTGTTAACTATGTAACAAGATTTCAGCATGTTTTCAGTTAAAACATTGCAAGATTTTGAGCTAGAGCCATAAGCTCTAATTTTTGTCACTTTATTTAACATACTAAGTAGAGTTTAGGAAGTTAACACCCTCCGAGCGTTATAAATCCTGCAATATTTAATTGTCCACAAGTTTAAGCATTGATCCTAAACTTTTGTTAGGAAATAAATGCTATTTCAAAAAGCAGGGTCATCTATAAGTAGAATGCACACCTTTTAATTTATTAAGAGTGACAAATATATAGTATTTTTATATCTTCTCTGCGAGTGATAACATACAGCTTCTAAAGTATGAGTTTAGGAAGAGTAGAATACAATATCAGTTATTCACTCGTGTCAATTTCCTCCATTAACAAGATTACTCCTTGAATATCGCGTGTGGTCGAGGCACGTAGAGGTGTACAGGAAACTTTGCATAAAATTGCCCGACCACGACGATTTGTGGCTTGTAATGTGACTTCTGGGTATGGCAACTCTCCTAGTAAACAGGCGCGGATTGGCTGACGCAGTTGTTCGACTGGCAAACCGATATCTAGATTCAGGAAGTGCCTACCTTTAACTTCATCAGGGCGGATGCCCCAGAGGTCTTCAGCACGGTAGTTCCAAATTTGGATGTGTAGGTCTTGGTTGAGAACGGTCACACCGCTATGCAAACCAGATAAAATCGATTCCAAAAAGGTGTTGACTTGGACAAGTTCATCACTACGTTGCCGCAGTTCGTCGTTGAGGGTGTGGAGTTCTTCGTTAGTAGACTGTAGTTCCTCGTTCATCGTCTCCAACTCTTCGTTGGTAGATTGGAGTTCTTCGTTGGTTGTTTCTAGTTCTTCGACGGTGGATTGGAGTTCTTCGTTTGTTGTCTCTAGTTCTTCGTTAGTAGATTGGAGTTCTTCATAAGCGGTTTCTAGTTCTTGGTTGGCGTGTACGAGTTCGTTTTGTAACTGTTTAAAGCGGGTAACGTCGGTGAAGACGATTTTTACACCTAAGAGTTCATCACCGTTGTTGTCTATCAGTGGTATGACGTGGACATCAAAAAATCTGGTTTCTTGTTCTGTAACTGACCATTCAACATCTTTCAAAATCACAGCACGACGGTTAGTGCTAGCTTGCTCAATCCGCGATCGCAATTCTACTGGTCGGTAGGAAATTTCTAAATCCTGCAACGGGCGACCTATATCCCTGGGATTGAGATTAAATAAACTCCGGGCTTGTTCGTTGGCTAGTACCAATGAATTGTGAACATCCACTATCACTTGGGCGATCGGATCGATCTCGAAGGCAGCTTGATGAATGCGAGTCATTGGGTCAACCATCTCAGGTCTGGATTGTTGGCTACTCAAATGAGTTATGTTCAACAATAGATCGCGACGATTGCCGTTTGGTACTTTTGTGAATATCCGCCGCCGCAAGTCAAGAGGTGTAAAGGAGTGATTACGAGTAAACAGCATTTCTGCTTTACCCAAAAATAGAAACCCGTGATCGTGCAAAGCAAAGTGAAAGCGATCCAAAATTTTCGCCTGGGTTTCAGAGTTGAAATACATGAGAGTATTACGACACACCAGCAGATCAATTCTGGAAATTGGTGCATCCTGCACTAAATCATGACGACCAAAAATTACACCGCGACGTAATTCTTTTTGTACAACATAGCGACCACCTACACGCTCAAAATACTTTTCCAGTAGTTTTGGAGAAATGGTTTGGATTTCTTTGGGGCTGTAGTTGGCATGACGGGCATATTCTAGCGCTTCCACATCTACATCAGTGGCAAACACTTTCACTCGTGCTGTGTACTGTTCCATACCCAGTGCTTCAGCCAACAACATAGCTAAGGTGTAAGTTTCTTCCCCGGAAGCACATCCCGCACTCCATACTCGGATCGGTTGGCTGGGGTGCTTGTTAGTAATTATTTGAGGAATAATATCACTTGCTACGTACTCCCAAGCTTCCGCATCTCGAAAAAAACCCGTGACATTGATTAAAATCGTGTTAAACAAGTCAACAAACTCGTCTGGATGTACTTCCAAGTAGTCAAGATATTCGTTGTAACTTTCAACACCAATCATTTGCATACGTCTTTTGATGCGGCGACTTAAGCTGGTGCGCTTGTAGCCCCTAAAATCAAAACCACGGTTGCGTTTGATGTATTCTAAAAGGTTTTCTAGTTCTGGGTTAGTATCCGTGGTACTCATTGCAGGGTAAAGAATAGGGAATTTTGAACAGGAATATAAAGAATGTGTAATTAATTTTGTAATGGTACCTAAAAAATAAAATTTTATAGTTACAGAACTGACGCCAGCTGTGAGCGAAAACCTTGAAGTCATCTCACCCCGTCAAGAGAGGACACCCCTCTGGTGAACTCGCAACAGAGGGGCAGGGGTGAGGTTTTTTCACTGGGAATGCCCTCTGCCTTTCTTTAGTCACCTATTTGTTAATTCAATTAAAGTAGAAGCGATCGCATCTAAGGGTAAAACAAAATCAACAGTTCCAGTTTTAATTGCAGCTTCAGGCATCGCAAAAAAATCAGCAGTTGCTTTATCTTGGGCAATAACTACACCACCCATACTTTTAATTGCCTGTACTCCGGCGGCACCATCGCTATCCATTCCAGTTAAGACTACAGCGATCGCCTGTTCTTGAAAACTAGCTGCGGCAGACTGAAACAGCACATCGCCTGCGGGGCGGACATTACAGACTTTTTTGTCTTGAGAAAGAGACAATGTTGCGTCGGTATTAACTAACAGATGTTGATCGGGAGGAGCAATGTAAACTGTGCCTGGTTTTAACTTGTCACCTGCTTCTGCTTGTTTGACTACCAAAGGAGTGCGCTTACTCAGAATACTGGCTAGCATACTAGGATAGTGGGGATCTAGGTGCTGTACCACCGCGATCGGCGCAGGAAAGTCTGGTGGTAAGTTAGATAAAATTTCACTCAAAGCTTTGAGTCCACCAGCTGAGGCTACCATTACTACTATGTAGCTATTCGTCATTGATCGCTTCTTGATTCTGTAGAGCTGGAGTCTCATTCAGTTCTGTTACTGAGTGGCGATTGCTGTTAAGTAGAACTTCTCGAATCACAGCAGCACGTTCATCGCAGTCTTGAGCTTCTTGTTGCAATCGTTCAGCTGATAAGATTTGATTGCGATCGCGCATCCGCTTCGCCATGCGGTGTGCCAAAGAAGATTTTTCCTTTAATGCTCTCAGGGCGATCCAAAGGGCATCCTCCAAAGCGTCAGATTGTTCTGCCAACAGAGTTTCCGTCGAGTAAGCATGACCTGTGCGACACCGAAACCGCAACAAATCTCCCTCTTGCAATTCCCAAAGAGTACCACCACACTCCGGACAGGAGAAAGCTGAGGGTTTACCAGGTCTGCTGTCGCTGTCTACTGCTTCCATATCTAGTTCTGCTATGTCAGATTCAAATTCAATTTCATTGGATAGGAAATTTTCTGCTTCTTCTATAGGTGTGTTAGCTAATTTCACCAGCACAGATGGAATCTCTGCTAGTGGCAGAACATAATCAATGTCCTCTACATTTTCGATGGCACTACGTGGCATTCCTGCATAAATGGCATCATTGGGGTCTTGAATAACCACTACCCCACCTCGCATCTTCACTGCCTTTAATCCCGCCGTGCCGTCATCAAGTACACCTGTTAATATCACACCAACTACTCGTCGTCCGTAAGCTCGCGCGCGCTGCGGTACGAAATAAGGGATCGATAGCTGGACGATGACTATTCTCTCTTGGCCCCCGTGACAAGCTGATGTACCCTCGTTTGATAAGTAAATGGTAATTGGGCGGGGCAACGTAAATTCGACCTAGAACAATTGCTTCTCCATCTTGAGGATGATGCACAGGCAAATTCCCAGCTCGCTTCAAGATGCGGGGCAGTACGCTTGTACCGTGAGAAGGAACATGAAGAACAATGAGAATAGCAGCTTTGATGTCTGGAGGTAAATTTTTTGCCAGATAAGTAAGTGCTTCAACCCCGCCTGCTGATGTTCCGACTACGATTATATCGTGTCCAGGCATTGATTCCTCCTGATAGCAGCGCAGATGAAAATACTTAAATATACACTGCCTATTCTCACCTTAGCAGAATGGAAATATTTGCTTACCTAGCTGAGAGTATATTTATTAGACCTCTTGTATGAACTTGAGAATCAGAAACTCGCCCATGAGAAGTTGAAACTGGCCCATGAGAAGTTATATCAAGTTCGCATGATTACTTATAATTCCCGTTTAACCTCACCCCCATCCCCTCTCCTTGGCAAGGAGAGGGGTGCCGAAGGCGGGGTGAAGTTTTTCATTTTAAGTGATTAACTGAAATCGATATTATACCAATTTGAAAAAAGAATGCGACAGATGAATTCTGTAGAGACGCGATTTATCGCGTCTCATATTCTGAATGTGTCGCCAACATTTTTTGAATAGGTATTAGAACTCGTAGTTGATACCGAGTTGCATTCTATAGATATTACCTCACCCCGGCTACGCCACCCCTCTGGTGAACTCGCAACAGAGGGGATGGGGGGGTTCCCTGTGGGGATAAGGGGCAGGGGGTGAGGTTTTTAAACACAACTGGGTATGAGAAGTTGAAACTCGCGCTTGATAAATTGAAAATTGCGGCTGTAGGGTGTGTTAGGCGCATTTTTTGAGATGATTGTTAACAAAAAACATTATCAAAACACCTAACGCACCGCTACATAACATGGTGCGTCAGGCTAAAGCCGTGACACACCCTACTTTACATTGCCCGCAACTGGCGATTTTGGACGCGATCGCGACTACCAGTAGGAATCGAAGCAATTAAATTTTGGGTATATTCTTGTTTGGGTTCGCGATAAATTTCTTCTGCGATGCCTTGTTCGACAATTTCACCAGCATTCATAACTAAAATGCGATCGCTCATAAATTTCACCACGCTCAAGTCGTGAGAAATAAAGATGTAAGTTAAACCAAACTCATCTTGTAATTCTTTAAGCAAATTCAGCACCTGCGCCTGCACTGATACATCCAACGCCGAAACCGATTCATCGCAAATAATAAATTTAGGATTCAAGGCTAAAGAACGAGCAATACAAATCCTTTGGCGTTGACCACCGGAAAACTGATGCGGATAGCGCTTCATAGCATCAGCGCTTAATCCAACTCGTTCTAACAAATAAGCAGCACGTTTTTGTCTTTCTTGCTTTGTACTACCAATGGAGTGAATCAGCAAGGGTTCCATGATCGTGTCCTCTACCTTCATGCGGGGATCAAGGGAACTAAACGGGTTTTGAAAAACTATTTGCATTTCCCGTCGCAATTTTTGCAACGCTTCTCCTTTGAGAGTTGTGATATCTCGTCCCTCAAAGATAATTTGACCACTCATCGGTTCAATTAAGCGTAACAGAGTTCTACCTAAGGTAGTTTTGCCGCAACCAGATTCACCTACTAATCCTAAAGTTTCCCCTTTTTTGACATCAAAGGAAACCCTATTAACTGCGACGTAGTAACGTTTTGTACCACCAAATATGCCTTTGATCGGAAAACCAACCTTAAGATCCTTAACTTTGAGTAGAGGTGGTTCGCTTTCTAAATCTGCTAATCTTTGTGCTATTTCTTCAGGCGTGACATCTGGCGGTTCTGTGGGTTCTTTTCCTTGAATAATTAGTTGTCCCGTCGTTGGTATTTCCTCGACATTCATGTAGTCGGAAACAGTTAATAGCTTGTGGGGACGGCGGTTAAGTTTAGGACGACAAGCCACCAAGCCTTTTGTATAAGGATGTTGAGGATTCGCAAAAATTTTGGTGGCATCGTCGAATTCAACAATTTTACCTCTGTACATGACCACGACTTTATCGGCTACTTCGGCAATTAAGCCTAAGTCGTGGCTGATAAATATCAAGGCCATGTCGCGACTGGCTTGTAATTCTCGCAGCAAATCAATAATAGTTGCTTGCACCGTCACATCTAAGGCGGTGGTTGGTTCATCAGCAATTAATACCAAGGGGTTGCAAGAAATTGCCATCGCAATCATCACCCGTTGCAATTGACCCCCGGAAAGTTGATGAGGATAACGTTCTAGGATGGCTTCTTTGTGTTGCTTAATTAACTTGAGCAGTTTTTGTTCGTCTAAGTTGAATGAAGCAAAGGATGAGTGTTGCCAACTGTCAATATAATGCTGTCGGATCTCCTCATCACTTTGGAGCAATTTTACTTCTTGCAACCGTGCGATCGCTTGGTGTTTGGCTTCTGCTTCTGAAATATTTTGATGTCGTAAAATTGCTTCTGTCAGTTGAAATCCGATAGTATACACAGGGTTAAGCGAACTCATCGGTTCTTGAAAAATCATGGCGATGTCGCCACCCCGGTGCAGTTGCATTTCCTTTGGAGACAACTCTACCAAATTGATGGGTTGACTATTTTCATTGCCACGAAACCAAATTTCTCCGCCTGCTATCCTACCCGGAGACTGCAACAAACCCATTACAGCTAGAGATGTGACTGATTTACCACTCCCCGACTCTCCTACTATGCCTAGAGTTTCACCTCGATGCAATTGAAAAGAAATTCCATCTACAGCTTTGATGAGTTTGCTATCACCAGCAAATTCTACCTGTAAGTCGCGAACATCTAGGACTATTTCTTTCATAGGAAGTCAGGGTTAAACGGGAATTGAAAATAAACAGGATTTTATCAGTTAGAGACGCGATGTTCCTCGCGTCTGTACAGTTATCAGTTATTGGTACATCGATTCTGGGACTTACACCTTTTCCCTCACTGTTTACTGATCACTGATAACTGTCCACTGGATTTAAAATGGGATGTCATCAACGTCTGGTTCTGGGTTAGGTACTACCGGAGGATAGGAACTACGCTCAGGTTTTGAGGTTTGGGGAACAGGTTCTGAGTAATTATTTTGGGAAGCGACACCAATATTACTTTTTGCTGAAGTTGGTGTCGAAAGTGGTGGTTCGTAACTAGAAACAGCTTTTTGAGGAGTGGAAGCTGGTGCTGATGCTGGTGCTGTCGTCACTGAAGACCCACCCATGTTTAAATTTGCAACTAAAGGATAAATCTTTTGTACTGTCAACTCAGCACGTTTTTCTTTAAAACCTTCTGGACGATCAATAGTATGCATTCCTAAACGTCCTTCTAAAAGTATGCGATCGCCAACGTGGTAGTGCTGCTGAATTTCTTTAGCCATATTGCCCCAGCCTACTACTTTTATATTTGCTGCTGGTTCACCTTCTCGCAACCCAGAAAACTGCACCAGCATCTCTGTCACTTCCAATCCATCTGGTGTAAAACGCAGTTCTGGTTCTTTAACAATTTCCGCCATTAAAATACAGCTGTTCATCAAAATTCTCCTGAGTTGAAAATAGGGTCGGGGATTGGGGAAAGGGTAAGAAAGAATATTAAATAATGTTTGTTTGGTTTATCACGCTAATGTCTAAATTAAAAATATTGTTAATGATAATTAATGACCAATGACCAATGACAAATGACCATTGACCATTGACCATTGACCATTGACAACCAAGACGAATTAACTTTATTGATGGTGAATAATTAAATTCCATAATTTACACTCTTGGCTTTGAGACTGTTTTAGCATAAAAGCCAAGGAAGTATTACGAACAGTATCAAACCACTATTCGGAAACTGTACTTGGCTGCGATTAAGTATTTAATTCTACAATAACTTAGTACTAATGTACCATAACTGTCTTCAAGTTTTGACATGAGCAGGAAAAACACCGTAGGCTACTAACCTTGCTGGTAATTCACGCAACCAAGGCAAGCGTAACCAACTAGGTAGCTGTATCAACTGATTTGAGTTGAGAACACGGGCAAATATCCGCTGTTGTATAAATGACTGAAATGCTTGGATAACGCGGGTTGGGAATTCTCTTTGACGCTGAACTTTGGCGAGTTCGTGCAATTCTACATGTCCTTGCTTGAGTGGTTGACTCAGGACATTTGCACTCACAACAGCATCTTGAATTGCATAATTGATCCCAACTCCACCGACAGGAGACATAACATGGGCAGCGTCACCAATTAGCAGTAGTCCTGGACGATACCAACGGACTAGGCGACTGGATTCTACTGAAAGGAAAGCAATCTGTTGCCAATCTTGTAGGTGTTGAACGCGCTCTTGTAATTCAGGTGCTACTTCTACAATAGACTTTTTCAAAGCTTCGATTCCAGCAGCACGAATTTCCTGATATCCTCCCTTGGGAATCACGTAGGCAACTTGCCATAGATCACCGCGATCGAGCATAGCAATAATATGACCACGACCGATGCGTCCCATTCCCCCTTCAGAATCTCCTGATTGCTTAGGTAGGCGGAACCACAATACATCCATCGGTGGTGAAGTTTGGATAGATTCAAAACCACCCAGTTGACGCAAACGTGAGTGACGTCCGTCTGCACCCACCGTCAAAATTGCCCGCACTTCATGCCAACCACCATGCCCACGATAACGCACACCCCGAACTACCCCATCTTCTTCAATCAACTCCTGTACATTCGCACCCATAATTAACTGAAAATTTGGATACTTTTGGGCTTCAGTAGTAATAAACTCCAAAAATCTCGCTTGTGGAAGCATCGTAATGTAGGGATAACGGGTTTTCAGGTGACTGAAATCAGCTAAAG
Source organism: Fischerella sp. JS2 (assembly GCF_032393985.1). Classification (NCBI taxonomy): domain Bacteria; kingdom Bacillati; phylum Cyanobacteriota; class Cyanophyceae; order Nostocales; family Hapalosiphonaceae; genus Fischerella; species Fischerella sp. JS2. The sequence goes on from NZ_CP135918.1 coordinate 6,605,815, forward strand.
TAACACTCGCTTGTGGAGTCCGAACCCTGATTTGGCGCATTTTAGCGTGAGGAAGTTGCAGCAACTTTTCAGCCAAGCCCAGTTCCTCCATAATTTCCATCACCGATGGGTGAATGGTGTCTCCCCGAAAGTCGCGGTCAAAATCTTTGTGTGCTTCCAATAAAATTACGGAAATATCTTGACGCGCTAACATTAGGGCAAGAACAGCACCTGCTGGGCCTCCACCGACAATGCAACAATTTGTAGTTTGTACGTCTAAAATGTCATGGGTAGGAGTCGGCATCTCTTGAAGAGAAGGATTTGAGGTAAGATGAGAAGCCATAACAAAATTCCCCAATGTGCTTTCTTTCAAGGTAATCCCAATGAAAAAATTTCACCACTAAGCATGAAAAAACCTCACCCCTGCCCCTCTCCTTAACAAGGAGAGGGGTGTCCGATAGGACGGGGTGAGGTGACTTTCTAGGTAGTGTGGCTGTTATAGTAAAAGCTATTTTTTTAACTTTTCGTAGCCACTGCAAACGTGTATCATGAGCCCTGAAGCCTAAATATGCTTTGTCATTTGTTGAAAGTTATTAACGAATGACAAATGACCATTGACCATTGACCATTGTTGAAAAACTCGTGGCCCAAGTAATTTTAGAAAACGTTTATAAAAGTTTTCCTCCTCGTCGAGGAGAAAGTGTTACTTCTAAAACCCAGCTGGTGTTGAACTCTGGGGACAAGAATAAAGCAACTGCCTCTAAAGGTGCAGATAGTGTAAATGTCTTGCGGCGAATTAACCTGACTGTGGCAGATGGTGAATTTATGGTGCTGGTGGGGCCTTCTGGTTGTGGTAAAAGCACCTTGCTACGGTTAATTGCTGGTTTGGAAGTCATGACTGGAGGCAATATTTGGGTAGGCGATCGCTTAGTTAACGATCTTCCGCCTAAGGAACGAGATATTGCGATGGTGTTTCAAAATTACGCCCTCTATCCCCATATGTCGGTGTATGACAATATTGCTTTTGGATTGCGACGCCGTTGTTTGGAAGTAGGGGAAGTAGGGACAGAAGGAGTTTCCCAATGGGCAGAAAAGATGTTAGTGGGAATGACACGAAATTTACCCAAGGGACTACGTTATATTTCTGAGAAAGAACGCTCAGTAAATGAACAGGTAAAATACGTTGCCCAGTTATTACAAATTGAAGGACTGTTAAATCGTTTACCCAAACAATTATCCGGGGGACAAAGACAACGGGTAGCTTTAGGAAGGGCGATCGCGCGCAACCCGCAAGTGTTTCTCATGGATGAACCGCTTTCTAACCTCGATGCTAAACTGCGCGCCGAAACCCGGGCCCAAATTGTCAAACTGCAACGCCAGTTAGGAACAACGACAATTTACGTTACCCACGATCAAACAGAAGCGATGACAATGGGCGATCGCATTACAATTCTCAATCAAGGTCAAATTCAACAAGTTGCCCAGCCGTTGGAACTTTATAATCGTCCTGCCAACCTTTTTGTAGCTGAATTTATTGGTTCACCACCAATGAATTTTATGCCGATGCAATTTCATGCCCCTTTATTAATTACCAACGGCGATTTTCGCCTTACTTTACCAGAACTTTGGGGCAATGCCTTACAAAAATACGATGGACGCACTGTAATATTAGGCATTCGTCCAGAACATTTAATTTTAAGTGTCCCAGCTACCAGAAATCTTCCTGTACAAGTCGAATTGGTAGAAAACCTCGGCAATGATAGTTATTTATCTACAAAAATTATCGATTCTAGTTTCCAACAACCTGTAACTTCTTCTGGTAATTCTTTGCAAGTGCGAGTACCTCCAGATAGGCTGGTACATGTGGGCGAACAGCTATGGTTATCCCTGACACCAGAAAAACTCCACTTTTTTGATCCAGAAACAGAATTGGCGATTTTTCCTTGACTCTCCATAGGGGAAGTCAAGGGCTAGTAATTAGTGGTTAGTAGTTAGTAATTGGTTTGTTTTCCTTGTCCCCCTTGTCTTCCTTGTCTTGTCCTCCCAATCAACCCCTATGCCAGCGCGTACCTTCACGGCTATCTATTAAAGTAATGCCTTGAGTTTGTAATTCATCACGGATACGGTCTGCTTCGGCAAAATTCTTCGCTTTTCTTGCTTCTTGCCGTTTTTGAATTAACTCCTCGATTTCTGCTTCAGAAATACCACTACTGCCAATTGTTTCTTCTGTAACTTTAGCTTCTAAACCCAAAACCCCAGCTAAAGTAACCAGAGTCTGCCATTGTCTAGCTAATTCTTGTGGTGGTGTTTCGGTTTTGCCTTCATGTACCAAAAGATTACCCTCTCGACGTAGTTCCTTGGCAAGTTCAAATAGTACTGCTAGGCTACCAGAGAAGTTAAAATCATCATCTCCTGATTCTTCAAACCTGTTGATGATTTCTTTATCTAAATTATTACCGTCATTGCCAAACCCAAGTTTTTGACCGTGTTCGTAGCCAAAGAGTAAACCTTCTTTGAGGGTTTTCCAACTACTTTCAGCAGTAGCGATCGCTTCATCGGTAAAATCAAGAGGTTTGCGATAGTGTGCCTGCAAGACAAAGTAACGCACTGCCATTGGATCAACGGGGCGATCTAATAATTCTCGAATGGTAGTAAAGTTGCCCAGAGACTTGGACATTTTCTTACCATCTACCATTACCATGCCGTTGTGCATCCAGTAGTGTGCCAGGGGCTTGTTGATGGCGGCTTCTGATTGGGCTATTTCATTTTCATGGTGAGGGAAGATTAAATCACCACCGCCGCCATGAATATCAATTGTTTCACCTAATCGCGATCGAATCATCGCTGAACATTCAATATGCCACCCTGGACGACCTTTACCCCAAGGTGAGTCCCAAGCAGGTTCTCCTGGTTTAGCGGCTTTCCATAAAGCAAAATCGAAGGGGTGCTGTTTTTTGCCTTCTTGATATTCTGCATCTACTCTCCCGCTAGCACCAGCTTGCATTTGTTCTAGTTCTCGCCCAGATAGCTTGCCATATGTGGGGAAACGCTCAACTCTGTAGTAGACATCACCATTAGCCGCATAGGCATAATCTTTTGCCATTAAGGCTTTAATCATCTCATGGATTTCCGGAATATGTTCCGTTGCACGGGGATATTCATCCGCATCCATGACATTTAAACGACGGATATCTTCAAAATAAGCATCGATAAAACGATATGATACCGCTTCCATCGTTGTACCTTGTTCCCTAGCACGGTTGAGAATCTTATCGTCAATATCGGTAAAATTCTGGATGTAGTGGACTTGATAACCGCGCCATTGCAGATAACGACGTATAGTATCCCAAACTATGTAGGAACGAGCATGACCCAAATGGCAATAGTCATACACCGTCACGCCGCAGCAATACATCTTAACTTTTCCAGGCTCAATTGTTTCCAAAGGTTCTTGGCGACGAGTGAGGGTATTGTAAACAGTTAGGGTCATAACACAGTAATACTGAATTGAGATACGCAATAATAGGTTAAAGCAACTGGGACGTTGATTCAGCATCCCTATGCTAGTGTTTTATTGACTCTCTACGCTACATTCTTTAGTTTGACTCATTTGATGGCAGTGTTATGCAAGCAGCTACTTCTGAATCTCATTCAATGGATGCCCCAAAACAAGGATTACCAGTCACAATTATTACTGGTTTTCTTGGCAGTGGAAAAACAACTTTACTCAATCATATCTTGAGCAATCAGCAAGGTTTAAAAACTGCTGTTTTAGTAAATGAATTCGGTGAGATTGGCATCGATAACGAGTTAATTATCTCCACTGACGATGATAATAATATGGTGGAGTTAAGTAATGGTTGTATATGTTGCACCATTAATAATGATTTGGTCGATGCCGTTTACAAAGTTTTGGAACGTCAAGAAAATATAGATTATTTAGTTGTAGAAACAACTGGACTAGCAGATCCACTACCAGTTGCCTTAACATTTCTGGGCACGGAATTACGAGATTTAACTCGTCTCGATTCGATTATCACTGTTGTCGATGCAGCAAATTACAGCCTAGATTTATTTAATTCTCAAGCAGCTTACAGTCAGATTGCCTATGGTGATGTGATTTTGTTGAATAAGACAGATTTAGTTTCTGAAGCAGAATTAGAAACCCTAGAAGCAAAAATTCGAGAGGTTAAGGAAGGTGCGAGAATTATTCGTACCAAGAACGCACAAGTACCACTACCTTTAATTCTCAGTGTTGGTCTGTTTGAAACAGATAAGTATTTTGACGCTGTTGAAGCGCATGATCACGACCACCACGACCATGATCATGACCACTCAGAATGTGGGCACGACCATCACGATCATGATCATGACCACTCAGAATCTGGTCACGACCACCACGACCACGATCATCATCATCATCACCATCACCATCATTCCAATCATCTGGAAAATGATGGCTTTACCTCAATCTCTTTTGAGAGTGACAAACCTTTTGCAATCAGAAAATTTCAGTATTTCTTAGATAACCAACTTCCCGATACTATTTTCCGCGCAAAAGGTATTATGTGGTTTGATGAAAGTCCCAAGCGACACATTTTTCACCTTTGTGGTAAACGCTTTACCTTAGATGATGATGAGTGGAAAGGCGAAAAGAAAAATCAATTAGTACTAATTGGTCAAAATTTAGACCATGATAAATTGCGAGAACAATTAGAAAACTGTTTATGTATTCCTTCTACGACTCGTGGTAAAGGATTCGGGAAATAGTCATTTGTCATGAGAATAGCTAAGGACTAATGACCAACGAAAGGCAGAGGGTAGAGAGAAAGCCACCACCAGTGCAGTGGACTCTTTCCCCAGCATAAAGGACCCCTGCATTGGAGGGTTTCCCCCAACCCCACTATCGTGGGCCTCCTGCCTTCTTAACAAGTACCTTGAGGTGAGGGAATAATTAGTTTTTTTATTCTTGTGAGTTTTCAGACTCTGAAATCTCCAACTGTTGCAACTGTTCTACTGATAAACCTGTCAACTTTGCTACCATTTCTCTTGACATTCCCTCTTTGAAAAGGTTGATAGCAACCCGTCGAATACCTTCTTGAATACCTTCAGCCCGACCTTCAGCCCGACCTTCAGCCCGACCTATAGCCCGACCTTCAGCCCGACCTTCATCAATTAAAGCTTGATAAGTTACTGACTCTTGCATAAGTTCTTTTCGCAGCAACTGTTGAATTGTGTCTTTATTTAATACTAGCCCAGCTAGGATGAACGTTGATGCTGCAATATTACTTTGTGTACGTTGATCTTTAATATTAGAAATTATTTGAGCGACTTGTCTAAGTGTTTCAGTGCGGTCATTAGTCTGACTCAAGACTGCAAACGGTAATAAACCTGGATATTGCAAGAACACACTGGTTGGTTGCTCCCATAAGCGAATGATATCAAACTCGTGATGAGTTCTTTCTAGAGTAAATGTATTTTGTTGTACCAGATCAGAAGTCGTCTTTTGTAGGTAAATCACAACTTGATTCATGCGTTTGTGAGGAAAACGCCGATACACACGCAGTCGATAATCTGCCATCCGAAATGGAATTTCGGTTTTGGGTTGAGTTTGAAATTCCAAATGAAGTATAACTTGATCGGATTGGAGTAATATTAGTGCATCGGCACGAATCGGCTCAACAGAGAGTTCAGAGGGACTTAACTCGGTGAGGGTAACTGGTTCTCCTAATAGCCAACTGGCAAAATCACTTGAGAAGGTTTCAGCAAGGAATTTACACAGATTATCGAACATGAAGAAGTATTAAGTGAAATAAAAAATAATACAGTATACATAACACTTAAGACTTCACTTTAAATAATGCGTGTTGTGATTCAGCGAGTTAAATCATCTCAAGTCATAGTTAATGGTGAAATTATCGGCAAAATTGGACGAGGACTGAATTTGCTTGTGGGTATTGCTGATAGTGATACTGATGCTGAACTTGACTGGATGGTACGTAAATGTTTGGAAGTGCGATTGTTCCCTGACCAAGAAGGCGGAGATAGATGGCAAAAATCTGTACAAGAGATCCGTGGTGAGTTGCTAGTAGTTAGTCAGTTCACGCTTTACGGTGACTGTCGCAAAGGTCGACGACCGTCATTTGATCGTTCAGCAGCCCCTCAAACAGCTGAAGATTTATATAATCGCTTTGTTGCCAAGTTACGGGAGAGTGGTTTGAATGTAGAAACTGGTAAATTTGGAGCAATGATGCAAGTTACTATTGAAAATGATGGGCCTGTGACCTTAATACTAGATAAAGAAAGTATATAAGTGTTTACACATAGGCAATCTATCTCATCATTATCTAGGCTTATTTGTACTAAAAGATGAGAGAATATTAATTTAAGCATCACAAAACTTTAAAATCACTCATCATGGCAAAAATCCAGTTTTCTAAAGGTATTGACGAAGAAGTAATTCCAGAAGTACGCTTGACGCGATCGCGCACTGGTGAAAGTGGTACTGCAACGTTTATTTTTCAAAATCCCAAAGCATTAGATAGTACCAATACCGAAGACATCACCGGTATGTACATGATTGACGAAGAAGGGGAAATTGTCACCCGCGAGGTCAAAGGTAGATTTGTCAACGGTAAACCAGAAGCCTTGGAAGCTGTTTATTTAATGAAATCTAAAGAACAATGGGATCGCTTTATGCGGTTTATGCAAAGATATGCAGAAGAAAATGACTTGGGATTTAATAAATCTTAAAAATTCATTGGTCATTGGCTAAGGAATTTTGTTGATGGTTGATAGTTGGTAGGTGTTTGCTCAAACAACCAATCACAACCAACAACCAACGAACACCAAACAACAAATAAATGACTAATATTCCTCATTCAGATTCTCAAATGTTGACGGTAACTTGTGCTGTAGTTACCGTTAGCGATACACGTTCCCAATCCACAGATAAAAGTGGTCAGTTAATTCAACAATTACTCCGAGATGTTAACCATATAGTCGGGGTATACACGATTGTTAAAGATGAACCAACTCAAATCCAAGAACAGTTAGAACTGCTGGGTAAAAATTCCAATTTAGATGCTGTAATTTTCACTGGTGGCACGGGTATCGCTGCAAGAGATACTACCTATGATGCCATAGAAAAGTTGTTAGAAAAGACTTTGCCTGGATTTGGTGAATTGTTTCGCTTTTTAAGTTATCAGGAAATTGGTTCCCGAGCGATCGCTTCTCGCGCTGTTGCTGGTGTTTATCAAAGTAAATTAATTTTTTCTCTTCCTGGTTCTAGCAATGCGGTGCAATTAGCGATGGAAAAACTAATTTTGCCAGAACTTTCCCATTTAGTTAGCTTGTTACGTCAATAGGAGCAAAAAATTTTTCTGAAACCTTCTTTCTGCGTTCTGCCTTGCCCGAAGGGCTATTAATTAGCGATCGCACTTTTGAGTAAATAAGTCATCATTTCTCCCTTACCTTTAATCTTAATCAATCCTCGTTTTTCCAATACAAATTTCTCTTTTAAACATTGATGAGAAGCTTCGCAAACTTGAATGCAGCCAGCTAAACCGTGTGATTCCATTCTACTAGCAGTATTGACAGTATCTCCCCATAGATCATAAGCAAATTTTTTTAATCCAATTACTCCTGCAACTACAGGGTCTGTGCTAATACCAATACGAATACAAAATGATAAGTTTCTTTCTTGATTAAACTTATTAATCGCCTTTTGCATATCTAACGCCATATAAGCAATCGCTTGTGCATGATCGCTGCGGGGAATTGGTAAACCAGCTACAGCCATGTAAGCATCGCCAATGGTCTTAATTTTTTCTATTTGGTGATGTTCGGCTAATTTGTCGAAGATAGTAAAAATTTCATTTAACAATTCCACTAATCTTTGGGGAGGTATATTACTAGAAAGTTCTGTAAAGCCTACAAGATCAGCAAATAAAACCGATACTTCATGAAAGCTATCAGCAATAGTTGTATGCTGATGTTTGAGCTTTTCTGCTATCATTTCTGGTAAAATATTTAGTAATAATCTTTCTGACTTTTCTTGAGCTAATTCTAATTCTTTACGAGTGTTATATTCATTTTTACGTAATTTTTCATATAAATAAACAGAAAAATTACAAATAATACAAGTCCAAAACAAATATATGCCTTGTTCTACATAATAAGTAAATGGATATTTTAAAGTAGAATTATAGAAAAAATATAAAACAAGATAGCATGTAATAGTCCCAATTTGAGAGATTAAATGTAAATGCCAGAGAACAGGAACCATTGTTGCCTGGGTGAGAAACATAAGAATCAAAATACCTATTCTTGGCTCCACAAAATTAAAAAACAAAGCTGTAGCAATTTGGGCAATGCAAGTTACAGACCAACAAAGAGTCAAAAAGATAATTTGAGGATAACGACGACCAAAATTATTTTGACAGAGAAACCAACAAGCTCCAATCATTAACTCGACAACCAGACCAATCTTAAAAGCAGATATTTTCCCTGCTGCTTGTACATTCACCCATAAAAAAAAGGCGATTACTGTTAGTCCAACAATTAACATAATCTGTGCTTGTAATCGTAGTCGGTCAAGCATCATTTTCTGTCTTTGTGTGGTGTAAGAGTCGAAAATACTAGCAGGATTTTGCCAGTGAGACATCACTTGTTTCAGGAATATATCAAGTTGCTCTTTATCTGTGTCTGTCGGTTTAATCATGCACGTTTTCAGTTATTTTTGTTAAGGGAATAAGTTTAGTAAGTAAATTTTTTTGGTAGTTGGTTTTGGTAGTTGCTGGAAACAAGCAACAAACAACAAATAACAAATGACTATTTGAGAGAACGCTAAAAATGGCTCGTACCCCCACATTAACTTTTGATCGTGGCACATTAATTTTGCATCCACCACCGCGTGGCAAAGCTTGGACAGATTACGCTGTATGGGATGATAGAGTTGAAAAGTTCCGCATTCCGGCGAGCAAATATCGTGCTTTGGTGGAAGCACTGCAAGCGGAAGATACCTATTTTGTTGATGAGGCGAAGGGTTTTACTTCTCTAGAATTGCTTTCTAGTTTGGAAATGGAACCTTACCCCCACCAGAGTGAGGCGTTAACGGCTTGGAAGTTGGCGGGAAGACAAGGTGTAGTGGTACTACCTACTGCCGCCGGAAAAACTTATTTGGCGCAGATGGCAATGGAAGCGACGCCGCGCAGTACGCTAATTGTTGTGCCGACGTTGGATTTAATGCATCAGTGGTATGCACATTTGGTATCAGCGTTTCCGGATGGGGAGGTGGGGTTACTGGGGGGTGGTTCGCGGGATAAAACAGCGATACTGGTTGCAACTTACGACAGTGCCGCGATTCATGCTGAAAGTTTGGGAAATCAGTACGGCTTGTTGATTTTTGATGAGTGTCATCATTTACCAACAGATTTTAATCGGGTAATTGCAGAGTATGCGATCGCACCCTATCGTTTAGGATTATCGGCGACACCCGAACGCAGCGATGGGAAACATACTGATTTGAATATATTGATTGGCCCAGAAGTATATCGCAAAAGGGCTGAAGATTTGGCAGGGAAGGCGTTAGCAGAACATGAAATTGTCCAAATTAAAGTCAAGCTATCCCAGCATGAACGGGAAAAATACAACGAGTTGATTCAAATCCGTAATGATTTCTTACAGCAAGCGAAAATTTCTTTGGGGAGTATCCAGGGTTGGCAAAAGTTTGTACAGATGAGTGCGCGATCGCAAGCCGGACGTAGAGCAATGTTAGCCCATCGCCAAGCCAAAGAAATTGCTGTTGGTACAGATGGAAAGTTAAGAATTTTAGCAAATTTATTAGCGAAGCATTACCCGGAGCGAGTTTTAATTTTTACTGCTGATAATGCTACGGTTTATCGGATTTCTCAAGAGTTTTTAATTCCAGCAATTACTCATCAAACCCCTGTGAAGGAACGCCATGAGGTTTTAACAAAGTTTCGGGAGGGGGAGTATAAGACTGTTGTTGCTTCCCATGTGTTGAATGAGGGGGTAGATGTGCCGGCGGCGAGTGTAGCGATTATTTTATCGGGTACGGGTTCGGCCAGAGAATATATTCAGAGATTGGGAAGGGTGTTAAGGAAGGGTAAGGATAATCATAAGCAGGCGATTTTATATGAGGTGGTGGCGCAAGATACGGCGGAAGAGGGAACTTCGGCGAGGAGAAGAGGGGTGAGAAATGTAGACGCGCAAGTGGCTTCCCGCAGGGTACCGCCACAACGCCAAGATCGCCAAGAGAAGGAGAACAGAAGAGGGAATTTACAGGTTGTTTATGGTACTGGTGAGGAAAAAAGTTATCGTGCTGCTGAGCAGTTAGAGATTAAGTATACAGTTGAGAATAAGAAGTCGAAAAAAGAAGATGATTTGGAGTAGGTATTCGTTTGAGTTGAAAGCAGTGTATTTTATAAAGAATTGGTATTGATGTATTTTGCCTCTACGCTCAAGAATGAAGAAACGAATCGTAAAGAACACAAAGAGCGCAAAGGTAAGAAACTCTAAAGGGTTTTTGCTTTATCCCGTGAATAATTGAAAAATTGGGATGCTCACTATTAAACCACCTGAAACAGAAAACCTAAACTTGCCCAGTTATTTACATCCAATACATAGGAGTCAGTAGGTATAGTATTAGGATCGGCTGTTGTGGTACTAGCATTGTGTAAGTCTTGCAGAAGGGCATGGGCAACTTCTAGAGGGTTTAATATTGGGAGAATACGTTGTTGATCGGCCCGTGGGTGTTTGGCAGCTGCCAAGGCGTTGAGGGTTTGGGTAAATGGAGCTGTGCTAAAAATTAATTGGGTTTCACTAATGGCAGGTGGTCCTTGGATTACCCACTCAAAACCAGATGTGGTTTGTGGTATTGTCAGGGTTTCGCCGGGAGTAATGGTAATATCACTCAGCTGTGGTTCTGGGGACTCATCGGTTTGTGTGACTTTTTGCCAGGGGTAAAGAGCGATCGCATTCTTAGCGCTATTTAGTCCCAAAAGTATAGAGTAGATTGGGCTGTTGCCCATGTTTTGCACGCGATACTGTACCCGACTCCCAATAGATATAGTCGGGGTGTGTCCTGGTTCAGGATTAGCTAATTTCTTGTTAGTAGTTTCTGGTTGATCAGTTCGTAGTGTTTCGCGGTGCATGACTGCACGAGGTGCAATTCCACTAATTATTTCTAGAGTTGCTTTCACCTTCAATCGGGAAGAACCTTCGTTATCTGTGAGTCGCCACAATTTTGCTGACAGAAGGGTTTGTAGTTTGGGACTTAACCTCTGTACTGCGACTTTGACTGCTTCTCCTGCTTCGCCAAAGGTATTGGGAACTCTCTCGCTGCTAGAAGAAAATAAGCCATAGCGACTGGGAGAGACTATTAATGAGGTGGAAGCAATTAAGTCTTTGTTTTTGGTGTCTGGACGTTTACCAAATACATAGTCGGCTGGTTGTTCTCCTGCAACTACACTTGTCACATGATCGACTGTAGCAAAGGCGCTGGTAGCATCTACCCGTTCAATTCTTTCTAGTTCTCCATCTAAAGCAACTATTAAGTTGATGTTTCGGGGTAAGACTCGCACTGCTTCTTGAACAAGTTGCCCGACTTGGGGAGATGTTTTATCCTCAGTAGAGGAAATCTGCGTTTTTGCTGTCAAGCCACTACGCGATCGCACGATTAATTCTGTAGTTACACCTGTTTGACTCACCAGATGCAACCGAGAATTCACACCGTAGTGTTCCAGTACATGGGGTGGAATTCCTGCTAACCATACTTGTACTGTTTTGCCATCTTCTTCGGTTGCTGTTATTACTCCCTCTGCACCAGGATTATTTAGGAAAAAGTTCTCGTTGAGTTGGACTCGCTGCTGATTTTTTTTACCGATCAACAAGCCTGGTTGCTGTCTACTACCTAACTGCTGCATTGCACTCTCTACCCGGGAGCTAAACACGGGAATTGTGATTGTTGGTGTTGTTTCCCAGAGATATTGTGTCAAGGTGTAGGTAAATAATCCGGCACTAAAACCAGAATATTGGATTTCCCGTGCTAGTTGGTTGGGAGCGGAGGTTGCAGACAGTATGACTCCTGGCTGTTCTGTAGAGGCTTTTTGTTGGAGTTGTTTTTGAAAATCGAGTTCTGCATCTACTAAAATCGCTTCTTGTGGCGTTTGGCGGGCGCGAACTCGCAAAGGCGCTGTCAAAATGCTAGTAGGTGCATAGTAACTGGTGTCTAATACTGCTGTAACTCGATCTGTAGGAAGCGATCGCAACATCAACAGTAGGGTTTCTTCTAATAAATAGTTGACAATTTTTGGAACTTGTGATTTTGCTTCAATTCCATCTACGGGAACAAGAGCATTTTGTATCGCTTCTGGTGTGTTCCCCAAGCGGACACGACTACCATAGCCGCTAAAGTGGAATACAACTAGATCACCGGGTTTTGCTTGTCTAATCAAATGCTCTAAAAAAGCAGCTTCAATAAATTCTCTACTGGCTTGTTCATCAGTCAGAGACAAAATATCTGACGCTTGGAAACCACAACGATGGATTAAAACCTCTTTTTGCAGTTCCACATCTACCAGACAACCATTCAGTGCTGGACTTTCAGAATATTGGTTGATACCTACCAATAACGCCAGTTTACGCGGACTGGGTTGCGCTAATGCCTGCTGATAACGAGTTCCAAATTGGAACCACTCAGCTTCTGCGACACCCAACGCCGCGAGTATGGAGCCAAACCGTTGCAAAAACGTCCGCCGCTTCATAATTGCTATCAGCCCTTAGTCCACCAGCTTATTAAGCTTATCGGGCAGAGGGCTGTAGTGTAAAGTTTTGGAGCAGTTATCAGTTATCAGTTATCAATGAAAACTGTTCACTGTTAAACACTCACTTTCATCGCCCGTGCTAGTTCTGCTGCTACCTCTGGGCGGGAAAATTCTGGTGGAGGTAACTCGCCTCGACGCAGCATTTCCCGTACTTTTGTACCCGATAGGTGAACGCGTTCCTCTGGTTTGCTGGGACTGGTTTTAGTCGTCGCCATCTGCTTAGTACGGGTGCAGTAGAAGGCGTGTTCAAACATCATTGGCGTGATGCCAATTTCCTCTGGTGTAAACTCATCAAATATGTATTGGGCGTCATAGGTTCCGTAGTAATCACCAACGCCTGCATGATCCCGCCCAACGATAAAGTGAGTACAGCCATAATTTTTGCGGATTAAGGCATGGAAAATCGCTTCACGAGGCCCAGCGTAACGCATTGCCGAAGGATTGATTGCTAGAATTACCCGATCTTGGGGATAGTAGTTTTCTAGCAAAATTTCATAGCAACGCATCCGCACATCGGCAGGGATATCATCATCTTTTGTTGCCCCTACCAAGGGATGCAAAAATAGACCATCTACGGTTTCTAGCGCACACTTTTGGATATATTCATGGGCGCGGTGGATGGGATTACGAGTTTGGAAACCAACAACGGTTTTCCAGCCTTTTTGCTTAAATAATTGCCGGGACTCGGCAGGATCGATTTGGTAGGTGGGGAAGTAGGGATGGGGATCGCGTTCTAATAACCAAATATCACCTGCAAGGTTCACAGGCCCTTGATTGTAGACTACTTGTACACCGGGATGTTTTTCATCATCGGTGCGGTAGACATTGATTGCTTCTCGCTTTTTGTCATAGCGATATTTTTGGCTGAGTTCCAAAACCCCGATGAATCTGCCTTCAGGGTTATCCAGACGCACCAAACCGCCTTCGGTAAGGGAAGCCGCAACTTCTTCGCTGACTGAAAGTGTAATGGGAATTGACCACACAGTACCGTTCGCCAAGCGCATTTCGGCGACAACGCGATCATAGTCTTGCTGGTTCATAAAACCAGTTAGAGGACTAAAACCACCGATCGCAATCATTTCTAGATCAGAAACTGCTCTTTGATCGAGTTGCACGCGCGGCAGAAACTCAGCCTTAGAAATAAATACTTCTTTTTGTTCTGGTGTAGCAATGCGATTAACCAACTGCCCACCATGAGCAGGAATGCCTTCTGGATAGTAACTCAACTTCGCCCCTTGTTTGCCTAAATACACTTTTTTTAAGCTATGTTAATAATTTACCAAACTGCAAGTATGTATAAAACAAAGTTTATAAGAGTAGTCGAAAGTAAAAATAAAGATTTCATCAAGCCCGTGGAATTACGTAAATTATCTTATGTTTCAAACTTGAAGATCACGGGCAACTGCCCACAATGAGGGGATGAAAAGTCTAACGTAAACGCGCTCATAGGCTTCCGTAAGGTATACCGATACCCACCGATGGATTATGAGTTTGCTGTTAAGTTGGTCGCTAATGTTGATCGCTATTTTCAAGACAGCTAATCACGGGGAATTTCCACAACCAAGTATAAAATTTCTTACCCCATCTGCCCTCTGCCTTCTGAATCTATAATAAAAGCACGGCTGCTTGCCGTGCCATGATGGGAAAAAGCACATCACCTGAATCAATATAAGTAACTTACCTGGTTCATAAAACCAGCCATCAGGTTGATTTCTGTATGTACACTCTGAAACTTATCTGCTAATTCTTCAAAGGTAATCTCCTCGTTACCTTGACTACCAACCAAAACTACCTCGTCACCCCATTTTACTTCTTTTGGTAGATCAGTAACATCTACTGTTGTAATATTTAGCGAAACTCTTCCCACGACTGGACAACGCTGACCCTGTATTAAGACAATACCTTTATTAAATAGCGATCGCGGATAACCTTCACCAAAACCCACAGGTAAAGATGCAATTAAACTATCGCGTTGGGTAGTATATAAACTGCCATAACCAATAGTTCTGCCTGCTGGTATTTTCCTTACCTGCGCTACCCTGGTTTTGACTGACATAACAGGTTTTAGTTCTAAAGGATTTTCAAAGTCCCGTGAAGTGCGTACCCCATAACAGGCAGCGCCAACCCTTACCAAGCTATTACATTTAGGAGTCAAGCGCACTGTTGCAGCACTATTGTGAGTATGACTTAATACATTATCGGGCAAGTAATCATGAAGAGCAGTACGAACATGATAAAAATCTTCCATCTGCTTTTGTGTAAACGCCAGAACTTTACCATCAGCACTGGCGAAGTGAGTCATAATGCCAACAATAGATAAACCCGGCAATGTACAAACTTTCTTTAATTCTTCAATCTGAGATGAAAAGAAACCACTTCTACCCATCCCCGTATCAATATTGATATGCACAGGAATTTTTTTGTTGTGCTTCACCCCTGCATCAGATAAATACTCTGCTGCTTCTATTGTTCCCACCTGTTCTTCAATATTCAGGCGGCGTATCGACTCTTCTAATTCCTCTGGTAGCGCCATGCGTAAACGCAGGAGTTTGACATCCAAACCCAAATCACGGATAGTTGTTGCCTCCGGATTTGTGCAAATACCAATGTAATCTGTTCCTGCCACAACTGCCGTTGTTGCTAACTGCCTCAAACCATGTCCGTAGGCATTTGCCTTCATCACTACGCACAACTTTGCAGGTGCAACAAAATCTCGGATGTAGCGAATATTATCTTTAAAGTTTCTGGCGGAAACTGTGACTTCAATATGATGCTGATTCATTGGGGTTGTATGTTTAACTTCCTCAAAGGTTGACTGCTAGGAAGTTAGTAGTTAGTAGTTAGTGGTTAGTAGTTGTTTGTTAACCACTAACTACTAACCATTAGCTACTAACAGCCACCACGAAAAATACGTTTATATATGCCAACCTAGCGAGTCGCGTCAATTATTATCGAATACAACCCCTGAATTTCCAGTTTAATTAACTACTTTTTGGCGAGAATTTTTTCTTAGGAATTATTCTTTGAATAAGGATAATTAGTAATAGAATTGATTACTAATTACCCATTAAGTTATCCAACTAAATTTCTGCTACAGCCCGTTCAATCAAACGGCGTGCAAGGGTTTGTGTGCCTGTATGTTCGTAGTAATTTGTTGCTACATCTAGAAACGCTCCTAAATAATCTAATTTGTCATCAGTTATTTCAACAAAATTTTGCAAGTTATGAACAACCTTTTGGGGCGTCAAATTATTGGCAGTAACTAAATTACTCATCCAACCTTGAACCGACTGAAAACTTTCGCCAATAAAATTCAGTTTGCTGGCAGAGTTTTGACCTGGAATTGCCTCTTGCATATTTTGGAAAGTTGTGTTTTGTTCCAACTCTTGGGGATTGGTTTGACTAATTGTAGATAAGGCTTTGCTGATAAAGTCCGGGCCTAGAGGTATCAAACCATCAACACAAACCAAAGCCACCATGCGAATCAGTGACTCACCGCTATACTCACCCAAGGACGCCACAAAGTCACCAATACTATCGCCGGGAATACCGTTGATGCTACAAAAAGCTACCAACTCAGCAACTAATTTCAAACACAAATCAATAGTTTGAGCTTTATCTGCTTTGGGAGTAACAGAGTTGAGAAACCCAAACAAAGGAATTTTCTCTCCTACCTTATTAGCCAAAGCTGCTGCACCCAGGGCTTTATCTGTGCGATCAACAGTTTGATATAACCACATAGCCCTTTGGTAGCCTTGGGAACGATCATTGTAAAGATAAATTGCTCGTTCGCCAATTGCTTGAATCAAGCTTTCATCAGTCTCGCCAGTCACAGTTTTAATCGTGTTGACAAAACCGACAATATTTTGCCACTCACCAGGGGCGACAAAATCCAGCGAATTTAACATCGAAACAGTCAAGTTATTAGTTGGTAGTTCGTCTACCAACTCAAAAATGGGTTTACTCACAAAAATCTCCTTATTTTGTCATTAGTCATTAGTCGTTGGTCATTGGTCACTGGTCATTAGCAAATGACAAAGGACAAATGACGAAGGACAATTTCTTATTTCAGTTTTGCCAGACCATTCAGGTCAAATTTTTTTAGCCAGATTTCGCGATCGCTAGCTGTAAATGATGGTGAACGAGAAAGTACTTTTACCTGGTAGCGATTGTTGACGAGTATGGCAGTTTGAGTCTTGCCAATTTCTACTGCTGGATAACCAGCAATTTGCTTAGTGCTGCTGGCAAATTTTGCTGCTGCTGTCGGTGTACTTTTAGTATCAGAAATAGCCAGCATCGCTAATTCTTGACCACCTTTTTTTAACTTAGCTTCAGCAAAACCTTTTTTCTCTTGAGTATATACACGCTCATACCCATTTCCAGCAGGGGGAAAAAACTTGTTAAATTCGCTACCCTGAGTTGCTTGTTTGGCAACAGCTTGACCAGTTTTTTGACGGCTACTTTCTTGTTGTACCTGGTCAAAGCGTCCAGGTTGTTTGGGAGTACAGGCTGTAGTCAGTAACAATACTGACAGTAACACAACAGCTAAAATTCTGCGGACACGAGGAAAATTCATGTTTGACTCTCCTTGATGCTAAACTTTCAAGGCAATTATCACGGTTTCTACGTGCTTTTAACAGAAAATTTACTTTTTGATCAGACTTTGTGACACAAGGGTGTGAGGGTGTAAGGGTATAGGGGTGTAGGGGTGTAGGAGGAAATTGAGGTGTGGATCATCCGATTTTGGATTTTGGTCATTAGTCATTAGTCAATGGTCATTTCATTATTTACTCTCCCCCACACTCCTCACACCCTTACACCCTTAATTCTGGCGTTTAGCGATCGCTGCATAAAAGGGATCTCCTCCCGCAGCACCCAACCATTGAAGAAAAGCTGGTATATTTGATTGCCGGGCAATCACTTCTGGGGTAGTAAATCCAGGTACAGAGGTAAAATAGCCTTTAACTAATTCAACTCTGGTTGCTTCTGATGCATCTCGCCATGCTTGGATAGCCTTTTGAAAAAACATGCGGTTAGAAAAGCTGATGATAGCAATTCCACCTGGTTTGAGGACGCGATAAATTTCGGAAAATACTGCTTCTGGATATTGCAAATATTGCACAGAGACACAATTGAGGACAGCATCAAAATTTTGATCTGGAAGTGGTAAACGGGGATTTTCGTTGAGATCCTGAACAAAATAATGATCTAAGCGGGGATTACGTGCTAATTCCTCAGCGTTGAGTCCGTGTCCTTCCACATGGGCAAACTGCATTTCTTCTGGTAAATGCGAAACCCAACTGCTCATCATATCTAAAATGCGTGTGTTGGGTTGCAGGCGATCGCGATATAAGTCGGTTAATTGTTTAATAAAACCTTCGTCTACATGAGTGACAAAGCGCGCAAAGGAATAAAATTGTTTGTCGTCGCCTGCGTCAAGTTTAGTACGTTGTTCTGGTCTGAGGAGCATAAAACTGAGATTATGAGAAGACTTACCCAAATAAGTCGGTGGGAATAAACATAACTATATTACGAAAAGTAAATACACCTAGAACCCTTACCAATGACCAATGACTTTGGACAAATGACGACCCCAACGAGTTAGCTTTATTTGTGCTGGCTTACTTAAATTTGTGTACCACCATACGTATATTAAAAACACTCTGAAAAATAGGCGAGTTAACTAAAGGATGAAGGGGAAAGGATGAAGGGGGAAGTATAAATTTTTTCATTATTTATATTTTTTGGCTAATATAACAACATTTGGTCTGAATTAAATGTTATTTCAACTACTACGTTGTTATCAGTTCATTTGGCAACATCTACATTATTGGGTAGGCTTTCCTTACGTAACTTTGTTATTTTGGATACTGCCGTTATTGTTATTTAATTCTGGGCATAGTAGCTTAATGGCCCATGACGAAGGACTTTATGCTTGGCGATCGCGTCAAATATTAGATTCTGGTGATTGGATCAATCCTTGGTCACAACCCCATCATAAAACTCCAGGTCCCTACTGGTTAATTGCTAGTTCTTATACCCTATTTGGTATCAGTGAGGCTAGTGTACGTCTGCCAAGTATGATTTTGGGCATACTGAGTGTCATCATTCTTTATGAAATTGGGAAAATTTTATTAGATAAAAAAATTGCTTGGCTAGCTAGTGCAATTTTAAGTGTGGAATTTCTGTGGTTGCAATACTGTCGTTTAGGCACGCCTGATGTGCCAATGATTTTTCTGATACTTTTGGCAATTTTAGCTTTATTAAAAGCAGAATCTAATCCTCAATATTGCTATTTTTATACTTTTCTGGTTGGTGTTTGTTTTGGTTTGGGTTTTTTTGTCAGAAGCTTTATGATTTTTTTGCCAATGATAGCTTTTTTTCCTTATCTGGTTTGGGAACATAGCCGTCATCGTCATCTCACAAACCCAATGTTGTATTTAGGATTTTTGCTGGGTTTAACTCCTACTTTTATTTGGCTTTGGTTAAATTTTTCGCACTACGGTAGTGATAGTGTTGAAGAATTATTGCGATTTGTATTTCGTTTAGGTTCTAAAGAACGTTCTGGAAATGGAATTTTATTTTATTTATGGAATCTCCCGATTAAAGCCTTTCCTTGGTTTTTCTTTGGTCTTTTGGGTTTATTTGTGGCTTGGCGTCGTCCTATTCCTCGCTATCATTTGATATTGGTTGGTTTACCATTAGTTTTATTTTTTGAACTTAGTCTTTTTTCTACTCGTTTACCTCACTACAGTCTTTCACTATATCCTTTTATAGCGTTGCTGGCGGCTGTCGGGCTGGATTGGCTGGGTAGTGTGGGTTTTGATGGGGAAACTTCCCGGTGGGAAGAGTTTAATTCTAAGTTCTCCCCATCTCCCCTACCCTACGGGAAGCCGAGTAAAGCGCACGGCAGATGCTTTATGCCGGGAAACCCGTCCACCGCACTGCCTCGTCTACACCCCATCACCCCATCACAGAAACCCCGATTTCAGAAACTTTTTTGCAATCTCAGCTATGGATTTGGTGTGTTAGCTATTTTATTGTTGTTGATGAGTATATTGGCTTTTATTTGGGGTAGTGCTGATATTCGTAAATATGCAACTGTTGGTTTGGCTCTAGGCTGTGGTTGGTTGATTTTACCTTTAGTTTGGATTGGTCGTTACCGCTTTGGTAAAAAGTTTTTGAATTCCAACTACTGGTTGACTGGTTGGTTAATTCCAGCTTGGTTAGCTTTGGCTGTTGCTGGTAGTAATGGCTTTTTGAGTGATTACAATCCACACATGAGAACTTTTTTAGCACAGCCTGCGATCGCTCATATTTTGCAGAATCATTCCATCCACTTTGTGAAAGTTGGGGGAAAAACAGGGGTGCTACTTGATTTTTACACTCCTCATCACGGAGAAGATGTACAGCAAATTTCAGAACTACCAGTTTATAGCTATGCTTGGATCTCTGCAAAACAAGCAACTAATTTATCTACACCTCATCGTGTTTTGGGTACTGTGCAACAATACCAATTGATTCAAGTCTTGCCCTAGAGGCTGGTAATAGGTAATTGGTAATGGGTAATTGGATTTGGCGTTGCATAATAGCGGTATGAATTGAGGTCAATTAATCATGGAATGTCCACGCTGTGGATCTTGTCATAACCGTAAGAATGGAAAGAAAAGAGGTAAACAGAATCACATTTGCTGTGATTGTGGTCGTCAATTCATTGATGTCTATAAACCACCCAGGGGCTACTCGGATGAAATCAAACAAGAATGCCTAAAAATGTACGTCAATGGTATGGGATTTCGTGGAATTGAAAGGGTGAAAAACGTTCATCATACTACCATTATTCATTGGGTTAAACGAGTGGGTACACAATTGGCGGATACACCAAATTCAAAGGAAATTCCGCAGGTGGGAGAACTAGATGAATTAGAAACATTTATTGGTTCAAAAAAAATAAAATCTGGTTGTGGACGGCGGTAAATCACTTTACTCAAGGTATTCTTGCTTGGGTTTTAGGTGATCGTAGTTCGACTACTTTCCAACAGTTATGGAACATTGTCCAGTGTTGGCAGAGTTATTTTTACGTCACAGATGGATACCCTGTTTACCCTTGTTTTGTTCCTGATGGTGACCAAATTGTGAGTAAGACCTACATGACACGAGTCGAAAATGAAAACACAAGGCTTAGACATTATTTGGCTCGTCTTCATCGTAAAACTTTATGTTATTCCAAAACCGAGGAAATGCTGAGATACTCTGTTCGATTGTTATTGCACTACCTCAAATATCGTTCTGTTCCCTTACCTGCCTAAAACATACCTTTATTCAGCAACGCCTTGGATTTTACTATTCCCCTTGCTTACCCCCTGTTCCCTGTTCCCTTTTAATCCCCAACCATGCGCTTGATAACTGTACCCTACGGGAAGCCTATGAGCGCGTCTACACTGTTTACTGTTCACTGATTTCAGTTAACTCTTATTTATTTAGTTATGGGATAATATTTGAGTAACTTGCTCAGGAAGCATCTCATATGTGCAAAAAATCCCTGGCGATTGAAAATCGCAGTTATACAGGCAAACTCCGCCTGGTATTGTTATATCAACTCGTGCAGGTGGGTTGAGTTTGTGTAATTTGGTTGACACCGCCAAGTTGCCAAGTTGGGATGATTCCTTTGTTCAGGTTTCAAGAAAGAGAATTTAAATACGCAATCGAATATTTTTGGGCTTAGATTTTCAAGCAATTGGGTGAGTAGCTGAGAGTTATATCAAGATGAAAGAAGGATTAAATATTAATTCACCAACCCAAATTTGATAATTTTTGATTAGGTTAAGATTCAAGGTTAAAAGGGAAATAATTACATTTTTATCCTTACCTTTGATCCACCTACAAAAAACTGTGGTGAACTTATTCATATCCTTTCTTTGCACGTTGCTCACACCCTAAATTAATGCCGTTGTTAGACTTGTGTGGTGTTACATGCAACAGAGGCGGATTAGACAAATACCTCCTTCCATGTTTCCCTTTGAGGTTATCAAACCCAATGGAAATGTATTATCTGTGGCTTTCGGTGAGGATAGCAATGATCCCTTAGCAGATTCCTGTATTCCTTATCAAATGCGACAAGCTGATCGTAATGTGCGGCGAGAATTGGAAAATCAATTAGAAGAATTCCGTTGGCTTTTGATTGTCGGACAAGCAGGAATCGGGAAAACTCGAGAAGCCGCTGAATTAGCACAACTTTATAACCGAGAAGGCTGGACAGTTCTTTGGCTAAAATCTAATGGATGGATAGATGAACCAAACCAAGAGCAACTACAAAAAATTGCTGCTAATCGCAAGTTGTTGTTTGTGCTTGATAATCTCCATCAGAGGATAGACGATCGCCTCCCCAAACTGCCTATCGGACTAGAAGAATCTGAATTAGCCCCTTTGACTGTGCCTTTACAACAGCGACTGTGGCGAGTTCTAGAAATTTATGAACAGTTCTGCGGTCAGGATAAAATACGGGTGATTGCCACTGCCGCAAGTGAATGGGAAAAACTGCAACAGAAGCGTTTTCAGGTTTATCAATTACCAGAACCAGAAAATGCGGCGATTGTTCAGTTATTAAGTAATACTGTTCCTCAAAATAAGATAAAAACTAACGAAGAAGATTATTTAGCGATCGCCCAGAAAAATGACCACACTTTCACAAATGTAGTTGCAAATCTCCGTCGGTTGAGAAATAAAGGCTTATCTTTAAGCTCTAATAATTACATTGAAGCTTGTCAACAGACTTGGGAAAAGTGCTACGCAGATGCCATCAAAAAACATCCAGCTAGCCGATATATTTACAATGCTGTAGATTTGCTCCAACAATTTAATCTTGCAGTTGAGCGATTCATCCTAGAACCAGCTGCTTTATTAATGATTGGGGATCAATCCCAGCAACAGTTACAACATCGTTGGTTAATTCGCAGAGTCCTAAATGATCTGATTGAAAGTGAACACATCCTTAATCCTCGCCAAGGACAAATAGAAGCCAAAGCCAAGCAAGTGGATGCGAATGAATATGTTGATTCCCTATCCCACTTGATTTTGCGGCTAACGGATAGATATCCCCAGCAAATGCTGGGTAAACTCTTTACTTTTGGCTGTCAACTCTTAAACTTCAATCACCCCAAACAAGCCTTAACTTGCTTCGATCATCTCCTCACTTTCAACTGTGAAATCTCTGATATTTGGTTTTACCGTGGTATTGCACTGTACTTATTAGCAAGTTATGAAGAAGCAGTTGCATCCTATGACAAAGCCCTAGCCCTGAAGAGTAACTCTTACCAAGGTTGGTATAATCGGAGTCTAGCATTGCACCTATCGGGATGCTATGAAGAAGCAGTTGATTCCTATGATCAGGCGCTTGCGATCAAGCCCGATTTAGATCAAGCTTGGTATAATCGAGGCATTGCTTTGTATTTTTTGGGACGCGATCAAGAAGCAGTAGTTTCCTACGATAAAGCACTAGCTATCAAACCAGACTATCACCAAGCTTATTACAGTCGATGCCAAGCACTAGAGAACTTGGGGCGTTATGAAGAGGCTGTTGCTTCCTACGATCAAGTACTGACGCTTAAACCCGACCATTACCAAGCTTGGTATCACAAAGGTAATGCATTGTATGCATTAAAACATTACGACGAGGCAGTTACTTCCTACGACCAAGCTTTGGCACTTAAACCCGACTATTATCAAGCTTGGTACAACGGGAGTGTAGTGCTATATCTGTTGGGATTATACGAGGAAGTGGTTAGATCCTGCGACAAAGTAGTAGAACTTAAACCCGACCATTACCAAGCCTGGTATAACATGGGCAATGCGTTGTATTTTTTGGGACACTACGAAGAGGCAGTTGCTGCTTACGACAAAGTGCTGCTGATCAAGCCAGACTATGACCAAGCCTGGTACAACCGCAGTATAGCCTTATATCCCTTGGGCTTTTATCAAGAAGTAGTTGCATCGTGCGATAAAGCAGTGGCGATCGCACCTGACCATTACAAAGCCTGGTACAACAAAGGTAATAGTCTATACTCTTTAGGCAAATACAAAGAAGCACTAACTTGTTATGACCAAGCACTAGCTATCAAGCCTGATTATTACGAAGCTTGGTACAACCGGGGTGTAGTCATGGGAAATTTGGGAGACAACAAAGAAGCAGTAGTTTGCTACGACAAAGTACTAACTATCCAACCTCACAATTACCAAGCTTGGTACAGCCGAGGTAATGCGCTCAATAAATTAGGTTCTTATCAAGAAGCACTAATTAGCCTTAACAAAGCAATTGCGCTAGTTCCTGATTCCTTTGAAGCTCATTACAACAAAGCTTGCTGTTATGCTTTGCAAAAAAATCTTGAATTGGCCCTTGAAAGCTTACAACAAGCCATTAGTCTCAATCCTGAGTGTCAAAAGACAGTAAAAACTAACTCCAGCTTTCAAAAATTTCTCACAGATGAGCGGTTTCAAAAATTGATTGCGGAAGAGTAGGCGATCAGGGAAAGAGGATAAGGGATCGGGAATCGGGAAAAAAGGGTTTGATTAAGGATTTTTCGACATAATTTTGCCCTGTAGAGACGTGCCATAGCACGTCTCTACAGATTTTAAATGCCAAGAGATTTATCTTAACCGAAGCAGTATTGGAACGCATTCCAGTGAAATTGGATGAAAATAAGATATTTACAAACTGAAACCCGGACTTTTGAGTTAAGAATCTGTTTTATGACTTGTGAAACTAATTTACAACTCAGAAACCTGATTTACAACTTAAACTTCAAGATAACGAAGGAATCCTTGCTAAAATGCCTTTCTTGAGGGGTTCGGGACGTTCTGACCAAGGTAACAAACCATCTGGTTTATCATAATATTTGCTAGCACATTCGAGAATCGCAGCCGCACTATCATCTACTGGTAAATCTCCAAACATATAAGTTAGTTTTCTAGAACCAGCAAAGGCGACTACACAAGAATGACTGCAAGCACTCATACATTCTACTTCTTGAATCGGAAAATCATCTTTAAGATGCCAATCTTGAGCTAATTCTTGAAGCTGCTTTAATAACTTTTGCCCACCACTCTCACCGACTCGTTTACCATCTTGCCAGAGGCTAGCACAAGTCTTGCACACAAATAAAGTATGGGAGGGTTGCTGAGTATTATTCTGTGTAGAAATTGCAGAAGTATTTGTGGCTGTGGTCATCTGTACCTCGCAGATATTTTAGAAGCAAAATTAACTTCGGCGGGCATCCTGACTTACTTTGTTAAGTTCACAGTTGCGGGACAGCGCCGGATTTACACCGGACTTTCCCCGTTACCTCTAGTGGCTGCTCCCCACTAGAACCGAACGTTTTTGATTTTAACGTGATTTCGACAAAGTAGTTAGTTTTGCAACTTGTGGGCTGTTTTCAACGCTGAGGGACGCGGAGGCTAACGCAAAGGAACGCACAGTTAGTATTTATACTTTGGCAGGTGTTAGCAAATCTACTTGCAACCGCTTAAACATCGCTTGCCGTCCTTGCATTGCTAAGGTGTCATCTATAGCTGATAGAGTGATAGGCTGCTGGTATTTTAGTCTTAACGCGGTTTGAATTAACCAATCTGCCACGAAGGGATTTTTTGGTAATAGCGGGCCATGAGAATAAGTAGCGATCGCGTTTTGATAAAATACTCCTTCTGTACCATCTTCGCCATTATTGCCTAAGCCATAGACTACGCGCCCTAGTGCTTCTACTTTGCCTAGCTTAGTACGTCCACCATGATTTTCAAATCCGATGAGGTATGGTTTGCTAGCTGTCATTTCTTGGAGATCCCGCGCTAAACGAGTTGCAGTCACTTCCACGACTAAGTTACCGATACAGCGCTGGACATTTTCACCAGGATGTACTGATACGATGTCTAATATGCCTAAGCCCTGAATGCGTTGTCCAAAACCTGGTTCATAGTAGTGTCCCAACAGTTGCGGTGAACCACAGGTAAAAACGCCGGGAGTACCATTTTCAATTTTTTCGCGCATTGCTTCTGCTTTTGCACCCTGCAAGTCACGCATGACTATTTCTTGTTGACGGTCTTGAGCGCCACCACCCACAATTAAATCTACAGATTTGATATCGTCTGCTGTAGCATTTTGGTCTAAGGGCAACACTTTGACATTATATTCCCGCCACTGGCAACGACGTTCTAAGACAATCACATTACCGCGATCACCGTAGGTACTCATGAGCGTAGGATATAGCCAACCGATGGTCAGTTCATATTGTTTCATAATTTTAGGGATTGGGGATTGGGAGGACAAGGGGGAACTCGGGGTCCCCTGGAGGGGATTAGGGGGCGAAGAGGGACAAGGAAGAAAGTTTTCCTTTAGCTTCTCCCGATCCCTGACCCCTAATCCCCGCTCCCTAATTTCTACTTTGCAAATTGTACGAACATATTATAAATGCGCTTAAAATATAAAGCGCGCTCTAATTAGCAAGAACTATGGAAGCACTAGAACTAAAACGCGAAATTGAAACGTTGTGTCATCGCCTGGGTAAAACCCAGGACTATCTTTGACATCCCTGCACTCACAGCTAAAATTCAAGACTTAGAACAAATCGCAGCACAACCGGAATTCTGGGAAGATCAAGTCAAAGCTCAAGGAACGCTGCAAGAACTAAATGATTTAAAAGCACATCTCCAACAATACGAACAGTGGCAAAGTAGTATAGAAGACACGAAAGCAGTATTAGAGCTTTTAGAGTTAGAAACCGATGAAGCACTACTGCAAGAAGCAGAAGCTAATGTCACTAAGCTGAATCGGGAACTCGATCAGTGGGAATTGCAACAGTTACTCTCTGGCCCTTATGACGATAAAGGCGCAGTTCTGACTATTAACGCCGGTGCTGGTGGTACTGATGCTCAAGACTGGGCAGAAATGCTACTGCGGATGTATACCCGTTGGGCAGAAACTCATGGCTACAAGGTAAATTTAACAGATGAGTCCGAGGGTGATGAAGCAGGTATAAAATCAGCGACTATAGAAATTACAGGTCGTTATGCCTATGGATACTTGCGGTCTGAGACAGGTACTCATCGCTTAGTCAGAATTTCACCTTTTAACGCCAATGGTAAACGCCAAACCAGTTTTGCTGGGGTAGAAGTTATGCCCCAATTAGATAACTCGGTGCAATTGGAGATTCCAGAAAAAGACTTAGAAATCACCACATCTAGGTCTGGCGGTAAAGGTGGGCAGAATGTCAACAAGGTAGAAACTGCTGTACGCATTGTTCACATTCCCACAGGTATAGCTGTGCGTTGTACAGAAGAACGCAGTCAATTGCAAAACAAAGAAAAAGCCCTTGCTCGCTTAAAAGCTAAGTTGCTAGTTATTGCTCAAGAACAACACGCCAAAGAAATTGCTGAAATTCGCGGTGATATGGTGGAAGCTTCTTGGGGCAATCAGATCCGTAACTACGTATTTCATCCTTACCAAATGGTAAAGGATTTACGTACCAATGTCGAAACAACTGCGATCGCTGATGTAATGAATGGTGAACTAGATATGTTCATCCAAGCTTATCTGCGGCAAGAAAATCAGTTGGTAGAAGCGGCAGTCTAAGTTAATAGTTAGTAGTTAGTAGGTAATAGGTAACTGGTAATTGTTATTAGTTATCAACCACTAACCATTAACCACTAATGTACAGACGCGATGTTCCTCGCGTCTGTACCCACTAACCACTAACCATTAACTAAACAAACTGTTACATTGAAAGAAGATAATTGTCATCAAATCATTATGAGCAATTCTCCTTCTGATGAACGTCAACCCAGCTATGTCAAACTCGCGATGCGAAACATGGTGCAAAAGCGACTGACTTCCCTTAAGCATTTTGTACTGACTACCGTCGGGCTGTTAGCTGTCCTTGTCGGTCTTGCTTATCTGACTCGCTGATCATAAACTATCACTTTCACTACAGGAGATTTTTCGGCTGGTGCAAGTTGAAGTATATGTACAGAATGGGTTAAGTGAATATTTGCAATCTGAAAGTATAAAGACTGAGGATATAGACATCCCTATTACAGAGCAAACATGGGAAAATTGGTTCAATTGTTGGTTGAAAATATTACAACCAAGTATTTCGTCTGCGGCAAATTATGAAATTGGATTGCGTTTGACCAACGATTCTGAAATGCAAGAATTAAACGCTCAGTATCGTCAACAAAACAAGCCTACAGACGTTTTATCCTTTGCGGCATTAGAGGTAAACTCTCCCATACCAAGTGAAGCACTAGCTTCTATGCCTCTATATCTTGGCGATATTGTTATTTCTATTGATACAGCACAGCAACAAGCTCAAAAGCAAGGGCATACTTTGTTAACAGAACTAGCTTGGTTGGCAAGTCACGGATTGTTACATTTGCTGGGCTGGGATCATCCGGACGAGGAAAGTTTAGAAAGAATGCTAAAACAGCAAGTAAAATTACTGAAGTCAATAGGTATTTCTATTGACATAGAATAGTATCCTTTGCCTGTATATTTAAAGTGCGGCTTCCTAGTTGTTCTTTATATAATGATTCAGTAGAAAATTGGCAGAAATATCGATTTCATTATTAAAATCGACACATATTCCCAGTTCAACCACTCTGCTGCTGTAATTTTTAAACTATGTCCCAACCAGTTTCACCACCACCAACTTCAAACCACTTAGAAACAGTTGTCAGTAAAAAGCGAGAATTCTCCTGGCAAGTTGCTGCTAATCTATTCGTGAGTTTTAAGTATGCTTGGTGTGGGATAAGTTACGCTTTTCAAACTCAACGCAATTTTCGTATTCACGTTGTTATTTGCGTAGTAGCGCTGGGATTAAGCATTTTTCTACGATTAAAAGCAGTGGAAATAGCAGTAATCAGTATAACTAGTGGCTTAGTTTTAGCGTTAGAGTTATTAAATACAGCAATTGAGTCGGTAGTTGATTTAACAGTCAAACAGACCTACCATGAACTAGCAAAAATTGCCAAAGATTGTGCTGCTGGTGCTGTGTTGATTTCGGCTTGTGTGGCAGTTTTGGTAGCGATCGCACTTTTATTCCCTCCTTTGTTAGCCTTAATTTTGTCGGCTTTTTAGAGATTTCTTTCTCCTACAGAAGGAAACACCCTATAACACAATACAGCAATGTAGAGACGTGTCATGACACGTCTGTGCGCCTCGTCAAATCTCACGAGAAAGTTTCATTGGGACTGCCTTCATTTAAGACAAAAAATGCCCAGTTGTCTTTTGAATGTGGTTTACAACTTTCTCGTAAGACTCTGGGTTACTGACGGGATTAATAATAATTGGAATAATGCCGTCTGGCAGCCAAAATGTGATTCTGCCGTTCGGCGGTTCATAACAAAAAGAACTGATACAGTTGAGGTTAATTACATACTCGTTTCTCTCGTAGTAGATTTTCACCCAGTAGCTATTTTCTAATTCCGCTTCGGTGACGTATTGGATGTATTCTAGAATTTTTTGGTAGTCTTGTTGGTTACTTTGAGGATTGATCACTATCGGAATAGCACAATCAGGTAGCCAAAATGTTACTCTACCATTTTGCTCATAACAAAAGGCACTTACGCGTTCAAAATTGACCACATATTCTTTCCTCTCGTAACTAATTTTTACCCAGTACGCCACAAAGTCTCCTTACATGCGGAATATATCAGGAGCATATTGTTGTACAGCACCCTCTTAGCAGAGTATAAATCTTCATCTACCAGAAAGTTTTGCGTAAATTTTCTGGAAAATGGCAGTTGATTGTAAAGAAATTTAGGAAACTGAAACAGGTGCGTGTCTGCCTTCGTAGGATTGAGAATGAGCGATCGCAGCTTCGATAAAGCCTTTAAATAGAGGATGGGGCGCACTTGGACGAGATTGAAACTCCGGATGGAATTGGCAAGCCAGAAAGAAAGGATGCTTGGGTAATTCTATCATTTCTACTAAACGTCCATCGGGAGAAGTGCCACTAATCACATAACCAGATTCTAAAAACAGGTTGCGGTAAGCGTTATTGAATTCGTAACGATGGCGATGTCTTTCGTAAATCACTTCGTCATGATAAAGACTAAATGCTAAGGTATTCGGCAAAACGCGGCAAGGATACAAACCCAAGCGCATTGTTCCGCCCAAATCCACTACGTCTTGCTGTTCTGGCAACAGGTTAATGACTGGATTTTCTGTATGAGGCTCAAATTCAGCACTATGAGCATCCGTAAATGCCGCTATATTTCTTGCCCATTCAATTACAGAACATTGCATCCCTAAGCACAAACCCAGGAAGGGAATTTGATGAATACGAGCATATTTGATGGCCTCAATTTTACCATCAACTCCACGAACACCAAAACCTCCGGGTACAATTACACCATCAACATCAGCTAAGTGATTCTCGGCTCCATCAACTTCTAGTTTTTCTGAGTTTACCCACCGCAGACGCAAATCGCCACTCATAGCGATCGCTGCATGACGCAGTGCTTCTACAACAGAAAGATAAGCATCGCTTAATTGTACATACTTACCAACAATGGCAATTTCAATGCGATGTTTGGGACTATAAAGTCTTTCTACTAGAGTTTGCCACTGAGTTAAATCTGGTTGATGTTGCTCCATATTTAGCAACTCCAGTGTTTGCTGTGCTAGTCCTTCCCGTTCTAAAATTAGCGGTACTTCATAAATACTCTTAGCATCGATCGCGGGAATTACACAGCCTACGGGGACATCGCAAAACTCAGATAATTTATGTTTTAGTCCGGTTTGTAAGGGGCGATCGCATCGACAAATTAAAATATCTGGTTGAATACCAATCGAACGCAGTTCTTTCACAGAGTGCTGTGTGGGTTTAGTTTTCATTTCCCCCGCCGAAGCAATCCAGGGAACTAAGGTGACGTGCATATATAACACGTTTTGCCGTCCTACATCTTTGCGAAACTGACGAATTGCTTCCAAAAACGGCAGTGATTCTATATCTCCTACCGTCCCACCAATCTCTGTAATCACTACATCAGGATTTGTGTCTTTTGCAACTCTTTCAATTCTTTCTTTGATTTCATTAGTGATGTGGGGAATCACCTGCACTGTGCCACCATTGTAATCTCCGCGACGCTCTCGATTAATTACTGCTTGGTAGATAGAGCCAGTAGTTACACTGTTGAGACGCGACATGGAGGTATCAGTAAAGCGTTCGTAATGCCCTAAATCTAAGTCTGTTTCCGCGCCATCCTGGGTAACAAACACTTCTCCATGCTGAAAAGGACTCATCGTTCCTGGATCAACATTAATGTATGGATCGAGCTTAAGAATCGAGACCGAATAATTCCGAGATTTGAGCAAACGTCCCAGGCTTGCTGCTACAATGCCCTTGCCGATACTGGAAACTACACCGCCGGTAACAAACACAAACTTAGTCATAACTCTTAATTTCTAGTAACTTCTCAAGGATGAAGGATAAAGGATAAAGGTTGAAGGTTGAAGGATGAAAATAAGAATTTAAATTTTATACTTCACACTTCATACTTCATACTTCACACTTCATACTTGTGCCTTCTGCCTTTCTTGTTGTTGTGAATCTTAATGTATTTTGGCGTGAAATCAATTTTAGGATTTTTAATATTAGGCTTTATAGTCGCTTCCTCCGTAGTTGTCTTGGCTCAAGAGCCATATCCCTATTTGCGGGTTGTTTATCCTCCCCCAAATTACCAAACTAGTGCTGATCGCATTTTCTTTCTTGGTACAGCCCCCGCTTCCGGACAGGTTTTAATCAATGGTAAAGCAATCAAGCGCAGTCAGTCTGGCCATTTTGCCCCTAGTTTACCTTTACAGGTAGGAGAAAATACTTTTAGTGTCAACTACCAAAAACAAACAATTCAGATTCAGGTAACAAGGCTAGCCACCCAACCGGAAATACCACAGGGTTTAGCCTTTGCCAAAGATTCTTTGACTCCAGCAGTTGACATTGCTAGACTTCCAGGGGAACTAATTTGTTTGAGTGCGATCGCCACTCCCAACGCCAATGTATCTGTAAAATTGGGTAATCAAACAATTTCCCTCTCACCCCAACCCCAACAAGCACAACTACCAAGCAATTTGGCAGCACTGACAGGAAGAAATCAACCTTCTGTTAACCGTAGCGCTAGCAAATACGAGGGTTGCACTACAGCACATGAGACTAATTCCCCCGTTTCAGACAAAACCAACGACGTAGATTTGGGTAAACCTCAGTTTCAACTGACGCTCAATGGCAAAACGATAAATCAGGAAGGAACAGGAAAAATCACTATCCTATCACCTGCAAAATTGCCAGTTGTGGAAGTCACAGCCGATGCTGGTGTTGCTCGTACTGGTCCGAGTACAGATTATTCTCGACTGACGCCGCTACCTAAAAGTACACGTGCAGCAGTCACAGCTAGGGAAGGAGAATGGTTGCGCTTGGACTATGGCGGTTGGATCAATAGTAAAGAAACCATTATTATACCAGGGGCTGTTCCTCCCCGCTCAATCATTCGTAGTGTTGGTTATCGTCCACAATCTAACATGACACAGATGGTTTTTCCTCTGCAAATTCCCGTCCCTGTCAGCGTACAACAGAGTAATAAAACTTTTACTCTCACTCTCTACAACACCTCCGCTCAAACTGATATTATTCGCTTGGACGATAACTCCCTAATTTCTCGCTTAGATTGGCAGCAGGTGAAGCCAGAACAGTTGCAATACACCTTTAACCTCAAAAAAAATCAACAATGGGGATATAAGCTGAAATACGAAGGTACAAGCTTAGTTTTGAGTCTCCGTCACGCCCCCGTTCGTAGCAGCAAACAAAAACCTTTATCTGGCATCAAGATATTACTAGATCCAGGACACGGTGGGAAAGAATCGGGTGCTAGTGGCCCAAATGGCTACTTAGAAAAAGATGTGAATTTAAAAGTATCAAAATTAGTGCGGGATGAATTGCTGAAGCGAGGCGCAACAGTGGTGATGACGCGGGAAGATGACAAAGAAGTTTCACTTCCTGAACGCCAAGCAATCATAGATAGAGAAGAACCAGCAATCTCTATTTCTGTTCATTACAACTCCCTCCCCGACGATGGCGATGCGGAAAATACTAAAGGAGTAGCAGCTTTTTGGTATCATCCCCAAGCGCACGACTTAGCAATATTTATGCAGAATTATTTAGTTAAAACCAGAAAGCGGCCTTCTTACGGTGTGTTTTGGGATAACTTAGCGCTGACACGTCCGGCGAGTGCGCCATCAATATTATTAGAGTTGGGTTTTATGAGTAACCCCAATGAATTTGAATGGGTGACGAATGAGAAAGAACAGAAGAAATTAGCAAAAGCTGTAGCTGATGGAATTGTCGAGTGGTTTAAAAGTGTGAACTAGATCCCCGACTTTTTGAAAAAGTCGGGATCTCGAGAGTGCTCTAAGGCGGTATGGAAGTTTAGCGATCGCTTATTTTCAAGAGTGAATCGACAATGTTCTCGTTGCAACCGACAACATTCAAGCTTAAAACAAGAACTTTTTCATTTCAAGCGACAGCATCCAAGCTTAAAACAAGAACTTTTTCATTTCAAGTGAGAACTTTCTTGTTTGAAGAGAGAACCTCCACGGAATTATGCCCACAATCAGGGGATGAAATATCGAACACCGTGCAAGGCAATAAACATAGATGGATTATGCGTTTGCAGCTAAGTTAATATCCGTTGTTGGACAATTGCATCCGCCTGCACTTCCGAATAACAAGCATTAATCAACACACACTCAAACTGTGTAGCAAAATTTTTGAATAAATCTGCTAGCACTTCCCCAGTGACAAACTGGAGATTTCCCGCCTCATCATCTAAGCATAAACCCTGACTTCCCGCACCATGCCCACAAAAATGAATAATATTTGGTCGAAAATCTAAAATCGCCCGCCGAATATCCCTCGGACGCACCGCCCATTCTTGTTCGAGAATAAAGCGATCGCGATACTTTGACAACTGCAACGCTTCCTTGATCTCACGCACTTCCTCAGCTAAATTCAAACTTTTTGTCTGGTTAGGATTTGCAGCCAAAATCAAGATTTTTTTGACGTTTGCGTTGCTATTCATCGACACAGAGAAAGGGTGGATTCATTTTTAGTATAGACAGAGTGGAGTGGTGGGGGGAGTATGAGGGGTATGAGGGGTGTTTATATTTGTTCAGACAAGAAATATTCCTCTGTGTTCTCTACGCTTGAAAACATGCGATCACACCTGTGCCAGCGTTTTTATCTGTTAACAATTGGTGATTTTTTTCTCATATTTTGCCAGAGTAGCTACTATTTAATTAAGGCATGAAATGTTGTTGAATCTTTGGGTATCCGCCAAATTATTCCTAAGTTTGCAACGACATCTTTAATTCCAGCAACATACGACTGATGAGGTCTAAAAATATGCTGAACAAACCTTTAGCCTTGAGTCTAGTAGCTGCTACAATGCTTATCGCTCCGGCTGCTGCTTTCGCTGGCGACCAAGAGCAATACAATGAGCAAACAACTTATCAAAATGGTGCTGCTATCAATGGTGGTACTAATGTTCAAACCTCGGAAACTCGCAGCTATCAAGAACAAATTCAAATAAACGGCGACGATTATTATAACGACGACTACTACCGTCGTGGCCGTGATGACTATTACCGCCGCGATCGCAATGATGACTACTATTACCGTCGCGATCGTGATGATGACTACTATTACGGTCGTTAAGGCATTTTCTGTTGTTCCAACTTCAAATTGTGCCTTTTAATCATTTCCTAATTGTCAAATATATTTAACCAATCCTCTATAGCCTCAGTGAAAAATCACTGAGGTTTGTGTCTTTTAAGGCAACCACTGCCAGCAATATTGGTATTATTTGCTAACAGATTTGATATGATTCCTTAATTTTTTTGTAATACCTTATAAAAATAAGTTTAACGATAAGTTTAACGGCGATTTTAATTGCCTACGGGCTTATCCCCATAGCCGAAAGCTATGGGCTCATACTTTTCTATTTTTGATCAAAGTAAATCAGAAAGTGATAGTTTGCCTTCCATCTGAAGTTTGGCTTGCACACAACTAGCACAACTGCAACCAAGTTGATCAATAATGGTTTGAGAGTCACTAGATAAGTTGGGTGCAACCCATTGGTGAACAGGTTGTGCAGATACCAAAGTTACCTGTTGTGTGACAGCAGGTATAGACTTGAGATCAGATGCCGCCGCCGGATTGATTACGAACAGCATGGAAGCAAGGACTACAGGACAAGCAAGTAAAATTAGTTTGATTATGTTCATAATTGACAAAAAACCCTATAGGACTATAGCATAGCTAATCCTTGGCG
Organism: Fischerella sp. JS2; assembly: GCF_032393985.1. NCBI lineage: Bacteria > Bacillati > Cyanobacteriota > Cyanophyceae > Nostocales > Hapalosiphonaceae > Fischerella > Fischerella sp. JS2. The sequence continues at coordinate 6,641,010 of NZ_CP135918.1, forward strand.
ACTCGTCATGAGTAATAATTGTTCCTATTGTGCTGTTAATCGGTGTTTAGATTTTATAATATCGAACACCGATGCACACGGATGCACACAGATGGTTAATGGGTGTGTATTATGGCGTTTTTGCCCAAATAAATAATTCACCCTCTTTACTACCAGCAGCTAGTAGCTTGCCTTGGGAATGCCAAGCGAGGCAAGAAAAGCCATCTGATGATCCTGTGAGAATTTGCGATACTTGCTTGGCATCTTTCCATAGACAAACCCAGCCGTCAGCGCCTGCGGAAGCCAGTAGCAAACTATTAGGTGCAAAGGCGATCGCATTAATTACATCTACATGATTGGTTAATACAGTTGCTTCCCAACCTAAAGACTCATCCTGCGACTTTTCCCAAACAACGATACCATCTACGCTACAGCAAGCTAAAATCGGTACATCATTTTGATTGCCAATATCTGACCAAGCGATTTCACGAATCTTACCCGGAAAGCCGCGCATCACCCAAGGCTGGGGGTCATTACCAGAGACTAGTAACTGGCTTTCAACTACAGTGATAGTGCGATCCATATTGCCGGAAGCTAGATACTTGCCATCAGGCGACCACGCCATAGCAATACTGACAGAAGGTATATCCAAAATATATGGTGCTTGGTTCCAGTCTCGGCAGTTCCATACCTTAATACCCTGATGACCACCAATGGCAAGGTAATTACCATCGCTACGCCAATCAATACCCAATGCTGATGAAGACTCAAAATTGAGAATTACAACAATCTCACGAGTATCAGCATTCCATACTTGCACGCGCCGCCCGAAACTAAAAGCTAGCTGGTGAGAGTTGGGACTCCAAGCTAGTTGATCAACCCAAGCCGGAGTATTTTCTAAAGTAGCAATTAATTCTGTTCCTTGCCAAATCTTGACCAGACCATCTTGACCACCTACAGCTAAAAATTGGCCATCATGGGAAAAAGCCAGGCAATCAACAGATTGATCATTGCCAGTTTGCAAAGTTGTGAAATTGTCATTTTGCCATAGTGTTACTTCCCCAGCAGCAGAAGCAGCAGCAAGCATTGTACCTTGCGGCGACCAAGCGATCGCTCTCACGTAATCTGAAAGTGTTCCACAAAAGTACTGGTCAAATTCTTTGGAATCGAGAGTTGAGGGTTTCATGGTGGTGGGGAATGGGGGGATGGGGTGTAGACGAGGCAGTGCGGTGGACTCTTCTCCCGGCATAAAGAAAGAGGCGTCACGTGGCGTCATCTGCCGTGCGCTCATAGGCTTCCCGTAGGGTAGGGGTGATGGGGAGAACTTAGAGTTAAACTCTCTCCACCTCCGGTTCTCTCCACCTCCCCAACTTTATTCAGGTTAAGCAGGCGAGAAAATCTTGTTTGAGTGTGGTTTCATCTAGGTTACGACCAATAAATACTAGTTCATTTTTACGGGTTTCGCCTTCTTTCCAGGGGCGGTCGGGTTTGCCTTCAAAGATCATATGCACACCTTGAAAGACAAAGCGATCGTCCTCTCCGGCGATATTTAAAATACCCTTCATGCGAAAGATATCGGGCCCTTGGGTTTGCAGTAACTTAGCTAGCCAGTTGTTTAGTTTCTCTCCATCAAGTGCGCCTTCAGCAACTAAAGCCACAGAACCCACAGTTTCATCGTGTTCGTGGGCATCTTCTCCCAAAAATTCTGGATCTATTTCCAAAGCCCGATCCAAATCAAAGGCTTTCACACCTAAAAGTGCATCCATTCCTACTTCAGAATTGCGGGTACGGTAAATTTTTGCCATTGCATTCATCCCGCGAATTCGCCTTTCTAATTCATCTAGCACATCTGGTGTCACCAAATCAGTTTTATTCAACAAGATAACGTCCGCAAAGGCAATCTGTTCTTGCGCTTCGTCGGCTTCCCAATGCTGCCAAATGTGCTTAGCATCTACCACCGTTACTACTGCATCTAGTTCTAACTGTTCGCGCATATCTTCATCGACAAAAAATGTCTGAATGACTGGCGCAGGATCAGCTAACCCAGTGGTTTCAATGACTAAATGGTCAAATTTATGACGGCGTTTGATTAAATTACCGATGATGCGAAGCAAATCGCCCCGCACTGTACAGCAGATACAGCCGTTGTTCATCTCAAAGATTTCTTCATCTGTATCAATAACTAATTGATTATCAATACCGACTTCTCCAAATTCATTAACAATCACAGCCACTTTCTTGCCGTGTTCATGGGTGAGAATACGATTGAGCAGAGTTGTTTTTCCTGCTCCCAAATAACCTGTAAGAACTGTTACTGGAACTACGTCTGTTGTCACACTAGTGACCATATCCCAGATACCCTTTTTTTAAATGATAATCGTATTCACTCTAGTTAATTTTTAGAGTTTTGACCAGATCCTTGAAAAGGAATCTAGCAGCTTTAGCCACAATCCGCGATCGCACCAAGCTAATTGATCTACCGCTAGCTTTTTCTTCACCTCACTTTTCATCATTCATGAAAAATCATTGAATTATGATGTTTTTTGGTAAATATGAGAGTGTTTATGTGGATGTGTCGCGCGATCGCTCATTGTACTACTCCTGGTTGTGAAAGTGGTGGCGATCCGCACTACATAATAAAAAATTTCGCCCTAAATTTGGCGATTTAGTCAGGGTGAGTATTTAGAACGTATAAATCTGTATAAATCTATATATCATATTTACATTTATTGTGGTTTTTTGTATCGATATATAGAATTCAATAAATGATGCGACTGTTAAACTAGTGAGAAAATTCATTTGCAAAATAGCTTGCAGAAAAAGAAGTGGCAGAGCCACTTCTAAGTAATTCCCAGGTAGAACCTGAAAAACAGTATAACGGGCATAATAAATATAAATAGTATAAAGTAACACTTATTAACTTATATGTTAGTTTTTGTTACTTAGATAAATATAAAAAATAACATAAAACACATATAATAACAATTTTTGGTCAACTCTTAAGCAATGCAAATAAAAAGCAGAGATTTCCCCTCGTCAAGAGCTAGCTTGACACACCTGAAATTCGACATTAGTGCATGACTAAATTTTAGTCTTTTTATTGATTTTCTAAACATCAACAAGTAGTTAAAAAAAGCTTATAAATTGACTGTATTGATACTAAAATTAGTTTTTTATGTAAACTTTAACTGTTTATTCTTATTAATCATTAAGTTTTTTTGATAAAGATAATAATTATGCTCGCGTCAATCTATAAAAGCACACAATCGTGCTATCCTACCAAATACCTATAACTAATAACTAACTATTGAAATTAGGAGTACAAGTAATTCAACTTTGGAATTGCTGAAGGTGACAGTCTGTGAGCAAAACTCCAAAAGTGACGATTGCTCCTAGAAAAAATGACTTTATTAACTTCATATACTATAAAAAATATAGTTTTTAATTCATTAAGCTTGACATAACTAGCAAGCATCAGGTTTCTTATTTCTCATAATTTTAGTGAAGCGATCGCATTATCTTAAGTAAGTATTTAATTTAAGTTTTTCTTCATATTTCTCTAATTCCACTATATTTGTAAAAATTAAAACATAATTTCTTTTTTAAAAGTCGATCCAAGCTAAATTAAAATCGTCATCATCCATTGATATCCATGTTTGTCCTTGCCACCAATAGTAAATCAATCCTGTCAAATCTTTTGGATGAATTAAGAATATATAATAGTCCGCAATGCTTTGACCATTTGAAGTCAGAACTTTATTAAGATACTCATCTGAAAACTTTGTTTTCGCTCTTTCTAATTCTTGCTTAACTTTTTTACTCATAGTTCAAACTTATTCAATTAATTCTTTCAAAGTTTAACTAAAGTGTTCTGATTCAGGTTTCAGCAAAAGTTAAGGTTGAAAAACAATTCGTAGTGTTTTACAGGCAAAGGTTCCAAAGGAGGGTGCAAAGGAGCGTAGAGTTATGAAATTTTGTCCTTAGATTACTTTACTTGGAGGAGAGGCAAACTCCTTCTCATAATTAGGGTCGTGAGTCCCAAGCAGTTTGTCCCAAAATGTGAAGTATAGCCCGTAGTGTACTCTATACTTACGGTGATGTATTGAGTGATGCGTCGAACCAATCAACCACTTGCCAAGCCATTGGCGGAAAAACCATGAGGGAAACAGTTCAAATCCAAGGTGAGTCAACACAGCCCATACAGTCATTGTCATCAGTACGGCAATCAAGGTGATGAAATGAAGTGGAATCAGGAAGACAATCCCTACAAAAAAAAGACCTTGTACAATCGCTTCTGGCAAGTCGAACGCGAAGGATGTCCAAGGTGTTGGATGTCCTGAACGATGATGACCATAGTGCAGCCACTTAAAAAGTAAAGGGTAGTGAAACGCTCGATGAATAAAGTAAAAGTATGTATCTTGAAGAATAAGTACTGCAACAAAGCTAACCCCTAAATACCACAGTCCATACTGATTTACACAAGTGTACAAGAGTGTTACGCCCGAATCGTATGCTGAGAGAATAAGCGCGGCGCAAAGTCCAAAAAATACCGCAGAGAGAACCGAGAGTTCAACATCCTGTCGAATTGATTTCCACTGGGCAAATTTCAGATTTAACCCCCGCTTCACAAAAGCCTTTCCCATCACCGAATAGAAGAACCAGTATGCTCCCCCTGCGATGAGAAAGTATCGGACTAGAATAATGCCGAAAAATGCCAACCAGTATAACCCGAATTTCTCTAAAATCAAGAACAAAGTTTGCACTCAATTCAGTTAATTTACAGATTGAAGCGTAACATTTTTAATGATTTCTAACTTCTATCGCAAGCAGTGTTAGTTTGACACTCTCATCCTATCAGTAAAGGTGGATGGGATGCTTGCTTTAGAGGAAAACCCAAACAACCGGACGTATCAAGATGGTCAAATATATGCCAATGTGATCTAAATCAGACCTCTTGCACAAATATTTTTGACCAATCATTCCTTGATGGTACAAGAAAGCGGATTTATCCGTGGAACCAATCCCAACCCCAAAATCCAAAATTCCCAAGAAAGCAGACCCGTCCGTAGGGTCAATCCAAAATCCAAAATCTAAAATCCTGTTAGCGGATGACCCCACCCTAACCCTAAGCGCTAACAAAGAGGTAAGTAACCAAATCTTCCCCTCGTTAACCAGGAGATTGAGGGGGGTTTTTATGATTATATGTAAGAGGTCTATTATATTTAAATTTTTCTAGATTATTGCAAATTATTTCCAAACAATTATAATTGTGAATAGATCAGAAATATAATGTTACAATTACATAACAAAGAGTAACTCTACTCCCTACTCATAAATTTCCTTACCTTCTCCAAGCCCAGCCTATAGTTTGGCGATATCTTGTGAGTCGGAAAACTATGGTTTAAAAGAAATTAACAGGTACTTGAGTACTTAAAATCTTCTTTTCTGTGCTTAACATGCTGTAATGTTTAACTATTCGTAACCATAGACGCTTGAGTCTTTAGACAGAACATTATATTTTACTTTTTATTTCGCTTTTTATTTCGATAGATTAAAAAATCTATCATTCTTCTGGCTGTTACTCAACCTTGATCGTCATCGTATCGTTCAGGTTATAACCACCGAGACAGGTGGGCTAATCTTTGCTTGTTCAACTTAACATAACTAAGATTAATATTTTCCTCTAGTGAAGACTCTATCTACCTCTACTGAAGAAGTACTAGAACACCTGCCTCGTATAGAACTACTACAACCTCTAACAGTATCAGACCCGATACTCAAGACAGACTCACCGCCGAAAATTTCTAAGCAAGCCACTCGAACTAGCCTGAAGGCATCTACCCTAGATGGAGTGTTTGCTACCATTTTTTCCAATATTACCGGCGGTGTATTGCTGGTTAACTTTTTACTCCAACTGGGTGCTAGTCCAGTGGAGATTGGTTTGCTGTCTTCAATTCCCTTGCTGGTAAATTTTTTGCAACCACTGGGGGCTCATCTTGCCGATCGCACTTCTAGCCGCCATTGGTATACTCTGGCAATTTTCGGCCCTTCTAGGCTACTTTGGTTGATTTTAGTGGCGGGTATTGTCTGGTTCTCCTGTTCTAATAACGCACCCCACCACTTAGTAATCTGGACACTGGGAATAATTCTAGTCACCAATATTTTAGGAGCCTTGGGCGGTTGCGCCTGGTTTAGTTGGATGGCTGCTTTAGTTCCCCCTCGCTTGCGAGGGCGTTATTTTGGCTTTCGCAATAGTGCTGCTAGCTTGGCTAATCTCTTGTCTGTGCCATTGCTTGGATTCGCTGTCTCCGCCTGGCCTGGCGGCACAATCCAAGGTTACGGCATACTGTTGTTGCTAGGAGTAGTAATTGGTCTAGTTAGTTTGGCATGTCAGTTTTGGATGGTAGATATCAATCCGCAAAATTTCCACTCTAGGGAAGCTTCATCCCAACAGGAGGAAATTTCTAGCAGTGAGCAACCAAAAGCGTTTAGTATCCTAAAAGACCTCAATTTCTTGAAATTTCTGCTCTATTTTGGCCTGTGGACGTTCGCAATGAACCTCAGCGCCCCATTTTTTAACCTTTACATGCTGAAAAACTTAGGCTTAGATCTCAGTACAGTCACAATTTATACTAGCCTGCTAGCAGGAGCCAACTTAGTTATGTTAGTACTCTGGGGTAAGCTGGCGGACAAGGTAGGAAATCGGCCACTGTTATTGTTAGTTGGCATTTTAATAGCAGTAACACCTTTATTCTGGTTGGGGACTGGGAATAACTCAATTTCTATGTGGCTATGGCTACCGCTCATCCACTTAGTGACTGGTGGTTTTGGAGCAGCGATCGAGTTGTGCAACAGTAATATTCAGATGGAAATGGCACCATTGATTCGTCCTTCTCAGTATTTTGCGATCGCAGCAGCTGTTACTGGTGTTACTGGTGGTTTAGGTTCGACAATTGGTGGTTTGTTAGCCCAGCTAGATATTATTGGTGGCTTACCTGGATTATTTGCCCTTTCAGGTGCTGTGCGATTAGTTGCGCTGTTACCTCTGGTATTTGTACAAGAACCACGCAGCAAGCCTATTGTTCATGTGATGGGAAAAATCCTACCCTTTAGGGCAAAATTAGCATTAGTTTCAGCAGAGAAAATGGCTGCTTAACACAAGGGTTAAATTCGGATATAACAAACTCATATTCATTACTTACAAAATCCTTCCTTCCTTCAGGGGGAAGGATTTCATTTTTTTATGCAGCATGATTATGATGCGAATATAGCCTTTTGGCAAAGACTCTCAATCCAAAATTTAAAATTCAAAATCTAAAATTCAAAATTGGTATAAGAGGGGAAGGCTGATGGTGTCAACAACAAATGAAAATGATTCAAGGAGCGAATCTGAAAATATTAATGAGCTATTTGCAGATAATCCTTTAACTGATCCTAAACAGGATCGATTAGGATACGCACCCTTTGCTAGGAATCTAGCTGATAGTATTTGTAAAATGAATTTTCCTGAAGGATTCGTGATTGCAATTCATGGGTCTTGGGGATTTGGCAAATCAACGCTGTTAAACTTTTTAACTCACTACCTGAAACAGAAGTCAGAGAACGAGCAATTGGTTATTGTTCCTTTTAATCCCTGGTTATTAAGTGGAGACGAAGATATTACCAGGCGCTTTATTAATCAACTACAGATTAGTTTGAGTCAATTGAAAGCAGTACCAAAAGGTTTTAGAAAACGCATAGCCGATTTTATGAAAGCCGTTTCTGAAATTCCTATTCCTTATGCTCAAGCTAGTAAGATAGTAATTAAATTATTGGAAGAGAAGCAAAAAGATACTTACGAATTAAAAGAAGAATTGGAAGATACCTTAGAGGAGCAACATCCCCGCGTAGTGGTAACGATTGACGATATTGATCGACTGAATACTGACGATATTATGCAATTATTTCGCCTTCTAAAGGCGATTCCAAATTTTACTAACGTTGTTTATGTTCTAGCCTTCAATAAAGATGTTGTCTACAAATTTATTGCCGAAACGCAGGGTATTTCTGGGGAAATTTATCTTGATAAAATTATTCAAACTGCTTTTGAATTGCCGCTTCCAGACAAAATCTTAATTCGTAGGCTGCTTTTTGAAAAACTCAATGCCATATTTGCTAATACATCCAAGCAGATGTGCGATCGCACCCGCATCCATTGGGGTAATGTTTACTTTCAAGGTATAGATCATTTTATTAATACTCCCCGCGACATTGTTCGGCTTACCAATATCTTAACCGTGGCTTACCCAGTGGTAGAAGGTGAAGTCAATCCAGCTGATTTTGTAGCGATTGAGTCGCTGCGAGTTTTTCGTCCCATGATTTATGAAATTATCCGTAAAAATCCTCAGTTTTTTGCAGGATATATAGGTAGTAAAGATGCTTTAGTTCCGACAATAGATGAACTCAAACATTTTCATAATTCCTGGCTAGCTCAATTAGAAGATAAGGATAGAGAACCTGTCAAACGGCTGCTATTTCATCTTTTTCCTAAGTTAGAAGCTGTTTATTATGACATCCACTATGAAGCCAAACATGAGTCAGTCTGGCGTCAGCACTTGCGTATATGTAGTTTAGAAATGTTTGCCAACTATTTTCGGCTGGCGTTAACAACAGGTGAATTTTCTCATACTGATGCAAAAGCAATCTTGAACTTGGCTGCGGATGCAAAAGCGTTTGGGGAAAAACTTGTAGAACTTGCTCATCAACAACGTCTTGATGGTACAACTCAAGTACGAGCTTTTCTAGAGCATTTGGAAGTTTACACTGAAACAGAGATTCCTGTTAATTTTATTTCCTCAATCGTACAAGCTTTTTTTGATGTAGGCGATCAGCTTTTGTGTTCTGAAGATGAAGCTGAAGGCATCTTTGATTTCGGAAATGATATGAGAATTGAACGCATCATCTCACGATTGTTACGGCGGCTGAATGAACAAGAGCGATTTGAGACATTGAAATATACGATGTCAAGCGGGAATGCCTTATCGACAATTGTTAGCGAAATCATATCTTTGAATCAGGAACATGAAGTTATTCCCCAACAGGAACTTAGTACCCAACACCTAAAAGAATTGGAAGCAATAGTCTTACAACGACTGCAAGATGCTGTTGTGCAAAACTCCCTACAGCAAGTGCCAAAGCTAGCTGAAAAATTATATTGTTGGCAAAGTCAGGCAAAAGAAGATGTGAAGCGATCGCTGCAAAAGATAGTTGAAAACAATATAAATCTCTAACTAGCAACTTAATCTCCACTTCCTAGTCTCTTTTCTTCCTCTTCTTCCACTAGTTCAGCATTTCCTTGTAAAGGTCTTACAACTCGTGCGATCGCTTCTTGGATAAATGCCTTCATAAATTCATCACGGCGATTTAGTTGAAACTGACGCTGCACTACCTCTGTCATCCCGCCATCACCCCAATCTTGATCGTTACGAAAATACTCAATAAAGCTTTTACCAGCAATGCGTGTTAGATAAGCAGCTGTCACACCTTGAATTGCTCTACCAATAATAAAAGTACCGACATTAAGTTGCAAAGCCGTAGAAAGTAACTCCAATGCACCTTTAACAATCCCTAAACCAGCAATTGTTTTCGCCAGAGACAGTGCCAATTCCCGTCCCCGTTCCATGTTTAATTCACAACCGTAAACTCTGCCAATTTCTACAACCATTTGGGCATTGACAGCAGCTGTTGCCAGTAAATCTACCATTGGCAATGGTGTAACTGACACCACACCTGCCCCAATCCACTGAAACCGTTCTACGATTTTGTCAGCTTGGCGGCGACGTTGGCTATCAATGAGTTTGCGCGCTTCTTCTCCTAGCCGCAGTGATTGCAGCAGAATGTTATCTGCTACTAAATCTTCACCTTCTGCCCGTAAAATTGCTGCCATTCGCCGCAGTAAGGGTATAATTTCTGGCTCTGGTTGGAACATTTCGCCAGTCTCTAGCTGAGCGGGTTGAGGATTCGCAGAAATTGCTACCACATCGCCAGCCGCAATAAATCCCCTTACTCTTTGCCGCAATCTAGCGAGGATGGCTTCTTTATCCTCTTCTGTGTACAGGTCTGTTTTATTCAGTACTAATAAAGAGCGTTTTCCAATTTCTGCTAATGCTCGTAAAGGCTCGTATTCCGAGCGTCTGAGGTCATTATCAACTACAAATAACAGTAAATCTGCTGATGTTGCTAGTTCTCTGGCTAGCTGTTCTCTCTCAGTACCCGCTATGCCTGCTTCTAAAATTCCTGGCGTATCGGTAATTAAAATCTTGCGCTCTAAACCCCGTAAGCGCATACAATAGGTTTCTCCTACTGTGGTAGTTCCCATAGGTGCGTCTACCCTGCCTACCATACGTCCCAAAATCGCATTTACTAAAGAAGTTTTGCCAGCACTTCCAGTACCAAACACCACGACTTGAATTTCACCTCGTTTGAGGTTGGCTTCAATTTCTCGCGATTTACTGAGTAAAGCTTGACGGGCAACTTCATCTTGAATTTGGGCTACTTGTTGCTTCACAGCTTGTAGGGTGGAAGAAGCTGCTTCCGATTTGGCAGCGGGGATTTGCACTTGTTGACGTTGTCTTTTGGCACGGCGTGATCGCGCTTCGCCAGCCTGGAGTACCAATACGTAATAGACAAAGGCAGCAATTAAAGCAGCAATTAAGACAATGATCAAAAACAGGAGTAAATTGCCCAAAAAGGGAGAGTAGGACAACTGCCAATAAAGCCGTGACAGAGAGTCAATCAGCCACAGGCAAAGTCCCAAAATGACGATGAGACCGACAATAAGCGTAACGATACGCGATAGAGGCATGGATGGCACAGGCTAAAAAAGGCAGAAGGTAGAAGGCAGAAGGTAGAAGGCAGAAGGCAGAAGTATTAAAATTAATACTTCATCCTTCACACTTAATCCTTCATACTTCATCCTTTATCCTGCTTCTAATATTAATAGTTTCAGTATTTTTCACCAGGGTCGAGAGAAGTATGTTTTGATAAACTGAGAAAAATCTACATATTAAATTTATACTTAGCTGCTAATAACAAGATTTTTTTATGCTAGAAATCCGCCAGATGGAAAACTGCAACATCTAACTAGATCATGACCCCATTATCTGAATTAAAACATTTGCCAGAGCATTACTACAACCTGGTTAAACGAGTGTTCCATCAGCTCAGTATTCGACAAAAAATTATTCTTGGATATGGTCTTTCCCTGGGAGTTGCAGTTTTAGGAACAACGGCGGGATTATTGATTGGTAGAAATTACTTCCAACAAGCCAGATATCAAATGATGATGGCGGATGAAGAAAGTCATTTATTTAGTACTCTTCAAGGAGAATTGTTAGAAATCCAGTCCTACCAACAAGGAATTGTACCTTTTTTGAATCACAAGCCAAGGCTGCTACAGGAAACTTCTGATTTAAAAACTAATGTAGCAGAAGCTGAAAAGTTATTTTCTCAATTGGAAGAATTTAGTCAAAGTACATCACAAGTAGATTTACAGGCATTAATAAAACAGTATGACGATACTGTTAGCCTTTATTTCCAGCAACTGAGGACGCTTCTAGATCAGATTTCGTCACTCGCTTCTAGCCCACAGCAAGTGCCAAAAGCCCAAAAATTAATTCAGCAATTTAGTCAAAATACAACTGCACTTGATTTTTATAAATTTAGCCAGGAGTTAAACAAAATTGCCAAAACAGTTCGCGATCGCCAAGAAGATGCTGACCAAGCCCAAAACCAAGCATCAGTACTGCAAGCTCTAATTATCATCGGTAGCATTCTACTGTCAACTGCGATCGCTGCCACTTTGGCTATCTACACAAGTACTATCATTGTACGTCCCTTGCAAACCCTCACCTATGTTGCCCAAAAAGTTACCCAAGAAAACAATTTTGACTTGCAAGTATCCGTGACAACAAAAGATGAAGTCGCTACTCTTGCTGATTCTCTTAACCAGTTGATCCAACAAGTAAAATATCTTTTAAAAGAACAAAAAGCCGAGGCTGAAGCACGACTCATTCAAAGCGAAAAGCTATCTAGCTTAGGCAGAATGATTGCTGGTATTGCTCACGAAATCAATAATCCCATAAATTTTATCTATGGCAATTTAGGCAGTGCCAAAACTTATATCAACGACTTATTTGACTTATTGCAAACATATAAAGCTGAATTTCCTGATCCTAACCAAGTAATAGAAGCGAAAAAAGAAGAGATTGACTTTGAATTTATTGAAGAGGATTTACCAAAACTCATCAAGTCAATGGAATTTGGGGCAGAAAGAACACGAGACATCATCAGGAGTTTAAAAGATTTTTCTCGTTTGGATAACTGTGAAGCTCAGTCGGTTAATTTACATGCTTGTATAGACAGTACACTATTAATTTTGCAAAATCGTCTGAAAAAAGGTATTCAAGTTGTTTGTAATTATGGAGACACTCAACCTGTTACAGGTTATACAGGTTTACTCTATCAAGTATTTATGAATTTGTTAATTAATGCGATTGATGCTTTAGAAGAAAAAGTTGCTCAAGATCAACAATTTTTACCTATGATTACTATTTCTACAGAATCCATGAATAGTGATTGGGTAGTAGTGCGAATAGCAGATAATGGCCCTGGTATTCCTACAGAAAATCAAGATAAAATATTTGACACTTTCTTTACAACAAAACCACGAGGTATTGGTACTGGTTTAGGTTTGGCGATTACGCATCAGATAATTGTCGAAAAACACGGCGGTAAATTGACTTTTAATTCCGAACTCAATACGGGTACAGAATTTACGGTCACTTTACCAGTTGTGAGAAGGTGAGAGGGGAGTGTGGGGAGGTGGGGAGTGTAGTTCAGTTATTCAGTTATCAGTTATCAGTTATCAAATTCTACCACTCACTTTTAACTATCAACTGTCCACTGATTTCTAACAAACAACCAACAACCAACAACTAACCACTAACCACTAACCACTAACAACTAACAACTAACAACCAACTCTTTCTATCAAGCATTCTGCAATCCGCCTTGCTGCACCTGCTTTACCCATCCGTCGCAGGCCATTTTCGGCAATGACATGCAATTGATCCGGATTGGCAAAAAGCGATCGCACTGCTTGGGTAACTTCATGGGGTTCTTCTACTAAAATGACGCTTGGCCCCAAAAGTCGACTTTGTGTTTGTGCAAACTTGGAATTAAACTGTGGTCCTTTTCCTGGCATAGTGATTGCTGGTTTACCTAAACCAACAAATTGTTCTGTTGCTGTTCCTGCCATCGCGATCGCTATATCTGCCATATGCAGGCAGTCGTTATAAGCTTTTTGGGTCAAGATGAAATATGCATTTTTTTGGTAAAAAGTCAATGCATTGTCATCAGGAATTGTCACAGGGCAATCTGGGTGAGGATACCAACCGTGAGATTGGAGAATTTGGCGCATACTAGCAAAGTGTAAACTAGGAGCGATCGCACCTAAAAATACGAATTTGTCCCAATTATGGGTCTGCTGCATACTTATTAATGCAGACACCGCCAGCAAAATTTTCTGCCAGTTTGCGTAAGCTTCTGGAGGACGCGAACCTGGTAGAAGAGTGACAATTAGCGGTCGACCCAATTCTCTTTTTTCGCTATTACTACTATAAAATCGTGCTGTGGGAAAGGTTGGTTCTAAATCATCCATCATGGGATTTCCCACATCAAAGACAGGAATAGACCACTTTTTTAATATCTTCGTTGTTAACGAATCTCTAGGAAATACCGCCTTACAACGGTGATGGCTCATTAACCAACGTTCCCAAGGATGGTAAACTGAACCAGAAAAATGCCCCAAGTGTGCCAGTAGGTTATCGCGTTTTAATAATCCCTTTTCATCCCGTACATGGTACTCTGATTTTGCTGTGCCTACAAAAGCGTACTTAGTGCCACTCATCCAAGCAAACAATAACGGCAAAAGATCCCCCACAGCTAAGATGGCATGATTTTTACCAGATTTTTGTTGAGAATTGACCCAACTGCGGATAGTTAGAATTTGGTTAAAAGTCAGTTGTATTAATCCCCCACCCAGGTCACGTAGAAATTGCCATCCGTCCATGTAAATAAATCCACCAGAAGGCATGGCACGTACTGAACCAATCAGGGGAATACTTAAGTTTTGATAGGCGTATCCTTCACCTACCAAAGGCAAAGCAAAAATTTCTGGTGGGTGCAGTTGTTGCTGAAGTTCCTGTACTATCCGGACTGCGATCGCATCTTCTCCATGACCATTACTCAAAACTAACAACCGCAGGTGAGAATTTTTTTCTTGAATTTGAGAGTTAGGGGTTAAAGCGGACACTTCACTCATAAGTAGATAGCAGCAGGCAAAAGCTAGATTATTTTACATGTTATTTGATCAGGTTAATAAATACACAATAAAAACTCAGCAGCTTGAGCAAGGCTACTCTTTTTGGGAAGATCAAGTCTATGCCATATCTAAACATTAATTGCTGAGTATGCTATCTACTACCTTAGGAATCAGTCCGCCCTTTGGAAATTTAATCGTAACTGTGCTGACTTTTATTTATGTCTTTGGGCTGGTAGCGTTGATGAATTTCTGCGTTACTCGTTTTGGTCTACCTCAGGATATTAGCCGCAAAATTACACATATTGGTGCTGGTTCCATCATTATATTTTTGCCATTATATAGTGATTTACATTGGTCAAAATACTTGAATATTTTGATTATGTTTGTCTGGCTAATTCTGTTGGTACAAAAAGGTTTTTTTGCCGATTCTAATGATGAGGCAGTCAAAACCATGACTCGTACAGGTGACAGAGGTGAATTACTCAAAGGGCCACTTTATTTTGTAGTTGTAGCTATTATTTGTGGAACTTTATTTTACAAAACTTTCCCTGGAATTGTTGCTATGATATGTTTGGGTTGGGGTGATGGTTTTGCACCAATTATTGGCTCAAGATATGGTAGATGGAAATATGAAATATTGAGCAATAAAACAGTGGAAGGAAGCCTGGCAATGTTTATTTTTGCCTTTGCGGCTAGTATATTTTTCGTGTGGCTGATTATTCCCAGTAGTTTGAATATTAGCCGGATTTTCATAGTTGCTCTTGTTGCTATGTTAGTGGAAGGATGTAGTCCAAAAGAAATAGATAATCTTTTAATTCCAGCTACAGTTATTGCAACAACAAGTTTTGTCTAATTTAAATTAGGAAGATGACAAAAAGTTATGTTTGAAAAGCGAACACCGTGCAAGGCGATAAACACAGATAGATTACTACTTCTTCAGTGTAAAAAAGAATGTAGTACCTACACCTAACTCTGATTCCACCCAAACTTCGCCTTCATACATTTCTATAATTTTTTTAACGATCGCAAGCCCTATGCCGGTACTATTTGGGTTTTTGTGATCTGATAATTTTTGAAAAATTTTAAATATTCGCTCAAAATGTTGTTTTTCAATTCCAGGCCCGTTGTCTGTGATACTTATTTGCCAATATCCATTCTTTTCGGTACAAGCAATTGTGATCTTACCTTGTGGCTTGTCTATGAATTTGATTGCATTACTCAATAAGTTTTGAAATACTTGTTCTATCCGAGTTTTTTCAAATTTAATTATAGGTAATTGGTTAGCTATTTCAATTTGAATATTTTCAATGGGTTGCAGTAATGCAATTACTTCTGTGACTACATCATTTAAATCTACTCGTCTGATTTCTTCTTTAATGCGTCCAACTCGTGAGTATTGTAAGATTGCGTCTATTAAATTATAGATTTTGTGGACTCTAAATATTAACAGATTAATTAATTCCTTACCTTCATGATCAAATTTATCTGCATAGTCAGCTAATAACCATTCCGATAACGAACTAATTCCTCTAAGCGGTGCTTTTAAATCATGGGATACTATATATGCAAAATCGTTTAACTCTTTGTTGGTACTTTCTAATTCTTTTACCAATAATGCCATTTTCTCTTGAGACTGCTGACGTTGAGTGACTTCTTGCTGGAGTAGTTCATTGGTTTTGGCAAGTTCAACTGTGCGTTGTTCAACCAATTCTTCTAAATTTTCTTTATATTTGCGTAACTCGCTTTCTATCCGCTTGCGTTCGGTAATTTCGTTTTGTAAAGCGTTATTCGCCGCTTCTAGTTGCGCTGGACTAGGAAGGGCAAGTGCTTGGGGAACTAGAGGAATTAAGGTTAAAGCAGTATAAAACGAAACTATAGCCGTGACAGTTTTAATGCTACCTGATAACCAATAATTAGGATGCCATAGCGTCCATATGTTCATAATATGAGTAGTGCCACAAGAGATAATAAATGCCCCAAATAAAATAAATACACTCCTAAATGGCACATCTTGCCTTTTACGGACAAAATAAATTAGTGTCAGTGGAATTGAGAAGTAAGACAGAGCAATGAGCGAATCTGTTAAGATATGCAGCCACACTAACTCCGGCTTCCATAGGTAACAATGACCGTGGGGGATAAAATTACCACTGTAAAAAAAACTACTAAAAGAATCCACTGTATAATCTCCGGTACATTTGAGTTCATGCACTATATAAAAAGTGATAGCTCATCTATTTTAAGGAATATTTTTTGTCAAAATAAACAAGTTAGCGTGAAAAAATATATTTTGCGTGATGATTGTTAGTGGTTAGTGGTTAGTGGTTAGTGGTTAGTGGTTAATAGTAGTTAATAACCTTTGACCATTGACCATTGACAATTGACAATTGACAATTGACCATTGACTCTTGACTCTTGACTAATGACTATTGACTTTCTCAGTCACCTCAATCCCAGTCAGCGCTGCGCTGTTGAACACTTTTGTGGCCCTTTGCTAGTTGTTGCTGGTGCAGGTTCCGGCAAAACACGAGCGTTAACTTACCGCATCGCTAATCTGATTTTGCAACATCGTGTCGATCCTGAAAATATCCTGGCAGTGACTTTCACTAACAAAGCTGCACGGGAAATGAAAGAACGTATCCAAAAATTATTTGCTGAACAATTGGCGATCGCAGAATTTGGTGAGCATTTTGACTTACTGCCAGAATACGACCAAGTCAGGCTAAAATCTAGAGTTTGGCGTTCTTATATCAAAGATTTATGGTGTGGTACTTTCCACAGTTTGTTTTCTCGAATTCTCCGCTTTGATATCGAAAAATACCAAGATGAAAAAGGACGTCGTTGGAATCGTAATTTTTCTATTTTTGATGAATCTGATGCCCAAAGTCTGGTGAAAGAAATCGTCACTAAGCAGTTAAACTTAGATGATAAAAAATTTGAACCACGTTCAGTACGCTACGCTATCAGCAACGCCAAAAATAAAGGTTTATCACCCCAAGAATATGAGACAGAACAGCCAAATTATCGAGGAAGAGTTATCGCAGAAGTTTATAGTAAATACCAAGATAGATTGGCAGAAAATAATGCCTTAGATTTTGATGATTTAATTCTTGTGCCTGTAAAATTATTTCAGCAAAATGAGCAGGTGTTAGGTTATTGGTATCGTAAGTTTCGCCATATTTTAGTAGACGAATATCAAGATACTAACCGGACTCAATATGATTTGATTCGGTTATTAGTGACACATGGTGAAACAAATAAGCATAATTGGGATTGGCGCGATCGCTCGGTTTTTGTTGTCGGTGACGCTGACCAATCAATCTATTCTTTTAGAATGGCTGACTTTACTATTTTACTGGAGTTTCAGCAAGATTTTGGTGATGGTTTGCCGGATGAAGATACTAGGACAATGGTAAAGTTAGAAGAAAATTACCGCTCCTGTGAAAATATTCTCCAAGCTGCCAACCAATTAATTGAAAATAATACCCAACGCATTGATAAAGTTCTCCGCGCTACCAGAGGTGCAGGCGAACAGATTTATTTTTTCAAAGCTGATGATGAAATTGCGGAAGCCGAATTTGTCATCAATCAAATTCGCAATTTAGAAAGAGAAAATCCGGAATTAAACTGGGGAAGTTTTGCTATACTTTATCGCACCAACGCCCAATCTCGCCCCTTTGAGGATCTTTTAGTCCGGGCGCAAATTCCCTACACTGTTGTTGGTGGGTTAAAGTTCTACGATCGCAAAGAAATTAAAGATGTACTAGCCTATTTAAGAGCGATCGCTAACCCAGCTGATACAGTCAGTTTATTACGGGTAATTAACACTCCGCGCCGTGGAATTGGTAAAGCTACTATTGACAACTTAGTTGGTGCTGCCCAAGAATTAGGAACGACTCTGTGGGAAATACTGAGTGATGAAACATCAGTTAATACCTTGGCTGGGCGTTCTGCCAAGTCTGTAAATAACTTTGCAGCTATGATTAGTCGTTGGCAAGCACAATTAGCAACCGTGACAGCTTCGGATATTTTACAAGGTATATTAGAAGACTCTGGTTATGTGCAAGACTTAATAAGCCAGGGAACAGACGAAGCAGAAGACAGAGTCCAAAACGTCCAGGAATTGTTCAACGCCGTACGCCAATTTGAAGAGGAAAACGAAGAAGTTTCTTTAGGAGATTTCCTGGCTAGTGCAGCCCTCAGTTCCGATTTAGATAATCTCAAAGAAGGACAAGCAGCCGTTTCCCTGATGACTCTCCACGCTTCTAAGGGTTTAGAGTTTCCTGTGGTGTATATGGTGGGGTTAGAACAGGGACTATTTCCTAACTACCGTTCCATGAACGATCCCTCGGCTTTGGAAGAAGAACGCCGTTTGTGTTATGTGGGAATTACTCGCGCCCAAGAAAGATTATTTATCTCCCACGCGCGGGAACGCCGCCTCTATGGTAATCGGGAACCCGCCGTGCGATCGCAATTCCTCGACGAACTACCCGAAGAATTATTAATTACCCATCGTCCTAGTAGCATGACTTACGCCAAATCAGCTAACGGTAGTATCCCACAGCGCGAAACCAAAGCCAGAAAAAGCGTTGCAGAAAATTGGCAAGTGGGCGATCGCGTCCTGCACAAAATCTTTGGCGAAGGTGAAATTACACACGTCTTTGGTTCTGGGAGAAAAGTTTCTGTAGCAATTAAGTTTGATCAGCTTGGTCAAAAAATTATTGATCCTCAAGTTGCACAGTTGCAACGAGTGGATTAGGAGAGAGTGAGGGTGCAATATGGAAAAAAATAACTCCAGTGATTCAAAGTACTCCTAATCGTATGACAGACTTCCGTTCAGATGACAACTCCCAATTACTTTCTGTAACTCAAACTGCCAGATTACTTAATGTAACCCGTCAGCGAGTTCACAACCTCATCAAAAATGGTCAAATTGGAGCTTGCAAACTTGGGCGTTACTACTACGTAGAAGCTGTTGAGGTAGAAAGATATAAGAATCAACCTACTGGAAAACCCTATCAGCCACGTAGTACAACTTCTCAAAAAAAATCTATTTACAATTGTCAATAGAGTTTGTAGACTCAAGCTACACTAACGTACTAAAGGTTAAGTCAATGCTCCCATTTCAAGCGATCGCACCTGATGTTGCAACTCAAAAAGGATTGCAACAGGTTTATATGAGTGAGCATGGTATCCTCTATCAAGGAGACTGTCTTAAACTTCTGTCAGCGTTACCTGATGAGTGTGTAGACCTTGTATTTGCTGATCCACCTTTTAATCTTGGTAAAGAATATGGTGAAGGTGTCAGTGATCAGATGGAGGTGGATAAGTATTTAGGCTGGTCAAAACAGTGGCTTGGCGAGAGCATTCGAGTACTTAAACCTGGTGGCAGTTTATTTGTCTTCAACCTGCCTAAATGGTGCATAGAGTACGGTGCATATCTCAATCAGAAGGGGATGTGGTTTCGGCATTGGATTGCTTGCAGAATGCCGAAGGCTTTTCCCAGAGGTAAAAAGATGTCTCCTGCTCACTACGGACTGATCTATTACACTAAAGGAGAACCAGCTGTCTTCAACAAAGTTTATACACCAATTCAAGTTTGTCGGCATTGTGGTGGAGAAATTCGTGACTATGGTGGACATCGAAAAAAACTCAATGAAAAGGGTATTAATTTGATGGATGTCTGGGATACGCCGGAGGATGTTTGGGAAGATGTCCCTGACGCTGATCCTACAGAAATTTTATGGACATTAGCAGAGGAAATGTGGACTGATATTCCACCAGTTCGGCATCGTCGGCATAAAAAACGAGTTCCAAATGAACTGGCTCCCATTATGCTAGAGCGAATTATTGCAATGGCATCCAATCCAGAGCAGCTTGTGCTTGATCCATTTGGGGGTTCTGGCACTACATTCTATGCAGCAGAAAAATTACACCGTTACTGGATTGGTTCGGAAATTGGTGATACAGAGCCAGCAATAGAACGATTGACTGATTTGGCTAATGGAATAATAGAGCAATGGGAATCGGCAAGGGGAAACAAAAAATTGAAGCAACGCAAAACAAATACATTACAACTGCCAATTCCTTATTCTACATAGCTTTTACTACAGAAAAATTCAAACTAAAGCACGACCATCTGTTCCTTTAGTAATTGTTGGTACATTAGGATCTATCTGATCATGTTCAATCACGAAGATTGCCAGAAAACCCTCTTCAAGTCGGACTGAGCGCCAAACATCAAAGTATGGCTCTAGCTCTTCATAGTTGCCTATCCGATCAGTTAAATAAGGGTAATTTTTTCTACTTGAAAGTACCGAGATAGCACCTAGAAAAATACCACGTAGCAATCCCAGAACCATTTTATTGACTGCTCTATGGCTTGAGGAAATATTGCCTGTTTCCCACTCAAGTGCAAAAAGATGGTTGTCAATAACTTTTGTTGCATCCACTCTTCCTGGTGATCTGGTTGCATAGTTAATTGAAGTTTCCAACTTCCATCCAAATTTATCCCTCAGTGCAATCATACAAGCTTCTTTAATTGGCTTGACACCATTACCATGCTTTACTGGATTGATGGTAAAGCTGGATGTACCAGGAGGATGAACAATTAGAGAAATAGCATCACGAATTTCCGCTCTAATGATAGACCAATCGCTTGATTCTTCAAAACTTCCAACACTGATTAGAGAAACTTCTTGCACAATTTTCATACTGACTACTCACTGAGTTAGTTAAGCCAGAGTAGTGCAGTTTTGCCTATTTATTGCGAGAGTTAAGCTTTGTTTCTACATCATTTAACCTTAAAAAATTCCCTATACAACTCATCTGGCTTTTTGGCTGTGGAGAGGAAAGTCGCCCCATTGCGGGAATGGGTAATTGGTAATTAGAGACAAGGAAAACAAGATTTGCTGACTTTTGACTTACCTGTCTGTGATTAATACACTGTATGATTTTTTAAATATTTTCTAAATTTTTCTTGAAACAGCAAATGATTATTCGCCATGCGACTGAAGCTGACTTGCCAAAAGTTGTAGCAATTTATAATGCCGCAGTTCCGGGACGCATGGCAACTGCTGATTTAGAACCAGTGTCTGTAGAAAGTCGTCGTACTTGGTTTAGTACCCGATCGCCCTCAAAAAATCCACTTTGGGTAATTGAAGTCGAAGGCGTAGCGGCTGGATGGTTGAGTTTACAATCTTTTTACGGACGACCAGCCTATCATGCTACTGCTGAGGTTAGTATTTACGTAGCTCCTAAGTATCATCGCCACGGTTTAGGAAAGCAGCTACTATCTCAAGCAATTAACCAAAGTCCCTGCTTGGGCATTAAGAATTTATTAGGTTTTATTTTTGCTCATAACCATCCAAGCTTACAACTATTTGCAAAATTTGGCTTTCAAAATTGGGGATACCTACCCAAGGTTGCAGAATTGGATAGTGTAGAACGGGATTTAGTAATTATGGGACGACATATTTAACAGTTAACAGTTAACTGTTAACTGTTATCAGTTATCAGTTGAATAACACTCCTCACACTCCCCCCACTCCCTCATTGCGGCGTTTGAGTCGGCTTAATATTTTTGGCTCTGTAGAAAGTTTCTAAGCTGTCGCGATCGCCTACAAAACGCCAATGCCAAGGTTCATAACTCACACCTTGGGGATTATCTTTGGGAAAGGACATCTCAAAGCCAAAACGAGCAGCATTTGTTTGTAGCCATTGAAAAGCTTTGGTGTTTTCAAAATTTTCATTCAAGTTAGTGGCTGGTACTGTTCCATCCCCAATATCCACAGCGTAACCTGTATGATGTTCGCTATGACCAGGAGGAGCGCTCAAAGCTGCCCTCTGGGCTGGGGTTTGATTGCGTTGCGCGCCTACTTCAAAGAATAATTGTTCTTGCTCTTTAACTGAACGAAAACCAGAAATAGGTGTCAAAATTACACCAGCACTCCGTGCTGCTGCCACCATCTCCTGATATTTTTGGGCAGCTACTTTTCGCAGTCTTTGCCGTCCATCTGCCGAAATTGGTGCTAGTTCTGATTCTGGTGCTTCTGTGTATGGCAGATGTCCGAGAACTTGATCAGTATTGTTGTTTTGTGAATTCGCAGGAGTTGAGTTATTGGGGGAAGGCTGAGAAACTACATTTTTTTTCGGTGCAGTCCAGGCAAACAAAAAACCGCTAATTACAGCCAACAGCGCAACAATAAGCACTCCCCCAATTCCCAAAACTAAGAGGGATAGACGCCTTTTGGGTGCGACATCAGGAGTATCGCGTAAAGCTGCTGGAATATCTTCACCAGACACAGGCGATGAGTTTCGCGGTTTTCCAGAAAACTCAGCGTTCTTCAAGGGTTAACTCCTGCTTTTGTTGAGTATTCATAACAGATTGTAGACTGGAGAGGAATAAAGGCAATAGGTATCATTTTAGATATTTAATTTCGAGTTTCGTCTTGACAAATCTCTTAGAACTATATGTCAAATTAGTGGGTTTAGTTTTGCTAGGGTTTTTCTTGGGATGCAAACTACCTGCTACTGTTCCCACCCGCTTAGGTCATTTCCTCTTTTGGGTAGGAGTACCGATCAGTATTGTAGCGTTTCTATATCAAACAGACTTGTCAGGGCAGATTTGGATTGCACCTGCGATCGCCTACTTAGCCATTTTCCTTGGGGCATTTTTAGCCTGGATTGGGATCAAATGGCAAGCTCTTTTTACAAAAACCAATCTCCAGCAACCAACTCAGGGTAGTTTTCTCCTAGCGGCAATGGTAGGTAACACTGGTTATTTAGGCTATCCTGTTACCTTAGCAATAGTGGGCACTCAATATTTTGCTTGGGCGCTATTTTACGATTTACTCGGTACTACACTGGGCGCTTATGGCTTAGGTGTAGCCTTAGCGGCACGTTTTAGCGGCAGTGTCCATGATTTTAGACATATTGTTAAGGCAATTATTATTAATCCTGCCTTATGGAGTTTTGGTTTCGGTTTAATATTACGGCAAGTAGCAATTCCTGCCCCAGTTGAATTTTACCTAGATAAATTCGCTTGGACTGCCGTAGCTTTGTCGCTGTTATTAATCGGGATGCGATTAAGCAAGCTCAATTCCTGGCATAGCTTACCACAAGCAGGAATCAGCTTGGGAATAAAAATGTTGTTAGTTCCCCTGATTTTGGGCTTTATTTTACCATTTTTTGGTTTAACAGGCAAAGCCGCCTTGGTCATAGTCTTGCAAATGGCTATGCCTCCAGCTTTTGCCACATTAGTACTTGCTGAAACCTTCAATCTTGATCGCAATCTAGCAGTCACTGCCTTAGCAGTAGGGGCAATAGTATTATTAATTACTCTACCTCTGTGGCTGTGGCTATTTTCTGTAGGTTAGCAACGCTAGACACGTTGGAAAAGTGAGAGAGTATCTATATCAAGTATCCACAAACTCACTTAACTTCTTCCTCAGCATCCAGTTGACGATAATATTCTTCCATCCCCGCATCTACTTCACGTCTATATGCTTCGATATCCGCCAGCATATCATCAAATTGTGGGTCATCCTTGTACTTGCCTGCAAATTTTATCCAGGGATGCTCAGATTTTGGTGCTTCAATTTCCTGAGTTACTATTTCGACATTTTGTAAACGAGAATTGACAAGTTCATGCAAATTTTTCAATGCATCTTCTCGTGTCGTTGCAAATACCTGACACTCTGGTAAACCCCAAACTGTTGCTTGAAAACCGCCTTCTTTTTCTGCAATCAATACTGAATAATTAAGTTTGGATACGTTATCAGTAGAATTTTTGAGCAAATTCGTAGTCATAGAAATTACTCTTAAATTTTTGATTGTGGCTATATTCTATTATTGACATTGATTAAATGCACTTAGTAGAGAGGATCTAATCGAGCAGAGGTGCGATCGCATCAGATGAAAAGTCTACGGCTTAGTAGTGAGAGGATGTTGAAATACTCCCTATCCCTACTTCTCATGACCACTAACTACTAACCATTTCCAATAGTTCCACCGGCTTCATAAATTCATAGTGTTCAAATGGTTGATGAATCCAAGGATTATCTGATAAATAATCAACGTAGTAATCAGGTTTTATTACTGAACAAGCTTTATACCAAATTACCGCAGTGCGAATTTCCTCTATTGGAGCATCAGAATACGTCTTTAGCCAAGGTATAGTCTCTTTCAAAGTCACCCCAGAATCTACCAAGTCATCCACTAAAAGAATGCGCGAACCTAACTTTTCTGTAGTCATTGTCAAATGCCGAGAAAAGGTTAAATATCCCCTTTCTTGCTTGCCTGGGCCACTGTAAGATGATGTTGCTAAAATTGCCAAGGGCTGCTTATAAATACGGGAGAGAATATCTCCCACCCTTAGTCCACCTCTGGCAAGGCAGATAATTTGATTGAGCTCCCAACCTGATTGATAGACTAAAGCAGCCAGTTGTTCTATTTTGCGGTGATAATCTGACCAAGAAATGTAAAGGTCTGGCATAGTAGGGAACGTTAGTTGTAGCTATTAATTAAATGTCAAATTAAACTTTTTATCTTAATGTATGAGCGTAGTGTAATATGAGCGATTCTCCCCCTGATGGTAATTTCCAGCACAGTGCTGAGAATGAAAAACTAGATTTGAGTACGAAGCTAGCTTTTGGTGCTGGAGATTTGGGTACGGCAATTACTGCCATGATTGGGATCTCTTATTTGTCACCTTTCCTGACAGATGTTGCTGGGTTGAATCCCCAATTAGCAGGACAAACTCAACTTGTCGGTAAAGTCTGGGATGCAGTCAACGACCCAATGGTGGGGGTATTGAGCGATCGCACTCAAAGTAGTCAGGGGAGACGCTATCCTTGGATGATTTGGGGGGCCATTCCCTTTGGGATTTTCTTTTTTTTGCAGTGGATTGTACCTCACTTTAGTAATAACGAAAATGTGAATCAGTGGGGTTTATTTTGGTATTACACTGCGATTTCGATTTTGTTTAATGCTTTCTATACAGTTGTTAATTTACCATACACTGCTCTCACCGCAGAACTAACCCAAGACTACGACGAACGTACCAGCCTCAATAGTTTTCGTTTTGCTTTTTCGATTGGTGGGAGCATTCTGGCTTTAATTATTGGATTAGTTATTTCTTTAGTAGTTCCTAATAACCGCAGCTTACAGTTTTTATTCATAGGAGTGATTTGTGCGATTATTTCTGTTCTACCAATATATTGGTGTGTTTGGGGAACGAAAAAACGCGCTCAAGCTGTGGCAAATTTACACCCAGAAACAGAACAAACTGTCTCTATTCCCTTTGGGCAACAACTTAAAATTGCTTTTAGTAATCGCCCTTTTTTGTTTGTAGTTGGGATATATCTTTGTTCCTGGTTAGCAGTCCAACTCACAGCTGGTATTATTCCTTATTTTGTCATTAGTTGGATGCGTCTTCCCCAATGGCACATTAGCTCAGTACTATTGGCTGTGCAAGGAACTGCGATGAGTATGTTGTTTGTCTGGAGTGCGATTAGTAAGCGTGTTGGCAAACAAGCTGTGTACTATATGGGCATGACTTTGTGGATTATCGCTCAGGCTGGGCTGTTTTTCGTCAAGCCAGATCAGATTGTGTTGATGTACTGTTTAGCAGTTTTAGCTGGTTTTGGGGTATCAACAGCTTATTTAATTCCCTGGTCAATGCTACCAGATGTGATCGAACTAGATGAATTAACAACAGGACAGCGTCGGGAAGGTATTTTTTATAGTTTCATGGTATTTTTGCAAAAAATTTGTTTGGGGTTGGCTGTGAACTTAGTTTTGCAAAGACTGGGTGCAGCTGGATACATTAAACCTACAGCAGAAATACCTGCACCAATCCAACCAGATTCAGTGTTGGAAGTGATTCGTGTTTCAATTGGTCCCTTACCAGCAGTAGCTTTAATTTGTGGTTTAGTTTTGGCGTATTTTTACCCAATTACCCGTGAGATGCACGCTGAAATTTTACTCAAACTTCAGGAAAGAAGGAACAGACGGGGGGATAGGGGATAGGGGAGACAAGGAGGACAAGGAAGACAAGGGAGATGGGGAGTGTGTAGACACGTTCATAGGCTTAAGGTAAGGGTGGAGTGTGTAGACACGCTCATAGGCTTCCCGTAGGGTGGAGTGTGGGGACAAGGGGGACAAGGAAGACAAGGGAAGGGAGAAATTACCTATCTCCTATTTCCTGTTCCCTATTCCCTGTTCCCTCTTACCAATGACAAATGACAATTGACCATTGACAACTGACTAACAATCCACCCAAAGAGGGTGAATGTATATGAAAAGACGTAATAATACTTAATATATATTAAGTAGAAAAAGCCAATTAAACCAAATGGCAGTTCCAAGCTTAGAGGAAATTTCCGCTCAGTTAGACAGTCCGAATCTACGCGATCGCATGGTTGCTCTTGCCTCATTGAGAGACATACCAGCAGAGGAGGCTGTACCTTTAATTAAAAAAGTGTTGGATGATGAGTCCTTGCAATTGCGATCAATGGCAATATTTGCCTTAGGCATTAAACAAACTTCGGAGTGCTACTCTATTTTGGTCAAAATTCTGGAAACCGACCCAGACTATGGCATTCGTGCTGATGCTGCTGGTGCGCTAGGATACTTGGGTGATGGTAGAGCCTTTGAGCCTCTGTCAAGAGCCTTTTACGAAGATACTGACTGGTTAGTTCGCTTTAGTGCTGCTGTCTCATTAGGTAATTTAAAAGACACTCGCGCCCGTGAAATCCTTTACCAAGCCCTCGATAGTGAAGAAGTAGTACTACAACAAGCAGCGATCGCAGCACTGGGAGAAATTAAAGATATCAACGCGGTAGATCGCGTTTTACGTTTTGCTCAATCAGATGATTGGTTGGTGCGACAACGTTTAGCTGAAACTCTGGGCCAGCTTCCCACTCCTAAAAGTGTCTCCGCGTTGAGGTACCTAGAAAAAGACAGTCACGAAAACGTTGCTGAAGCTGCCAGAATTTCTCTCAAGAGATTAGAGGAAGCAGGCTATCAAGCGTAAGGACACATAGAAAGGGAGACAAGAGCATTTCATTTTTTCATTCTCCCTTGTCCCCCTTGTCCCCTTTTGCCCATCTCCCTATTTCCCTGTTCCTGCTACCTTGTAATAAGTGGGATCATCAAGAATTTGACATAAGGTAATTTGATTCATGAGTATTGAAGAGTTTTTTGAGTTAAGTGCAGGTAAATGGTTTTCCCATCGTACTAGTCATCACTTAGCTTTTAAACAATCCGAGTCTGGTAAATCAGATATCTTTATAGAAATGCTGGCAGCAGATCATCCAGAGGTAATCAAACTGTGTGAACAGTATGAAATTGACCCTAAACGTGCTTCTTGTGGCGCGAGAGTGACTTGGAACGGCACGATGGAATGGGATGAACAAGATCATAAGGGTTCTACGGTATTAGTTCCAGTACCGAATGAAGATAACCCCAACGAAGGCAAGTTGTTGCGGGAAATGGGCTATGCTGAGAAAATGCCTGTTGCTGGCAGCTATAAGATTGGTGATGATGACGCATTGACCTTAATTACAGAATACGAAACAATGTGGTCTGAAGAGCGCCTCTGGTTTGCTAGCCCTAATTTACGAATGCGAGTCGGCGTCCTGAAGCGCTTCGGTGGCTTTAGTATGGCTTCGTTCACATCTGAAATTCGCATGGGTGGTGCTGCACCAGCAAAAGCTTCGGAAGCAGCCAATTCAGCATCAAGTTAGTGCTACCATATAGCCCACGACTAAAGTGCGGGCTAATAGCCAAAACCCACTTTTACAGTGATCAGTGATCAGTTAACAGTAATCAGTTAACTGTGATCAATAACTGATCACTGATAGAAGCATTTTACTTGCGGGTGGGTTCAATTGTCTGTCTTAAGTGGAAACAATATTATTAACTCCCTCCCCTTAGTAAGGGGAGGGTTGGGGTGGGGTTTTGAGTATTCATGCAAGAGGTCTAATATTTATGAACTCTCAGGTTAAAATATAAACTTTATTTCAAGCGTCTTTGTGAGATTCAATTGCAGTTGTCATTAAGGCGATCGCTTCTTTCATAGGAGCATCTTCAACACTAGTGAGGTATGATGCTTCTAGTTCAGCCACAATACCAAGGGGCTTTCCATTTTGGCAGATCGCACAGAAACTCACTACTTCTTAATCGCTGCCATTCTTCAGGATTTTCCCATTTACTCATAATTTGGGTCTGATTAATCTGCAAATTTAGATTTGCAACAAACTAGCGATCGCCTGTGGTAATGGTAGGATGATCATCACTAACAAAGCCATTGCGAACAATCCCCAAATATCACGTTGGTTGTCCAGTTCCGTTACATCATTTAAAGCAGGTTCATCCATTAAGGGTATGAACAACAAAATCAATGCCCATAAGAAAAATCCTGGTTGCACTAAAGACAACAACAGCAGTAGTAGACGAGCAACTTGACCAATTAAAATAGCGTTTCTTTGCCCAAACATTGCATGGACAATATGACCCCCATCTAACTGTCCCACTGGCATCAAATTCAATGCAGTTACAATTAGTCCTAAACAAGCAGCTACAGCTACTGGATGTAAATCAATAGCTGATTGTGGTGTTAATTGATTACCCAAAGCCAGCTTAGAGAGCAGTGCTAGTAAAATTGAATATTTGGGATTGAGCGCATCAGGATTTAATAGTCCTGTTTTTTCCTCTGGCAGACTCACAACGTTAGAGTGAGCTAAACCCCAAATCAATAACGGTAATGTCACTACAAAACCTGCCAAAGGCCCGGCAATGCTCACATCAAATAAAGCTTTACGGTTCGGTACAGGACTACGCATTTTTATAAATGCACCAAAAGTTCCCAAGAAAAATGGCATGGGAATAAAGTAAGGCGGAGTTGAGCGAATTTTATAGCATCTCGTTGCCATTAAATAGTGACCAAGTTCGTGGACACCCAAAATAAACATCAAAGCTAGGGCATAGGGTAATCCTTGCAAAATCAGGCTTGGATTAGATTGAAACTGGCGGATTGTCAATTCAACACCAGCAATTCCTAATCCAACCTTGGTAGTTGTTACTAAAGTAGCTAACAATAGCAAGAACGACCAACTAAATTGTTTTAATTGTTCTTCTTTTCTAAGTGTATTACCTTGGGTAGCTAGAGTATTAGGAACAAGTACAAAGAAGGGTTTGCCATTTACACCTTCTTGAAAGAAAACTAAAAATCGACCTGCAAATTTTGTTTCTATATTTTCTTTAATCTTTTGGTATGCTTCGTTTGGTTTGCTTCTTAACTGCCCTCGGCAAATTACAGCCTGAGGTCTATACTCTATATTCTGGATGTAATATACAGACCAAGGAAAACAATCTCGCAGTTTTTGTTCTTCGTTTGGCTGAATGGGACGCACGGGAGTTGGTTCTGTACTAGGGACTGTTGTGACTTCTGTTTGTGGCACTTGAGTTTCAGTTTGTTTGTCTTGCTGTGGTTGGCGTCCCCATTGAAATAGCACCCAGTATAAAATAGGACAAATGACTAATGGCCAAATCATTAGCGATCGCGGTAGTGGTTGTTTTTCTCCATGCATTACTGTCCATCCTGTCCACAACAGTGCTGGAGTCATTAATACCAACCACAATAACCAGACAGGTGTCTGGGTGAGGCGAGCAACACTACGTTGCACCATTAGATAAGTAATTAGTCCCAGTAGAATCAGAAACCAAACTGTCATGTGATTTTTGTTTATTTTGAAATGTCAGTCCAAACTTGTGGTCAACCGCACCACTATTATTGCCACAAGATAGACACTATCCCACTTTTTAATTGGTGAGAAGTTTTATACTTAAACCGGATTTGTTAAGACTCCTCAAGGAAATTGTTTTTCTCATGTGTCCCTTGTCTCAAGAATCAAATCATACAGCCAAGCCACCACAAGAAGTCCTAAATACTATTTTTGCATTTCCGCCAAATCGGGACACACTAGGGGGAACAGCTTATTTTATTGTCAGAAATGAAGGCAATATCCTGATTGACTGTCCTGCCTTTGACCAAACTTACCAGGATTTTATGCGAGCGCATGGCGGTATAAGTTGGTTATTTCTCACCCACAGGGGGGCTATTGGTAAGACAGTAGAATATCAGCAAGCCTTCGATTGTCAAGTTTTAATTCAAGAGCAAGAAGCATATCTCTTGCCTGAGGTAACTGTAACTACTTTTAGTCAGGAATTTGTCCTTGATTCCATCACAAAAGTGATTTGGACGTGTGGGCATTCTCCCGGCTCATCTTGCCTTTATTATAGTCAGTCTGGGGGTGTGCTGTTTTCTGGACGTCACTTACTTCCCAACCAGCAAGGCGATCCAGTTCCATTACGAACAGCTAAGACTTTTCACTGGCATAGGCAAATAAAGAGCATCAAAATGCTTTTAGAACGCTTTACTCCTGAAACACTTCAATACATTTGCCCCGGAGCAAACACGGGTTTTCTTAGAGGCAAACGTGTAATAAGTAATGCATATGAATGCTTAGCCAGTCTAGATTTAGCAGCACTATTGCAGACGCAAGCGATTATATGAAGGCAGAAGGCAGAAGGCAGAAGGATAAATACCAATACTTCACCCTTCATCCTTCATCCTTCATTAACCTGCCCCACCTGCCAGCACAGAGTGTTGTGTCAGCACTTCCATTGCTGCTTGATATTGCAAGTCAGCTTCTGTACCAATCTGTTCGCGAGTAATTGGCACAGAGGCAATTATTTTGTCTGGTTTTATACCTAATTTATTAATGTCTCTATGTTTTGGGGTTTCGTACTTGGCAATGGTGACTGCTAAACCAGAACCATCCGACAATTCAAACAAGGATTGGATTAAGCCTTTACCAAAGGTGGTTTCCCCTACGAGTATGGCACGACCGTTATCTTGCAATGCACCAGCGAGAATCTCACTAGCACTAGCTGTGCCTTCATTGACCAGAACAACTAGCGGATCATTCGTGAGTGCTGGGCCAAATGATTCAAAGCTGCCTTGAATTCCTTGGCGATTGGCTGTGTAGACGATCGTACCAGAATCTAACCACAAACGTGCTACTTCAATCCCTGCTTGTAGTAAGCCTCCAGGGTTATTTCGCAAATCCAGAATGTATGCAGATGCGCCTTTTTTCTCTAAACTATTAATGGCTTGTGCCAACTCTGTAGCAGCATTAGCATTAAATTGAGTGAGGCGAATATACCCAAATGGGAGTCCTCCTGGAGTATTTTGTAACTCTGCGACTACAGGGTTTAGAGAAATGCGATCGCGCATAACTCGAAACTCTTTTTGCCCTTCTCCGTCTCGTTCGATAACTAACGTGACTAAACTGCCAATTGGGCCACGCATTCTCGCAGCAGCTTCATCAAGCGTAAGGTTTTGTGTAGCAATACCCTCTATTTTGACAATGCGATCGCGCGACCTAATTCCTGCTTTTTCTGCTGGTGAGCCTGCAATCGGAGCCACTACTTCCAAACCGCCTGTCTGTTGATTCAAAGCAATTTGTAAGCCTACCCCAGTCAGTTCTCCAGAAGTATTTACCTGTAAACTCCGGTATTGCTCTGGATCTAAAAAACGGGTAAAGGGGTCATCAAGGCTTTTGAGCATTTCATGAATTGCTGTGTATGTTGATTTTTGGTCTGGTAGAGATGTGGAAAGAATTTTTTGCCTCACAGCCGCCCAATTTTGATGATTAAACGTGTCATCTAAATAAGTGCGGTTCACAATTCGCCATACTTCCGATACCAGCTTTTGTTCTTGTGTCAATGCCGTTGCTGGTTGACAAAAATTGCAAAATCCTAACCAAAACGCTACAAAAAGTGACAATCCAACCCGAAAAACCTGCTTATACATTAACCCCATTTTTTAATCCCACTTTTTACCCAAAATTGCTGAGTTTCGACGCAAGTACCTTAATTGAGACCTCTGACAAAAGTCAGGTAAGGAGAAAGGGGTAAAGGAAAAGAATCTTTACCCTCTAACCTTTACTCTCTTACTTTTGCAATCGGTTTATGAAATCTATCTGTCGACTATGTTACTTTTTTTATAGAAGTGGTGGATTGTGAAATCAAGAGGTTTAATCTTCTGATTCGGTGCAAATCCCCCTCTACAAACGATAAAATCTACTTTGTGTCCAGCATTTTTTGATTGGGTGCAAAGAGAACGCAATATATTCCATCTTTGCAGAGTGTTAAGTTTTTTTTAAATTATTAACACTCTTAAGGCTCATCAACAACCGAGCTTTTCTCCTCTTTGCAAAAAAGGACTGGGTACTCAGGATAGGAAATAGGGAATAGGGGACTGAGCCTTAGGAACTAAGCCAGATGATACCCGATACCCGATACCCGATACCTGCTCCCTACTCCCCAATCACCAATCCCCGGTAAGTTGGGAGATTTATTAACCGCGATCGATTTCTAGGAACTTGAGATTGTATGGCCAATGTTTATGACTGGTTCGAGGAGCGCTTGGAGATTCAAGCGATCGCTGATGACGTCACCAGCAAGTACGTCCCTCCCCATGTCAACATCTTCTACTGCCTGGGTGGAATTACCCTCACTTGCTTTTTAATCCAGTTTGCCACTGGATTTGCCATGACATTCTACTACAAGCCAACTGTAACGGAAGCTTATGCTTCTGTGCAGTACATCATGAATGAAGTGAGCTTTGGTTGGTTAATTCGCTCCATCCACAAATGGTCTGCCAGCATGATGGTGCTGATGATGATTCTGCACGTATTCCGGGTTTACCTCACTGGCGGTTTCAAAAAGCCCCGCGAGTTAACCTGGGTCAGTGGAGTCATCCTAGCGGTGATTACCGTTTCTTTTGGCGTCACTGGCTATTCTCTGCCTTGGGATCAAGTTGGCTATTGGGCGGTGAAAATCGTTAGCGGTGTACCAGAAGCAATTCCCGTAGTTGGCACTTTGATTTCTGAACTGCTGCGCGGCGGTTCTAGCGTCGGACAAGGAACACTAACTCGTTACTATAGTGCCCACACCTTTGTATTGCCTTGGCTAATTGCCGTCTTCATGTTGTTTCACTTCTTGATGATTCGCAAACAAGGGATTTCCGGCCCATTGTAATTTATGTGGGGATGAAGCATTCTTTGTGGCAGTTAGCCTACCAGCCACAGAGCTTGAAAGCATGAATGCTTCTTCCCTAAAGTTATCAGGTACTGACTTTCAGTTTTCAGATTCAGTTGTTTGTTTTAAACTGAAATAAAAAATAACAAACTTATTGACACATAGAAGACAAAAAAACAAACAGTTGCATCTTAAGCTGAAAGCTAGTGCCTGAAGCTCGAGGCTTAAACAAATGCTTTAACTCGATGTCAGCAGGAGAGCACATAAAAAAATGGCAACACTAAAGAAACCAGATCTGAGCGATCCTACCTTAAGAGCCAAACTAGCCAAAGGTATGGGTCATAACTACTATGGCGAACCCGCTTGGCCCAATGACCTACTCTACGTCTTTCCAGTTGTAATCATGGGAAGTTTCGCTTGCATTGTGGCCCTAGCTGTACTAGACCCAGCTTTGGTCGGAGAACCAGCAAATCCCTTTGCAACACCGCTAGAAATTTTGCCAGAGTGGTACTTGTACCCTGTATTCCAAATTTTGCGCTCAGTTCCCAACAAACTCTTAGGAGTATTGTTGATGGCATCTGTACCTCTGGGACTGATCCTTGTTCCCTTTATTGAGAATGTCAACAAGTTTCAAAATCCCTTCCGTCGTCCTGTAGCGACAGCAGTTTTTCTTTTCGGTACTTTAGTTACCCTCTACTTAGGTATTGGTGCTACTTTCCCATTGGATAAATCTTTGACTTTGGGATTATTCTAAACTTTAAGTCACCATAAACCTAATTTGACGCCTGTGGGTTTTCTCAGCAAGTGCAGATGTACTTTTATTGAGAAGTCTACAGGTGTTAATTTTGATAATCCAGTTTGTGTTTTAGATCTGTAAGTTTTTCTGATTATAAATTTTGGATTACAATACTATTCCAAAATCTATAACCTATAAAATGATAGTAGATATAAATAACTGGAATTTAGTCAAACATAAGAGCATGGTTAATGATAGCAGCCAGTTTCAAGTTATTTTACGTTATTGAGACTAAATAATATCATGGTTCAACTTGACCTTATAGTATTTAGTAATTGGTGAGTACTCTAAATCACATATGACAAGTAATAAAGGAAGTTGGTAGTTGAGGTGAGGCAGCACACAAAACAGGAGGTTTCCACGCTAGGTAACGCCAGTTGCCTTTGCCAGAAAACCTTACTTTTACAGAAGTTGCTGTAGATGCAAAGCAGCTTGCTACAAGGGCGTTTCGATAATGCCCATTTGACAAAGTTGCAAAAGGTGGGGTTATTTCCAAAAATAAACAACAAAACATATTTATGCTAATCTTCTTCCAAAATTTTTCACCTACATATATATGCCAAGGTCAATGCTTAGCATAGTGCAGCAAGACCATCTGACTGTGAAGAGCGAACTCAAGCTTCTAAACCGGGTGCAACAGTGGTTTGAACAATTCTGTTTGCAACATTTATCTAAACTTGATTGGTCAGAAGGTCAACTTCATCGCCTTAACCTAGCATTAGCAGAAGGTTTTACTAATGCCGTCCGCCATGCTCATCATACCCTCCCTCCAGAAACAACCATTGATATAGACGTTTCTCTATGGATGGATCGACTAGAGATTAGAATCTGGGATTATGGCAAACCTTTTAATCCTGATGCGATCACTGAACCAGAGCCAGGTACTCTGCAAGTCGGTGGGTATGGATGGTTCCTGTTGCGACGCTTGGTCGATCAAGTCGTCTATGAACGTGGTGCGGATGGCAGAAATTGCTTGCTGATCGTTAAGTATGGTCTACTAAAGCAGCAATAAGGTTTTTGTTTAAATTTAATATTCCAAATAGTTACTTGTAAATTATATATAAATCTAAAAACTTAGCGATCACTGCAAATAAAAATGTAGCAGAAGAGAGTTTTCTAATCTTCAACTACGAGCTTAATATAATATCTGATTTACAAGTTTATATTAACGTTATTTAATTTTTCTTGTATCAATTAAATATTGAAGCGATCGCTACTACTCGAATTTTTTGATAAAACAAAATCCACCTCATTAACTTAGGTGGACTGGCTTATTATTTAATGGATCCGAGCAGAGTCGAACTGCTGTCCAAACTGGGTATTGACCCCCCGCTCATTCACAGGTTTAGCCTTTCTAACCCTCAAGGCGGGGAACGTTCATTATCCCGAACGGTAGGATACTCTGGCAAAGTCTTTGCTAACAAGTTCACCAGAGAGAACTTATCAGCGCATCCGTTGGGGTTTGCCTCTAGCCCTTAACGGAGTCAGACTAGAAGCGCTCGAACCTATAAGAGGCTATTAGGCAGCTACAAGAGCTTCCTTACGAGCAAATTTTACGATGTTGTTCGCATTTACTTTTTTTTGAGCCTTGGATTTACGAGAGATGACTCACTCTCGACCTGAATCACAGAGTAGCTTTCGCCAGCCTGTCAAAACCGGTACGGACCCATGAAGATCGCATAGTCTTATTATAGTATGCCGTTTTTAAATGTGCCACTTTGCCACTTTATAGTTGGAAAAAGGTCAAAGGTTAAGGGGAAAAGGATAAAATCCTTTTCCCGTTCCCTTTTAACCTTTACCCAACAAAGTGCAAAAGTCATTTTTGCGAAAGATCAAATCTTAGGTAAGTGCTTCAGCACCGCCTACAACCTCAAGAATTTCCTGAGTAATTGCAGCTTGTCGTGCTTTGTTGTAAGACAGAGTAAGGTTATTGATCAATTCGCCAGCATTATCGCTGGCATTGCTCATAGCTGTCATGCGCGCAGCCAGTTCGCTAGCTGAAGATTCCTGTAATGCTCGTAATAGTTGGTTAGTCAGATACAAAGACAACAGAGAATCCAAAATTTGGGTTGGATCTTGCTCAAAGATCATGTCGCGGGGAAGGGGACGAGTCTGAGTGGTGACTTTCTGCCGTTCGACTTCAAACTGACCACCACGAGTGGTGAGACGGAAAATTTCATCATCTGCGGTTTCTAAACCTTGGGGGTCAAGAGGAAGCAGAGTTTGTACTACTGGACGTGAACTTACTAAAGAGACAAAGCGAGTGTAAATCAATTCGACGCGGTCTACGCTTTCTGATAGAAACAGGGAAAGCAATTCATTGGCAATATTGGAAGCTTCACCAGCAGTAGGGATTTGCTCTAAACCAGTGTAAATCGCATCAATTGGTTGATTACGACGTTGGAAATACTGTGTAGCTTTTCGTCCTACCAGTACTAACTTGTAATCTACGCCTTCTGCTTTGAGTTCCTTGATGCGAGTTTCGGCCCGTTTGATAACGTTAGTGTTGTAACCACCACAAAGACCGCGATCGCCTGAAATGACCAATATTCCTACTGACTTAACTTCCCGTTTTCTCAGTAAGGGTAGGTTAGCGTCTTCAAACCGGAGACGAGCTTGTAAACCGTAGAGTACTTGTGCCAAGCGGTCAGCGAAGGGGCGGGTGGCTAATACTTGCTCTTGGGCACGACGCACCCTTGCAGCAGCCACCAACCGCATGGCTTCTGTAATTTTTTTGGTATTTTTAACCGACTGAATGCGATCGCGTATTGCTTTGAGATTAGCCATAATCTTTATGAATTGGTAATTGGTAATTGGTAATTGATAATTGGTAATTGGGTAAAAGTTTTTGCTATTACCCATTACCCATTACCTTTTACCGATTTCCTATGCTGTTGCCAAGAAGGTCTTT
Organism: Fischerella sp. JS2; assembly: GCF_032393985.1. Taxonomy (NCBI): domain Bacteria; kingdom Bacillati; phylum Cyanobacteriota; class Cyanophyceae; order Nostocales; family Hapalosiphonaceae; genus Fischerella; species Fischerella sp. JS2. The sequence continues at coordinate 6,678,168 of NZ_CP135918.1, forward strand.
TTATATTCGTTGATTGCTTCTTTCAAAGCTGCTTCTTCGCTGTCACCTAGTGCTTTTTGGGTTTGCACACCTTGGATATACTGTGGTTTGCTGGTCTTTAAGTATTCCCGCAGACCCTTAGCGAAGGTTGTGACTTTATCAACGGGAATATCGTCGAGATAACCGTTAATACCAGCATAAAGAATGGCTACTTGCTCATACACTGCCAAGGGCGAGTTTTGAGGCTGTTTGAGAAGTTCCCGTAAACGCTGACCTCGTGCCAACTGGTCTTGGGTTGCTTTGTCAAGGTCAGAAGCAAATTGAGCGAAAGCTTGTAATTCGTCAAACTGAGCCAACTCTAGCTTTAACTTACCAGCAACTTTCTTCATTGCCTTAGTTTGAGCGGCAGAACCCACGCGGGATACAGAAATACCAGGGTTAATAGCAGGACGAATACCAGCGTTGAACAAGTCAGAAGATAAGAATATCTGACCGTCAGTGATGGAAATCACGTTGGTGGGGATGTAAGCAGATACGTCACCTGCTTGGGTTTCGATAATTGGTAGGGCTGTCATACTGCCTTTACCCAATTCGTCACTCAGTTTAGCTGCCCGTTCCAACAAGCGGGAGTGGAGGTAGAAAACATCTCCAGGATACGCTTCCCGTCCGGGTGGACGACGCAACAGCAAGGACATTTGACGATAAGCTGCGGCTTGCTTGGAGAGGTCATCGTAAATTACTAGGGTCGCTTTGCCTTTGTACATAAAGTACTCAGCAATTGACGCACCAGTATAAGGAGCCAGGTATTGTAGGGACGCAGGGTCACTGGCGTTAGCAGCGACAACGACGGTGTAGTCTAGCGCGCCTTTGTCTTGTAATGTTTGGATGACGTTGGCGACAGTAGAAGCTTTTTGACCAACTGCCACGTAAACACAAATTACATCTTCTTCTTTCTGGTTAATGATAGTGTCGATCGCGATCGCTGTTTTCCCAGTCTGACGGTCGCCAATAATCAATTCCCGCTGACCACGACCAATGGGAATCATCGCGTCGATAGCAGTGATACCAGTTTGCATTGGTTCGTGTACAGACCGACGAGCAACGATACCAGGTGCAGGAGATTCAAGCAAACGGCTTTCTGCTGTCTTAATTTCACCTTTACCGTCAATTGGGCGACCCAAAGCATCGACAACGCGTCCAATCAAGGCTTCCCCTACAGGAACCTGAGCGATTTTGCCAGTAGCGGTGACGGTGCTGCCTTCTTGAATTGAGTGACCTTCACCCATCAACACCGCACCAACGTTGTCTTCTTCTAAGTTGAGGGCGATGCCGACTGTACCATCTTCAAATTCTAACAATTCCCCAGCCATAGCCTTTTCTAGACCATAAACACGGGCAATACCGTCACCTACTTGTAAAACTGTACCAACGTTAGCAACTTTGACTTGTTGGTCGTATTGCTCGATTTGTTGCTGAATAATGCTGCTAATTTCGTCAGGTCTGATGCTAATTGCCATTTGTTTATCTTACTTTTTGGTGAGACAACAGGAGTTAAAAATAATTTTAGAATTTAGGTTTTAGATTTTAGATTACGAAGATTGATAGCTTATAAACTTGTTGCGGAGCAAGCAAAATAATTAGCATTTTTGAATCCAAAATCCAAAATCCAAAATCCAAAATTACTTTAGGCGCTTGTTAAGCGCAAAGACAGGCGACGCAGTTGACCCCGCAAACTAGCGTCGATTACCTGAGAACCTACTTTAATGATTACACCACCAATAATGTCAGGGTCGATTCTAGTTTCTAGTTCTACTTCGCGAGCATTGGTCATGGCGATGACCTTTTGTTTCACTGCTGAGGCTTGTGCTTCACTCAGAGGAACAGCAGAAACCACTTCTGCTAACACTGTTTGTTTGATCTGCCGCAAAAGCGCTAAATATTGTCGACAAACATCTTCCAACAACATAATGCGCCGTCTATCTACCAACAGCATTAAAAAATTACGGAAATAAGTGTTAGCACCTTCACCAAGAATCTGGTTGAGAACTGCTTTTCTATCCTCAACCTGGATAAAGGGGTTGTTAAGAAACTTTTGTAGCTCCTCACTGCTAGACAACAAGTTCAGCAAAGCCCGAATATCTTCGCCGAACTCTTCTGTCAAATTTCTGGACTGTGCTACCGACATCAAAGCCTCTGCATAAGGCAGGGCTATTTCTCCTAATCCTGCATTGCCTTTCATCTTTAGCCTCCCAGTAGCGCGATACTGCTATCAATCAAGCTTTGTTGAGCATCGTCGCCAATTCCACTGCGGAGTTCCGACTCGGCTTTTTGCAATGCCATTGCTACTACCCGTTGCCGTAGTTCGGCAAATGCTCGCTCTCTTTCTGTATCTAAATCGCGGGCGGCTGTTTCTTTCATTCGTTCCACTTCCTCTGCTGCCCGCGCTAAAATTGCTTCACGAGCTGAGCGAGCGTTTTCTTCGGCAGCTTTGCGAATTTGTTGCGCTTCTGCTTGTGCCTGAGTCAACTTTTGTTGGGCGTCGGAAAGTTGGGCTGCTGCTTCTTTGGCACGCTCTTCTGCTTCCCGAATTGTAGTTTCAATATTTGAGCGTCGCTCGCTGAGGGTGTTACTGATAACTTTACGCCCAAAGTAAAATAAAACACCAATTAGAATTGCCAGGTTAATTATATTGGTTTCAAGAATATTGAAGTCTAGACCAAAACCGCCTGGCGATTCTGCTTCTGCCGCCTCTGTGGCTAATAATAAGACACTTCCTACAATACCCATCTACAACTGCGCTGCTCCCTTGCTAATCGTAAAGTTAGAACTTTCCCCAAAGGAAAAAAGTGCCCATATGTGACACTCAATTCAGCGCTCACCGGACAAAAGCCCCGCAGCGCATGTACTGTTTGGAACCGATCTTGTCAACTATCAACAATCACTTTATTTGACTAAAGAAGGCCCCAAGAGTTTTTCCAAAATCTGCCTGCTGAAGGCATCTACCTGTTGCTCTAAGGAACTTAAAGCTTCCTGCTTCTGCTGTTCTATTTCTTGAGCCACTTGTTCTCGTTGCGCCTGAGCTTCTTTTTGTGCTTCAGCGATTTTCTCGGCAGTAATTTTTTGAGCTTCAGCTTGAGCTTGGGCAATGACATTTTGAGATTGTCTGCGCGCTTCTGCTAGCTGTTGCTCATATTCCTTGGTTAATCGCTCGGCTTTAGCCAAGCGTTCCCGAGCTTCAAGGTTATTCGTTCGGATATAATTATCGCGATCGTCCAGTACCTTGGTCAATGGCTTGTAGAAAATCACATTTAAAACAGCTGCCAACAGCAGGAACTGCAATGCCATCAAGGGCAAGGTAGCATCGAAATCAAACATTTCTCTCCTTTTTGGCTGTAACAGCAGTTTTTGTGGCTAGCAATTTTGATTTACCTTTGATTCAAGGTAAATCTAGACTCAGAGACGTGATACCAAACTGGGATAATTTAGTATCATTTTGAGATTTTGCGAAAATCTCAAATCCAAAATTGGTATGAGTCATCACGTCTCCAAAAATCAAGGAAAAGTTTTAGAGATTAGGCAAATGGGTTAGCAAACAGTAATACCAACGCAATCACCAGACCATAAATTGTCAGTGATTCCATGAATGCCAATGTTAACAGCAGTGTACCGCGAATTTTTCCTTCTGCTTCTGGCTGACGGGCGATACCTTCTACTGCTTGACCTGCGGCATTACCTTGACCAATACCAGGACCAATCGCAGCTAAACCAATTGCTAAAGCAGCAGCAAGAACTGAAGCAGCAGAAATCAATGGATCCATGTTATTTTCCTTACCTTAAGTAAAAAACAAACGGTTTGCAATTTTGTTTCTTAGAGTTGAAACTGAATTTAATTTCCAGTCTCCAACATCTAAATCATTACATCAACTGAGGACTTCAACAGTTATCAGTTATCAGTTATCAATTTCATCGCTTGGGTGAAGGTACTTCTACCAATTGCTCAAAGGCGTTGGTCGCACTTTTTTACCCTCCAGCATAGGCATGATAACTGTACCCTACGGGAAGCCGCTTGCGCGCGTCTACACTGTTCACTGTTCACTGTATCTAGTGTTCCTCATGCTCTTCACCACCATGTCCCTCCATCGCCTCGTGAATATAAGCTCCTGCAAGGGTAGCAAAAACTAGGGCTTGAATGGCGCTGGTAAACAAGCCAAGAGCCATCACCGGCAGAGGAACAAATAGAGGGACTAATAGAACTAGTACCGCCACCACTAATTCATCCGCCAAAATGTTTCCAAAAAGACGGAAGCTTAGGGAAAGAGGTTTGGTGAAATCTTCTAGAATCGCGATTGGTAATAGAACCGGTGTTGGTTCGATATACTTTTTAAAGTAACCCAGACCGCGCTTGCTAAAACCAGCATAAAAGTAAGCTAAAGAAGTCAATAACGCCAGTGCTACTGTCGTATTGATGTCATTGGTTGGAGCCGCCAATTCACCAGATGGCAGTTTGATGAGCTTCCAAGGAATTAAAGCGCCCGACCAATTTGATACGAAAATAAACAGAAATAATGTGCCGATGAAAGGCACCCAAGGACGATACTCTTTCTCACCCAGCTGGTTTTTCGTCAAATCCCGAATAAATTCTAGGGCATATTCCATAAAATTCTGTATGCCACTAGGAATTCTTTGGACGTTGCGAGTAGCAGCAATTGAAGCCACTACTAAAATGGCAATCACAAACCAGGAGGTAAGAAAAACTTGTCCATGTAGTTTTAGATTACCCAACTGCCAGTAGAAATGATGTCCTACTTCTAATTCGGCAAGGGTGAAGGAATTGAAGAAGTTCAGAAAATTGAGCATTTTCTTCCCAAATCAACTAATTCTCCAATCTTAAGCTGGAGAACAGAAACTAGAAGCCTGGTGTGGATTTACTTAAGGCAAACTCACATTGAGCCTTTTTAAGGTTTTGGAATATTTGGCAAGCCAGAGATAAAAGCTTCTCTAACTACATAAAAGATGAGCGTGGCTTTATATGTCAGAAATCCCAAAAATATGGGCATGATTTGCAGTTCATTCCACCGGGATGCCAGCAGAATTATCACTACTAACAGGGCAAACCGATTTTTATTCAGTTGCCGCTTTTGTGGGCCTAAGCGCTCAACATCTTTTGCCAACATCCTCATGTAAAGCATACCCGTAAATGCCCCAAGAAGATAATTAAGGGCAATATTTAGGGAATAAAAAAACCACACAGAGATAAAAACAATCCCCGTCAAGACAAGCGTGATTAGCAAAAACTCTTGATAGAGTTTATAAAACTCTTGCATAGAGTTTACTGGTTCTGTGTCCTCAAAACCAGGCATTGAATCTTGTCGTGTTGTCGGTGTGGGATCAGTTGATTGATCAGACAAGCTCACGGGACTTGAAACCAGTACAGCTAATTATGTTGACTGCACATTCAGCCAGCTAAATCATATCACGAGCAGGTAACAATACTTTAGAAAAAAACAATTAACTTAGCCATTTATTTAGTTGTTGGTTGTTGGTTATTGATTTAAATGTTCCAAACAACAAACAACAAATAACAATCATCACCTCTAGATATTGTTCAGGTTGGTGTTAGCATGAGCAATTGGTCTTTTAGGAGCGATCGCACTTGCTTTAACTCTAGCTGTACATCATCCCGCAAAATTTCTGCGACTGTTTTGTTCCCCTCACAGGCTTGCAGAAATTTTAATTCGGCTGCCGATAAGTGTACGATTTGGTAGTCGTAATTGAATACACACTGGCTCGGAAACCCATCTATACAGGGATTACGCTCAGCAATTGCTGCCATTAAAGCACCATCGTTTGACCAGTCGGCTTTGGTGATGGGTAGACGACCAAGAAAAAATTCGTAGTGGGTGACTTCTGGGTCTAGCAATTCTATCAGACGGTAAAGTTGGCGATCGCTCAATTCACCTGCCCTGACCATCAATTCCGGTGCTTTGCCCAAAAGTCGCTCCAATTGCCAGAAACCAGGATTTGAGAAGCCGATAAACTCTAATCCGGAAGCGTCGATGAGTTCAAACAGCGTGTCTATATTGTAATCAATTTCTTGAGGATGGACATACATGTCAGCAAAGCATTCATCTCGCTGATTTTCCAAAGACCAGCGCTCTCTTTCTCGCTTGACAATTCTATTGTTTTCTGGTAGTGAGGCAAAGATCTGTCGCCCTACTTGGACACCATCACGATAGTCACCGCGTTTTTCACCTTGAATCAGGGCGATCGCTTTTTGCATGAGTTGAATTTCCCAGCGTCCTAGTTCCCCGTACACAAAAATATGCATTAAGCCGCCTGGAGCTAGTTTACTCGCTAAGGCTTGAATACCGCGAATCGGGTTGCTTAAGTGATGCAGTACCCCCACACAGTTAATGAAATCAAACTCACCTGAAAGGTGTGCCACATCGTAAAGACTGAGGTGATGGAACTCGACGCGATTTGCTCCTGAGCGTTTGCAGCGTTCTCTGGCGACATCCAAAGCACCAGCACTCAGATCAATTCCGACTACAGAAGCATGAGGGTTGAGGTGAACTAAATACTCTGTTCCTACTCCTGTACCACAACCAGCATCTAAAATGCGGATGTCTTGCCTTTTGGGTTTTTGCCCAGTGCAGAAGTTATAAGCGGCTAACCAATTCCAGCGCCAGTTGTAGCCAGGGGGTGGTTCATCCAACAACGGTTCTGGTGGAAAAGGATAGGTATCGTAGAGTTTCGCAACAGCAGTACTAACAGTTTGGGAGTCGGACATAACAAGCTTTCATGGCAGCATTTTTGAGTTTAACGCTTGTGGTTGTCAAATGCGATCGCCTACTGTTTACCAAAAACTTTAGTTCTTGGCTGATAGCAGAAGTCCACTAAAGTGGACTCAATGTAGCTTCTTAGTCTTGATATTCAGTCCGTTTCAACGGACTTAAGCTATTAGCTTGCAATTCCAATTGCAGGCGGACTTTCAAAAATTCGCTAACAATACTATTTCAAGCCACAAATGATTTTTAATCAATCAGAATTTGACCTGCGCTGCGAATGGGGAGATCACGGTGTCACTCAACTTGCTCCCATTAGCGATGTGGTTGTGATAGTTGATGTTTTGTCTTTTTCTACTTCTGTGGAAATTGCCACAAACAACGGCGCGATCATTTTTCCCTACGACTGGAAAGATGAGTCAGCACTTGATTATGCCAAATCTTTACAGGCGCAATTGGCAAGCGATCGCACTTCTCAAAATAGCTATTCTCTCTCACCTGCATCGCTAACAAAAATTCCAGCAGAAACTAAACTGGTTTTGCCATCACCTAATGGTTCTTCCCTGACTTTACAAACTGGTAAAACACCTACTTTAGCTGGATGCTTACGAAACTGCGAAGTGGTGGCTAAATTCGCTCAAAAATATGGTGCCAAAATAGCAGTTATTCCCGCAGGTGAAAGGTGGAGAGATGGTAATCTAAGACCTGCATTTGAAGATTTGATTGGTGCAGGGGGAATTCTTAGTTATCTCAATGGCAATTTATCACCGGAAGCAGAAATTGCTGTGTCAGCTTTTCATGCTGTTAAGAAGAATTTGTTAGCGTCTTTGAAAAAATCTAGTTCTGGCAAAGAATTAATTGCCCGTGGATTTGAATCAGATGTAGAAATCGCAGCCGCTTTCAACGTGAGTGATTGTGTACCTTTGTTTACGGGAAATGTCTATGTTAAACAATCGCTAGTTTTTAGTGAATAGTATAAAGGTCAATTTGATGGTAAATTTCTTCCTTGTCTCATCTGAACTCGTCAATTGACAATTGACCAAACAGAGGCAGAGGACAGAAGGGAGAAATTTATTTTCCCTCTGTCAAAAGGTTCACAAGTCCCTAAATTTATTATGGGGATTCTCCTTCTGCCTTCTGCCTCCTGCCTTCTAAAAAACTCATAGTCTCCTACAGACAAAATCTTGGTATTTTTGGGGTTTCGTTACCTACAGATACAAAACTTAGATTTTTTCTCAGAAAACCAAAACATCTACCTTCAAGATTTGATACATCAACGCTACAGTTTCTACATACTTCTTAATAAAGCCCCTGATAAATCCCAAAACGTTCTAATCTAAAAGCTGACTGGGTTAATTTTTTCTGGCAACTTAGCAGGCGACACAGGGGAAGCATGAAAATACCGATGTGTCAAGCCCTAAAGTGACCCAGACTTAACACATAAACGCATATGATGGGAGTTTTACAAATCCGATGAGTGTTAAGGCAAGTGGTGGAAGCTCAGTTGCGCGTCCGCAACTATATCAAACCCTAGCTGTATCAACAATTTCCCAAGCGGAGCAGCAAGACCGCTTTCTGGGAGCCGGGGAGCTAAATGAACTGGCAAACTATTTTGCATCTGGTGCAAAACGTTTAGAAATTGCCCAGACGCTCACGGACAATTCCGAAATTATTGTTTCTCGAGCTGCCAACCGAATTTTTGTTGGTGGTTCGCCAATGGCTTTTTTGGAAAAACCCAGAGAGCCAGAATTGGCGATGGCGGTAGCAGCAGCTGCATCTACCTCGGATGTTAGAGACGCAATGAAACTCGGAACTGTTACCTACGTGGAAACTCGGGGTGGGTTTCTAGAAAATTTACGTTCCATTTTTAACTCTTCACCTAGTGGGCCAGTCCCACCAGGTTTCCGGCCAATTAACATTGCCCGTTATGGTCCAGCCAACATGGCGAAGAGCTTGCGGGACTTATCATGGTTCTTACGCTACGCTACTTATGCGATCGTTGCTGGTGACCCCAACATTATCGCTGTCAATACGCGTGGTCTGCGAGAAATCATTGAAAACGCTTGCTCTGGTGAAGCTACAATTGTAGCTTTACAGGAATTGAAAGCTGCTGCGCTTTCCTATTTCCGCAGAGACACTGAGGCAGCTGATATTGTGTCTCAGTACATGGATGTTTTGATTACAGAATTCAAAGCACCCAGCCCTTCTAACAAACTGCGGCAACGCCCTTCTGGTGATCAACAAGGGTTAGAGTTGCCCCAAATTTACTTTAATGCGGCAGAGCGGCGTCAAAAATTTGTGATGAAGCCTGGTTTGTCTGCTGCTGAGAAAACCGAAGTAGTCAAAGCAGCATATCGGCAAATCTTCGAGCGTGATATCACCCGCGCTTACAGCTTGTCGATTTCTTATCTAGAATCCCAGGTGAAAAATGGCGACATCTCAATGAAAGAGTTTGTCCGCCGCCTTGCTAAATCTCCACTTTACCGGAAACAATTTTACGAACCATTTATAAATAGCCGCGCCCTAGAACTTGCTTTCCGTCATATATTGGGACGGGGACCAAGCAGCCGGGAAGAAGTACAAAAGTACTTTGATATTGTTTCCCGTGGTGGTTTATCGGCATTAGTTGATGCTTTAGTAGATTCTGATGAGTACTCAGACTACTTTGGTGAGGAAACAGTACCCTACATTCGGGGTCTAGGTCAAGAAGCTCAAGAGTGTCGGAACTGGGGCCCACAGCAAGACCTGTTCAAATACAGCGCGCCTTTCCGCAAAGTACCCCAATTTCTCACAACTTTTGCAGACTATAACCAGCCGCTACCTGACCAACATGTTTACGGTTCTGGTAACGATCCCCTAGAAATTCAATTTGGAGCGATTTTCCCGAAAGAAACTCGTAACCCCAGCAGCCGTCCTGCTCCTTTTGGTAAGGATACCAAGCGTATCCTGATTCACCAAGGGCCAGGAATTAATAACCAAAATAGTAACCCAGCGGCTCGTGGTGAGTTTCCTGGTACTTTGGGGCCAAAAGTCTTCCGCTTAGATCAAATTCCCAGAACCTTGAGCAAAGGAACTGGCAAAGGATCAAGTGTCAAATACTCCGAAAGCTCTACCCAAGCAGTAATTCGTGGGGCTTACCTACAAGTATTTGGTCGTGACGTCTACGAAGGACAGCGCTTAAAAGTTCAGGAAATTAAGCTGGAAAACGGCGAAATTTCTGTACGCGAATTTGTTCGTGCTTTAGCGAAGTCGGATCTGTTCCGCAAGCTCTACTGGACACCATATTATGTGTGTAAGGCGATCGAGTACATTCACCGTCGTCTGTTAGGTCGTCCGACCTATGGTCGTCAAGAAAATAACAAATACTTTGATATTTGTTCTAAGAAAGGCTTTTATGGGCTGATTGACGCCATTATTGATAGCGAAGAATACAGCCAGGCCTTTGGTGAAGATACAGTTCCTTACGAACGCTATCTTACTCCTGGTGGTATAGCATTGCGGAAACTACGTGTTGGTAGCATCCGTGAAGATGTCGGTACAAAAGTTGACAAGGAAGAAACACCCATGTTTGTACAAATGGGTGCTGTTACCGCAACAAGAACAGAACCAGATATTCAGTCACGCATCAACCAAGGTGTCAGCAAGAAGCGCGAACAAAGGAAAATCTTCAAGTTGGTAGCTGGTACTGGCGACAAAGTCGCTGTTCAAAACGTCATTAGTGCTGCCTATCGGCAGATTTTTGAGCGGGATATCGCACCCTACGTTGCTTCTTCCAGAGAGTTTAAAGTACTGGAAAGCAAGCTAGGTAATGGTGAAATCACTGTCAAGGAATTCATTGAAGGGTTAGGTTGTTCTGGTTTATATCTAAAGGAATTTTATACACCCTACCCGAACACCAAGGTAATTGAGCTAGGTACTAAGCATTTTCTGGGACGTGCCCCCTTAGATCAAGCAGAGATTAGGAAGTATAACCAGATTCTCGCAACTCAGGGTATTCGCGCCTTCATCCGGGCGATGTTAAATACCCCAGAGTATCTCCAAGCCTTTGGTGAAGATACAGTTCCTTACAACCGCTTTACAACCTTACCAGCAGCGAACTTCCCGAATACTCAAAGGCTGTACAACCAACTGACCAAACAAAGCAAGGATATTGTTGTTCCTAGCTTTGAGACGACCAAGCCGCGTATGGATGCCGCTAACATGCCAATTATGGCGAAGGCGATCGCAGACATGGCAGCGAAAGCAAGGGCTGTTGACAAGAGCAAGCCACTGTTTATTGAACTAGGTCGTTCTTACAACGATGGTCGTGGACAGTCTGTAGAAGTGGGTGTAGGTACAACTCGTCGCAAGCCTGCGCGGATTTACCGGATAACTGTAGGGGCAAACCAAGCAGAAATACAACAGGTCATCAATGCCATTTACGTTCAGGTAATGGATGTATTTAGCGGTCAAGTGCCTGAGTATTTCCGCCGTACAGACTTAGAAAGTAAACTGCGGAACGGAGAAATCTCTGTACGCGAATTTGTACGTGACTTGGCTAGTTCGGAAATTTATCGCAAACGCTTTTACACTCCCTATCCCAATACCAAGGTGATTGAATTCCTCTTCCGTCACCTATTAGGGCGTGCGCCAGCAACTCAAGCCGAAATTCGTCAGTACAATAAACTACTGGCTGATAGTGGCTTGAAAGTAGCTGTAGAGGCGATGGTGAACAGTCCAGAGTATGCTCGTTACTTTGGTGAGGATGTTGTGCCTTATCAGCGCTTCCCATCCTTACCTGCGGGTAACTACCTCGGTAGTGTTAAAGCAGCAGCTGACTTAGTCAAGCAGTCTTGGTCTAGCTTGTCACCCTCGGTGCTAACTGGACGTTACACTCAAGGAGGTTAAATCAGTGACCAGTTATTAGTGAACAGTTAACAGGAGTATGGTGGGGATTAGCGTAATAAACGCTTTCTACCCATTGCTCAACACTGTTTACTGATAACATCACTGATAAAAGCTGAGCATGTAAGAGAGATGGGGAATCAGGGGAGAAAATTCTCCCCTAATTCTTCTTTGTAATCTTTCGTAACATTGTTTTCAGATTGTGATTAGGGAAGCAAACATGAAAAAGAATGTTACAAACTGTTAAAAGCAGTCATAATTGCTCAGCATAATGCCCGAAAATAATTCCGGAAGGTAGCTGAGTTCCAAAGCTTGCGTAATTACGATTACTCAGGCAGTCTCGAAACATAATAGCTTCAGTAGTTATTTGACTGTTGAATCTAGAGAACGAGAAAATAAAGCTACTATTAAAGCGTTAAGTCGCACCAGTGTAATCTAAATTCTGGTTTCATTAGTACTGGAGGAATCCATTAATGAGTATCGTCACGAAAGCGATCGTGAATGCAGATGCAGAAGCCCGCTACCTCAGCCCCGGCGAACTGGATCGGATCAAGAGCTTTGTTACCAGCGGTGAGCGCCGTCTGCGTATTGCTCAAGTTTTGACCGACAACCGCGAGCGGATTGTTAAGCAAGCTGGTGATCAGCTGTTCCAAAAACGCCCTGACGTTGTATCTCCTGGTGGCAATGCTTACGGTCAAGAAATGACCGCTACCTGCTTGCGTGACCTGGATTACTACCTCCGCCTCATCACCTACGGTGTAGTTTCTGGTGATGTGACCCCCATCGAAGAAATTGGCGTTGTAGGCGTTCGTGAAATGTACAAATCTCTCGGCACTCCTATCGATGCTGTTGCAGGCGGTGTAAGCGCAATGAAGAACGTTGCTGCTTCTTTGTTGTCTGGTGAAGACGCTGCTGAAGCTGGCGCTTACTTTGATTACCTCGTTGGTGCTATGTCGTAGGTGAAACTGTTTCTCCTGTTGAAACAGAAGTATTGCAATACGGTTGGAAATAAGGAAATAACAACATGCAAGACGCAATTACCGCTGTAATTAACTCTTCGGACGTTCAAGGTAAGTACCTCGATACCGGAGCTCTCGAGAAGCTTAAGAGCTACTTCTCAACTGGCGAACTGCGCGTACGTGCTGCTACCACCATCGCTGCTAACGCTGCTGCGATTGTGAAAGAAGCTGTAGCGAAGTCCTTGTTGTACTCTGACATTACCCGTCCTGGCGGTAACATGTACACTACCCGCCGTTATGCAGCTTGTATCCGTGACTTGGATTACTACCTGCGTTACGCTACCTACGCTATGTTGGCTGGCGATCCCTCCATCCTCGACGAGCGTGTATTGAACGGTTTGAAAGAAACCTATAACTCCTTGGGTGTACCCGTTGGTGCAACCGTACAAGCTATCCAAGCAGTTAAAGAAGTAACCGCTAGCTTGGTTGGTCCAGACGCTGGCAAAGAAATGGGTGTTTACCTAGACTATATCTGCTCTGGCTTGAGCTAGGAGCTAGTTTGCGCTTAATAATTTAGGTGCGACTTAAGTGAAGGTCTGGAAATCGATCATGAGTGCTAGGGCGTTTTATTGCTTATCAAGCTAAATTAATGAATGATGAGTATTAACGATCTGGTATTGATGGTTGATTTCCAGACTTGGAGTGAATAAAGATAGTTTTGCACTCAGAATTTTGAAATAAAAAAGTTTTCACCTTCGCCACTGGAGATTTAAGACTATGAGGATGTTTAAAATTACTGCTTGTGTTCCTAGCCAAACTAGAATTCGTACTCAGCGGGAATTGCAAAATACTTTCTTCACTAAATTAGTTCCCTATGACAACTGGTTCCGTGAACAGCAACGTATTCAAAAAATGGGTGGTAAAATCGTTAAAGTAGAATTAGCTACTGGCAAGCAAGGAACAAATACTGGTTTAGCTTAATTTAATTCCTAATTGACCAAACTATTGATTGTAGGGAGTTGTGAAGAGGTCAAATAGACCTCTTTTTTGTGTTGCTAGTAGTCTGGCAACCTAACTTTGAGGGGTTAAATAAAAAAACCGCAGGGGAAGCAGCGAAAAGTTTGTAGACGCGCAGCATCCCGGAAGGAACCTCAAAGCTCTTCAACAGACAGCGCAGAGGAAAAAAGAGAAAGAGAGGATCAAGACCACTAGCGTAAATAAGACGAAATACAGGTTGGGGTTGTTTTAGTTTGCAATTCTTCTATTTTCAATCCTTCTGTGGAAGGCGGATCGTTCAATCGCCGATTCATGTTTACATTTGGAGTTTCAGAAGTTAAATAAAGGATGCCCTTATAAATCAATTGATAAAGCCAATCTTTATTAATTGCCGTTGCATAGGCTGCCCATTTAGGCTGGCATTTATTGATATCTTGCAACAGACGGTACATTTGTTCACTGATGGGGTAAGTAGTGAAATAGGGATTATTCGGAGAGAATAACTCGATTTGACGCTCTCCTGTTCTGGGGTTAGTCTCCAGTCTGAATCGTAAATCAGGAGACAGCGCTAGAAAGTAATCGTCGATCTGTTGTTCTTCTAATAACTGCCGTTGGTGGAAATATTCCTGTACTTGCTGGTGAATTGGCTGATTGGGATTGTGGATTGTGCGACTGTAATAGGAACCTTGATGAGTTGCATCGACCTGATAGATGAGAATATAACCAAAGTTAACAGCCTTTAAACCTGTAGTATGAAAATTCTCCAGCCACTGGTCTAACTTAATGTTGTATTGCTCTAACGTCTGATTAAAAGGTGTGTGGCAGTGGGGAGCTGAAAACAAAATATCATTGCGATCAGCAGTATTCAGTATCAATGTGTGGGCTGATCCTCCTTGCCACCACTGCCCTAGTTTAGATTCATATTCTTGGAGATTCACTAAATCTGTAACAATAAACAGCTTACCTTGAGGTGCAAGTTTGTTTGCACTTTCAATAATAATTCGAGCCAAAATTTCTTCACCACCTGTACCCCCATCACGAAAGCAACATTCCTGACTAGGGCTAGGAACAAAGGGGGGATTTGCCAAAATTGTATCGAAATAACCTCCGGCTGGTTCGTAAAGATTTCCGAGATAAAAGTTAATATTACATATCCCATTCAGTTGAGTGTTAAATCGGGCAAAGCGAATTGCCCGTGGATTAATATCAACTCCGATAACTTCTTGGGCATAACGACTTGCCACTAAGCTTTGAATTCCACTACCACAACAGAGATCCAAAACTCGATTGACTGGATATTGGGGAGCTGTGTAAACCAATCCCATACTATCCATACCTACGTACATGACAATATCTTCATCAAAATGATCTTCTGCCAATATCATGTAGCGATGATCTGTAGCCACATACAGTCCCGCGACGGCAAATAAATCGACTCGTGAAGCCCAATCTTGCTCACGCTGAATTAACATGCCCAAGCTACATAGAGTTGAGAATACCTCATCCCCAAAAATTTCTTGTAGTCTGGATTTTGTCAATGCACACCGCAGTAAGAACAGACGAATCAAGTCTCCTAGTATGGATTGAGGTAGACGGTAGCGATCATAGTAGTGTAGGTATGTCGGCTCAATTTGTTGCTGGGAAGAAACACCCAACAAATTGCAAATATTAGCTTCGTTGTAGCCCGCTTGGTGTAAACATTCATACAATTTGCGTAGAATCCGTTGGGCAGAGAAGTTTTCATTCTCAAAAGGTGCAAAGGTTTGGTCTGACGCTGAGGGTAATGGGGAATCTTGAGGTAATGGTTTAACGCAGGAGTATGCAGGTTCTAATCTGTAAATACCGAGTTGTTGCTTCGCCCATTCAATCCTTTGGGTGAATTCAAAGTGAGTCAAACGCAAATCAATTCGCATTTGTTCTAGCCAACTCTCAGGCGCATTCAGAACAGCTAGCAATAGCTTGACTTCCTCAAAGGTATAGGTTGAGGGCGGTACTTGCTGCTTGAGATCGACAAAAGTAGATTTACTTAGAGGGTTTAGTAATAAAATTACATCGCTGGAAAGCTTGGTTTGGAAGAAACCGTAAAAAGGTGTCTTAGGAAAGAGCAAACTTGTTTCTTTATATTGAGCGCCCTTAGCAGAGAGTACTTGTAATTCTTCTAGAGACCAAGGACAGCCATCGGTTTGGCCAAAGAATAATGCCTGATCAAGCTTTGCCATTAAATCAGTGACATCGGGAACACCTGGAGGAAGTCCATAAGGAAGCACAACATCACCAACTTTTGCCAAGTGATCCTCGTAACTATGAATGGGAACACGGCGTTTGCAGATCCAGAAGTTCTCCAGCGCTAAATAATCAATATCCGTTCCTAAGAATGTAGCGATCGCCTCCAAGGGCGTTTCCACAATCGGTTGTCCTGCAACATTAAAGCTTGTATTAAGTAATACAGGTATTCCCTGTCGTTCTTCCACTAATTTGTAGCATAGTCGATAAAAGTATGGATTGTCCTGCTCTGTTACTGTTTGCACTCGTCCCGTCCCATCCACATGAGTCACGGCTGGGATCTGCTCGTGAAACTCCGGCTTTATCGGCGATACGAGCAGCATAAAAGGTGCAGCCACATTTTGTTCAAATACCTGGGAAACGGCTTCTAAAGGAATGACTGGTGCAAAGGGACGAAATGCCTCACGGAATTTTACCCTCATATTCAAAATATCTTTCATGCGTTTGAAAGTGGGGTCAGCGATAATCGACCGATGTCCCAACGCTCGGGGCCCATACTCTGCACCTCCTTCAAAGCGAGCCACCATACTGCCTTGTGCCAGCACTTGAGCGCTACGAGTAATCATCTCATTTGGGGTTAACTCCTCAACTTCAATGGAGTCTTGGAAGTGTCGAATAGCTTGACGCACTTGATCAAAGTCATAAAGGCGACCAAGGGTTGCCCGAGTCAAGGGTACTCGCTTCTGTCCAGCGCTGATCGTGTTGTATGCCCATAAGGCGCAACCAGCAGCAATCCCACTATCACCTGCTGCTGGAAAGATAAAGATATCATCTAGTTGGAGTTGCCGTAATAATTCGTAGTTAGCAACAGAGTTCAAGCCTACACCACCAGCAATACAAAGTTTTTGCAGTCCTGTGCGTTTAATTGCCAGACTGACAATATGCAACAATGCTTGTTCTAGTTCTTTCTGCACCTTATATGCTAGGTCAACCAGATAAGGGCGGAGATAAGGTTTGCCTTCTCCTGTGTCATAGCGTTTTTCCAGTGCAGCGACTTCCAAAAAGATATCGTAGGCAGAAATTTTCAGGCTAAAAGATTCTTCAGTTGTCTGAATCCAGCGATGCCAGTTGGGTTGTTCTCCTCCAAAAGGAGCCAAACCCATGAGTTTTCCTGCTTCCGCGTGCTGAATCTGATCACCAACTTGGGTGACAAACCCAGCTTTACGTGTGATGTACTCATAAACAAAACCGAGGGTTGAAAGTTGAGCCAAGTGAGCTGCTACTGTCTCATTATGCAGCGTTGTAATTGTCTGTCCTCGTCCCTCGTATAGAGTATAAGATTCAGTGTAATGAGCAGGGGTAGTACTACCTGAAGCATCGACGACCAAGATTAGAGCTTGATCAAATCCAGAAGGCCAGTAGGCTGAGTAAGCATGAGCCAAGTGATGACTGGGAATTCGTATCACTTTATCCACGATCTCAGCAGGCAGTACTCGGCGGAGAATATCAGGCGCGCAATCGTGACCAGGCATATTTGCAGTAATTGTTGCCAGATCACTCAGGGTAATGTTGCAGGCATCCAAGCAGTAACGCACGGCTTCCGCCGGAATTTGCATTTGGGCAGCCACACCAGGAGAATGGAGCATGTATCCAGGACTATATTTGTGGCGATCAAGCCTTTCTTGTTCAATTGCGACTACAATTTCACCATCTTTTGCGATCGCAACTGATCGCTCATGTCCTAAATTAATTCCCATATGATATTGTGTCATTGCTTTATCTCCTCACTCAACAACCATCACTAAATCGAATATTTCTGCCCAACTATTTCCAGCAAAAGATTTCTATCGGACTACCATTACAAGTAGAGTTAATAGTTTTAACTGACCCAGTATCAAAATCAGGTTTTAGTGTGAAAGCGAGACTGGCAGCTTAATCAAAAACTCCGTTCCCTTGCCTAACTCCGAGGAACACTCCAATATCCCACCATGCTTCTCTACAACTATTTGATAGCTAATAGAAAGACCTAACCCTGTCCCTTTACCCACAGGTTTTGTTGTGAAAAATGGATCAAATATTTGCTTTCTAATTTCTTCTGTCATGCCGATACCATTATCAATAATCCGAACTGCAACATGCTCATCTGCAATGACTTCTGTGTGAATTTTAATAGTAGGTGTAAAGGAAGATTGTTCCTGATCTCCTTCGTACATTACCTGATGCTGAATTTCCCCATTACTTAGTTGGCTTGCACAACAAAACAAAACGGCATCAATGGCATTGCTGAGCAAGTTCATAAATACTTGATTCAGTTGTCCTGCATAGCACTCTACCTGCGGCAATTCACCGTATTCTTTAATCACATGAATAGGGTTATGATTTATTCCATTCAGACGACTTTGTAAAATCATTAAAGTACTGTCAATTCCTTCATGGATATCAACAGGTTTAATCTCCGCCTCATCTAAACGGGAGAAATTACGAAGTGACAATACAATTTCGCTTATACGCTCCGCCCCTATTTGCATGGAAGACATAATTTGAGGCAAATCAGCTAGTAAAAAATTTAAATCTATCTTCTTGATCTTTTTCTGTATTTCTTCTACAGGAGTAGAATAGTGCTGCTGATAAAGACAAATTAAATCCAATAAATCTTTGACATACTCATTTGCATGAATTATGTTGCCATAAATAAAGTTAATTGGGTTATTAATTTCATGGGCAATTCCAGTAACTAACATGCCTAAACCTGACATTTTTTCGGCATGAATCAGTTTAGTTTGAGTTTGTTTCAGTTCTTTTAAAGTTGCTTCTAGCTGCTGTTTTTGCTGCTTCAATTGCTCTCTTGATTGGAGAAGTGTTGCTTCTGTTTGCCTGCGTTCACGATTCTCAACCCGAAGTTGCTCAATTCGCATCTGTAACGCTTCATTTGCCTCTTTCAAAGCAGCCTGTGCCCGTTTTCGGTCAGTGATATTTGTTAAAGAGCCACATATTTCTCCTGGATCTTCGGAACGAGCGGCTAATTCTAACCAGATAATCTCTGTATTCTTATGATGAAAACGTAATTCCCAACAGGCAACATCTTGTTTAGTATCTATTTGAGCCAAAAAATTCAGCCAAAGCTTTCGATCCTCAGCATGGAGATAATCATCAATTGGGCGATTCAAACATTCTGATGCACTATAACCTAAGGTAAGTGTCCAGGCTTTATTCAGAAGTGTAATATTCCCTGCTTTATCACACTTAAATACAATTTCACGCAGATTCTCGACCAATTCCCGATAACGTCGTTCTGATTCTGATATTTGCTCAATTAAACGGTACTGAATCTGTGTGTGCAGTTCATTATCAACTAAAAACTCTGGCTTCATAAATTTGTTTCATAAAATTATATGAGCTTTTTCGGATGATATAACAGTAAGGAAAATTCAATCATCTCTTTCAAAAACGTGACTAATTACTGTTAAAAAATTCAAGCAACTGGAAAATATTCTTTGTCAATTCTTATTTCTGATCTCTATTTATTTTCACAACAACAGTAAAAATGATTAAATAGAGTGAAAATGTAGTATTTTCACTCAAATTTTATTCAATTGCATGAATATTTTAATAAATAATTGTCAGAAAAATTTATCATGAAACCAACTTAGTTTTTCTGTAAAACTCTTGTTTCTAGACGACTCAGTAATTCTATGTGAGTCATGACATCTGCATAAAGCGGAAAAATACTGGTACAGTAAAAGTTTTGCTCAAATACAGTACGGGCTGAAGTGCAGTCAGATAAAATTGTCACGTGATAGCCTTTTTCGTGAGCAGATCTTCCAGTGGAATCAATACATATGGATGTTACTGCACCAGCTAGAACAATATTTGTGATTCCTCGCTGTTTGAGAATTTCATCAAGGTTGGTATTGATGAAGGCATTAAATCCTCGTTTACCAGGTACTTCTAGAATTCTGTCTTGAAAAGGTTGTAAAACTTCAATCGTTTCTGAACCTGGAGTTCCCATCTGAAAAGCGTTTACTTCTTTAATCGTTTTTAGAATACCAATCGGCTCGATTAATTCTTCATAGTTACGCGTAAAGAAGATAGGAGTCGTTATAATCAGTGCAGGCGTAGAAGTAAGATACTGAAGAAGATGAACAGTATTCGCTATCACGTTTGTCACCTTCGATGATTCCTCAATTACTCCATATAAAATTCCATTGGGTGAAAAATAATCATTTTGATATCCAATTAAGATAAGTGCTGTATTTTGAGCTTCCATGTGTGTATCTGTTTGATGAATTTAAATTTGGGAAAATAAGTTCTTTTGCTGTCGTAGTGGTGAATAGCAATTAGTTTGACATGTTAATAACTACAGAGGGTTGTGATGCAGTTAATAATGCAACAGTAGTAGCCTCTGATGAATAAAATTTTACTAATCATCTTTAATTACTTAAATCAGTAATTTCTTTGAAGTTAGCCTATCTTCCTTAAAAGTTTGTATGAAGATAAGCTAAATACATCTATAAACTGAATTGACTCATGTATGAAAAGTCTATAGATAGGCAATACTTGTTAAGTAGTAGGGACGTCTATTACATCCCAAATTATTATTGAGGAAATTTTGTTAAGTTTGGCAACATTCAAGACAACAGAGGATGAACTTACAAAAATTTAGAGTATAGAAATGCGATCGCATCTTCTGAAAGTAGGAATTCTGTCAAAATAATTTTCGTATGTGCAACAGGACTAAATTCTTAATTACTTTGTGTACTCAACTGGCACTGTGGCTGCATGAAAGAGTTTATGACTTGATAGTTGTTTTTTGATTATTGTTTGTTATTGTTGACTACTAACTACTATATGGACGTACACCATAGAAGTTTCAATAGACGCCCGTAGGGCAACTTCTAGGGGAGTACGCGTCTACTAACTACAAAATTTACACCTTATTGAAGTCGTGAACCTACGCCGTTTTATTCCGTTATTTGATGAGTCTGTGTCTGAGTGGGCACTAGAGGCACGCCTGTTACGCTGGTTGACGTTGGTTTGGCTATTCGTAGGCTTAGTCATGCTGTTTTCTGCGTCTTATGCCGTTGCTGACGTTCGTCATGATGATGGGCTGTACTACTTTAAACGTCAACTTCTTTGGGTATTAGTTGCTTTAATACTCTTCAACATTGTTGTGAACTTACCCTTACGTAAGTTTCTGGGGATATCCCATTGGTTTATATTTCTGCTACTGGGGTTAATTTTCGTCACTATGATTCCAGGAGTGGGAAAGAATGAGCTTGGTGCAGCTCGTAGGTTAGTAGGGCCAGTTCCGATTCAGCCTTCAGAGTTAATTAAACCCTTTTTGGTGCTGCAAAGTGCTAGAGTTTTTGGGCAATGGGAACAACTGAGTTGGCGTGTGCGTTTGACTTGGTTGGGTATTTTTTGTCTTGTGATTTTAGGGATTTTGGCACAGCCAAATTTAAGTACCGCCTCACTCTGCGGTATGACTATTTGGCTAATTGCCTTAGCAGCTGGATTACCTTACAAGTATCTGGGAGGAACAGCTATTGGTGGAGTCCTGTTGGCTGTACTCAGTGTTAGCTTCCGAGAGTATCAACGTAAACGGGTGATGTCTTTCCTCAATCCTTGGGCTGATGCAACTGGGGATGGCTATCAGTTGGTGCAAAGTTTGCTAGCGGTGGGTTCCGGTAATACTTGGGGTGCTGGCTTTGGACTTTCTCAACAAAAACTATTTTATTTACCAATTCAGGATACAGATTTTATTTTTTCTGTATTTGCGGAAGAATTTGGTTTTGTCGGTAGTGTTGTGTTGCTGGTAATGTTAGGTTTATTCGCAACTTTAGGGTTAATAGTTGCCCTTAAGACAACTCATCCTACATATAGATTAATAGCGATCGGTGTAACAATTTTGATGGTAGGACAATCATTACTCCACATTGGTGTTACCACAGGTGCTTTACCAACTACTGGTTTACCGTTACCGATGTTTAGTTATGGTGGTAATTCCATGATTGCCAGTTTAGTAGCAGCTGGATTATTGATTAGGGTAGCAAGAGAAAGCAGTGAAGCTGAGGTGATACCTTTACGAGGAGGACGGAGAAATAGGTCAGAAAGATTGACACAAAGAAAAAAGTTTTAATTAAGATCTGTCTTGAAGGCAGAAGGCACAGAGAGAGCAGAAGAAAAGGAAAAAGTATTTTCATGCGTGCTGGTGTACACAGTTATGAGAAGTGTTGGTCAATTCGTGAGGAGTTTAACACCTCGGCGTAAAACCTTTGATTTTGCGGCATAATCTCTGCAATAAATTGTAGGCTAATAGCTCAATTCGCACTAACTCGCCTGCGATATGAATCGCAGGCTGATAGCGAAAGTGCTAAGCAAGGAGGTTCACTCCATTTTCATGGAATCGAGCTATTAGCCCAGAACTTGAGTTCTGGGTGAAATTTGAGGCTTACTACAGACAAGGAAGACAGTGCTAACTTAGGGGATTCCAAGAGTTGTAGCACAAGCGCGTAGAGGATTTGTATCAATAATTAATTTTGCGAAATGCTATTAGCCTGAATAATATTTATCGACCTTACGTTAAACAAACAAAACTGCTATCAAGCTATTTCTTAGCCTCGCTGAGCCATGTCTAATTATTTATTATTACTGTTTATTTTTGTTAATTTCCTTTTTGGAATTCACCCTGCTTCTGCTCACAAAGTCAAAACAACAGTAGGTGTGGGTGCAACCTTACACATTGAACCAAATGATACTCCTCGTGCTGGAGAAGTAACAAGAGCGTGGTTTGCTCTCACACGTAAAGGTGGTAAGGTGATTCCGCTAGCACAGTGTGATTGTCAATTGCTTATTTATGCTGAACCTCATGCCTCTGGAGAACCGCCACTGCTGGAACCAACCTTAAAATCAATCTCGGCAGAACGCTACAAAGGAATACCTGGTGCTGATATTACTTTTCCCAGACCAGGTAGTTACCAACTGCTGTTGCGGGGAAAACCAACAGCAGGGTCAAAATTTAAACCATTTGAGTTAAACTATAGGGTTACTGTGGCAGTTGGAACAGCACAAACAGAATCAATTCCACAAGTTGTTAAAAATGTCAACCAAAATGTTACTGAAGAACCAACTCAGGGAGTTCCTATTTGGGCGATCGCAGCTTTAGGTTTTTTTGGCATGGGCATGTTGCTATTTGTCGTGCGACGGGTGAATAAGGATTAGTCAATTGTCAATTGTCGTTGGTTATTGGTCAAAAGTTACTATTTATTCTCCCCACACTTCCCACACTTCTCACACTCCGCACACTCTCCCTTCCCCTTTGCCCGCAATCCCCTATTACTTATGTCGCTGTTGATGCCACTGCCAGGCGTGAGTAATAATTTCTTTGAGGGATGAATACCGTGGTTGCCAGTTTAAGATTGTTCGAGCTTTGTCGCTACTGCCAATCAAAGCAGGTGGATCACCAGGACGGCGATCGCATTCTACAACTTTAATATTACGACCTGTTATGGACTTAGCAGTCTCAATCACTTCTTTGACTGAGAAACCATTGCCATTTCCTAAATTAAAAACTTCGCTGTCACCACCTCTTAACAAATATTCCAAGCCTAAAACATGAGCATCAGCTAAATCAGTTACATGAATGTAGTCTCTAATACAAGTACCGTCGTCTGTGGGGTAATCCGTACCAAAAACAGAAATTGATTCGCGCTTACCTAAAGCTGTTTGTAGTACCAAGGGAATTAAATGGGTTTCTGGAATATGGTCTTCTCCCAACTTCCCATTAGGATCAGCGCCAGCAGCATTGAAATAGCGAAAAATGACTGATTTGAAACCATAGGCAGTATCAAAATCAGACAGAATCTTCTCCACCATCAACTTAGTAGCACCATAAGGATTGATGGGATTTTGGGGATGATTTTCGGGAATGGGTATGGTCTGGGGAACTCCATAAGTTGCACAAGTAGAAGAAAATACAAATTTATTTACAGAAGCTGCCAGCATCGCTTCTAGCAAGGTGAGGGTTCCGACAACGTTATTGCGGTAGTATTTGGCAGGGTTAGTAACCGATTCGCCCACATAGGCATAAGCAGAAAAATGCATCACTGCCGCAATATCATGACTTTGAAATAATTGATCCAACAAAACGCGATCGCTTGTATCACCGACTACAAGTTCTACTTGTAAAACTTTTTCTACCAAATCCCGATGTCCATACACCAGATTATCCAGAATTAACACTTCATAACCAGCCTGCAATAGAGCTAGTACGGCATGGGAGCCGATATATCCAGCCCCTCCCGTTACCAAAATGGTGGGCTTTCCAGGCGACATAGTTCTTCCTTTTTCTGAGACAACTACTTAATTAAATTAATCTACTTAAACCCAATTACTGATCTGGAAAATTACAAAAACTGCGGTCAGTTGAAAAAAATTGCTCTAAAATCACTACGACGGTGGTCTTTGTGTGAGGGGGAGTCACCCCCTAGTGCGGAGATATATCTCTGCCCTTGGGAAGTGGCGTGCTGAGGGATTTTTCGGTCAAGTAACAGTGCGATATACTACTATTTGACGGTAAAATAACTCAAATGCCCAAAAATGCTAGGCTGACCGCACCAGAAGATTTGAGAGTTCACTTATGTTTGTACTTCTAAGCCGGGTTCTTCTTTGGCTGCTTCTTTTAGCGGTTCTAGTCTCTTTGTTCCAGAGATTTTATCCGAAAGGAACTTTTGTAGGGCGATTATTTCTAGTGATTTTGGCTGCTGTTGTACTTCTGTCATTTGTTAACCCTACAGAACCAGCCATTGCTTCTTTGTGGAGAGTAGTATCCTTTCCACTCAAACCTTTAGGAGCATCAATTTTATTAATGATTTTTGCTGCCCAGAATTTAAAAGATGGTGGAATCGCAAAGCCTGGAGGATTATATGTCGCTTGGGCATTAACGATTTTGCTGCTGGCTAGTACGCCAGCAGTTGCCTATTTTTTAGTTCAGTCACCGATCGCCAAATTTGCTAATCCAGATCTGGCTTTAGGAACACCGACATCTGGAACATTGGTGGCATTTAAACAAAACTCCACTGTGGCGAACGTGTCAGATGTAGTGGATGATAGCATTCTTTCACACGCGCAATTAAACTCGTATCTGTTGCAAACTCCAACTGAAGTTCGCAGACGTGGGTTGCAATTGGAAGATTTTGTACCCAATGCGGACACATTGGCGTTGACAACAAGAGTTTGGGAAAGTTATCTCAATCAAATTTACTTTTTCTTGCGTGGTGGTCAGCGATAAAGCAAATAAAACTGCAATTCAAGAGGCCACAATGCTACATTTGTAGCTGACTGGCCTTATTTAACAATAATTCAGTTATCAGGTATCAGTTATCAGTTTTCACTGATCTATCTCACCGATAGCCAGATTTTGACTGGCGTATTCTACCATCACAATCGTTGCAAATTGCTGGAATGGCAAAAACACGACGCCTTGCTGTACTTGCTACTTACCTGCGTCCCCACTGGCGGGAAGCGACATTAGGTATTGTCGCTCTGTTAACTGTCAATGGACTAGGTGTTTACATTCCTTTGTTGATTCGCTCAGCAGTTGACAAACTCTCAGTCACATTTAGCTTAAATCAGTTATCCAATTACGTAATACCAATTATCCTGCTGACTTCAGCGATGTGGTTTATTCGGATGGCGTCGCGCATCTGGATATTTGGTGTGGGACGTCAAGTAGAATTTGAACTCAAACAACGAATTTTTGAACACCTACTGAAGCTAGAGCCATCTTATTTTACTACCAACACTGCTGGTGACTTGATTAGTCGTGCCACTAGTGATGTAGATAACGTCAGGCGATTATTGGGTTTTGCAGTATTGAGCCTGGCAAATACCGTGTTTGCTTATGTTTTAACATTACCAGTCATGCTCTCAATTAGTGTAGACATGACACTGGCAGCGTTAGCAGTGTATCCTTTGATGTTTTATTTGGTGCATCTGTTTAGCGATCGCCTTCGTAATCAACAGTTAGCAGTGCAAAATCAACTCTCTGACATTAGCGATTTGATTCAAGAGGATATCAGTGGTATTGCCTTAATCAAAATCTACGCCCAAGAAGAAAACGAACGGCGTGCTTTCGCCCAAAAGAATCAGAATTTATTACAAGCTAACCTCAAACTAGCAAAAAGCCGCAATACACTGTTTCCCTTAGTTGGTGGATTAGCCAATATTAGCTCCCTTGTCATCATCTTGCTGGGAGCAACGCGCATCGCCTCTGGAACCCTTGATGTTGGTAGTTTTGTCGCGCTGCTGTTGTATGTAGAGCGTTTGGTTTTTCCCACTGCTTTGTTAGGATTCACCATCACCGCCTACCAACGGGGTGAAGTGAGTGTTGATCGCATTGAATCGATTTTGACTGTCACACCCAAAATTAAAGACGAATCAGATGTAATTCATTTACCAATAGAGCAAGTGCAAGGGAAATTGACAGCAAAAAACCTTTGTTATATTTATCCTGGTGCTTCCACTCGCGCTTTAGATAGAGTTAGCTTTAGTATCGCCCCAGGAGAGACTGTCGCAATTGTCGGGGCTATTGGTTCAGGGAAATCAACTTTAGCTAATGCTTTACCTCGTCTGTTGGATATTGACGAAGGACAGTTATTTTTAGATGGAGTAGATATTACTAAAATTGCCTTAGCAGACTTACGCAGTGCGATCGCCTACGTTCCTCAAGATAGTTTTCTTTTCAGTACCACTGTCAAAAATAACATCCGCTATGGCGATCCCTTAGCAGAACAGCAAGAAGTAGAATTAGCTGCCAAAACTGCACAAATTCATCCAGAAATATTAAATTTTCCCCAGGAATACGAAACTATAGTTGGTGAACGTGGTATTACTCTTTCTGGCGGTCAACGACAACGTACAGCTTTAGCAAGGGCAATGCTAGTTGATGCCCCAGTTTTGATTTTAGATGATGCCCTCTCCAGTGTTGACAATCAAACAGCTACAGCAATCTTGAACAATCTTTCTGGTGGTACGAAACGTAAAACTGTGATTTTTATTACCCACCAACTTTCAGCCGCAGCTGTTGCTGATCGAATTTTTGTCATGGATAAAGGCAAAATTGTCCAAACAGGGACACAAGCAGAATTATTACAACAACCAGGTCTTTATAGAACTTTGTGGAGTCAACATCAAGTCGAGGAATTATTGCATTAGGAGGGAACAGGGAAAAGGTATAGTCTCACAGCAGAAAAATATGTTTCCAAGCTGCTCACAAATGAAAAATCTATCTATGTCCACCCCTTCTATCCCCCGCAACGGTTCATTGAAAATGATGCTTTCTCTAAATAAACTACTAAGATGGTTGATTTTGACGCTACTCTTTCCATTAGTTTTTCTCAATGGTTGGTTGGCTTTTAAATTGTTTCAATATTTTCAACCAATAGTCACTATTCTAGTTTTGGCTACTTTGTTAGCATTTATTTTGGACTACCCTGTTGCAATTCTTGAGCAACGAGGAATGCAACGTAAATATGCAGTTTTATTAGTTTTGATTTTAACGTTAGTAATTGTGATCAGCTTGGGTATTACTTTGTTACCCATTGCTCTACAACAATTAAATGAAATGACTAAAGCAGTTCCACAATGGATTGATACTACTGAACAAAAACTTCAATTTCTCAACAATTGGGCAGCAAGTCACAGATTAAATATTAATTTCAGTGAGATATTTACTCAGTCAATTAATAGTTTGCCTAATGAATTAGAACAAGCGGGAGATAAGCTATTTAGTATTATTAGAGATACTATTGATAGTGTTTCCGAAGCTTTAATCACTATTGTATTAACAGTATATATGTTAATAGATGGTGAAAGGATTTGGAAAGGAATATTTACAAAAATACCTTTTGAATTATCTCAGCAGATACAGCAATCTCTTCAAAAGAATTTTCAGAACTTTCTGATTGGTCAGGTGATTTTAGCTTTAATGTTGGGAGTAACAGAAACTATCTTATTTTTAATCCTGAAACTGCGATTTGGTTTAGTATTTGGTTTGGGTGTGGGAATTTTGAGCTTAGTTCCTTTTGGTGATATTGTTAGTTATTTTATTATCGCTTTTATACTCGCAACCCACGACATTTGGTTAGCTATCAAAGTTTTAGTTCTATCCCTGATTCTTGATCAGTTAGTTGACCAAGCGATCGCACCCCGCATTTTAGGTAGTTTTACTGGTCTTAGACCCATCTGGGTGATCATCTCTTTACTAATCGGGACTTATGTTGGCGGATTATTAGGGTTACTGCTTGCTGTTCCTTTAGCTGGTTTTATCAAAGATGCGATCAATGGTTTTGCTGAGTTCCCTGGAAGTATTAGTTCTGTTGAGGATGAGAAGTTACCAGAGGTGTTAATCAATGAGTCTACTTTGCAGTAATTTCAGCAAGGGATAAGAAAAAATAGGCGATCGCACACAAATACATTATTCGTAGTGATAGCGACAAGTAAGAAAATCAATCTGAGTGTTTCCGACTCGATAGACAAGCCGATGTTCTAAATCGATTCGCCGTGACCAAATCTCTGCATCCATATACTTCAATGGTTCTGGTTTTCCAATACCCTCAAAAGGATCTTGCATGACAGCCGTTACCAAATCCAATATATTCGATCCTTTCTGAAAATCTTGCTTGAACCACCAAGCTAAATCTTCTTTGAATTTAGAACTAAAACCAGGACTACGATTAACTACAACTGGCTTAATTTCCTCAGCTTCAGCTTTCTTTTTCTTCTTTTTGTTCAATCCCCAACTCCTGCTGAAGTTCTGCGATAGTTTGAGGTTGAATCTTTCCAGTTTTTGATTCCTCTATTGCATCCAGTAAACGATGAGCATTAGCAGGAGAACGCAAAAGATAAACAGTCTCAACTAAACTTACCAAGTCTGACTCAGCAATCAAGGCGACATTTTCACCACCACGGCGGTTAATAATATACACTCGATGATTTTCTACTACTAGGTCTAACAACTTAAAAAAGTCATTTCTCGCATCGGTTGGGGATGTGATTTTGTAGGACAACATCAGCTTATGTACATGTTTGTGTACATATATCATAAAACAGTATTTAGTAAGTCGGCACAAATTGTAGAATATGAGACGCGATTTATCGCGTCTCATATTCTCATATTCTCAAATGTGTTGCAAACATTTTTTGAATCGGTATTAGATGCAGTAGTCTTTCAGGGTTTAGATCTGTTTCATGATTTTAGTGAATTGGTATTAGTAAGCGATCGCTTCACCAAGAAGATAACGAGAAAAGTCAGAGAAATTTCTTGTTTCAACTTACATTCCGCAACTATGTCAAAAATGTTCAGTAATTTTAAAACCTTTGTATGGCAAGACTTCCAAGTTTTTCCTAGTCCAGCGATCGCATTCACTTGACTTAAGAATGGGGCGTAATAGCAACAATAGTTATAACTCTTTGTTCGGGCCCATAATACCAAAACACTCGCAAAGCTCCAGGTGTTTTACTTTCTACATAAACTTCAAAAATTTCTTCACCATTCGGGCCTGACAGTGATTCATATTTATGAGTATTTAAACCAGGATATCTTAGGTTTACTTCCATCAAACCTAGCGTTTTTAAAACTTTTTGGTACTTCTTAGAGTCTGTTTCTTGCAACCTAGCTAAAGCTTCTTTTGCCTCAGTCGTAAATACTAAACGGAAATTTACCCAACACCTATTCTTCAATCTCTAAATCTGCATACTGAGCAAATGAACCCAAATCATGAAGTTCGCCAGAGGCTTGTTTGATACCAAGTTCTAGGGAATTACGAGCAACAGAATTTTGCCATATCCAAAGTTCTCTTTCTGGAAAATTAACAACTGGATCTAGCAAAATTTGCCCAACTTCATTAATTAAGACTCGGTAACTCTTTGTTTTGGCAACAGCACCCAGAGTTAATCTACCTCTATCATCGGCACTGGCAGTTTCTTTAATTAAATGGAAATTTTGATTTTCAATCATAGTACAACTGTATACCTCATACTGAGTTGTATTCATAGATATTACCTCACCCCCATCTCCTCTCTGCGAGTTCACCAGAGGGGTGCCAAAGGCGGGGTGAGGTTTTTAAAGACAATTTGGTATCAGCAAATAATATTCTTTTGTGGGTGAGTGGGCAATACCCACAAACGAAAGAATCATATAAAAAACCCCCGGTATTATGACCAGGGGTTTTAAAAATCACCATTTCACCCCATGTTGCTAGAGGCTTAGATACGTCGCTTCTTTAGGCTACATAGGAGCGACACTCTTTTTCAACAATCTTAGCGGAACAATATGAACGTATAAATATTAGCCCACATTCGCTAACATTAACTCTCTGGTTTCTGATTTGTTGACTCTCACTTGACCGTCATCGTCAACATCAACAACGGCTGTATCACCTTCCGCAATTTGTCCAGACAACAATGCTTCTGCCAGAGAATCTTCTAAGAGGCGCATAATTGCCCGACGTAACGGTCTAGCACCGTAGCTGGGGTTGTAGCCTTCTTGAAGTACACGCTCTTTGAAGCGATCGCTCACCTCTAAAGTTATGCCTTTTTCAGTTAAGCGGCCAGCAACTTCTTTGAGCATGATCTCAGCAATTTGCTTGACTTCCTCCTTCTTGAGTTGGGTGAAGACGATAATTTCATCAAGACGGTTGAGGAACTCGGGACGGAAGTAGTTTTTCAGTTCTTCGTTTACCAAGTTACGAATGCGGTTGTAACTTGCTTCGGCTTCGTCCTCGCTGAACTGGAAGCCTAAACCGCCACCACCTTTTTCAATGACTCGTGAACCGATGTTAGAAGTCAAGATAATCAGAGTATTCTTAAAGTCTACTTTCCGACCTTTGGCATCGGTGAGATGACCGTCATCCAAAATTTGCAGCAGCATGTTGAAGACATCGGGGTGTGCTTTCTCGATTTCATCGAATAGCAACACTGTGTATGGTCTGCGCCGGACTGCTTCGGTCAATTGTCCGCCTTCGTCGTAGCCTACGTAACCAGGAGGTGAACCAATCAGCTTGGAAACGGTGTGACGTTCCATGAACTCTGACATATCCAGGCGAATCATTGCTTCTTCGGAACCGAAGAAGTAAGCTGCCAAAGACTTTGCTAATTCAGTCTTACCAACTCCGGTAGGGCCAGAGAAGATAAAGCTAGCGATCGGTCGATTGGGATTTTTCAAGCCGACACGGGCGCGACGGATAGCACGGGATACAGCCGTGACTGCTTGTTCTTGACCGATGAGACGCTGATGCAGGGTGTCTTCTAAGTGCAGCAACATCTCCGACTCAGATTCGGTCAACTTGTTGACTGGTACACCAGTCCACGCAGCGACGATTTGAGCAATGTCTTCTTCGCTGACAACCAGGGGGTTGACAGATTTGTTATTTTGTTTATCTGCTAATTTAGCTTCCAGTTCCAACTCGCGATCGCGCAATTCACCAGCTTTGTCAAAGTCTTGTGCTCTGACGGCTTCGTCTTTAGTTTTAGTTACAGTAGCCAATTCTCGCTTAATTTCGCGATTGGCACTCACCATCGAACTCCGCAAACGCACACGGCTACCAGCTTCATCAATCAAGTCAATTGCTTTATCTGGCAAGAAGCGATCGCTAATATAGCGGTCAGACAAATTAGCGGCTGCAACCAATGCTTCGTCAGTAATTTGCACTCTGTGGTGTTGTTCGTAAACTGAACGCAAGCCTTGGAGAATCACAATTGTATCTTCTACTGAGGGTTCACCAACCATGATCGGTTGGAAACGCCGTTCTAGCGCAGCATCGCGTTCAATATGCTGACGATACTCATCGAGGGTAGTTGCACCAATGCACTGGAGTTCACCCTTGGCTAATGCCGGCTTGAGGATATTGGCAGCATCCATACCACCTTCTACACCACCAGCACCAACGAGGGTGTGAATCTCATCGATTACCAGGATGATATTACGCTCAGAGCGAATTTCATCCATGATTTTCTTGAGGCGTTCTTCAAAATCGCCACGGAAGCGAGTACCAGCTACCAGTAACCCCATATCAAGACTAATAACTTGCTTATCTTGCAAAATATCGGGGACATCTTGGTTGTGAATGCGTTGTGCTAAACCTTCAGCGATCGCAGTTTTACCAACTCCTGGCTCACCGATCAATACCGGGTTGTTTTTCGTGCGACGACCAAGAATCTGGATAGCACGTTCAATTTCTTTCTCACGACCAACTACAGGGTCGAGTTTACCTTCTTGTGCCAGTTTGGTGAGATTTCTACCAAACTCTTCTAAAGTCAAAGTTTGGTTTCTTCTAGGACTGCTACTACCACCTCCACCTACAGTCGTGGGTGTCACTTCACCCAACAGACGAATAACTGTAGTGCGGATATTGTTGAGGTCAACCCCCAAATTTTGTAGGACTTTAGCTGCGACTCCTTCCCCAGCCTCAGTTAATCCTAACAGTAAGTGTTCAGTACCAATATAGTTATGTCCTAAACTACGAGCTTCTTTGAACGACTGCTCAAATAAGGTTTTTACCTTCGGGGTAAAAGGAATTTCTGGTGGTAAGTAGCCAGAACCCCGACCAATAATTCTTTCGACTTCGCGACGTGCTTCTTTGAGAGTAACGCCCAATTCGGTCAGCACTTTGGCAGCAACCCCATTTCCTTCTCCCAGCAAACCCAGGAGAATTTGTTCAGTTCCAACGAAGTTGTGACCCAGTCTTCTGGCCTCCTCCTGAGCGAGCATAACTACTTTAATAGCTTCGGAAGTGAAATGTTCAAACATAACGGGTTTTGCTCCCTTGCTGCTTGGGCTTTGGGTAAAATCACTTTCACCCTCACCTGAACTTTTGTCTACTTTTCTTAAAGACAATGTATCTTTATTTAAAGTTTAACGGCAGTGGGGAGAGCCGTAAGATTTTAGGTAGGGTAGCCGTCTTTTAGGGATAGGGGAGGGGGGGATAGGGGAGACAAGGAGGACAAGGAGGACATGGGAAAGGAGAGTGTGGGGAGTGTGAGAAGTGTGGGAAGTGTGGGGAGAATAAATAGTAACTTTTGACCAATGACTTTTGACCAATAACTAATGACAATTGACTCTTGACCAATGACCAAAGACCAACAACATCCTTTATATAATCGCGATCGCTCGATTGTGGATAGTCTACTAGCTGGTGAGGCGACAGAATATAACTTGGCTGAATTGGCTAGGCTGCGAATTCGTTATCACGGCTTTCCCGGTGCTAGAGACATTCAAAGCGACTTAGATAAAATATTACAACAGTGGGGTCTAACTGAAGTAGAGCTATTTGAGAAAACTCGTGCCATTCATGCTATTGGCGGCATTTACAAAAGTCGCTCTAAGAAAGAAGAACAAGATTGGAATTAATTTGAATTTAATTCTATATCTATAATATTATGGCGGTGAGAAGCTAAACCTGAGATGAGAAGTTTTAATTCACATCAGGCATAAATCTAAAATCGCTTGATTTTAGCCCGCAATTCTTCTTTAATCCGATTCAGAATCGATTCTTCATCTAGGGTTGCCAAAATTTTATTAATTACCACTTTGGGTCCATCTGGACCCCAAGTTGCCCCATTAGCTAAATAAGCTTTGGTAACTTGCCCAATTCCATAGGAAGAAACACCAGCTACACCTGCTTGTGTCAGTGCTACCGATACATAAGGTGCGAGGGATGCGCCACCTGTGATGGGTGCAGAAATACCAAGTAAAGTTTTGAGTGAACTTAAACCAAGATTGGCTAATAATTCACTTGCACCGATCCCACCCATACTTAAGGCAATTCTCTGTAGTAATTTTACGGCTCCTGGTTCAGTCATCGGAATACCGTAGAGTTTAGATAAACCCAGGATTAAGGCAACATCTACTGCCGCACCACTCAAAATATCCACTACTGTTAAAGGATTAAGTGCGATCGCAGCTGCTTTTGTGATCACAGCTTTCCAAATCAATTGATTAGCAGCATTCTCTCGAATCATGAGTTTACGCTTGACCAATTGTTCATTCACATTGTCCGCATAAAGCATGGAATTGAGAGCAACCAAGGCTTTACCTTCTCGCTGTAAAATTTCCAAAATTTTCAGCTTCAATTCTTCCACTCGGGCATTACCTTGGCGCATCTGCACACCCCTACTACCGTCAGGACGACGAATTACTGTCCGTACTAGTGGAGATGCTGCTGCCATGACAATTTCATCTGGTGAGAGTAATTCCCGTACCCGTTCATCACGGATTTTGTGGTAAATTGCCATCCGGTCTGCTTCTGGATACTGATCTACTTTGTTGAACACCAGCAACATCGGTTTACCTGCTTCCCGCAACTGAGAAAGGGCTTCGTGTTCAACTTTGGTCATATCACCAGAAATCACAAACAAAATTAAATCTGCTTGTTTGGCTATTTGTTCTGCTAAAGCAGCGCGGGTGTCACCATCCACTTCGTCCAGCCCTGGTGTATCAATTAATTCTACTCGCGACTGACCAGTTCCAGAGAGGGTGACTCGTAAGGCCCGTTCTGTGTCGCCAACAGTTTCTTCGGTGATACTCCAGTTTACTCTTTGGGCATTGCGAGTCACACCGTGTAAAGGCCCGGTTTCAAATACAGCTTGCCCTACCAAAGCATTTAATAAAGAAGATTTACCCCGCCCTACCATTCCGAAGGCAGCTATATGTACTACCATGCTGTCCAGTTTGTTGAGCATGGTTTCTAAATCATTAATTTGTGCTTCTAATCCTGCTTGTTCTTCCAAAGAAAGGTCTAGATTGGCTACTAAATTCCGCAGCGCTGTTTGTGCTTGTTTGTAGTTCAGTTCTGCCTGAATATCTTCAAAGCTAAAAATAGCGTTATCTAGTTCTTTTTCCCAATTAGATGCATTACTTTGATGAGGATCTGGTAGGGGCAATATGGAAGTCATGTTTTATTAACGAACCACAAAGGACACAAAGGACACAAAGGACACAAAGAATTTTATTTTTGCAGTTGTAAGGGAATAAATAACTGTCTTTTTTAACTTTAGCTATTTATCTGCAATAATGACTTGTCTGTTACAGACAATCAATTATGTCAACTATGGCATTTGTAAAGTAAACTACCCACCTCCTTGAGGAGGTGGAGAGGGAGTAAAATTTATTGCTCCTTTTTTAAGGGGGCTGTTCCCCGTTCCCTATTGTCTATTCCCTGTTTCCTGTTCCCTTTTATGTTCTTTTTTTTCTTTGAGGATCTGCTTGGCTTTGGCTTGCATTTCCAGATGTTGGGCTACACCTTCGTAGGCATAACGATTGTAGTTGTTGGTTGTAATCAATTCTTGTAGATATTCCACTCGCTCTTTGCTGCCTGGGTGAGATGATAACCAACTAGGAGGAGAATATTTTTGTTGTTCTTTGAGGGTGTTCATCAAGTTATACACACCATCAGCAGCGTAACCACTACTAACAATCAGACGCGTACCCAGAGTATCTGCTTGACGTTCCATGTCACGGCTGTAAGTTAGTGAAAATAGCTGTCCGATAGTACCGCCAAAGGGAAGATACTGAGTGAGGTTGCCGATGAGATTCCCTTGGGTGATTAATTGGAAACCGTGAGAAAGCAGGACGTGGGATAATTCATGACCAAGTAACCCAGCTAATTCTGCTTCGGAATTGGTTTTGGCGATCGCACCAGCGTGAACGAAAATTTTACCACCGGGTAGGGCAAAGGCATTGAGGGATTCTTCCGGAATCATAAAGAACTCGTACTTAAATTCATCGCGTCCGCCGACTTTTGCCAGTTTTTGCCCGATAGAATTAACGTATGCTACAAGTTGTGGGTCTTTAACTAAAGGTAGTTGTTTTTTTGCTTGTTTTGCTACCGAATCACCCACAGCCTTTTCGCCCTGGAGCAATAATATTGTAGAATCTAGGGCAGAAAATGGTCCAACAAGGCTACCAGTCAGAGCATATCCTAAAGCACCAGTAATAATATTAGCGATCGTGTTACCCCTGACCTTTGCTCGAATATGAGATTTATAACGTTTGAGATTTTCTTCTGCTAGTTTATTAAATTCAGCTACTTGGGGGTGATTAGGATTGAGAATTGCAAATTGTCGTGCTGCTATAGATGCCTCCATCCATTTTTTGTTACTTGCTAGGGTTGTAACTTTTGCTTTAATTAAATCTGCTTGGTTTGGATAAAGTGTTACAGCCCGTTCTAAAACCTCTAATGCTTTTTTTTTGTCACCGTATTCTTGCAGTAGTTCAGAGTATTTAATTTGACCAGGAATAAACTCTGGATACTGCTGAACTAAAAGTTCTAGGGGAACAAAAATTCTAGTTTGCAGCTTACTGACAATACCAGCTTGTACCTCTCGCCAGTATACCTTGCCTGCTGGAGACAGTTGATTGACATCAGCGATTGCTGGTTTAATTTGTAGTGTGTGAGATGTTTGTGCAAATGGTTTTTTCACCTCGCGATATATTTTCTCGGCTGCTGCGTACTCTCCCGCCAAATATAGCTTGTCTGCTTCGATCAATTTTTGCCGACGGGCAATTTCTTCGGGAGTGGGTGCTGGTTCTGCTACTGCTGAGTCTGGCTTTTTGTCCTCACTTGTTTCTGGTGTCGGCGTAGGTTTGGGAGTTTCAATTACAACAGTAGGCTCTTGGGCAGGAGTGGGTGCTAGCGGTTGTGTCAGGATAATTAAAATAGATGTCCCAATAGCTAGCATTACCCAACTCACGGCCAGGAATAATGACTTCCAACGTCGTTTCATGATCAGGTCTACCTATGCAAACAGGCTCTTCTTCTTAATGTATGAGGAATTACAACAACCGCCCAGAGCGATCGCATCACTTTGTTATATCACCATGTAATCTTTACAAATCGAGAAGGGTGGGGTGATGGGGAGTGTGGGGAGTGTGAGGAGTATGAAAAGTGAACAACCAACCACTAACCACTAACTAGTAGTGTACAGACGTGATGTTCCTCGTGTCTCTACCCACTAACAACCAACAACTAAAATTAATGACATTTTCCTCACTCATCGGACAACCACAAGGAGTACAATTACTGACGCAAGCTGTAAAAAGCAATCGAGTAGCACCAGCTTATTTGTTTGTTGGGGCGGATGGTGTAGGACGCAGTTTAGCAGCACGGTGCTTTATAGAGTTATTGTTTACCGATGCTCATGACAATACAGATGTTGTCCGTACTAAACTGCAAAAAGATAACCATCCCGATGTCCTGTGGCTACAGCCAACCTACCAGTATCAAGGACAGCGCCTCACCGCCGCAGAAGCAGCCGCCAAAGGACTCAAGCGCAAAGCACCACCAGTAATTCGCCTAGAACAAATTCGTGAGATTACCGAATTTCTCTCTCGTCCACCTTTGGAAGCACCAAGGCATGTGGTGGTGGTGGAACAGGCAGAAACAATGGCAGAAGCCGCTGCAAATGCCCTACTGAAAACTTTAGAAGAACCAGGACAGGCAACACTGATATTAATTGCTCCTTCACCAGAGTCAATCTTACCGACCTTGGTGTCACGCTGCCAACGTATTCCCTTTTATCGCTTAGACACAGCCACAATGGCTGAGATATTAACACGTACGGGTCATGAGGAAATTCTCCAACATCCTGCGGTGTTGAGTATTGCTGGTGGTAGCCCTGGGGAAGCGATCGCTGCTTATCAACAACTACAAGCCATTCCTTCAGAACTACTCCAAGCTGTCACCAAAGTACCACAAAACTATCGCCAAGCCTTAGAGTTAGCCAGAGATATAGATAAAGCTCTCGATACAGAAGCACAACTATGGCTAGTCGATTATCTCCAGCAGTCTTATTGGCTCCAGTGGCATCAACCCCAAATAATCAAACTATTAGAACAAGCTCGTAAATCTTTACTTTGTTATGCCCAGCCGCGTCTAGTGTGGGAATGCACATTTATTCGGTTGTGTCAAGTAGATCCGCCTGGTACTAGAGTATTAATTTAGTAGATTGAGAGCTTGCATCTAGCCCAGGCGATTAGAAATCGCCTGGTGCAATATCTCATGTAGACCTCTTGCCCAAATAGATCCTATAAAATTATTTTGAAGCACGAGTGTTAATTTGATCTGCAATTTGCAAAAAATGAGTACATATCAAATGAAAATTAAAGGTATCAAACGCGGTCAAACTATTGAACTCTTAGAACAAATTAATGATATTCCTGATGGTACAGAAATTCTCATTGAATTTGTAATTTCTTCAAAGCAAATAACTGAAGATTCACAAACTTTAAGTGATGAAGAAAGGCTCTCCAAACTCAACCTATTATTTGATGTTTGGCAAGACCAACCTGAACTAGTAGAAATATTTGTGTAGTTGTACTACACGATAAAATGAGAAAATGTATTGAGGTATCGACTCAGATATGGGTACTTTGCCAGAGATCGAAGCTGCTATCAAACAACTACCAGAAAATGATATTCGTCAACTAGCTGCTTGGCTGGAAGAATATTTGGAACAAATATGGGATCAGCAAATCGAAACTGACTGGGCATCAGGAAAATTAGATCGACTAATTGCGAAAGCTGAAGCTGATATTGCAGCAAACCAAGTGCAAGATATAGATGAAATCTTTAACAACTCCTGATTTTTGGGAAGCTTATGCCCGACTACCGGAGGATGTGAGGGAGCAAGCAACAAAAGCATATCAACTTTGGCAAGAAAATCAATCTCACATGTCTTTGCACTTTAAAAAAGTTGGCAAAAATCTTTGGTCTGTCCGTGTCACTGGTGGATATCGTGCTTTGGCTTTAAAAAAGGGAGATGATTATTACTGGTTTTGGTTAGGTACTCATGATGAGTATGACGCATTATTAAATTAACAAGCTTGAATGTTAGCAAAGAGTTAGCTTCAAAGTGAGCTAGATATCCTGAAAATTGATTTGGAACTAATTGTACGATCGCCATCTGGAAAACAGAAGCAGTGAGGATTCTACGTAATCAAGAAGGCGATCGTCTGACTCCCTCAGTTGTAATTCGCTTCATAGTTCGTTTTCACAAACTCTCGTAGGTAAGTTCTGAGTTTGCCCAGTTAGTTTCTTCTAAGAATTCACCAAATGTAGTTAAAAGTCCAGGAAACTCTGCTCGTAAGCGCTCAACATCAGCTTGATAACCTTTGTGACGATACCATTGAATTAAATCAAACAGGTCTTTTCGCAAAAGCAGCAAGAAAATCCACGGTGCTACTTCCTTGTGAACAACGGTCATTCCCTGCACTTTGGAAAATTCTGCCGCCATCTGCTGAGGCGTCAGCACATCACCAGCAAGTTCTATCTCTTGACCTATGTACTCAGAAGGATTTTTGATCACATAAGCTGCGACTCGACCCATATCTTTAGT
Source organism: Fischerella sp. JS2 (assembly GCF_032393985.1). Classification (NCBI taxonomy): domain Bacteria; kingdom Bacillati; phylum Cyanobacteriota; class Cyanophyceae; order Nostocales; family Hapalosiphonaceae; genus Fischerella; species Fischerella sp. JS2. Next base: position 6,717,385 of record NZ_CP135918.1, read on the forward strand.
CGTAACTAAATGTATGGGTTTATCTGGCTGAATGGAAAATGGAAATACTCCTTTGAGGATAGATGGTCGTGTATACTGCTTCCAAAACTCTTCCATAAACAAGCAGGCTCGTAACATGGTTGTTGGTAGGCCTGCCGCTTTGAGAACTTGTTCTACTTTGTATTTTTGATCGATGTGAGGAATTCCGGATTTTCTATCTGCTCCTCCTGCGGAGTTATACACGAAATGTTTAATGTTAGCTTGCTTAGCAACTTGGGCAACTCGCTTTGCTCTTTCTACTTCTCGGGGATCAGGTTTTGCGGCATCAGCAGTGGTAGCATGACAGTAGACAGCCGAAATATCTGCAAAGGCTGGTGAAATAGAGTCCTCATCATCTAAGTTAGCCTCTATAAGCTCGACTCCTGCATTGCTCATTTTTAATAATGAGGGGCGGCTGAGGTCGATTTTCCTGGTGATGGCACGCAAATTATTAACTCCTTGTTCAAGAAATCCCTTAACCACATTTGTGCCTGTGCCACCTGTGACTCCAATGAGCAAAACTTTCCCGACGTTTGCTTGTTGTTTGTTTTGACCATTATCTAAAGGCATAATTTTCACAACTTAGATAAAGGTTCACCAGACATATTACTTTTACATGTTACTTTAACGGAGTTTAACGGTTTCTACAAGGCGAGCAATGATATATGCGATCGCTTGCCCTTGCGGAATTCGGCATTTTTGAGGATGTTCTTGGGTATTAGAGAGTTAATCTGAAATTAGAAGCTAGATCAAGAAAAGCTTACTTTTTCTGGGCTATGTATTCAAAAGCAACTCAAAATGATTATTAACTTAGAAATTATATTCCTAACGCTGATGCTAGGCTCAGTGGTATTTTACATATCATGTGCCTTTTGTACACATCAGTTTTTTGCATCTACCCAAAAGCAGATTCCCAATAACCAAGATCTACCAGTCTCAATTATGGTATCGGTGAGTGGATTAGATGAGGGAGCATGGGAAAATTGGTCATCGCTGTGTAAGCAAAACTATCCGAATTATGAAGTGCTGTTTGGAGTGACAGATCCGAAAGACTCTGCTGTTCCCTTACTAAAAAAGCTGGTTGCAACTTTCCCTGACACAGTAAGACTGTTTATTGGTTTAGAATCACGAGGAGTCAACTATAAAGATAGCAACCTGAGTTATTTATTGGAAGAGTCTCAACATGAAGTAATCATTTTTGCTGATGGTGATATCCGAGTAAATCCTGACTACATCCGCACTGTTGTAACTCCTTTGCTGGATGGGAAAGTAGATGTTGTCACCAGTGCCTATATCGGGCACAATCCCCAATATCTGGGTGCTGCTGTTGCTTCCTTTGGTCGTTGTGTTGATTTTATTCCTAGTTTGTTAATAGCTCGTAGACTTGACGATGGTCTACGCTTTACTATAGGAGTAACTATAGCTACTCGTAAATCTACGTTAGCTGATTTTGGTGGGTTGCACCTCAACCGCATTGGTTCAGACTATAATCTCGGCAAAAGAGCAGCTCAAGCAGGTTATAAAGTAGAACTATCATCCTATATTCTAGAGTGGGATACTGGTCGAGAAAACTTGAAGCAGGTGTTTACGCGAGAGTTACGCTGGGCGCGGACTATTCGTTACAATCGCGGCGCACAGTACTATGCTATGGTGTTCTGCTACGGCACTGTTTACTGTATTCCCCTGTTATTACTGTCGGGGTTTGCTGGTTGGGCAGTAGCTGTGTGCTTTACCACGATTATTATTCGTTATGTGCAAGTACTAGTAAGTATTTTGAGTATGAACTGTCCCAAACTCTTACGTTGGCTTTGGATAATCCCGTTACGAGACTCACTCAGTTTTATTGTTTGGGTTATGGGTGCGTTTGGACAACGTATTTATTGGCGTGGAAGATATCTGCGGGTAGAAGGTGATGGTGTCATCTCTCCGTGGAAGTAATGAAAGGTTGGTTTTGAGTACAGCATTTCGTTAATTCCTATTTCTATACAAATGCTATTCTGCCTTGAAGTTGTCCTCTAGGTGTCTATACGCTTACGTTTATGTCTGATCTAATTTCAGATGGTGGCTAAAGTTATGTTTTAGAAATCGACCACCGATAAACACAGATGCACACAGATGGATACAGATGGATTATCCATTTGTGACTAATTTTTGATGATTCATGACTATTAATGATTAGATATTATGCTGCTTCAAATTCACCCAAAATTTGATTGTAAACTTTGAGCAAGTAATGAGGTTGAAATAAGGTAATTACATAACCTATAAAAACTAAAACTACTGAAGTAATAACAATGGGAATTGCCAAAGGAAAGTAAAGTATGTGACTTGGTTGATGAGTAAACATTTTACTTATCCTTTCAGATAAAATCCGTAACTTACCTTGCAAGCGGGCCATAGAGTCACGGTATTTCTGTTGAGATTTGGCTAGCAAACGGTTTTGCCAGTAATAATCGTGACCAATCAATAAGAAACGCCAGAAAAAGTGAGATAGCCCTGATGGTGGGGCGTGGGTTGCTCTGGCTTGTGGTTGTCTCCAAATTGTATAGCCCAAGGAACGTAATGTGTGAGCATGAATTACACAGTTACCTCGGTAAAGAACTAGTTCGGTGGGAATGGGGTATTGTAGGAGAAATTCGCGGCGAAAAGCGACATTATTGAGAAAGTATTGGGAAGTTCGTTTGAGAGTTTTCTGCTTTGAATATTGGGGAAAAATATAAGTCAAAGCCATAGCTGTGCCGTAGATTCCCCTAGCTTGTGTTGTTGTTTCTCCAGCAACAATTTGGATCTCATCGCTTTGAGTGAAAGGGATGAGGAGATTTCTTAACCAGTTAGTTTCATAGATGCAGTCAGAGTCACAATAGACTACTATCTCCCCTGTGACTAGATTAGCTCCCAGCATTTTTGCTTGGTAATATCCACTCCCTGATGGTGCTTGATAAACTTTAATCCAGGAATATTTTTGACGTAGCTGTTCTAGCTTCTGGGGAGGAACATCACCGCTATCTATTAATAACACTTCATTAGCTTGAGTAGGTGAGAGGTCTTGATTTACTAATGAATTTAGAGACTCAGATAGTTTGTTGATGTCAGCATTAGCCAAATTTTCTGTTTCTAGGACAATAGAAAAACTTGGTAATCTTTCTTGAGGTTGAAATACTCTTGTCTGTCCCATAGTTTAATTTTTTATTTAGTTGTGTTTATTTATCTACATGTTTGTGCCTAGATGAATTGGTGATCACAATCGAGCATTCCCCAATCAAAATTTTGCACAGACGATGGAATTAGTACCCTTTTTTTGGCGTTGCATAAAATGGAGATGAGGAATGAACCGCCAAGATGCCAAGGACGCTAAGAATTAATTTTGTCTAAAAATATAAAATAAAATCATCCCACAAATATGCAACGCTCTTTTTTTATTATAAAAAACAAGCCGTGCTTGATCTAATGAATTAGAGTAGTGGTCTGTTTCATTAATTGAGATGGGTTATATAATTTAATGAATTACCCTTTCGTCCTCTTCTCTTGGCGTACTTGGCGTCTTTGCGGTTCGTTTTTTACCTTTCAGAACTAATGAAACAGACCAGTAGTAGTTCACCAAATTGATTTTGATAGGTTGGCCAGATCCCAACTTTTTTAAAAAGTCAGGGATCTAACCCTTCGCAAAGAGTCAAAACTTATCTAGTCGAGTCGTTATATTTAGGTATGAACTGCATTACGTATCTTTTGGGAATAAAACGAAGCCGATTCTTCATTTTTGGCGCATTCTTGAGCAAATTTAATGAGATGATGACCCACAAGTCCGACGTGAATCAAGTTCTCAATATTACCTGCTTTTAATTGCGGTAGTGCCATTTTCCAAAATGTCTGACGATAGTTACCAAATAACCCTACCCGGAGCAAAATATTTACCATATAAGTTAAACCTTTACGGAGATTAGCTCCTGAAGTGCGAGCGGGGCTATTGGGAACTTTGATGCGATTAGGGTAAGTGTGTTCTACATTGTGGGCAAATCGCTGATATAAAAATTCTGGTTCATAGGCTGTTGTAATACAGCGACGCCACATTTCTACTACCTGTTCATAGGGCATTAAAAACTTGATATTCGACTCACGATTTTCCTCAAATACTAGTCGCCCTTCTTGTTCTAGCCTACGCCACAAAGGAGTTTTTGGTAATGCATGTAATAGGTTAATTGTCAACATAGGAATTTGAGACAGACGAATAAATTCGAGAATTCGGTCTGCGGTTTCTGGTGTGTCTGTATCAAAGCCAATGATGATTCCTGATACAACTTCCATACCATAGCTATTTAAAACTTTTACTGCTTCCAAAATTGGCATACTTAGATTGTGAGTTTTAGAAATAGCGTGGAGGGCTTCTGGTTCTGGGGTTTCAATGCCACAGAAGACTGTACAAAAATAGGCTTCGCGCATCATTTCCAAAAGTTTGGGACTTTGAGCTAAATTCAATGTGGCTTCACAAGCAAACTGGATGGGATAGCCATTGTGCTTTTGCCAGTCAATTAGGTATGGCAGCAAATTCATGATGGCACGACGATCGCCTACAAAGTTATCATCTACAAAATAGACTGCTCCTGGATTACCACGTTCGAGCATAGTATTGAGTTCGGCGATCACTTGCTCTGGTGTTTTCAGGCGGGGGTTGCGTCCATAAAGTTCGGGAATATCACAAAACTCACAGCGATAGGGACAACCACTGGAAAACTGAATATTAGCGAGGAAATATTGATTGAGATCCAGCAAGTGATAAGCTGGGATGGGAAACTCACTAAGGGGTAAGCGTTCTTTAGTTTCAAAGCGAATTTGCTGTTGGGGAGGTTCTGTGTGGTGATCTAAATACTCGATTATGCGATCGCTTGCATCTCCCAACTCACCCAAATGCAAAATATCAAACTCAGGATAATATTCTGGGCAACCAGAGACTGAAGGACCACCTAAAATAGTAATTTTGCCTTCTGCATGGGCAAGTCGATTAATTTCATTAATCTGTGGTCGCTGGATGTGCATCCCACTGACAATTACCGCATCAGCCCATTGGTAATCTGTCCTTGTTGCTGTTCGCACGTTTTCATCTATAAACCGGACTTCCCACTTTTGGGGTAAATAAGAAGCAACTAGTAAAATACCTTGTGGAGGCATAAAAGCTTGGACTTTTCTCCCCATAAGCGGGTAAGCATGATGAAAAGTGCCAAAAGAGCGACTGTACTTGGGAAAGATGCAGAGAATGCGCCGATGGTTAAGCGGTAGATAGGGAGTTGTTTTAATAGAAGCAGTTTCCGAATTTACCACAGGAATTTGATCTGCCAAAGACTTGAGATTCACACTCATTCCGTTTCTCCCCACAAAACCGTTAACAGTTATCAGTTAGAGACGCGATGTTCCTCGCGTCTGTACAGTTATCAGATGACTGGCAAAACAGCTTGTGTGACCCCCGCCATAAACCTAATAACTGTTCACTGATTTAACTAATCTATTAGCAGAATTAGTGGTGATTGCAACTACCTGGTGTGATAACTTTATAAGTTTTTACTGTAAAAGATAAAATTTCCCCAAGGGGCACCAACTAAAGTGGTTTGTAAACAAGTATCATGCATTTGATTTCTTTTCTGCTGCGTTCTTCTTGGAAAATGATCGCGATCGCGATCACAACTGGCTTTCTCAGCGGTGGTAGCAGTGCTGCTTTAATTGCCCTTATCAGCAATGTTGCTACTAATAACCCCGGTTCTTCCTTAAAAATTATAATTTGGGGTTTTGTAGGATTGGCATTAGTTGCGCTGATCACCAGCATTATTTCCCAAGTGATGCTGATTCGCTTATCTCAAAATGCAGTCTTGCAACTACGGATGCGTTTGAGTTGTCAGATTCTCTCCTCCGAGTTGAGTCATTTAGAACAACTAGGAAATCCCCGCCTGTTAGCAACCCTTACCGAAGATATTCAAGCAGTTGCTGATGGGGTTTATCAGATGCCTTTTTTATTTATTAATTTAGCGATCGTCTTAGGCTGTGTTGTTTACATCACTTGGTTATCTTGGTTAGTCTTGCTTATGGTTGCAGGACTATCTGTAGTAGCAATTGCTAGCTGTCAGTGGTTTTTGAACAAAGGTAAGAAATTACTCACCTTAGCTCGTGAAGATCAAGATGTACTGTTTGACCAATTCCGTACTATTACTGAAGGTGTCAAAGAACTTAAGCTCCACTATAACCGACGTCAAGTCTTTTTAGACAAAAAACTGCAATCAACTGCTACTAAATACCGTCGTCACAACATTAATGGTTTTACCTTTTTTGCCATAACCACCAGTTGGGGTCAACTCATCTTCTTTTTCACGATGGGTTTTGTCATCTTTGCACTGCCTAATTTGCTAGCCATCAATCCGCAAACTCTTTCTAGCTATATCTTGACCTTCACTTACTTGATGATGCCAATGAATAATATCATCAGTAAACTTCCGCTTTTGAGTAAAGCTAGCATTGCCTTACAAAAAATAGAATCACTGGGTCTATCTCTAACTCATCGAGCTGAAGTATCAACAGTTCCACCTGCTGCTAAGACTGTTTGGCATCGTTTACAACTCAAGGATATTATTCACGCTTATCATACAGCAGAAGAAGACAAAAGTTTTATTTTGGGTCCTATCAACCTGACACTTTATCCACAAGAGATTGTATTTATAGTCGGGGGGAATGGTAGCGGTAAATCTACTTTAGCTAAATTGCTTACTGGACTTTATATTCCAGAAGCGGGAGAAATTAGGCTAGATCAAGATTTAATTACTGAACAAAATCGAGAATGGTATCGTCAACATTTTTCTGTAGTGTTTTCTGACTTTTATTTATTTGATGAACTTTTAGGATTAGAAAATTCTAGTCTATATCATAAAGTCCAAGAGTACCTCAAACTTTTACAGTTAGAGCATAAAGTGAAAGTTAAAAATGGTAGACTTTCTACTACTGCTCTTTCTCAAGGACAACGTAAAAGACTAGCATTACTGACTGTATACCTAGAAGATCGATCCATTTATTTATTTGATGAATGGGCAGCAGATCAAGACCCAGCATTCAAGGAAATATTTTACAAAGAACTACTGCCAAAACTCAGGGATACAGGTAAAACAATATTGGTCATCACCCACGATGATCGCTATTTTCATCTAGCAGATAGAATTGTTAAACTTGAATATGGAAAAATTGAATTTGACACGCATAATTTTATTCAGAACTGAGAGATAACTAAATTGAACTTTCTTAGAATACAAATAATCCCAGATACATACCGATAAATTATCCGTGTACCCTACGGGAAGCCGCCCTTAGGGGCGTCTACATCGCTGTGCATCAGTGTTCGTTATTTAAAAATAATCTTAATTTATGGAAAAAATAGAACTAGCTATAGTAATTGTATCTTTATTAATTTGGATAGGATTACTAACTCTGTGGGGACAATTTTGGCAGACAGACCAACAATTAGAAGTCACAGAAACTCACTTAGAAAAATTACCATCAGTTTGTGCAGTAATTCCAGCACGTAATGAAGCAGATTTGTTGCCAAAAACATTGCGATCGCTCCTTCGCCAAAACTACCCAGGTTTGTTTACCATCTTCTTGGTAGATGATCACAGCACAGACGGAACTGCTAAAGTTGCTCAACAAACTGCCCAAGCTTTAAATAAAGACCAACAATTGCACGTTATTACTGCCCAAGCATTACCTCCTGGTTGGAGTGGCAAACTCTGGGCAATGGAACAAGGTATTAACAAAGCTACAGCAACACTCGAATCAGATTACTTGCTGCTTACCGATGCAGATATTGAACATGATCCAACAAACCTATATCAACTTGTTGCCAAGGCAGAACAGGAAAATTTAGATCTTGCTTCCCTCATGGTACGACTTAGATGTGAAAACATTTGGGAAAAACTTTTAATTCCAGCTTTTGTGTTTTTCTTTCAAAAACTCTACCCCTTTCGCTGGGTAAATGATCCCCAAAAATCAACAGCAGCAGCTGCGGGAGGTTGTATCCTAATTCGCACAGCAGCACTCCAGCGCATCGGTGGTTTGCAAGTGATTCGGCAAGCATTAATTGACGATTGTGCCCTTGCTCATGCTATCAAATCAGTTAAATCCTCTTCTCTGCCATCCCCCCACTCCCCCAAAATCTGGCTAGGACTCAGTTCTTCAACTCACAGCCTCCGTCCCTATCCCTCCCTGTCTCCAATTTGGGGCATGGTTGCGAGGACTGCTTTTACTCAAATGAACTACTCGCCGTTGCTATTAATTGGAACCCTGGTTGGGATGATTTTGGTTTATATAGTTCCACCACTGGGTTTGATCGTCGGTGCTTTGACAGGAAATTGGTTAGTCGCACTCACAGGTTTATCAGCATGGTTGCTAATGAGTTTGGCTTACTTCCCGATGATTCGCTTTTATCAATGTCCTTTGTGGTTAGCTTTCTGTTTGCCAATCATCGCCTTTCTCTATACTTTGATGACTCTCGACTCTGCATTACGTTATTGGCAAGGACGAGGCGGTGCTTGGAAAGGAAGGGTTTATAGGGCAGAGGGCAGAAGGTTTAACTGAATATCTGCCTTGAAAATGGGTGTGGGGGTGTAAGGGTGTAGGGGTGTAGGAGGAGTTAAATTTTCATGCCCTCGTTGTAGGCATAATTGCACGTGAATATCTGTCTTGAAAATGAGTGTAGGGGTGTAGGAGGAGTTAAATTCAACGTGAGTTCGATAAATACTATCAGACTCAACAATAGACTCGCCCGCAAGTAAACTGCTTCGATAACTGATAACTGATAACTGTAAAAGTATTTTTCAAACTTTTCCGGAAATTTATAAATTGCTCATGGTGTTATTTTCAGGGGCAACCCGCAAGTATATGTATCTAAACAAAACACAGAATTATGAAACGCCAAATTTCTTTAATCATCGCTTTTGTACTCTCATTCTTGATGATGTTTAGCCCTGTTGCAATGGCTGATGAGGTTAAAGGTCAAACTTCAGTGACTACATCAGAACTAACTAAATCAGAAGTAGTTAAAGTCACGCCAGTAGAAAAGAATGAAGCTGATGCAGCTGTAGCACAGCCAAAGGCTAGTGACTTTTTAGACAAAGGGGAATTGAATCCGATGAAATTAGATGGATGCATGGTTCCGTGTCCAGGTGGATTTTCAGGATATATGCGGGGAGACATGTGCATACCATGTGGAGGCTGACATGAATTAGTGATAAAGTTAGAAAGCGTATAAAACAAGGAGATGCATGATGAAACGCAGAATCTATCTTGTCATCGCTTTCCCTTTATCCTTCCTTAAGTAGGGACTTTCTTAAAAGTCAAGCGATCGCACCACGCTTTGATGAGTTTGCTGGGACAAAAAGTTATTATGCTTGGCGATCATGAAAAGAGGCGATCGCCTCACTAGTAGTCCACCACATTAATATGAACTGGGAGATCCCTGACTTTTTAAAAAAGTCGGGGATCTGGCCCGTCGCAACCCTAAAGAACTTATGTGGTCAAGTACTAGTTACTGCATCGAGAAAATAGATCAAGTCAAATTTAATAAGCAAAATGACAAATTGTTTTCTCAAAATGCCTGATTGCTTTCTCATTTGGCTTAAATGCTTTTTCATTTCACTAATTTACGCAATCATGACAGCGATCGCACTCTTCGCAAAAGCTATTATCTAAATGTAGGGTGCGTTACGGCTTTAGCCTAACGCGCCGCTTTGTCTAACGGTGCGTTAAGCGCTAAAATGTCATGTTTTCATAACAAATCATCTCGAAAATATGCGCTTAACACACCCTACAGTAATCTTTAATATATAATCTTTCAACTAGAAGCATATAAGTAACATTTTCACAATGTTTCTGCTTACTGACTATCAACAAATAATTTGTATATGCTGAATCAAATCATTCCTCATTCATAATTGTTTATGAAAAAGCGGAATCACCATTTTTGCATAGCTAGTTTAGTTTCCCTATGCTTTCTGGTTAAAACCGATTTGATTCAGGCACAAGTTACTTCTGATGGAACTTTATCAACCCAGGTTACAACCACCGATAACTTAGACTTTACAATTATTAACGGCAACAAAGTTGGCAGTAACCTTTTTCATAGCTTTAGAGAATTTTCTGTTCCTACAGGTGGTTCAGCCTCTTTTGCCAATGACTTGGATGTTAAGAACATCATTAACCGCGTGACGGGAGGCTCAATCTCAAACATTGATGGACTAATTAAAACCAACGGTTCTGCCAACCTTTTTCTCATTAATCCCAATGGTATTGTCTTTGGCCCAAATGCCTCGTTAAACATCAACGGCTCTTTTTTCGCCAGTACAGCCCATAGTATCAACTTTGCTGATGGCACTCAATTCAGTGCTACTAATCCCCAGACAGCACCGTTACTAACAGTCAATCTCCCCATCGGTTTACAGTTTGGCCAAACTGCTCAATCAATCCAAATAGAAGGATCTAATTTACAAGTTCTGCCTGGTCAAACTTTAGCAATGTTGGGTGGTGATGTATCAGTTAAGGGTAGCAGGCTGTTTGCACCCGCAGGACGAATTGAGCTAGGAAGTGTCGCCCCTAACAGTTTTGTCAACCTGACTCCAATAGTTGAAGGTTGGGCTTTAGGATATGATGGCGTGCAACACTTCCAAGATATGCAAATATCCCAAGCGGCTTTCATTGATACAACAGGTGAAGGCAACGGTGCTATGCAATTGCGTGGTAGAAATATTGCAATCACTAGCAATTCAATAGTGGGGGGAGTTACCACTGGAGATAAACCAGGTCAACCTCTAACGATCACAGCCTCTGAATCTGTAGAGGTAAGTGGTTCCAGCCAGGATTCTGCTAGCCAGTTAAGTACTGTTACTAAAGCAACTGGAGCAGCAAGTGACATTAACATTGCAACAAAGCGCTTGATTCTTCGTGATGGTGGAATTATAGAAACGTCTACTAACGGTTCTGGTCCAGGAGGAAATTTAACTGTAAATGCCTCTGAATCTTTGCAGGTATTGGGAGGCAGAGATTTTTCTAGCCTCAGTGTTCGCAGTCTCAGTACTGACAAAGATGCTGGGGATGCGGGAACGGTGCAGATTTCCACTAAGAACTTGATTCTCCGTGATGGTGGACAGATATTAACCTCTACCCTTGGTGCTGGTAATGGGGGGACTTTGATAGTAAATGCTTTTGAATCCGTGGAAGCCAATGGTTTAATAGTGCTACCCCGTGCCAGATTTGACACAAATGGTCAAATAGTAATAGAAAATATCAATTTCCCTAGTGGTTTACTTGCCCAGACCATAAAATTCGGATTTGTCACACCCACAGGCAAAGGCGGGGACATAATCATCAACACCCAGGGTTTAGTCATCAAAGACGGTGCTAGTATTTCAGTCGCTGCTGTTAACGGTAGTCGAGGTCAGGCAGGAACATTAGATATCAATGCCTCGGATTTTGTAACAGTGACAGGTTCTGCCATTGGTCGGAACAATCAAACTGTTCCCAGCACCCTACTAGCTAGAAGTGAAGGGCCTGGTAGTGCGGGCGACTTGAGAATTAACACAGGGAAGTTGACTGTCCAAAACGGGGCAGAAATTAATGCCAATAGCCAAGGCTCAGGCAGAGCGGGCAACCTTGATATTACAACTGATAACTTGCTGCTAGACAATCAAGGCAAACTCACTGCTAATACTACAGGCGGACAGGGAAATATCAACCTACACTCTGGGACTTTAATCTTACGTCGTGGCAGTGGCATTACCACCAATGCTACTGGAAACAATGTTACTGGTGGCAATATTAATATTGATACAGACAATTTAGTTGCAGTTCCCCAAGAAAATAGTGATATTACTGCCAACTCTCAGGACTTCCGGGGGGGTAATGTCACCATCAATGCTCAAGCTATCTTTGGCACGCAGTTTCAGTTAAAACCCACACCTTTAAGTGATATCACCGCCACTGGGGCAAATTCCCAGTTAAATGGCAATGTCCAAATCAACATTCCAGATGTTGATCCCAGTTCCGGCTTAGTGGAACTATCAAATATTCCTATCGATCGCACTCAACAAATAGCACAAGCTTGTTCGGCTGATCAAGGCAATAAATTTATCATCACGGGGCGTGGCGGCTTGCCATATTTACCAAATGAAGCGCTCCGTACTCAGAATACAGTACCACTGCCTTGGGTAAGGCTCGACCATCGGCAGGTGGAAAGAAGGAGAGAGTCATTACCCAAGTCGCCAATTTCTAATCAAATTGTTGAGGCTACTGGTTGGGTAGTTGATAAATCTGGGGAGGTGGTATTGGTAGCAGCAAATACTACACCTGTGAGTTCTTGGTCAACTCCCGCAGTTTGTCCGGGGGCAGATAATCCCACCCGCCTAACAGCACCCTAAGCGAGATTACTTAGGGTTGAGGAGGGGTCTGATACTATTGGTGTGTTGCATTCTTTTTCCAAATTGGTATTAAATCTCTAACAAAGCTTGAAACTCGATATTTACAGCTACCGCCTGCAACTCCTTCGCCTTCTCTTCTGGTAAAGCATCATTAACAAACATTCCGGCAGCAAGTTCCGTTCCCGCCAGATACTTAAGTTTGTTGCTTGTTCGATAGGGAGGATAAAATTCAGCATGTAAATGGGTCTCCGGATGAGCTTCACCATCTGTTGGCGCAGCAAACCAAGCCATCAGATAAGGAAACGGGCGATTCCACAAACCGTCATACTTAAGAGTCACAGTTTTTAACGCCCTGGCAAGTCCCCAGCGTTGTTCTGGAGTTAGCTGATCAAAGCTAGGGACTGCTTGAATAGGAGTAATCCATACTTCATAAGGGTAACGAGCGCATACCGGGACGAAGGCTACAGCGTACTCATCTTGATAAATAATCCGTTTGTTTTCGGTAATTTCCTGTTGAATCAAATCCTCCAGCAAAGAGCGCTGATTTTCTTGGTAAAATCGCCGTTGTTGCTCCAACATCCGTGCTGGAACTGGTGGAATAAAAGGATAGGCGTAAATTTGCCCGTGGGGATGATGTAAAGTTACACCTACTTCTACTCCCTTATTTTCAAATGGCAGTACGTACTGAATATGAGGATTTGTCCCCAGGACACTAGTGCGATCGCCCCAAACTTGCAACAGCAAATCGAGGTGATCCAACTCCAGAGAACTGAGGGAGGCGTGGGGGTTTTGGGTAAAAACCACTACCTCGCAGTCCCCATTAGCAGGTAAGGTTTCCACGATGCTAGTAGGTGGATTGTGTGCAGCTAAGCTCATCGAGGGAAAGCGGTTACAAAATACCGCCACATCATACTTACCTTGGGGCAGTTCTGTTGGGAACTTAGTGTTACTAGTAGGTGCGAGCGGATTATACTCTGGGGGCGGCATAAAAGTCCGGCCTTGACGGTGAGAAGCATAAGCTACCCATTCACCACGTAAGGGATGCCAGCGCAAATGCGGATTTGCCTGTACAGGTTCATTGCTGGGACTGGTAGCAGTGATGTTTTCTGGAATCGGGTAACGACTGTATAAGGTCAGTTGCCGACCATCCGGCTTTAGCAGTGTGTGGGAGTACATAAGCGAAACTTGTTTCATCGGGACTGCCTGCTGCCTTTTCTGAACTATACGCGATCGCTGAAATCATCAAGAAATCATTTAGTGTCAAAAGATACTTCCAATTGGGTGTAATTTTACATGGATTTTCTCGTGGAGACTGCTCAATCCATTACCCATTACCAACCCCATGTTGCTTAAACCAAGCCAAAAGACGCTTCCATCCATCAACAGCCGCTTGTTTCTGGTAGCTAGGACGGTAGTCAGCATGAAAGCCGTGGCCAGCATTTGGGTAAACAATGATTTCAGATGGTTGCTTAGCTGTTTTTAAAGCTTGCCGCATTTTGTCAACCGTACTCAGGGGTATACCTTCGTCTTTACCTCCATACAACCCAAGGACTGGGGCTTTTAGTGAGGCTGCAACATCAATCGGATACTGAGGCTGAAGCGGTGTAGAGTCACCCACCAAACGTCCGTACCAGGCAACTCCGGCTTTGAGGTTGGGATTATGCGCTGCATACAGCCAAACAATGCGTCCACCCCAGCAAAAACCTGTAATACCAAGTCGATTCACATCACCTTTTGATTTTGCTGCCCAAGCAACAGTTGCGTCCAGATCGGATAATACTTGAGCATCAGGGACTTTTGACACTACCTTACTGATAATTTCTTGAATATTAGTGAGTTTTGAAACATCTCCCTGACGGGCATATAATTCCGGAGCGATCGCTAAATATCCCAATTTGGCAAAGCGACGGCAAATATCCTGAATATATTCGTGAACACCAAAAATCTCTTGCACTACTAGCACAACCGGAAAGCTAGTACCAGAAGCAGGCATGGCTCGATAAGCGGGAATAGTACCATCAGCAACAGGAATTTTTACTTCACCTGCAACTAACCCTGTAGAACTTGTTTTAATTGTTTGAGCAGTAACAGGATGAGTTGCCACAGCAAAACCTGTGGCTAGAGATGCCATGATGAATGTGCGTCTGTTCAAATTCTGAGGCATAGTCTAATGTGCTTGGTGTCCGTTAAAAAAAATACCTCGATTTCATACAATCAGGAATCTTCTATAAGTAATAATACTACTGGTTTATGGCATTAATTTTGAGAAGAATTCAAAAAATATTTAAGGGCAGATAACCCCATCCGCCTAACGGCACTCCAAGCAAGCGAGATCGCTTAGGGTTGGGGAGGGGTTTTCATAATTATTCATGTGTTGCATTCTTTTTTCCAACTGGTATAAAATCACGAACCACAAAGAGCGCAAAGTACACAAAGAAAGAGAAAATAAGTTGACCTATCAAAACTTTTGCGATAGACCACTAGTGATGTGTTTTCCTAATTAGCATAAACAGAGTGCTATGGTCTTAAAAGCCCAACACCTGCATTGATTTTTCAAGTACTTCTTTAGGGCGAAATGGTTTTGTTAAATATAGATCAGCACCAACATCAATTCCTTTTTGTTTATCAAATTCCTGTCCCTTTGCTGTTAACATCACAATGTAGATGTCAATCATTTGCAGTTCATGTTTAACAGCGTGGCAAACCTCCAAACCACTCATCTTGGGCATCATCACATCGAGAAAAACCAGGTTTGGTTTTTCGGTTTTGATTATTTCGAGGGCTTCTTCTCCATTTCTGGCAGTTATTAGTTCAACTCCCTCATCTTCTAGTGCTTCTGGGGCTTGTTCCAACAAGATTAGAATGTTGGGCTCATCATCAACAATGAGAATTTTCTGGGTCGTCATAGGGCTGCAAGCATTTAGCGCTCGGATAGCATAATGAAGAATACATTTTCCAACTCTTTTTCAAACCTTAAGGTTTTCACCAGGTCTGCTTCTTGAGAGAGGATAGAATCAATTATGATCATGTCTGGTTTAGCTGACAGGGCTTTATGGATACATTCTTGCGGATTAGAGGCTTCAATGACGTTGTATCCCTGAGTTTGTAGTACATCCGAAAGAATTTTTAGGGTTGATGCATTTTTATCGACAACCAACACCTTTTTACTAGAAGTACCCTGAGAAAGCAGTGAGCCAATTTCATTGATAAGTTTCTCTGTGTGGATAGGTTTGGTGAGATAGCGATCAATGCCGATGTGATAGCCCCGTTCTTTATCTTCGACAATGGACAGAATAATAATAGGAATATCGGCGGTTTGAGGATCGTTTTTGAGGACAGCGGCTACGTCAAAGCCGTTAATTTGAGGCATCATCACGTCGAGGAGAATCAAATCAGGATGGGTTGTTTTTATCTGCTGAATCGCATCCATACCGTCTTTAGCTTCTCGGACGTTGTAGCCTTCAGTTTCCAGGTGTTGACGCAGTAGTTCCCGGATATTAGCATCATCATCTACAACTAAAATAGTTTTGCGATTTTCATTTAGGGCAATTTTTGTTGTAATCACATGTTCTTTGAGTTGTTTAACAAGCACATCTAAATTGAGCTTGCTGCTGTTTTCGTTGCCACTTTCATAGATAGGAATTAGGAACGAAAATGTGCTGCCTTTGCCTGGTTCGCTTTCAACCCAGATTCTACCGCCGTGATGTTCCACGATTTGTTTACAAATTGGCAGTCCCAACCCTGTGCCTTTGGGTTTGTCGGTAAGAGTGTCACCAACTTGTCGGAATTTTTCAAACACTTTCGGTTGATCTTCGAGTGCAATACCAATGCCGGTATCGATGACGCTGATGCAAACGCCATTGTCCTGTTGTTTGACACGGCAGGTGACACAACCGGAGTTGGTGAATTTCACCGCGTTAGAAATCAGATTGATCACGACTTGCAGCAGACGATTGCGATCGCCCACTACCTGTGGCAGTTCGGGTTCAATCTCTGTAATTAGCTCTAAGCCATTGGTTTCAAACAAAGCTGCGGTGGAATTAGTTGCCCAATCTACTAACTCACTGGGATCAAGCGGTTGCATCTGCCATTCCACTTTACCTGCTTCCATTTTGGCGATGTCTAGGACATCGTTAATCAGGGACGTGAGCCGTTCTGCTTCCGAAACAATAATGGTGAGATTATCACCCACTCGCTTGATCGTTTTCTGAAGCTTGCGGTCTTCGGCACAAAGAATTGGAAAAACGTCGGTTTCCAACTTTTCTTGAATAATGGAAGCAAATCCCAGGATAGAGGTCAATGGTGTCCGCAGTTCATGAGAAACCGTTGAGATGAAGTCAGTTTTCATCTTGTCGATTTCCTTTTCTACCGTTACATCTCTGATTAGAAGTGCGCAGCCAAAGCAAGTAGCTGGTTCGTTTGCGGTTCCTCTTTTGAAGATAGCAGTTGCCACTACCTGACCAATGCGTTCTTTAGCTAGTGCAACTTCAGCAGCAAACACTTCTTGGGGATGAGACTTGGTTTGATCAATCAAATCTACTAAACCGGACATTGGTAGTTCTCGGTAGTTTTGACAGTTCAATTGGGTTTCACTCAAGGCATACATCCCCATAAAAGCAGGATTGAAGTGGGTAATTTCTCCTGCGATGTTTACCACCAACAATCCATCTGCTAAGTTATCCAAAATGGCATTTAAACCTTGTGCTTCTGCTAGTGTATTTTTGAGGGCAGCCGTCCGCTCTGCTACTCTAGCTTCTAGTTCTTGATTGATTTGTCGTAAGGCAATTTCTGCTTGCTTGCGAAGAGTAATATCGGTATTGATTTCCAACACAGCACAAGGTTGACCCCAGGTGTCCCGTTGCAACGTCCAGCGACTCTGAAGCATGATTTGTCTGCCATCACGGGTGGTGTGTTGTACTTCTCCCTCCCAACTGCCCTGCTGTAAAAATTCTGTTAGTACTTCTTCTAGAGGTTTTGGAAGGGTGGCTTTGAGAAATGTGTGAGCGTATTTATCTTTGACTTCCTCACGAGTCCAGCCGTAGAGACTTTCTGCACCCTGATTCCAGTAGGAGATTTTGTTCGTCATGTCCCTAACAATGATGGCATCGCTGGAATGATTTAACATCTCCAATAGACGTTGATTTTTGGCTTCTGCCAGCTTGCGATCGTGAATATCTGTGCAAGTACCAACCCACTCGCGAATGCTGCCGTCTTCTTCCAACACCGGAGCGCCACAAACTGAGAAGTAGCGGTAAATGCCGTCCTTGCCACGCAGTCGATACTCGGTTTGATAGATAGCTCGGTTCGCCACAGCTGCATTCCAGGCTTCTAAGGAATGGGGATGATCATCTGGGTGAACTGCATCCAGCCAGCCCCAACCAGCGACTTCCTCTTCAGTCTGACCTGTGTAGGCTATCCAAGTCAGCATTTCACTGCTGATCCCTAGTCCTTCGGGCGTAGCTCCCCAGACGATCTGGGAAGTGGCAGTCACTAAAGAGCGATATCGTTCTTTCAGACGCTGATTTTCCGCTTCTGCCAGCTTGCGATCATGAATATCAGTGCAAGTGCCAATCCATTCCCGGACGCTGCCGTCTTCTTCCAACACTGGGGCGCCGCATACCCAAAAGTAGCGATAAGTTCCATCCTTGGAACGAATTCGGTATTCAATTTGATAAAGACTGCGGTTAGCCACAGCAGCACCCCAGACTTCTGCGGTGCGGGCGCGATCATCAGGATGAACGGCATCAATCCAACCTCCATTCTCTGCTTGAGCTAAACTTTGTCCTGTGTAAGCTATCCAATCTGATAGTTCAAAACATATTCCTTGTGGCGTTGTCACCCAGACAATTTGTGAGATGGCAGATACTAGAGAACGGTACCGTTCTTCGCTGTGTTTCAAGATTTGTTGGGAGCGTAGACGTTCTTGTTCACTCTGACGCAAGGCTGCTTGGGATTGCTTATATTCTGTGATGTCGCGGGTCGCTGCATAAATCATCTGGTTTTCACCCCAGAGTACAGATTTCCATGTTAGCCATTTGTAGGAACCGTCCTTGCAGCGATAACGATTCTCAAAGTTAATTACATTTTTATGATGTAATTGCTGAGCTGCCGCAATCGTTGCTTCTTGATCGTCTGGATGGACAAACTCGATGAAGGGCTGGGCGTAAAGTTCTTCAGGCGTAAATCCGAGAGTTTCTTCCCAGGCTGGATTGAGGTGCTTGAAATAGCCATCGACTCCAGCAATACATAGCATATCTAAGGACAGCCTAAAAAAATTTTCTGCTTCTTGGAGGGTATTTGATTCTTTCCGGGACTGTACCGCTAATTTTGCTTCTAACTCAGCTACTTGCTGGCGTAAGGTTGCCAACTCCTGAATCATGAATTGATAAGTTGTGGCATTGAGAGTAACTGTTTGCTCAGACATTGTTGGTTATACCATTTTGGATTGGGTTAATTTCCTTTGTGGGACGGATAGACAGGGTTAGGACAGTAGAATTGGGACAATAATGTGGTATATAGCTTTAACGAAATCGGGTTACGTTGGAACATTTGGTAAATTTGGTTGGAAGATGAATCGCCAATGTCGGGATTTTGCTGTGATAGCCTCTGGATCAGTTGGATGTGACGGATTAGCAGATCGGTCGGTTGAAGTTTTGGACTAGTTGAGGGGATGAAGCCGTCTGCATCGATTGTGTGGGGTTGGGAAGCGATCGCCTTATTTGAGTTAGCAATTATGAGACTTTGCCTGTCAGAAATATGTTCTAATGAACAATTCACCGGAATCTGAATCCAAAATTCTGTCCCTTGACCTGGTTGTGAACGACACTGGAGAATTCCTCGATGCCTGTCCACAACAATTTGATGGCTAATTGCCATGCCTAAACCTGTTCCTTTGCCAATCTCTTTTGTGGTGAAGAAGGGATCGTAAATGCGCTGTATCACATCCTCCGTCATGCCCGGCCCATTATCAGCAATGCGAATCGAAATCCACTGATCGTCGAGGATTTCGGTGCGAATGTAAATGGTGGGTAAAGTGGATTGTTCTGAATTGTCTCCACTCCATGTCCTACACCCTACTTTTTCTTCTAGGGCGTCGATCGCATTCGCTAGGATGTTCATAAATACCTGATTCAATTGACCGGGGTAGCACTCAACCAAGGGAAGTTTGCCGTATTCTTTGACAACTGTAATTTCGGGATGATAGGCAGAGGCTTTGAGACGATGGCGGAGAATCATGAGTGTCCCGTTGATGCCATCGTGGATGTTGACAGCTTTCATTTGGGCTTCGTCATGCCGAGAGAAGTTTTTCAGAGATTGCACAATCTCGACAATGCGATCAGTACCAAGCTTCATCGAGTCCAGCAGTTTCGGAAGATCTTGCATGAGAAATTCCACATCGATACTATCTAGCTCTGATTGCAGTTCGGCAGGAGCAACAGGTAAAAATTTTTGATAGTCTTGCAGCAATTGCAGCAGGTCTTTGGCATACTCTGCAACATACTTCAAGTTACCGCAAATAAAGTTGACCGGATTGTTGATTTCGTGGGCAACTCCGGCGATAAGTTGCCCTAAGCTTGACATTTTTTCGCTTTGGATTAACTGAGTTTGTGCTAGTTGTAAATCCTGAAGGGCTTGCTGAAGTTTCTCTGTTTGGGCTTTGGCCTCGGCGGCTGCTTGACAGCTTTGCTCGTAAAGTAAAGCCTTTTCAATCGCGATCGCTGTTTGCGAGGCAAAGATACTAACCAGTTTGAGGTGTTCGGTGGTGTAAGCATCGGTTTTTTGCGTACCAATGGCGATCGCTCCCAGTACCCGCTCCTTGGTTCGCAATGGCACACAAATCAAAGCTCTAAAATTTTCCTGTCCCTGTAATCGAGGATCTGCCTGGACATCATTGATCAGTTCTGCCCGGTTAGATTGGACAATGTTGCCAATGATTCCTTTGCCTAGTTCTGGGTAGCCGTGAGCAAAAAACAGTCCAAATTCGGCAATGCTTTCAAAAGCCATTGCATTGGGACTCAACAGCAGGATAATCCCGGCAGAGGATTCAATTAATTGACTTATTTCTTGGAGTACGAGTTGAGCTATTTGTCGCACATCTAAACTTGCTGTGATTTGAGTCGAGATGTCTTCAAACAAATCTATTTCTTGATATCGCTCTAGTAATTCTTTGGCGAGTTCCTTTTTCTCCGCTTCCTGTTTTGCCAGAAACGAGAGCAAGGTTGCGAGTAAAGTAGCCTGTTCTCCTCCCACAACCCAACCAATAACTTTTCCTGATACCTTAACTGGATATCGATTGTCGGAAGTAGGCTTACCAATGCTGATCAAGTTTCTGCCATCTATCTCCTCAACAGCAATAGCAATGTTGAGCGTAGCGGCTAATTCCTGAACAAAAGACCACAATTCTTGTTTATGAAGAATCTTTTTGAGACTAACTGGGGACATGAAACACCTCCGTCTCTACTAAAACGTTTGAATTCTCAACTTTAGCTTTGACTGGAATCGTAATAGTAAACTCTGTCCCTTGTTTCGGAACTGAGTTAACGCTGATCATGCCACCACGGTATAATTCCATGCTGTAGAAGCGAACAATTCCTGGAATCTCTAAATTTTTGGCGGTCGCATACTGGTTGCGAAACTCTAACAGGTCAAAGGTGGGATAGTCTCGTCTGAGCAGTTTAATGATCACAGGCTGTCGATCTGCCTCTCGCAGTTCCCAATAAACCACTGTCCTGGAACCATAATAGAGTTCCTCACCTAAACAATATCCGGGAATTGCGAGTGTTAAATCTACTGCTGTATCCATATTTACTGGCGACCTGTCAGATGTCCACTTCTAGGAGTCAGTATGCCCATTTGTATGTATGATCTAACAAGGCAATACTATGATTGCTCTCACAAAAATCTGCAATTCCCTTCATTAGAGATTTGCGTCAGTTCAATGAGCATCTCTCATGAATAAGAGGAATTCCCAACTGAATAATAGACACTCAAGAGGAAGTTCCTATCGAGGTTACTCACGAAGAAAGGTTGATGTTCGAGAGTTGAGGAAAAGGTTTTTAATAGTCTGCGAAGGAGAAAAGACTGAACCTAACTATTTTAGAAGCTTTCGCTAGGATAATTTTATTTTCTCTTTTAATATAAAAACTTAATTCTTGGCGTCTTGGCGGTTCGTTCTTCATCCTTAATTTGTGTAAAGCCAATTTTGTTAGTAGAGTAATCAGGATTGTCAGCAAAAATCAATAATACTAGACATGCTGAAAGTATAAATCATCATTTTTGATGGTTTTGATGAACTGGATGCGATCGCTCAGTTTGAATTTTTGCCAACCAACCATCAACAATCAACATTTTAATTTTAGATACAACGGTTGCCAAAATTATGCTTTTCGTTACAGAATTTGGAGCAGCAATATTATTTTGCTTACTTTGTTTGTAGGAAAAAATTATAGAGTAAATCGCTAATTCTCTGCTATAATCCACGCTAAAAAACAAGAATTAACTACAGTTTTTCGGTAATTGATTATGCCAAAAAACAGACACTTTGGCTACAAATTGACTTTTTGAAAAAAGACAATTTTGAACAACTTTACAAAAATAATTATGAGCAAAATAAAGTTAGAAAAGCAGACTGATGATTTGTGCTCGGAGACGACTAATGGTAGCTCTCACAGAGAACGCTCAACATAAACGACTTACTATACAAACTGTCGAAATCGCTCCTAACACAACGGCGATTCGTTCGCTTGATTGGGATCGTGATCGCTTTGATATCGAATTTGGTCTCCAAAACGGTACAACTTACAATTCATATCTAATTAAAGGTGATCGCATTGCCTTGGTGGATACTTCTCACACCAAGTTTCGCCACCTGTATTTAGAGACTCTTAAGAAACTGGTTAACCCAAAAGCAATTGATTACATTATTGTCAGCCATACAGAGCCAGACCATAGTGGCTTGGTTGAAGACGTTCTCCAATTAGCACCCAGAGCCACTGTCTTAGCGTCGAAAGTTGCACTCCAGTTTCTGGAAAATTTAGTTCATGACCCCTTCTCAAAGCGAATTGTCAAAAGTGGCGATCGCGTAGACTTAGGCCAGGGACACGAAATTGAATTTGTGAGTGCGCCTAACCTGCATTGGCCAGACACCATCTTCAGCTATGATCGCAAAACCCAAACTCTGTTCACCTGTGACGCCTTTGGGATGCACTATTGTAGTGATGACACTTTTGATGTCAACCTAGAGGCAATTGAACCCGACTTTAGATTTTATTATGATTGCCTGATGGGGCCGAATGCTCGTTCGCTGCTGAATGCAATGAAAAAAATGAACGAACTAGGCAACATCAAAATTATTGCTAACGGTCATGGTCCCCTACTCTACCACCATCTAGGTATACTCAAAGAGTGCTACCAAGGTTGGAGCCAAAGACAAGCCAAGACAGAGACAATTGTTGGGATGTTTTATGTCTCTGATTATGGCTATGGCGATCGCATTGCTCAAGCGATTTCTCAAGGCGTCCAGAAAACTGGCGTTGGTGTGGAAATCATGGATTTGACAACCGCAGAAATCCAAGAAATCCAAGAATTAGCAGGTCGCTCATCTGGGATTATTGTTGGTATGCCACCAACAGCCAACGCTGCGGCACAAGCTGCAATTAGTGCGCTTTTGGGTGTAGTCAAAGACAAGCAAGTCATTGGGTTTTTTGAATGTTACGGCGGTGACGATGAACCCATCGATCCGTTACGCAGAAGATTCATTGACTTTGGCGTCAAAGAAGCCTTCCCAGCAATTCGTATAAAAGAAACTCCTTCCCCAGTCACATACCAACTGTGTGAAGAAGCAGGTACTGACTTGGGACAAATGCTAGTCCGCGAACGCAACATCAAGCAAATTAAGTCTATCGACGTTAATTTAGAAAAAGCACTAGGTCGGATTAGCAGCGGACTCTACATTATTACCGCCAACAAGAACGGTGTCCAAGGCGCGATGCTTGCTTCTTGGGTAGCCCAAGCTAGTTTACAACCTTTAGGATTTACAGTTTCTGTCGCCAAAGACCGAGCAATTGACTCCCTATTGCAAGTCGGCGATAAATTTGTCCTCAATGTGCTAGAAGAAGGAAACTATCAGGAACTGAAAAAACACTTCCTCAAGCGTCTGCTTCCTGGTGCAGACAGATTTGCGGGAGTGAGAACTCAAACAGCTAAAAACGGTTCCCTAATTCTCACAGACGCTCTTGCTTACATGGAATGCGAAGTCAAGAGCAGCATGGAATGCAGCGACCACTGGTTATTGTACTGCACCGTCACTGATGGTCGAGTTTCCAAACCCGACGGATTAACAGCAGTTCGCCATCGTAAGGTAGGCAACTATTACTAAGGGTGTGAGAAGTATGAGGGTGTGAGGGTATGAGAAGAAAAGGCATTATATATCTTCTTTACTCCCCACACTCCCCCACTCCCCCACTCCCCACATTCCTCACACTCCCCCACTCCTCACACTCCTCAGACTCCCCACACTCCTATCTCCAAAAATCCCCTCCCCTCACGTAAATACCTATGACCAATCCCAATCCTCGTGATGTGCAGGTTTTACCAATTGCGACAAATACAACTGTGCTGCGCGCGCAGTTGGACACGCCTGCGGTTTGAAATTGAATATGCACTAGCTAGAGGTACAACCTCTAACTCTTACGTAATCAGTGGTGATAAAGTTGCAGTTATCGATCCACCACCGGAAACTTTCAGCTTAATTTATTTAGATGCACTCAGGCAGTGTTTGAATGATTGGGAACGGTTGGATTATGTGATTATCGGTCACTTTAATCCTAACCGCGTCGCCACGCTCAAAGCACTTTTAGATCTAGTTCCCAAACTCACTTTTGTTTGTTCCCTTCCCTGTGCTGCTAATTTACGAGCAACTTTCCCCAATCGTGAACTGAAAATTATGACGATGCGAGGGAAAGAAACCCTTGATTTGGGTAAGGGTCATGTTTTGAGATTCTTTCCTATCCCCAGTCCGCGCTGGCCAACAGGACTTTGTACCTACGACGAGCAAACTCAAATTCTCTACTCAAATAAGCTATTTGGAGCGCATCTTTGCGGTGATGAAGTCTTTGATGAAGACTGGGATCTGCTCAAAGAAGACCAGCGCTACTATTTTGACTGTTTGATGGCTCCCCATGCAACTCACGTGCAAGCTGCTTTAGAGAAATTATCAGAACTACAAGTGAGAATGTATGCTACTGTTCACGGGCCATTGATTCGCTACGGCTTGTTGGAATTAGCCAAAGCTTACGAAATCTGGAGTCAGTCACAAACTGAGCGTGAAATTAGTGTTGCCTTGCTTTATGCTTCAGCTTATGGTAATACTGCCACTCTTGCCCAAGCCTTTGCCTTGGGACTAACTAAAGGTGGAGTTGCTGTCGAGTCGATTAACTGCGAATTTGCTCAACCTGATGAAATTCGCGCTGCGATCGAAAAGTGTGATGGCTTTATTATGGGTTCTCCTACTATTGGTGGGAATGCACCTACACCGATTCATACAGCTTTGGGTATTGTTCTCGCTGTTGGTGACAACACCAAACTGGCTGGTGTCTTTGGTTCCTACGGTTGGAGTGGTGAAGCCTTTGATTTAATTGAAGGCAAACTCAAAGATGCTGGTTATAAGTTTGGGTTTGAAACCTTAAAAGCAAGGTTTAAACCTACAGATGTCACCCTCAAAGAATGTGAAGAAATGGCGACAGATTTTGCTCAAGCCTTAAGAAGAGCGAAAAAACCACGTTTGACCCAAGCAGCAGCTACGCCTATGGAACAGGCTGTCGGTCGCATCGTTGGTTCTGTTTGCGTTGTCACAGCTAAGCAAGGTGAAGTTTCTACGGGTATGTTGGGAGCTTGGGTATCACAAGCAACTTTCAATCCCCCGGGAATTTCTGTTGCGATCGCCAAAGAACGAGCTGTTGAATCTATTCTGCATACAGGCGGCAAATTTGTTTTGAATATCTTGGGTGAAGAAAATTACCAAGATTATATGAAACACTTCCGCAAAAACTTTGCCCCAGGAGAAGATAGATTTAAGGACTTTTCCACAGCAGTTGCAGATAACGGCGCTGCCATTCTCACTGACTCTATAGCTTACCTGGAATGTTCAGTTAACAAACGCATGGAATGCGGCGATCATTGGGTTGTTTATGCCGTTGTTGACAATGGTAAGTTATTGCAACCCGATAGCGTAACGGCTATCCATCATCGCAAAGCCGGCAATCATTATTAATTTAGTTGTTGGTTGGTAGTTGGTGGTTATTTGGAATCATCAACTACTAATTTAACCCGTCAGAATAAGGTGTTCCAGAGTGAACTAGTCAAGGGTACAAATAAATTAACCAATTGGATAATTGCCAGGATTGACAGCATGAATAAACTCACTGCCTGACGTAGGAAAACCTCGTTTATAACATGCTTCTTGTGGTTGACCCCATCCCAACTGCAAAATTATTTCTAAAAAGTTAGATTTTTCAAAACAACATATATTTGCCCATTCTGTTCTTTGGGCAATTCTATCAACGTCAGCTTTAATTATTTGTTGATATTGCTTACCATTATTAACACTCAAATATAAATTCATTTCTAAAGTGACTTCATTCCAAAATTTCAAAAGCGAATTTTTTGCCGCTTTTAATATATCTAAGTCACCAGATAAAGCTATCAATTGCGAGTCTACTTCGGGATAACTAATGGTTTTGCCTTTAACAGTTACCTCACGCCAAATAATGCCAGAGACGAGATATTCTTTTTGATATTCATGGATAGCTGCTTTAAAATCTTGATAGGCAGTGAACTTTTGTAGCCCATCTGTTCTAATAAATTGATCAATAACAGGATTGCCAGAGACATTTACCTCTAATTTGAGGCGATCGCCCTTTAAGCAAGCTTGGCGTTCGGCTGCCAAAATTTTAATTAAATCCTCTGTAGTATAAACCTTTGACACCATAAAGCACTTCATTAGTCATTGGTCAATGGTCATTTGTCATTTGTCATTAGTCATTAGTCATTAGTCATTTGTCATTGGTTATTCTCCTTTACTTTCTATGCTGATTTGGATATTTTCTCTGATACTTTTTGAATATGCAGTAGCAAGTTGTACTAAAAATTTAGGGCAGACTAAATTTGTCTGCCCCGAGATTTATTGTGTCAACTCACTATTTAACTCATTGAAGGAACGCCGTTTTAATTCCAATGATTTGGAACTTGGTAATAAATCAAACACTTCCCGCAGTCGAGCATCTACTTCTTCATACGGTACTTGACCTGTCTTATTCAAGACTAATTTTCCGGACTGATCAAACAGGGCAATTTGTGGAACGCTACCAGAGTAATAATAACCTGGCTCTGTGGAATTATAGGTTTGCGTGGGTAAAATCGTATCTACATTGACAGGAATTATCTCTGTAGCAATACCATAAAATGCTTGCAAACGTGAGACAACAATTGCATATTCTTTGCAATCACTACTGTCATCAACATAGAAAACCAATAATGCTGGTTTATGTTCCTTTAAGGCTGTTGCTAGTGTAGCTCTGGGTGGAACCAGTGAACCATTACCAGCATAAACTACAAAGACGTTGCCATCATACTTGTCATCTTTAAGACCTGCAAAAGCTGGTGGCGTACTTAGGAAAAACAGGCACACAAGCAGCAAAAAAACGGACAAAAAACACTGCCAGTTAAGAAAAAAAATTGGTAAAAATTGCAACTTTATGCCTTTCATCAAAAGGAACCTTTTAACCTCTATTTTTGTCAGTGGATGCTGAATTCAGCACATCATATTATGACGCTTGCTACCAATTTTTAAGATAACGCTTCTTGTGCTGGGATTGACGCGATCGCTTATTTTTCATGAAATTACCCGACTGGCGGCGAATCCCACCCGCTATGAATAGAAAAACAAGTCAAATCTTTTTCCCTTGTAGCCTAGAAAGTAACCTCACCCCTAGCCCCTCTCCTTGCTAAGGAGAGGGGTATTCGATAGGATGGGGTGAGGTTTTTTCATGCTTGGTGCTGAAATTTTTTTATGGGGAATGATATCGCTTTCTGCCTTGTTTTTTAAGAGTGCGATCGCTTCTGATCTCTCCCCATCTCCCCATCACCCCACCTCCCCATCACCCCTCACACTCCCCCCACCCTCTTCCTAAATTTTGAATTTTGAATTGTTTTCTCCCCACCTCCCCACCTCCTCTACTCGCCTTGCAACTTCTGCAACTCCTCAGGTGTAAACGGGTTTTTACCAGCCTTTAAATCTTTTACCCAACTTTGCCGTTTTACTTTCGCCTGGGGATCATCAATTGATTTGATGTATGCTTCAAAATCTTCAATAGCGCCCTTGGTGTCGCCAGTTAATGCCCTTGCCAAACCGCGACTATCACGGATATTACCATCATCAGGTACGAGGGACACAGCTTTTTCACAGGCAAACATCACATCTTTAGCGTAACCACGTAAACTACCTTCCCAACACAAACTATTCCAAGAAATAGCCAAGGTTTGTTTGGATGGTTGTAATTTTTCAATTTCTGTGTGTGTTGCCACAGCTTTTGTGAAATCACCCTGTTTTAAAGACTCTTGTGCTTTAGGAATTAAATTTTGTTTATTAATTAAACCTTCTGCTGTTAGCTGTTTGGCAACGAATTCAGCGTTATCTTGCACACCTTCAGTATATGGATCAAGATCGATTTTAGGGTCGAGTTTCTGTGCTTGTTTCAAGCTTTTGAAAGTACCAGAAAAATCACCTTGGATTGCCTGTTCAATACCTTGAGTCACAAAAGCAGGGGCTGCTTTGACTTCGGGATTAATATCTAACTTAGAGTCCCACTTTTTCGCTTTTTGAAACTTAGCAACTGCTTCTTCATATTTACCCTCTGTTGCTAATTTCTCACCTTGGGCAACTAAAGTAGGGGCTGCTGCTAAAAACAAAGATTGATTTTGACAAACTTTGAGTTTTTCTAAAGTCTCTGGATGAGAAATGAAATATTGTTGTAACTGACTGCAACCCCGCGAGAGGACATCATCTATATTTAAACGCCAAAGTTTGACTGTTTTATCAGCACTTCCAGAAGCGAGGACTTTACCATCACTGCTAAATACAAGGCTGGTGACAAAAGAAGTATGTCCTGTGAGGGTGCGAATTTCTTTGCCAGTGGCGACGTTCCAAAGTTTGATGGTATTGTCATTGCTACCGGAAGCTACAAATTTGCCATCTGGACTAAACACGACACTTTTGACAAGATTGCTATGTCCAGTGAGAGTTTGAATAACTTTTCCACTAGCGATATCCCAGAGTTTGATTGTTTTATCAGAACTACCAGCAGCAAGTATTTTACCATCCGGGCTAAATGCAATGCTTGTCACCGAACTGCCATAGGTGAGGGTTTTGATGATTTTACCAGTGGCAATATCCCAAAGTTTGATGGTTTTGTCATCACTACCAGAAGCCAGTATTTTGCCATCTGGGCTGAATTTGAGAGTTGCGATCGCACCACTGTGATCAGATAAACTGAAAATTTCCTTGCTGGTGGCAATATCCCAGAGTTTGATCCTGTTGTAACTACCAGAAGCAAGTATTTTGCCATCCGGGCTAAATCCAATACTACTAATATAAGAATCATACCCAGTTAGAGTTGTGATGGTTTTGCCAGTAGTCACATCCCAGAGTTTAATGGTTTTGTCACCACTACCAGAAGCAATTGTTTTGCCATCTGGACTAAATGCAACACTTATAACACCAGCGCTATCTTCTAAAAGGCTATTAGTAGCTTTGCCAGTATTGGCATCCCAGAGTTTGATCCAGAGTTTGATCCTGTTGTCAGAAATACTATAAGCAAGTATTTTGCCATCTGGACTAAATCCGATGCTACTGATCCCAGATTCATGCTCATTTAAGGTTTTAATATTTTGACTATTGGTGAAGTCCCAAATTTTAATCTTGTAGTCGTAACCAGTAGAAGCAATCAGATTACCATCCGGGCTAAATGCTACCTTTGTGACACTACTATCATGCCCATTTATGGTCTGGGTCGCTTTACCAGTAGTGACATCCCAGAGTTTGATTGTTTTGTCATAACTACCAGAAACAATAGTATTGCTATCAGGGCTAAATGCTACAGAATTGATTGAACTGCTGTTTCCTGTGAAAGTTTTGGCTTTACCAGTGGTAACATCCCAAAGTTTGATTGTCTTGTCATCGCTACCAGAGGCAATCATATTGCCATCTGGACTAAATGCTACACTAGTGACCCTATCGACATGCCCAGTCAGAGTTTTGATCGCTTTACCAGTAGTGACATCCCAAAGTTTGATTGTATCGTCCGAACTACCGGAAGCAAGGATTTTGCCATCGGGGCTGAATACAATGCTATTTACCAAATCAGTATGTTCGGAGAGGTTTTTGATGACTTTACCTGTAGCGAGATCCCAAAGTTGGATAATGTTGTTAAGACTGCGGGAAGCAAGGATTTTGCCATCAGGACTAAATATTAGTTCATAAATCGAATTATTTTGACTGGATAGGGTTTTGAAGACTTTACCAGTAGTAACATCCCAAAGTTTGATGGTTTTGTCATAACCGCCAGAAGCAATTATTTTGCCATCGGGGCTAAACGCAATGGTTTTTTCACTTTCATTACCACTCAGAGTTTTGATAACTTGACCTGTAGTGAGATCCCAAAGTTTGATTGTATTATCACTGCTAAGAACTATTGTTTTGCCATCCGGGCTAAATGCAAAAGTGGTACTGGTAATAGCGCTAGAATCTCCAAAGGAATTTTTCTGTTGAATCTGCGCCAAAATATCTTGAATGCTGAGGATGGGACTAAAAGCAGGATAATCAACAATAGATTGCTTTTGATTCACCAAACTTTTGAGGCTTTGTCCCGCTTCCATCGCCATTAATAAACCATCAATTTGATTCCATTTAAATCTTTCGATGGCGTTGTTACCAAGTCTTTCGGCTTCGATCGCACTAAAAGCCCTTTGTCTAGCTTGTTCTGTGAATGTTGCTACCACCACAGCCCCCAGCAGCGACAATCCTAAAATACCAGCGCCAATGTAAGTTTGTCGCCGGGCTTTGTGTCGCGCTGACTCTAAAATTTGCCTTGCCTGTTTCTCTGCTTCTAAGGCAGTTTGCATTTTGCGCTTATCTAATTCTTGGCTAGCAGCTAAATATTGATAATCTAAATCGCTTAAACTTTTGCCAAATGCCCAGGCTTGGGCATCCTGTAACGCTTGCCCACGTAATAACCAAGATTCATCTTTATTGCTGCGAACCCATGCTTCTAATGCTTCGGCGTAGGGACGTAAATCTGCTAACACCTTTATCACCCAGTTTTGGTTAAAAACAGCTTCGTAAATCCGGTTGTATACTTTTAACTTTCCTTCCCGTTCTACCACCAACCCCGTCAGCCGTAATTCCATATGTTCGGGGCTATTATCACATTCTAATTCTCCGTACTGCAAAATTTCCTGGTATAATCCTAACCATCGACACGCTTTTTGCTCATTCCTGAGGATGCGATCGCGAATTGTCCGCAAATGTTCTGGTTCGTCGTGAAATTCCCAATTTTCAATTATTCGCGATTTGACGACTGCTTCTACCCACTCTTTCGTATAGACTTCTCTGCTAGTGAGGGGGAGAATATCTCCTCCGAACTCTCTCCCATCAAGAAAGTCAAAAAATTCCCCCCCTTCTTTCGTAGGGAAGGGGGTAGGTCTATTTTCTCCCAACTTCTCAATATAAGACCCCTGCCCGCAAGCGGGCAGGGGAGTGACATCGCCCCTCTCCTTAGTAAGGAGAGGGGTTGGGGTGAGGTTAATCACCAATTGGCACAACTTCTGTGTCAAAAACGGCTGTCCACCAGTCCAAGCTAAAATCTCTGCCATCACAGCCTGGGGGTTAGTCACTTTTCCTACCAATCCTTGCGTCAGTGAATCAACTTCTTCTAACTTAAATCCTTGCAATTCAATTGCCCTTCCAATATTAAACGGTGTGCGCTTTTTATCTGTGATCAAATCACTAGGAGTTGCCACACCGATTAACACAAACGTTAAACGATTGTAAACTGGCTGATCCGCACGCTGGTTGTAAAAGTTGCGTATGACTGCAAAAAAATCTTCAATCGGAAAACTCAAACTCAGCACACTATCGATTTCATCAACAAAAATCACTATTTGTTGAGATATTTCAACCAGCAAAATTTCTTCAATAAACTTGCTGAATCTTTGCACTGGCGACAGCAACTCATGCTCATTCCACCAGCTTTCTAAATCAAAATTGTCATATAAATTTAAACTACCCACCAAGCTATCAATTACCCCTGCATACCATTGTTGAGGGGTAATATCCCAAGTGCCAATTGCTGTAATATCAATCGCTGCACAAGCAATTCCCTGTTGTTGCAACCTCTGCATTGTTCTTACCCGCAGGCTAGATTTGCCCATCTGGCGTGAGTTGAGGACATAACAGAACTCTCCTGCTATCAGTGCTGTATATAAATCCTCGTCTGCCTGCCGTGTTACATAGGTGGGAGAATTAGCTGGTAAACTCCCCCCTACTTGGTATTGGTAGGTTAGGTTTTGCTGTGCGTTCATGGGTTCCAGTTGGAATTGCTGAGACTGGACGTATTTAATAGTTATTAGTTATATCACTTGAGTAACAGTTCCTCCACCATATGCTTGATAGCTTGATAACTGACAACTGGTAACTGGTAACTGATTTAAATGCGATCGCCTTAATTATCTCTACTTCTGAGAACCCAGCTTCGCTACTATATGTTTGCGAAGCCATTTAATAAATTCTTCCCGCCCTAATTCACCAGATGCTACTTTTAAAATTACTTGTTCTTGATCATCCACTGCTGCATTAATTTCAAAACCATGTAATACCAAAAAACTTCCATTGCAGCGTGATCAATGCGTTTATTACCATCTATAAAAGGATGATTTTTAATTAGTGAAAAACCAAGTGCTACAGCTTTTTCAATAATGCTGGGGTAAAGTTCCTCTCCAGCAAATGTCATCTGTGGTTGAGCAATGGCTGATTCCAGTCCATTATGATGAGAAATACTTGCTGAACCACCAGATTGCTCAATAATGCGTTGATAAAGTTCTAATATCTCTTCTAAAGTGAGATAGCGCATCACGCCAAGCGTTTGTAAAGTTCAGTATTTTTCTTAAGTAAATAATCCATAGCATCTTGAAAGGATGCATCTGATTGTTTCAACAAATTTTCAACACCCATTAGCACTAATTCTTCTATCGATACACCAAGGCGATTAGCTGTTGCTTGTAGTTTTTCTAAGTCTTCATCAGGAATTTTGATAGTAATGCTGTTCATCGCTAGGTCAAGCTATGAGGATAGAATCAATGTAGCACTGGAACTTTTTGATGCGATTGCTTGTTTTGAGTGAAGAGTACAGATAACAGTTAATTTGGCTAAACTGTTCCTAGATCATTAAAACACCCTGCTATGTTGACAAAATACATACAAGCTGCTCTCCATAAAGCCAAGTACAAAATATTATCAGATGATGACATGTTTTACAGAGAAATTCCCGAATTCCAGAGTGTTTGGGCAAATGCAGATACTTTAGAAGCTTGTAGAGAAGAATTAGCAGAAGTTTTGGAAGAGTAGATTTTATTGCGAGTTTCCCTAAATCTGCCATTACCTATAGTTGATGGCATAGAATTGTCAATTAAAGAAGTAGCATAAC
This sequence comes from Fischerella sp. JS2, assembly GCF_032393985.1. Taxonomy (NCBI): domain Bacteria; kingdom Bacillati; phylum Cyanobacteriota; class Cyanophyceae; order Nostocales; family Hapalosiphonaceae; genus Fischerella; species Fischerella sp. JS2. The sequence goes on from NZ_CP135918.1 coordinate 6,750,593, forward strand.
GCCTACTTTTGGGACTATCAAGCGCCCTGAGTTAATCCACTATTTGAGACAATTAGGATTTGAGGGGCCATATTCTGGTAGCAAGCATCAATTTATGGTCAAGGATGATATTACCGTAAGAATACCAAATTATACAAGTAAAAAAGCTAAGATCAAAAGATTAAACATCGTATCTCAAGCAAACAGTTATGTTACCTGTTAACAAAAAAATTGTGACTGATGAAGCAATGCGTCCTGTCGCAGTTTTGATTGATTATCAAGACTGGCAAAAAATTGAACAAATATTAAAAGATTATGAATCACAAAAACAAGTAAATTTTGATTTAAACCAATATGCAGGTGTAATTACATTAACTCAAGACCCTTTAGAATATCAGCAGCAAATTAGGGATGAATGGAGTTGACACAGCCTTTAATATTATTAAATACCAATATAATACTCTACTTTTTGGGTGGTAGGTTAGCAAACCCATTAGCATCAGGACAATATTTGATTTCAGTGATTACTGAAATTGAATTGTTGTCTTATCCCAGCCTCAGCCCTGATGAAGAAACACAAATTGTTGATTTTTTAAATAAAATTTTAGTTGTTAGTATTGATAGTGATATCAAAAATTTAACCATTTCACTTCGCAAACAATATAGACTCTGGCTTCCAGATGCAATCATTGCTGCAACTGTACAATCTTTAAATGCAACCTTATTCACTAATGATGTCAAACTGACTAATGTCGCAGAGATTAACGTTCAGACAGTGCAATTAAAGTGAGTAGTGGATTACCCTAGCCATTTGTAAAGTGATGCGATCGCTTGTTTTGAAATCAACAGAGTGCGATCGCAGATAGGTTTTTTGTAGGGAAACTGTGCGCCCTAATCGTATCACCACACCCAAAGCTTTTGTTACCAAAATAGAAGCTGTCGTTACAAACATGAACCCATCCATAGAGAACATCAAGACATTTGTGACCAACGTCTTAACGTTGTTTATTAACGCGAGTCCATCCATAGAGAACGTCAAGACATTTGTGACCAACGTCTTGACGTTGTTTATTAACGTGAGTCCATCCATAGAGAACATCAAGACATTTGTGACCAACGTCTTGACGTTGTTTATTAACGTGAACCCATTCATTAAAAACATCACAACATATTGAAACTCTGCTTTTCACAAAAGGTCACAAAAGGTTTGAAGTTTCAATATCTTGTATCAAAAATTTTGTGAAGTAGTATTAATACAGCACTTTGTATTTAACATAGAGTAAATACCTCCCTAACCCTGCCCTTGCTCAGGTGGGGTACTGCTGTAGTTCACACTTGTTGAAATCTGCTGTACTTTATCAAGGAATATTATTTTGAGCTTTTTTATCGGTTGCGCTGTTTGGGCATATAAAGGTTGGGTAGGCGAACTTTTTCCTCCAGGTACTCGCCCTGCTGAGTTTCTTTATCTCTACAGCCGTCGCTTCACTACAGTCGAAGGTAACACTACATTCTACGCTACACCCAACCAAGAAACTGTAGCCCGATGGGCAACCGATACACCATCAGGTTTTGAATTTTGCTTAAAATTGCCCCGAGATATTACCCACAACCAACAGCTACAACCTCATATCCCTGATGCTTTGAAATTCATCGAGGTGATGCGTCCTTTAGGTAAGCGTCTCGGCCCAATTTTTGCTCAGTTACCCCCTAGTTATGCACCAACACTAATCGACGACCTCACCGCTTTTTTGTCAGCTTGGCCTCATACAGAAATACCACTAGCCTTGGAAGTGCGACACCGTGACTGGTTCAAAGAACCCCACGCTAGTAATTTGAAAGCACTTTTAGAAAAATTAGGTGTGGGAAGAGTATTGCTAGACTCCCGCCCAATTTATACTGGCGATGACGACCCCCAGCTACAATCAGAACGACGCAAACCCAAATTACCAGTACAGTTTAGTATCACCGCACCTTTTAGTTTGATTCGGTTTATTTCCCACCCCAATTTAGAAATTAATCAGCCTTTTATGGCAGAGTGGGTTACACAAATTCAGCAATGGTTGCAGCAGGGAAAGCGCATTTACTTCTTTGTTCATTGTCCCATCGAAGAGCGATCGCCAAACACAGCCCGTTACTTCCAAAAATTACTAGAACAAAACGGTGTCAAAGTCCCACCCCTACCCTGGGATAACTTAAACCCTCCACCAAACCAGCTAAATCTTTGGTAATTGTTTAGTTGTTAGTGGGTACAGACGCGAGGAACATCGCGTCTGTACATTAGTTGTTAGTTGTTAGTTGTTATTGAATACTTACTCCACCCTACGGGAAGCCACTTGCGTGTCTACACACTCCTCCCCACTGCCCCTAATCCCCACCAGGGGGTCCCGGTGAGTTCCCCACCTTCCCCATCTCCCTCACAGACCCAAATGTTTTTGCAAAGCTTGACGCATCACATCTACAGGAACACTTTCCCTTTGCAACCAAATTTTTAATGCTGCTGCACCTTGTTGGACAAGCATTTCTAGTCCATCGATCGCAGTTGCACCTAATTGTTGCGCCTGTTGTAAAAATTTCGTTGGATTAGGAGTGTAAATTAAATCGTAGACGATCGCTTGCAATGATAAATTTGCCATTTCTGCTGCACTCAAGGGTGATTCATCGATCTTGGGATACATACCAATAGGAGTTGTATTGACTAGCAAATCTGCTTGTGGGATTAATTTAGGCAATTCATCCCATCTGTGAACATTGAGATTGACTTGTAGTGGTGAATTTTCCCAGCTTTGAGAAAAATCTCTCAATCGGTGTACATTTCGCCCCACAACATGAATTTCTGGACATCCTAGCTTTGCACAACCTGCTACTACAGCCCTAGCAGCACCACCGTTACCTAAAATTACTGCTACTTTCTGACTCCAATCTTGCTGATGTGTTTGTAAAGGAGCAAGAAATCCTTCTACGTCCGTGTTTGTACCTATCCAGGAGTTATTTTTTTTAATCACTGTATTTACTGCCCCGACAACTTGAGCAATAGGTTCTACAGCTGACAAACACCGCAGTATTGCCTGTTTGTGGGGGATTGTGACGCTAAAACCCACAACACCAATGGCTGCAAAACCCTGAACAACTGTGTGTAAATCTTCTGGTTTAATTGGAAAAGGCAGGTAGACATAATCTATTCCCAATTGCGCGATCGCAGCATTATGCATAACTGGCGATAGCGAATGTTCTACTGGATAGCCGATAACTCCTAGCAGTTTGGTTTTCCCTGTAATCAATGTTTCGTCCTTTGTCAGTTACATGTTGTTGGCTGTTTGTTGATAGTTAGTTCCAAACAACCACCAACTACCAACAATCAACAATTAATTTAAGCCTACAATTATTAGAGGGTACTTAACATTTCTTTGGAATCATGCAGGCAACAACAGCCTTCTCTACAACCCCTATTCCTGGCAAATATTGGCAGTGGCGAGGGCATAACATTTACTATGTACAAGCAGGAAAACCGCAACCCCAACATCCACCTTTACTGCTAGTGCATGGATTTGGTGCTTCTACTGACCACTGGCGCAAAAACATTGCTGAACTGCGTCACAATTTTGAAGTTTGGGCTATAGACCTTCTGGGATTCGGACGTTCAGCCAAGCCAAAATTGGAGTATGGCGGTGATTTGTGGCGAGACCAACTCTATGACTTTATCACTGGGGTCATAGGTCAAAAAGCAGTACTAGTAGGTAATTCTCTAGGTGGCTATGCTAGCTTGTGTGTTGCAGCCCAACGTTCTGACGCAGTAGCAGGTTTAGTATTACTAAACAGCGCCGGGCCGTTTAATGAGAACGAGCATACAGCTGAACCAGAAGCACTGCAAACTCAAATAGAACCACCACAACAGCCAGATAATTTGCAGAAACTTTTAGGTGATGTTGCCAAATGGATTTTTCAACAACCTTTAGCTCAATTTCTATTATTTCAATACGTGCGACAAAAAAGTGTGATTCGTCAAACTCTAGAAAAAGTTTATCTTGACAAAAGCGCAATTACAGAGCAACTAATAGAAGAAATTTCTCGCCCTGCTAATGATCAAGGTGCTTTCGATGTATTTTCCTCAGTGTTTAGAACTCCCCAAGGGGAAAAAGTGGATATGCTACTCAAGCAATTAACTTGTCATTTACTACTATTGTGGGGAGAAGCTGATCCTTGGATTAACGCCAGAGAACGTTCGCAAAAATTCCGCCAATACTATCCTCAATTGACAGAACACTTCCTGCGGGCCGGTCATTGTCCCCACGATGAAGTACCAGAACAGGTCAATTCCTTGCTGCGGGAATGGGTTTTTTCTGTAGTTAGTAGTTAGTAGTAGGGGCGCACAGTAATGCGCCCGTAACTACTAACCAATATCTACTAACTACTAACAGTCCTAAGCAGGTTATTTATAAAGTAAAAATAAGATCACTGTAGGGTGTGTTAGGCGCGTATCTTTATATCATTTTTCATGAAAATATGATTTTAGCGCCTAACACACCGTTGATATCATAGTGTATTAGGCTAAAGCCATAACACAACGCCACGTGACGCCTCTTTCTTTATGCCGGGAAAGGAGTCCACCGCACTGGCTCCCCTACTTAAGATTTACTTTATCAAAAGTCTCTAACAATAAATTGATATTAAGTACTTATTTCACCAGTAAAGACTTAATTTTTTGCTCTACCTCATCACTAATAATTTCAGAGCCTATAACAGGTTTATCGAGATTAACTCTAATAAAATTAGTCTCATCTTTTTCTGTAAATTTCTGATCATTATCAGAATCTTTAATAATTTTAATAAAAATTGCTCCCGTACTTTGTACAAGCGTCCAGCTCAATATTTGGCTATTGTTTGGTGTAATTTGCTGAAGATTTTTACCCGATAAATCAGATAGATACCCGATTCTGGCATCTTGAATATCGAGTTTTTGATCACTGTTAGTATCGCTATTAATAATTTGATATAGCCAATACCTGGCAGACGATTTACCCACTTTTTTTTCTTCCAATAAATCAAAGTTAGTAATAATTGCTTTTTTATTTAATAATATATTAGTTTGTCCATCTTTTTTACCATAAAAGATGATGTTATTGTAATAACTAGATCTATTTTCATAGGAAGATAATCTATCTTGATTTTTATCTGTTAGACCAACAGGAATCATCAAATAATCTGATTGCTCTTTAACTATTAATTCACCATAAACAATATTTTGTTCTGACTTCTGCTGAGCAGTTGCTTGCGTCTGTTCTGATTTCCTAGTAATACCTCCACTACAAGAAAATGAAAGTGCAGCTACAAGAGTAAATACAGCTATTTTTTTGAAAAAAATATGATTGTTCATTCAATTTTCTCAACAGGATATTCGGTAATTGGTAATGGGTAATTAAGATACTGATGATTTTCCCATGTCCAATGCCAATGTCTAAGCTTTGTAACATTGGCTGAGACGAGGAAGCTTTTTTCCTTGTCTCAGCCAAGCAGGAATTTATGAATACTAAAAATGCAAAAACCTGGTCAAAGGTGACCAGGTTATGCAAACTCTTTGGTGATTAAGTTAATGTTATTGTTCAGAGTTAAAAAAAGTAGACAACTAAGGTGGACATCACTAGCAGTAAACTCAGCATAATCTTGTTTTTCCGCTTGGGGATTTGGCTTCCCCTAACTAGGAGAATATGCCACCTTAATATTACTGTTATGCTGACAGCTTACTTGGGCTTCTGACGGGGGACACCAAGTCATTTGCCCAATTCAGTTTGGTTGTGCTTTGTTTGGTGTCCTACTTTTTAATCTATCATCCTAAAAATTAGTCGCAAGTACCTTTTAACTGAAGTTAAAGAGTCTTTAAATTTCTCAATACATAAGTGGATCGAGTGCGGAGACTGTTAGTGGTTAGTGGTTAGTGGGTAGAGACGCGAGGAACATCGCGTCTGTACATTAGTGGTTAGTGGTTAGTGGTTAATAACTAACTGGCTTGAAAATAGACATGGTGACCGGGGAAATATTTTCATTTGTTCTGGTGACGAATTCGTCATGATAGTTACTAACAACTAACTACTAACAACTAACTACTAACAACTAACTACTCAATTACCAACTCCACATCACAGGGTTATCATCAAGATGATCAGTGACGATACGTCCAATAGCATCGATTTGTTGCAGTTCAGCTTCTGAAAGTTGAATTGCAGCTGCTTTAGCATTATCTTGTGCTTGTTCAGGGTAGCGTGCGCCTGCGATCGCTTGAGTTTGAGGTTGGGCAATCAACCAGGCCAGGGCTAACTGGGCTAGACTACACTGATGCTGTTGTGCAATTGGACGCAGTTTTTCTAAAGCTTGTTGAGCGCGAGTAAAGTTTTCTCCTTGAAATAGCTTGTTATCATTACGGTTATCTTTTGGGTCAAATTTATGATTGGGGCTAAATTTCCCTGTCAACAATCCTTGGGCTAATGGTGAGTAGGCAAGAATAGATATATTGTTTTCCACACAGTAGGGCATAGCATCTTTTTCTACCTGTCGCCAAAATAAAGAATAGGGCGGTTGTAAACTATCAATACGTCCGTACTGAGCTGCTTCTTCTAATTGGCTGCGGGAAAAGTTGGAAACACCAATAGCCCGAATTTTACCTTGTTCTTTGAGGTGATTCAGAGCATCCATTGTCTGTGCAATCGGGACAATCTCATTATTAAACGCACCTGAAGGCCAATGAATTTGATAAAGGTCTATGTAGTCGGTTTTGAGATTTTTGAGAGAGCGATCGCAAGCCTCTATAACTTGATCGTACTTGAGATGGTTTGCAAAAACCTTAGTGGCGTACTCGACGCGATCGCGGACATCAGATAAAGCTTCAGCAACAATTCGTTCTGAATGCCCGTCACCATATACCTCAGCAGTATCTATTGTGGTAATACCAGCTTCAAAAGCTGCACGTATAGTTTTAATTGAGTCTACATCTTCAATTCCCACCCACATTTTTTTACCAGCTTGCCAAGTCCCCATGAGGATAGGTGTAATTTTTACTTCTGATGTACCCAAGCGTCGCTTTTGCATGTTTAAACCTTAATTAATAATGCTTTTTTGAGCTTACGCATTTTAGGTAGGTATATTATTGATCAAGAGACTACCCAAGCTATTGCACTACAATTACAGGCGTTTCTATATCTATCTGGTGGAATAATTTTTCCAATCCAAAATTGTCTGACCAACTTATTGGACTACATTTACTGGTGTTCCTACACTTACCTGCTCAAATAATTCCTGAACATCATTGTTGTACATACGAATACAACCGTGTGAGACTGCTTTACCTACTGATTCCGGATTAGGAGTGCCATGAAAACCAATCCAATTTGTACCATTTGTCCAAAATCCAATCCAATAGCGACCAAGAGGATTTTTAGGGCTTCCTCCTGGAATAGACTCACCTGTAAAAGGATGTAACCAAGTGGGATTTTTGGTCATATTAAGTACTTGGAAATTACCAGTTGGAGTTTCCCAACCTGGGCGACCTACTGCAATCGGATAAGATTTAATTTTGGTTTTGCCTCGATAAAGAATTACTTGACGTTGGCTAAGAACAATCTTTAAATTAATAGGTTGATTTATGGAATTTACTGTAGATTTTCCTTCAGTTTGGGAGTATGGTGTGCTAATAGTTGGAGCTTCTGTAATAATATTTAGCAAAGTACTGGCACTAGTAATTACAACAACACTAGCAAGCGTTGAACGCAAACTTCTCTTGTGGTTTCCGCTCATTTTTTTCTCCAAACAAATCTTTAATTGTGAAGGAAATTGCAAAAATTTTGGTAATTGGTAATTGAAAAAATCTTTTTCCCAATGCCCAATAACGAAGCATAATATCGTCAGCAATTAGCCGAAATTGATCTCAGATATTCTCTGATATGGAAATTTCTTCTTAATACTTATCTGTGATGATTTATTGATCTTCTGTCTCTAGGTGAGTGTCAGATTACATTAATTTGTAACAAAAAATACATATATATGATTAATTTCTGATGAAAATAAAATTTTGTATCGTCCGCATCAAGCTAAAGTTCCTGAGTGTAAGGAGGAATAAATGTGCAAGTTGATTTTCTGTCTTCTGGTAAGAGGTAGATATTTTTGCAATTCAACCAAGTATTGAGTTTAGTTAAATAATCCTCAGCAGATTAATCAATTTTTTGCTTATGTCCCAAACTAAGTACAAAATTGCATAAATTCATTCATAACAAAATTCCTATAGCTCAACTGTTGACTTATTTACGTTTTCCTTTGCGATCCTTCAGGTTTAAAAACACTACGAATTAATACAAATCACTATTAAGCAACTTGAAGCAAAAATTTTTCTTCTATAAATATTTCTCAATTCATTTCCCCAGATAGTGGCATGTTGCATTACTCTTGGCGTTAAATAAAATCAGAGTTAAAGTAGATACTTATGGTGACTACAACTTTTCACGCACTCAAAGAATGGGCAGTTGCCGTCACTGCTTTAGAAGCAGGCAAAACAATCATGCTGCTTCGTAAAGGCGGTATTCACGAACGCAATGGACGTTTTCAAGTCGTCCATGACGAGATTTTGCTCTACCCAACTTACGAACATCAACAACCCTTTTTACTTAAGCCTGAATATGCTAATCTTGTTTGTCCTGTAACACCAGGTTGGCATCCACAAACAATCCGCATTGGCAGTTGGGCAAAAATTACCGATATTTTCCCAGTTTGTGATGAATTAATAGTCAATGCTTTGCTTCCCTTTCATATTTGGAACGAGCATTTTATTAGCGATCGCCTCAAATGGAAAGCGCGTCAGCCATTATATATTTTGCTACTACGGACATACAACCTACCTCAAGTTCGAGAAATCCCTTATCTGCCTGAATATGGTGGTTGTAAATCATGGATTAATTTGGATGAAACAATTAACTTACAAGGAGCAGAACCAGCTTTAACAGATTCGACTTACAATCAATTAGTGGCAGAAATTCGTGATATTGTTGGTGACAAGTTTTATGTACCATGCTTCTAAAAAAGTAAAGGCTTGAGAACACAAAATTTGTAATATTAATAAGCAGAATTCCATAGCAATCTGATTTAATTTATGAACTAAATCGTAAAGGCAGGCAATAGGCAAAAAGTACAACTAGTAATTTTTAAGCAGCAATTTTTTGATTAACTGCGCTTATTAATTTAGTTAAGAATTTTCATAAATCTCACCAGATAATAAGCAAGTATTTGAATTGTTCATCAGTGAGGTATATGTCAATCTTATATGATTAGATCCCCGATTTCTGTAAGAAGTCGGGGATCTTGTTGTTCTTGGTGCAAGTTATCAGTTAAAACGAGTTTTAGTTTTTAGCCGTAACTTTAGTTTACGGCTTGATGCAAATATAAATAATAAAAAATCGTATTTGTCGATACACCCCTTTTTTTTTACAGCACCTAACATAATTGGAACACAAGTGTTTTTTATTGCTGCCTAAAGTTAATAAAGGAAGGTGCGTAATTTTGTCTCAGACTCAAGAAAGATTTATGTAAGTGTATACATCTGGAAAACTAAGCAAAAAACTACCCCAATGGGGTGATGTTAGACTTGACAAAAGTCTGTCATTATGCATGTAAATAGAAAAATACAAAGGAACTTACTATGCACCAAAGAATGTGCTGGTTATCTACATCCGGTGATAATGGGGATAAGATTTTGCATTTGCAGACTGCACCTCATCAACCGTGGCGTCCTTATACAGCTTTTCCTCAATATGCAGTACCAGATTACAAAATCCCGGGTGGCTCTAGAGGTTGGGCAACTTACCAGAAGCTTTTAAAGGCAGGTTGGACTTTAGTACCAACTGCATTAGCAAACGAGTTTTCTACATCAAATGCTCCTGTAGAACTCAATTCATAATTGATATACTTATAATTCTTTCGTATAGGCTTTCACTAAATAATCAATCCCCGTGATTGCAGTACCAACAAATACAGCATATGCTCCTAAATTAATCGCCTGACGCGCCATCGTAGGAGACGAAATACTACCTTCACAAATCACGGGAACTCTCAAGCTTTTTACCATCTGAGTGAGGAGTTCCCAACTAGGAGGAGAAAGATGGTTAATAGTGCAAGTATAGCCAGATAGAGTAGTTCCTACTATATCCGCACCAGCGCTTATCGCTGCGATCGCTGCTGCAATTGTATCTATGTCAGCCATCACTAACTTATATCATGTCCGCTTAAGGACTTATCATTAAGTATATTTCTTAACATAATGATTGTTTATTTCCGCCTACTTATTTTGGTCGGACTTGATATTACCCAACTTCTGATGAACGTGGGGTTAATAATATCTGCAATTGTTTCATCTTCATCCTTCATCCTACTCTACGAGAAGCCGAAGAAGGCGCGTCTACATCCTTCATCCTTCATCCTTGATGATTGGTTCTGGTTGGACTGGTATCCAGACTGTAAAAATTGAACCAACACCAACAGTAGATTCTACTTCAATTCGCCCCCGATGTAGTTCCACAAGTTGTTTAGTTAATGCCAAACCTAGTCCCGTACCTTCGTAACGGCGACGGTAGGGGGTATCTAGTTGATGAAATTTTTCAAACAGTAATGGTAACTGTGCTTGAGGAATACCAATACCAGTATCTTCAACTTGAAACACTGCTGTGTGATCTTCCATCCACAGGCGTAAAGTGACATTTCCACCTTCAGGCGTAAATTTGATCGCATTACTTAAGAGATTCCATAGGATTTGTTCTACTCTTCTAACATCGGCAGTAAAGCGATCGCTTTTTTGCTCAACAAGTAACTCTAGTTTCAAAGTGACTTGCTGGCTGGTGGCTTTTTCCAGTAACGATGCAACTATATTTTCAGCGAGCTTCACTAAAGAAAACTCTGTAATATTTAAAACAGCTTTACCTGCTTCGATCTGGGATAAATCCAGAATATCATTAATCATTTCTAATAGATGTTCGCCACTGTCATGGATGGTTTGCAGATATTCCCGTTGGCGTTGATTCAAATCTCCAAAAGACCACCGCAGTAAAGTTGCAGACATACCAATTACGTAGGTCAACGGTGTAAGTAATTCATGGCTGATGGTAGCAAGAAATTCATTGCGGAGGCGACTAGCAGCTTCAGCAGCGACTAAGGCGTCATGCAACGCCACTGTGCGTTCAACGACTCTTTGTTCGAGAGTTTGTTTCTCTTGAGTCAGTGATCGCATTAACTCAGCTTGATAAATTGCGATCGCCAATTGTTCTGCAACAGAAGTTAGGAGACTTTTTTCACTCCCAGTCCACTGACGTGTTCTATTGCACTGATGAGCAATCAAAAGTCCCCAAAGTTTATCTTCAAATACAATTGGAGCGATGAATTTTGAGCGGACTTTAATAGTTCTTAAAGCATTCAACAACCACTCTTCTAAAACATAAGTTTTTTCAACATCATCTACAGCAACACTCAAGCCTTGACGATACTTTTCCCACCAGGGAGAGTTGGGTAAAAAGCAATATTCTTCTCTATAGTGCAAAACAGAAGGAATAGTATCGTCAACACGGGATTCATAAATTACACAATTAGAAGATAGTGCTAAATTGAGTGATAATGAGGAATTTAAGGCATAAGTTTTGACTTGATCAATACCTGGAATTCCGAAACGAAATATCTCATCGTTTAGTGCTGAATAATTTGGCTGTCCCGGTTTTGGCTTAATCAAATCGCCTAAAAAATTATCTTGAGAGAATAGCCCCGCAGGTAAATTATTATTAGTATTCAACCTCTGAGAACGGTTAAAAAGCTCTGCCACCTGTGGATAAACTAACTTGCAAATTACTAACCGATCTAATTCTAAAAACTGCCGCACCTGCTCAATTGCTGTTACGATAATTACCGATAAGTCTAGACTTTGGCGAGTCTGAGTTGTAATCTGATTCAATAGGCGCTCTTGAGCAAGTTGTTTGTTGAGGGCATTCTCCACTGGTTGACAAACAGAAGCCAGAGGAGTTGTGGAGGCTTGTGGTTGTGTGATTTCCTGATTTGGCTCTGGCAGGAAAAAATCTAACAATAATAGCGTAAACTGACTTTGGAGTTTGACATCATTAGGAGCAAGAAGTTGACAAAAAAATCAAGCTTATGGTGTTGGGGACAATTGCGTGCAAATAAATCTTTGATGTTTATCAAGAAAGAGGCGATCGCTTCACAATCGAATGTTAACTTAACATGCAACTGCTGCCGCAAATCTCCATTTTCCTCTGGATAACCCACCATCAAAGCACTAAAACCCTGAGAGATGACAACTGTAAATTTTTGCGTCTGCCATTGTTCAGGTTGACTAATCTGCTTCAGCACAGCTTCTGTCAGAACCACAAAATCACCTTCCACTGCTTGAGCCATCTGCTCTAACAATTCGCCAAGCTGATTAAATACATCTAAAGGCAAGGTGCGAGAAAAGCTCAAATCAGGGGAACTAAGCATGTTCAAAAATTCGTTACAAGAAGCTAGATGCAGTTGCTGAATTATCCGCCTTCAGCGGAAGGCAGAGGGCAGAAGGGGTTCCCCACAAATTCGCTCTCCGAATCGCGAATTTGTGGGGGCCCCGCAGAAGGTAGAAGGTATAAATTATGTCTTGCAGTTAAGCCTTCTGGCGATCGCCAAACGGGTTTAAAACCCCACCGTCTGCACGGTGTCTACGATTGGTTGCGGTTTAAATCCCCATCCAATCGAACCTTCTGCCTCCTGCCTCCTGCCTTCTTCAATTTTTAATTGCGTTCTAACCAACAGTTTAAGACCCTCAAACAGGAATATGCATCGTATTAATGCCACTCCAGGAGGTTGGAACCTCCAATCAGAAGGTGTAAGCTTCCTAGAACAAACTCCAGCTCCCCTTGTATTGCTGACGGCTGCTGACACCGACATTCAAGCTTTAGCAGCTGCAATCCCCAAGTTACCTACAAAATTTTCTGCATTTAGAGTTGCTAACCTATTGAACTTGCAGCATCAAATTAGCATTGATACCTATGCCGAGCAAGTTTTACAACTAGCCCAGGTAATTATTCTGCGCTTACTAGGAGGACGCTCCTATTGGGCTTACGGGTTAGAGGTAGTCGAGGAAATAGCACAAAACAATGATATAAACCTCATTGTAATACCAGGGGACGATGCTCTTGATCCTGCTCTTATGTCCCACTCAACCCTGCCCTTGGGTGTTGTGAACCAAATTTGGCGCTATTTCAACGAAGGTGGCACAGAAAATATTGCCAACGCCCTAAAATATATTGCTGATCATTGCCTTTCCACTTCCTTTAATCCACCACCACCCCAGGTAGTACCGCGTGTCGGGCTGTATCCTTGGCTGGGGAGATTGGGAGGTGGGGAACTCGGGGCCCCCACTCCCCCAAAGGAGTGGGGATTAGGGGCAATGGGGAGGTGGGGAGAAAAACCTCACCCCATCCCCCCTACCCTACGGGAAGCCGCTTGCGCGTCTACACCCCATCACCCCATCACTTCCAAAGTTGGCATCCTCTTCTACCGCGCCCATTATCTAGCAGGAAATACCAAAGTCATCGATGCTTTGTGCGAAGCTTTGGCAAATCGAAATTTAGAACCTGTACCAGTGTTTGTTTCTTCGCTGCGAGAACTCGATGTGCAAGAAGAGTTGAGCGAAATTTTTCAACCAAAAGACTCACAGTCAATATCTGTACTACTGAATACGACTAGTTTTTCTTTGGCGCGGTTGGAAACAGAAGCACCCCAACTAGAACTGTGGCAAAAATTAGATGTGCCTGTTTTACAGGTAATTTTAAGTGGTGGTTGTGTAGAACAGTGGCAGGCGCAGTTTCAAGGACTTTCCCCCCGTGACGTCGCCATGAATGTGGCGCTACCGGAAGTAGATGGACGCATTATTACTCGGGCTGTATCTTTTAAAGCGGTGCAAACTCGGCATCCCCAGTTAGAAACTGATGTCATGGTTTATGAACCTGTGCGCGATCGCATTGAGTTTGTTGCGGAATTAGCATCTAACTGGGTGCGTTTGCGTTCTAAGCCACCTCAAGAACGACGTATTGCTTTGATTTTGGCAAATTACCCCAGCCGTGATGGTCGCATTGCTAATGGTGTCGGATTGGATACGCCTGCTAGTTGTATAGAAATTCTTCAGGCTTTACAGTTGGCAGGCTATGAAGTAGAAAAGATTCCTGCTACTGGTGATGAATTAATTCAGCTTCTCACTGGTGGGGTAACGAATGATCCGGAAGGTAGGGAGTTGCGTCCGGTGCAGCAAAGTGTTTCTGTACAGGAGTATCAGGAGTATTTTGCTAGTTTGCCGCAACAAGTGCAGCAGGGGATTTGCGATCGGTGGAGAGAAGGGGGACGACTTGGAGGAGTAAATTCTTCTCCCACTCCTCACACCCCTCACACCCCACCCTTACGGGAAGCCGCTACGCGTCTACACACCCCCCACACTCCCCTCTCTCCCTTGTCTTTTCCCGATCCCCAATCCCCGATCCCCGGTATTCAACTCGGTAATATCTTTATGGGAATTCAGCCAGCGCGGGGTTATGATCTTGACCCGAGTTTGAATTATCATGCACCAGATTTAGAACCAACTCATGCTTATTTGGCTTTTTATTACTGGGTGAGGGAATGTTTTGCTGCGGATGCTGTGGTGCATGTGGGTAAACATGGGAATTTGGAGTGGCTACCTGGTAAAAGTGTGGCTTTATCGAGTAGTTGTTACCCAGAGGTAGCTTTGGGGGCGCTTCCCCATTTGTATCCGTTTATTGTCAATGATCCTGGTGAGGGTTCCCAGGCTAAACGTCGTGTCCAAGCGGTGATTGTGGATCACTTGACGCCGCCTTTGACTCGTGCGGAATTATATGGTGGTTTACAGCAACTGGAAAATTTAATTGATGAGTATTACGAGGCAGAGAGTTTAGACCCAGGACGTTTAAGTGCAGTTTGCGATCGCATTCAAGAATTAATTCTCAAAGAAAATCTTCACCTCGATTTGAAATTGGTTAATAGCAAAGAACAATCACCAATTACCAATTACCAATTACCAATTGGCAAAATCGATGGTTATCTGTGTGAATTGAAAGAAGCCCAAATTCGTGATGGTTTACATATTTTTGGGCAATGTCCAAGCGGTAGGCAACTACGAGATTTAATTGTAGCGATCGCTCGTCATCCTAATCGTCATCATCATGGCTTAACTCGCGCGATCGCAGAAGATTTGGGCTTAGATTTTGATCCGTTGACAACAGATTTCGCCACACAACTATCACCCCACAGCCATCAAATTCTGCAAGAAAAATTTCAGCGTCCCTGTCGCAGCGTCGGCGATGCAGTGGAAGTTATAGAAACATACGCCGCCACCCTCGTAGAAAACCTCATCACTCTCTCCACCCCTCACACTCCCCTACCTCCCCACCTCCCCACTGCCCCTAATCTTCAACGCCTCTTTCTTTATGCCGGGGGACCCGTCCACCGCACTGGCTCCTCCCTTGGGGGAGTGGGGGCCCCGAGTTCCCCACATCTCCACCTCCCCCTCACCTGGATAGACTCCCGCCTCCTCCCTGCTTTGCAAAAAACTCACCAAGAAATTACTCACTTGCTGCGTGGACTTGATGGTAGGTATGTCAAGAGTGCCCCTGCTGGTGCGCCTACGCGTGGACGACCGGAGGTTCTGCCTACGGGTAACAATTTTTATACTCTTGATATTCGCGCTCTCCCCACAGAAATTGCCTGGGATATAGGCAGGAAAGCGGCGGAGACTTTAATTGAATGCTACACACAGGAGCATGGTGAGTATCCGAAAACACTAGGTTTATCTCTGTGGGGAACTGCTACCATGCGGACTGGAGGTGATGACATTGCTGAGGCTTTGGCTTTGTTGGGTGTGCAGCCTGTTTGGGATGGTGCAGCCAGGCGGGTTGTAGATTTTGAAATTTTGCCGTTGTCAGTGTTAGGACGCCCACGGGTGGATGTAACGTTAAGAATTTCTGGATTTTTCCGGGATGCTTTTCCTAATCTGATAGATTTATTTGACCAAGCAGTTGCAGCAGTTGCAATCTTGGATGAACCTCCATCATTAAATCCCCTCGCCGCACAAGTTCGTCAAGAAACAGATTTTTGGATAAGACAAGGCTTGAGTTCACAAGAGGCGCAGGTGCGATCGCGTTATCGGGTTTTTGGTTCTAAGCCAGGCGCTTATGGTGCTGGACTGCAAGGTTTAATAGAATCACAAAATTGGACAGACGACCAAGATTTAGCGCGTGCCTACATTAACTGGAGTTGCTATGCCTATACTAGTTCCCCCTCTCAAGAAGGATTAGGGGAGTTAGGCGGCATTTCGGCACCTGAAGCCTTTGAGCAACGTCTATCACAAATGCAGATTGTCTTACATAATCAAGACAATCGTGAACACGACATCCTTGATTCCGATGATTATTACCAATTTCAAGGAGGTTTAACAGCAGCAGTACGTTCCATTCAGGGGACAAATCCCCAAACTTATTTTGGTGACAACTCCATGACTGCCAAACCGCGAGTCCGGACTCTCAAAGAAGAAATTGCTAGGGTATATCGTTCTCGTGTAGTCAATCCGAAATGGATTGCAGGAGTTATGCGCCACGGTTATAAAGGTGCATTTGAAATGGCAGCGACGGTAGATTATTTATTTGCCTACGATGCTACAGCCAAATGTGTAGAAGATCATATGTATGAGGGAATCGCACAAGCGTACTTGTTCGATCCTGATGTCAGTGAATTTATCCAGAGTAGAAACCCGTATGCCTTACGTGATATGGCCGAGAGGCTTTTGGAAGCAAAAAAACGCGGTTTATGGCAGGATGCAAATTTACAGACACTCGAAAATTTGAGAAACTTAGTTCATCAAGCAGAAGCAGTAATAGAACAAAAATAAACTGATATCGAAAAGTAGTGTAGGGAAATCTATGGACAATCTTGCGTATTTGCACGTAGCTTTTGCCTACGAGGAGTCTCCATCAAGTGAACTAGTTTTCCTAAGTTCTTGGTTGGAGAACGCAGCAGCACCAGATTGGAAACGTCTTTCCGGTAAGGCTTGGAAGCATATGCTTCCCCTTGTTCTCAGCTTGTCTATTCTCAGCGCTGTTGGTAGTGCCTTTGCATTGGAAAGAGGTGATCAAGGGCCTTCTGTTCGCTCCTTGCAACAAAAGTTAAGAAATATAGGTTTTTACCAAGCGCCCATTACCCAAGTATACGACTTTGATACAGAAGCTGCCGTCCGGCGTTTTCAAAAAGCAGCTGGCATTCAAGTAAACGGTATTGCTGGCCCAACAACCTTACAAACATTACAAAAATGGCCCAAAGCTAGTAATAGTAGCCAACTATCAAAACTTAGTAGTTTGAGTAATCCAACTCCTAAACTCAGTACAGTGAGTTATAAAACTCAACAATCTAGTACTGTGAATATTACTACAACCAACAAGCGCCGTAATCCTAATTTATTACAGAAAGGTGACGAAGGACAAGCAGTCAAAGTCTTGCAAGAGCGCTTACGAATCGCAGGCTATTATTACGGGAAATCTACGGGTATATTTGGTCCGATTACCGAAGAATCTGTGAAGCGGTTCCAACAAGCTTATAACCTCAGAGTCGATGGTGTTGTGGGGCCAGTAACAAGCCGAAAATTACCACCTATTGGTGTTGGTTATGGAGATGAAACGCCTAAACCAACAAAAAACAAAGATAATCTCACAGTAGGCGATCGCGGTGAGGTTGTGAGAGTCCTGCAAGCACAACTGATTAAAGCTGGATATTTACAGGGAGAACCAAATGGCTACTATGGACCTTATACAGCCGATGCTGTACGGCGATTCCAAGCTGATAACTACCTAAAAGCAAGTGGTATTGCAGGCCCTACAACCAGAGCCAAGTTGTACAGTATGCTAAATCCTACTTCTAAATCCAAGAGTGAATTTAGTGTTCTGGAAATACAAAGACGACTTCAAGAGCGTGGTTTTTACAAAGGACCTCTCAATGGTGTGATGGGGGATGAAACCAAACGAGCTATTAAACAAGCTCAAGAATTTTATGGCATCAGTCTGAGTGACGTGAGAAGCGGAACATATTAGCTCCGCTTAGTTGTTAGTATTAATACTTAACAGCTTGCCTATCCCCACTCACAGCCAGTCGAAAACTGTTCAAATAATTTTTTCTCTTTGATGTCAGCACATCCCCAATAATTTACTCAAGTACTACAAAGGCATTAATGCTCGTTGACACTTGGGGCAAACGGCATGGATTGTCAGCTGGCAATCAAGCAGTTGATAACCTTCTTTTTGAGCAGTTTTTGCACCAATTTTTAAGATAGAGTCATTTTTGAACTCTATAGTTGTGTTGCATCTGACACAAATCAGATGGTGATGATGATGGGGATAAGGCTGGTTCAATTCATAATGTTTATGCCCTTCTCCCAACTCCAGTTCCCGCAAAATTCCCATCCGTGCCATCAACTTGAGGGTGCGGTAAATGGTTGACAGGCTGATTCCTTCACCATCGGATTCTAGCCTATGATACAAATCCTCCGCACTGAGATGTTCACCTTGCGGAAGATCCTGAAAAATGTGTAGAATTGTTTCTCGCTGGGGTGTTAAACGCCAGCCGCGATCATTGAGTTCTGCCTTGAGTGAAGAAGCTGTGTAGACAGTCATACTAATTTTTCTCAACAAACCCTTTCAGCTGCGAATATAGCAAAACTTGAGGGTAATTTGCAACAATCATGTCTTATTGAGAATATTTGCTAAATGCTATGGCAGTAGCTATGAAAAATTAACAGGTAACACACTTTGTTGTGATCCCCGTCAGGAAAATCTCTTGACAAAATAAACGTCGTAGCTACAGTTGTACTAACTGCGAATCATTTGCCATAGCTTAGTGAGACTTTCTCGGAAGGGGGATCAAAAATAATGGGTTGTTGGTTGGTGGTTGTTGGGAAATATCAACTATCAACTATCAACTCACTAACTCAAAGACTCCAAATAGTCACGAATCAGGTTGCGTCGCTTGGGTTGGCGTAGCTTTTGCAGTGCTTTGGATTCAATTTGGCGTACTCGTTCCCGTGATAAGTCAAGAGCGCGCCCGATTTCTGCTAGCGAGTAAGGATGACCGTCTGCTAGTCCAAACCGCATGAGAATCACGTCCCGTTCACGGCTGGTTAAATCTGCCAACAGGTGCTGCAAGTCTCTTTGTAATGATTCTCGCATAAGCATATCCTCTGGCGTCACACAGTCGGTTTCTAGTAATTCGCCTAATTCTGTGTCTTTATCTTTACCAACCTTAGTTTCTAGAGAGACGGAGCGAGGCACTCTTAACAACACTTCCCGGACTTGAGTAGGTGTCATTTCTAACTCTTGGGCCAAGTCTTCTAGAGTTGGGGTACGACCTTTTTCTTGAGCAATTTTACGTTGAGCCTTTTTGATTTTGTTTAGCTTTTCTGTAATGTGAACAGGGAGGCGAATCGTCCGGCTAGAAGTTGCGATCGCTCGTGTGATCCCCTGACGAATCCACCAATAGGCGTAAGTGCTAAAACGATAACCCTTGGTTGGGTCAAATTTTTCCACAGCTCGCTCTAAGCCCAAAGTTCCTTCTTGGACTAAATCTAACAATTCTAGACCACGATTTTGATACTTTTTAGCAACAGATACAACTAGGCGGAGGTTTGCCTTGATCATGTGTTCTTTGGACTGGAGTCCATCACTCTGAATTTTCTCCAATTCCTCCACAGTCA
Organism: Fischerella sp. JS2; assembly: GCF_032393985.1. NCBI lineage: Bacteria > Bacillati > Cyanobacteriota > Cyanophyceae > Nostocales > Hapalosiphonaceae > Fischerella > Fischerella sp. JS2. The sequence continues at coordinate 6,770,370 of NZ_CP135918.1, forward strand.
ATTTGGCAATTTCAGCCCAACGCCGTTTCCCTTGTCCTAAAATTTGTTTGAGTTCCAACACCTCTACACCAGCAGCGCGGGCCCATCTTTCTATAGAAGGTCGGTGTCCTAATTGCGATGCTAAACGCTCCTGAATTTCGATGACTCGGAGGTAAGGTATAAGTATTTCGTCTCCTTGCTTGGCAGCATTAGACAAGACTATCCGCATCCGCAAGTAGCGCTGAACTTTCTGAGCTTCTGAAACCTCTTCATCCCGCCCTAACAGTCTAACCCTACCAATTTCCTGAAGATACAGACGTACCAGATCTGTGCTGCGGCGGTTAGCGCTAACAGCAAAACTGGCGGGATCTTGAGCAGCCATCTCCAACTCTTCCAGATCGTCTACTGGTAATTCAGTGTCATCAATCGTAAGATCCGGGTCAAATATTTGAGAGGATTGTTGGGTTTCGTAGGCGGTATCTGCGTAAAAGGATGTTGCTGGCATAAGGATCGTCTCAATGGCTCCAGGTAACAATAGATTGCGGTCAGCTAAATCTAATCAACTGTTGCTATTGTTCCCGTGATTTACGAAGAACTAACACGGTTTTAAGTAACATTTGGGGTTTTTTCTCAAAAAACCATACTGGTTTTTTTTATTACATCTCCATAACTCAGCTGTTAGGCTGACTTTCCAGTGAACCAATAGCTATTCAAAGGCAAAGCCAGACTAAAAATTATCAATCTCCCAGTCAAGATTTCAAATGTAATTTAGCTTGACTGTCACTTTTATAACGTGGTATAAACATGCATCAGTGAAAAACTTATTTATTACAGGCATAGTCATATCTACATAGCTATGCAGATACTTTCCTGAAGATTTGATATTTTTTCGTCAGGGAATTTTAGGAATTGGTAATTGGTAATTGGTAATTGTTATGAGGCATCAACAACTAACTACTATCCACTAACCACTAACCAATAATAAATTATTCGTTATATTCCGGCTTGATATCGCGTAGCATCAGTTCCAAGAGTGCCAGTCGCGGAGTAACTTCAGCTTGGAGTAGACGATACACTTGTTCGGTAATAGGCATGGAAATATTTTGCTGCTGTGAACGCAGCATCAAAACTTTAGTGGTATTAATCCCTTCAGCAGTTCCTTGTAGATGGGTGAGAATTTCTGTCAGAGTTTTGCCACAGGCTAGTTGGTAGCCAACTTGGTAATTGCGACTCAAAGGACTGTTACCAGTAGCAAGCAAGTCACCTAAACCAGATAACCCGTAAAATGTTTCCTGCTTTGCACCCCAGTGAACACCGATGCGAACCATTTCTGTTAAACCACGGGTGAGTAACGCAGCTTTAGCATTGGTTCCCAGCTGCAAACCGTCACATACACCAGCAGCGATCGCCATTACATTTTTCAGCGTTCCTCCTAGTTCCACTCCCAGGGGATCAGCATTTGTATAAACCCGGAAACGATTGGAGGAAAATACCATCTGGACAACCTCAGCAGCACTGACAACGTGGCTAGCAACTACCGTTGCGGCTGGTAATTCCTGTTGAATTTCTTGGGATAAATTGGGGCCAGAAAGAACAACTACAGGATGATTGGGAAAAGCTTCTTGCCAAATTTGGGAGGGTGTGCAGGTGGTTTGCGGATCTAAACCTTTTGTGGCTGTGACAAAAATGATTTCTGGAGAAAGGGGCAAAGATTGGAGTTGAGAAACTACATCTCTGACACCTTTCATAGAAACAGCAGAGAGAATTACATCCACATCTTTTAGCACTTGTGCCAAAGTTTGGGAATCACGACGCGACCAAAGATGCACTTTGTGTCCGTTGACTTTAGCCAAAGTTGCCAAAGCACTTCCCCAAGCACCCGCGCCCAGAATAACTACTGATTTTGTCATTAGTCAATTGTCAATTGTCATTGGTCATTGGGGGACAGGAAAGAGAAATTCCCCTTAGTCTCCCTTGTCTCCCTTGTCTCCCTTGTCTCCCTTGTCTCCCTTGTCCCCATCATCACCCACGTGGATACCTTTCCATCAATTCCCTCACTTGCTCAGCATGATATGAGCTTCTTGTCAAGGGTGAAGAGACAACTTGTAAAAATCCTAATTCTTCTCCGAACGATTTCCAAGCAGCAAATTGATCTGGGTGGATAAACTGATCTACTTTTAGGTGTTTTTGAGTTGGTTGAAGATATTGTCCAATCGTCAAAATATCACAATCAACTGCACGTAAATCTTGCATGACTTGGCGAATTTCCTCATCAGTTTCACCGAGTCCGACCATAATTCCGGATTTGGTGTAGACAGCAGGAGCAAGTTGACGCGTTAGCGAAGCTCTTCCGTAGGAAGCTCGCTTGAGTAATTCCAGGGTGCGATCATAATTACCTTGGGGACGCACACGGCGATATAAACGCGGAACTGTTTCTGTATTATGATTGAGGACTTCCGGTTTCGCTTGGAGAATTAACTCTAGTGCTTCCCAATTACCGCACAAATCCGGAATTAATACTTCAATAGTAGTGTGAGGTGAAATTGTACGAATTGCTGCAATACAACGGACAAACTGTGATGCGCCTCCATCCGGCAAGTCATCTCGATTGACAGAAGTAATCACCACATGGTTCAGTTTCATCCGGCGCACTGCTTCCGCCAGTCGTGTGGGTTCTGTGGGGTCTAGAGGTTTGGGTTTTTTCTCAAAATCAATATCACAGTAAGGACAAGCACGTGTACAAGCAGGTCCCATGATTAAAAACGTCGCCGTTCCAGCATTAAAGCACTCACCAATATTCGGACAGGACGCTTCCTCACAAACCGTATTCAGGGCTAAATCCCGTAAAATCTCTTTAACATTACCAACGCGCTCCCATTGAGGCGCTTTCACCCGCAACCAGTCTGGTTTAAGAATCACAATCCACTTTTACCACTTAAAGTTAGTTATCAAACTTAATGTTAGCAAGCTTTGAGATCAAGGCTGAAGTATGAAGTATGTCCTACCTTTTTTCTTTATTTGTCATTTAACTAAGCTTGTGATAGTCTATTATCTATATTGGCATTATTGTGCCGGGATGTAGCGCAGCTTGGTAGCGCACTTCGTTCGGGACGAAGGGGCCGCTGGTTCGAATCCAGTCATCCCGATTTATTTAATTTTAAAAAATTAGTGTTGTTGAGTAATTAGATTAGATCTCAATAATGCGATCGCCTAAACTTATCTCATATGCCTATCAAATAGGCAAATCGCTAACACCAACTTCCCTTGAACAAGGCAAGCGATCGCAGGGGAGTACAATTAGTAAAAAGTCTGGTGTTTGGTTGTTCATAGCCATGAAGTCTTTATTTAATTTAGAAGCCCTCATACGTCTCCAATGTTGCAGAACTTGCCTTTTGAACTTGATTAAAGTATTGTCTATAGTATTTAAATCTAAGGCGCTGATACATTTTCATATAACTAGTCAGAGCATCATTAGGACGCTGACAGCATATGTAATCTACACATTCTCTAACCGTCTCTAGAACACCTTCTAAAATAAATTCACGCTGTTGGTCTGAATTTATAAAATCTACAATAATTGGAGCTTCTACATAATACTGATGAATCAAAGCTTGCCCTTCTGGTTTTAAGGCTAAGTAATTGTCGCGAAAATCTCGAAGTATTTGAAGTTCAAAGCAGTCATCAGGTAATCCTGCGTAACTAACACAGGCAGTGGTTAGAAAACAACCTTTTTTCTCTTGACTTTGGTTCTGATTTTTTGATAAGCACTCTTGTGCAACTTTCTGTATTTTGTCAAACAGCGAATCATTTAATTGATAGATAGGGAAGTAAAAAGACTTGATTCTTCTTACTGAACTTATAATTACTGTAGGCTGCACACTAAAAATTTCATTTAATATATCATCAAACACCTCATCCTCATCATCAATTTTATGATTTAAAGCATTGGATAAAGAAAATGCTGCAAGCCTATAAAAACCGTCAGAAAGCTGAGAATCTTCCTTAAAGGAGTCAAATAATTCATAGGCTTGAATTAAATTATCTAAGCGGCCTTTCAGCTGCTTAATATCTTCATCATTTGGATCAAACGTTTTCGCAACTTTAAAGAAGAGGCGGGCTGCATCTAGCAGTATAATATTAGAGTTTGCGAAACCTATCTGAGCTATTTCTATCCCAAAATTATAGAATCTAGCAGCCACGTATTTACGTGCATCTTCATCATCTTTAGGTAATAACGAAATAAGCCTTTCCGCTACAGATTGAATTTTTTTGAACTCACCGCTACGTAAGTGAATAACACAAATATAGAAAAGCGTTTCAAAGTCTTGAATATCAGTTTTTCCATCAGCACCAATTGCACGTTCTGCCCATGAGAGAGCCTTGGTATATTCGCCTTCATCAGTGTAAGTACGCGAAATTTCTAAATACGGTTCTGAGTTATAAGGCTCTAAATCTATCGCCTTCTTAAACTGTTCTCTAGCTTGTTGATATAGACTTGATCTTCTTGTGTCATCCTCTAAAGAACCAGCATACTCTTTAAACATTGCACCGTAATTGAGCCAGTAAAGAGGTACATCAGAAGCATCTTTGGTGAGTTTACGATAAACCTTTAAGGCATTATCCCAGTCCTCTATACGAGCAAAACATATTCCTAATTGGTTTCGAGCCGCATTTTGTCCTGGCAAAAGAACAAGCACCTTCTTAAGAAGTGGAATAGCTGCCTCCCATTCTTCTTCGGACATTTTCTCTTGTGCTTCATCCACTAGCTTAGAAATTTGTTCTCCATGTCGCTGCAAAGAATCATAGTTTTCTTTCGCCTTTGAGTCACTAAGAGTTTCATAAGCTTCGCGAATTAATTTGAACCGTTCAGGATCTTTTTCTGGAGAGTATTTTCGGATAAGGCGACAATAGTTGCGTTTGATTTCTGAAGGAGTAGCTTGGGGAGATAACTCTAGTAGTTGATAGAATTCATTAGCCATTTTAGTTGCTTACTCCCTATTTTCTATATCAAACATTAGATCAACCAAACGATTACCAGCCTCTTCTATTAATAGAGAATCATCTTTTGTTAAAGCTTCTTTTAGTTCTTGGACTACATCAGACAATTGCATCCTTTCTGCAAGTGGAAGACTACTACTTAGGATTTCAGCTCTATCAATGATTGCTTCATAGCCTTTTGCTTTAGTGCTTTGTCGCCAAAGTTCTTGTAGGCGTTCCCTTGCTTCAGCCTTGTCTCCCTCATCCATTCTTTTATTGGATTTTCCATAAGAAATTTCTACACTTTTTTTAATGGCAGGGATACTAGCCTTGACTGTAGCAAGACCATTAGTGTTATAAGAAAATTCAACTTCAACAGGATAAGGAATTCCATCAGGTGCGGGAGGGATATCGGTTATGTGACCAAAAATTTCAATATCAACAGCATCCTGGGGCAATCGTGCGGTACCTTTATGATCCTGATAGAGTCTGACCTCAACTTGTGTTTGATTTGCACTGAGCAAACTGTATATCTTCTTAGTAGAATAGGGAATCGTGGTATTGGGTAAAATCAGGGGTTCATAAGTTAGCATTTGTTGTCCACCTATTTGACTTACCACTTCAATACCCAAACCAAAGGGGGCTACATCTGTTAAGACAATTCCTGATTCTTCACTGATAATCTTTTGGGCAATGGCTGCGCTGATAGATGCCCCAATACCTACTGCAAGGTCTGGATTAACATCCGCTTTAGGCTCCCTAGCAAACATTTCAGCAACTAGCCTACGTACAGCAGGAATGTAAGTGGTACCACCTACTAGCAATACTCGATCAATAGCACTAGGTTTCACCTTTTTAGCATTCAATGCTTGACGAACACACTCTCTAGCTCGTTCTAACAGAGGAGCAATTGCTCGCTCAAACTCATCTCTAGTTACTTCAAGCTCTAGATCTATTAATTCACTCCCTTGAACAGCAAAATTGGGGACGCTGACCACATGAGAAAATTGGCTAGAAAGTATCTTCTTCGCAGATTCAGCAACCTCTTTAAGTTTACTTACGGATTTGTCTGGAATTTGAATATCTGGATAATCAGCTTGAAACTTACTTCGTATCAAGTTGATCAATATCTCATCAAAATCTTTACCTCCAAGATAGGGATCTCCGAAACTACTTTTGACATCTAATACGCCAGCCATCATTTCTAGCACCGTAATGTCTAAAGTACCACCGCCCCAGTCAAAAACAACCACTTCTTCTTCAGCATCAATATTGTCAATACCAAATGCTAAAGCTGCTGCTGTTGGCTCATTAATGAGACGAAGTACCTGAAATCCTGCCAACTCAGCAGCATTTAAAGTTGCTTGACGTGCTGCATCAGGGAAGTTCGCAGGAACGGAGATAACCACTTCTTTTATAGTTGTTCCTAATCTTTCTTCTGCGTTATCTTTCAACTTACGCAGAATCAGAGCAGATATCTCTTCCGGACGATACTCCTTGTCTTGGAGTTTAACTTTTTCAGAAGTTCCCATCTTACGCTTTACTTCTCGAATGCCCCGACCTTGTACATCAACATAACTACGAGCATTCTCACCAACCAACAACTCCCCTTTAGGATTGATAGCAACGATAGATGGAATAATGGGAATCTTAGAAATTGGATCAGGAATCGGCTCAGAACCGTCCTTTCTGTAAAAGCAAATTTCTGATGTAGAAGTTCCCAGATCAATGCCAATTGCAAAATCTTTAGTCATATTTACACCTAGATTTCTGATTCAATACTTTTAATTTGCTGTACTATTCTTCAGTAGCATTAAGCCTGTCAGTTCTTTTCAAAACTTTAATTTCCATCAACCTCTTTTTACTCTGGAGCTTTAGCCAAAATTACTTTTGCACGTTTGTCTTGATAAAGCTCACCGTTAATTCTATATCCCCATTCCTTGCAATCAAGAATTTTTCCCGGCTGCACCTCTGTTGATTCTTTTTCCTCAACAGCTTGATGGAAGTTCTCATCCAAATCATCACCAGGTGATGGAGAAATTCGTTCTAGTCCAAAGTTAAGATTAACATGCTTCTCAAAATCTTTTAACACCTTTGATATTAATTGCTGAGAATATTGAACATTTTCACTATTAGAGTTAGGAAGCAATTCCAACGTTCTTTCCATATATTTAAAAAAATCAACAGCAAAATCTTGCCAACCTTCTATTTTCCTTCGGAGATTTCCAAGTTCTTGGCGTTGATCCATGATTTCTTTCAGTTGTATCTTCATCTCTTGGATCTGAGAATTCAAAGTTTCTTCCATAAAACCTCTAGTTTCCAAGAGGCTTTCCTTCAACTTCTTAACAGATGAGGTATTTTCTTGAACAATAAGATTATTTTGATAATGCCCATTCTTAATACTCTTATTAAGTTCTTTTAGAATTTCCTCTTTGATACATTTTTTAAACTCCTCAACCTCTCTCTTGAGATTTTCATCTTTGTGATAGGAGTTAACTTCTTTATTCAGAGTATTGGAAAGTTCAATAATGTTTTGATTGATGATCTTGAGAGATTCCAAAACATCTTTTATATTATCATCTGGAACTTGATTATCTCCAGTTAGGTCGTTGTTACCACCTTTTTTGAGGAAACTCATAAATCAAATTAAACCTCTGGTAAATTTACAAAATAAAATTCTTGTTGTCCATTTATTTCCTGACATCAAGCACTAAAATTTTAGCTTTAAATCCTTCTAGTCAGTCTCTTATAGCTGTCCATAAATTTTGTGAATTTAGAATTTTCATTGTTTTTTTTACCTATGAAATATCTAACATCTTTTCTCTCAAGATCAGACTCAAGAAGATTTATATGTTCTAATAAACCAAGATTACTAAAGAATGCTTGGTTCTTTGCCATTCTCCTTTAATATCAAGACCTTGAAGCTCAAAGATAGATACTGTTTGAACTTTCTGCATTAAATAAAAAGTTTCACTGTGTAATCCATTGACTTCATCAAGTAAATGCAGAAGTTCCTGCTTACATTAATTAAACAAACTCATTGAGTATCCCCTTCTAAATCAATATGTAATTTTTGAAAAGTTTACACCTTTGCAATTACTTGTTAATTATTTCACAGGGTATTTAGCTAAAAATTCATCACCAGGAATTACTGTTGTGTGAAACAAATAGTCTTTGTTTCTCTGATAACGTATATCTTGTTTAATAATTGCCATAAATTCTCTATGGCCATTGCGAGTACGTCCGACTAAACATCCTGCACTAGCACCTTTAATATTAGTACGAGGATAGTCAAATCCCCAGTGTTGGTTGATATCAAAGACACCTGTATCCAGAAAATCACCAGTTCGCATCATGTCTTTATTTTTGTCGCGATATACAGAAATCGGTGTCTTTTGCACCAAGGCTTCATGTGGATCTGAACCACCTCCGTAATGAATGCCTACTGCCCAAGCTTTATACTGTCCAAAAGCGATTCTGGCAGCTCCTAATTCTTTTGCTCTACCTCCCATAGGATTATTGGTGAAACTAGTACCAGGTTCTGTTGTACCTTCCCAATTACCTCTAATTACTGGTTTAGAATCTGCATTTGGTATTTCAATTATTATACGGCGATCATTGAATTCGTTGGGAGCATCACTATTTTGAGTTCCATCGCCATTCATTCCCTCAACATAGACAATGTTGTACTTTTTGTCCCCTACAGATACGCGGTAGTTCATCTCTACCATAAATTTAATCAGTCGAGCTGCTAGGTTATTAAGAGAGTAATCAATTTTAGGTGCAGGAATATCACTTGGTTTGCTTTCTATTAACGCTTTAGCTGTTGCTAAACCCAGAAATCCTTTCTCGTCAGCAACTTCTGGACGAATTGCAGAAATAGACACCTGAAATTCCACAAGTGCATCACTCGAAATACGTCCAAACTGTCCATCCGCCGGTGGATCAAGAAATTTCAACCAAATCAATACCTGTTGAATATGGGTGGCTAATTCTTTATCAGCAGCGATCGCTTCAATCCCATAATCTAAAGAACTTTTATTATCTTTAGCTTGTTTGCTGGCTTGATAGAAATTTTCCAAACGCATAATATTTCAACCCCTGGTCAAAATTAAAATTAAGTTCTAGTTATTCAATAAAACAACGCTCATTTTAGGAATTACGGATTTGCACAAAGTTAATTGTATGATTTTCGCTCTACAATATACCTCAACCTAACTTCAAACCCTTACGCAAAGGGAACTAAATCTTTTTTACTGCATTTACAGAGAGATTGAGGATGTTCTAGAATTCATGCAAGAAGTTCTATTCCTCAAATGAAAGTTTTATTTAGAGAATTCTTCTATATTCCTATTGGTGTAAACTAAATCAACTTATGCACTATTGAGACGCAAACGAAAAAATAGTGTTTGCATATTGCTTGCAAAACAAATTAGCAGTTCAGTCAATGAAGAACTTATCCTGAATAGCCCGGCTGAGTTATAAAATAATTTAAATTTAGCTAATTAATTAGGAAAATAAATCATACTATCTTTCTTCTACAACCTTTCCATATGCATCGAAAATAAAATGCTCATCCCGATTAGCCTTACTTTTATCAACCTACTTCACCCAGTAGTGTTTTTCTTCATATCTGAAATCTAAAATAGAGTATTCTCCAGACTCAATATCTACTAAAGCTTCTTTTGGTATCTCAGATGATTGTTCTGTAGAAGGTTTTAATACTGTTTTTTGAGTAATTTTCAAAAGATATTTTTTCCCTTCAGCAGGCTTTGGTTCATCTGTGTCTGTATCTCCAATTCATCCATCTTTGATTGCCTCAGCCATTTTTTCAGCATTGAAGCGATCCATATCTGCTTTGGAATCACAAAAACAACACTCTACTAAAATAGCTGGCATTGAGGTATTTTTAATGACAAAAAATGGTGTGCTTTTAACTCCCTTATTTTTAAATCCGAGTTTGACAATTTCGTTGAGAACAGACCTAGCTATAGCTTTAGAGGTATTACTAATAGCAAAAACTTCTGTGCCATTCGCTTGCCCATTAAATGCATTAAAATGTATGGAGACAAAGATATCTACATTGTTGCTATTAGCTTTTTCGACTCTTTTTCTGAGTGACTCTCCCACAGTTACGGCTGTTGTAGGAGTGCAATTAATCACACTATGACCTGCGGCTGCCAACTTTTGCATCAAAAATGTGCCAACCGCTTTCGTTAGTTTATCTTCTTTTTCAACTCCGACCGCACCTGTATCTGAAGGACAATTATGTCCTATATCAATTCCAAATTTCATTTTTATCTTCCCAGCCTTTTGCTTGCCTAAGTATTTGCTACTTAAGCACTATAGCAAAAATGTATTATATTTGACATAAAATCAATCTAAAGTTCTAAATTCTATGACTTGAGGTGAAGCGATCGCTTTTTTACAATCAAGGCTAATCTAAAACAATGCTATCCACTCAAACTCAACTATTGCGACTTTCGCAAGGACAACTGAACCTGCTAGAACGTTGTCCACGACAGTTTCAACACACCTACTTAGAACAACTCTATTCACCCACCGAAATAGAACGGGAAGAACACCAGACTTTAGGGAGTCGCTTTCACTTGCTGATGCAACAGCGAGAAATGGGCTTACCTATTGATAGTTTTTTGCAAACAGATGCTCAATTGCAAAGTTGGATGACAGCTTTTACAAATGCGGCTGCGGAAATTCTCACACCTATTAATAATAGTCAAACTTTTCGAGAAAGCGAACATTACCGCACTTTACAGATCCAAAATTATTTACTCACTGTTGTCTATGATTTACTAATTGCAGATAGTCAGCAAGCACAAATTTTTGACTGGAAAACTTATCCCAAACTACCCAATAAACGCAAGTTAGAACAGAACTGGCAGACACGTCTTTATATGTACGTATTAGCTGAGACTAGCAATTATCTGCCAGAAAATATTTCTATGACATATTGGTTTGTTCAATCTGAAGGTAAACCACAAAGTATTAAATTCAATTACAATTATAACCAACACGAAAAGACTGCCAAAAAACTCAAACAACTACTAAGTAAATTAACCAATTGGCTAGAAGAGTATCAGCAAAAAAAAGATTTTCCGCAGGTTTCAGAAGGTAGTAAAACTTGTGAATATTGTCACTTTATCAAGAGGTGTAATCGTACTTATGCTAATCCCGCAAAAACATCAGAAGCAAACTCTCCTCTGCAAAAATTAGACACCAACCTCACGAATATCGCTAATATTCAAGAAGTATCTCTATAAAAGGAATTGTTAGTAGTTGGTAGTTGGTGGTTGGTAGTTGATAGTTGATTGTTACGACACCTAAACATCAAACAACCAACACCAAACATCAAACAACAACCCTTCGGGTTCGCAAGTCCCCCATCGTGACGGAGACCGCCAAGACGGGGGCTGGACTCACCAACAAACAATAATATGATTTTATGCATTCACAAGATTTTGATACGGTTTATGTCCGCGAATTAGAAATTGACGATATCGCCCCCGTTTATCATTTAGGAGAAGAATTATTTACCAGTGATTTGTATCCTTATTTGTATCGTTGCTGGGATGAATGGGAGGTGATCGGACTTTATAACACCGATCCAGAATACTGTTTAGTTGCAGAAATTGATGGACAACTTGCAGGATTCATTTTAGGAACCATCATTACCAAAGCATCTTGGACTTACGGATATATTCTCTGGCTAGGAGTCAGCCCGAAATTTCAACGACGTGGTGTAGGTGACAAACTAGTTGATACTGCCATCGCCCGGATGATTGAAGATGGGGCGCGGTTTATGTTGGTAGACACAGATCCAGAAAACGTAGCAGCAGTGAAATTTTTTAGCCGCAAAGGTTTTGGTAATATCCGCCAGCATGTTTTCTTGTCAATGAATTTAAGCAAACACGAACATTATGGCAGACTAATTGATTACGAACGACAAAAAGCGGAAAGGGCAGGTTATAAGCGATCGCGTCCTATCCGCACTCGTAAAGCTGAAGCGATCGTCAATGAAGTTGCCTTGAATGGCCTCATCAGTGAAGCTCAACACCAAGAAGACTCTGTAGTTTAAATGTTTTTTGTGTCTTCGTGTCTTTGTAGTTTAAATATTAATCTTAATTAACACCAAGACACCAAGACACTAAGTAAAATCACAAAAATTTTAATATGTATGCCCGAACAACAGTGGATTTTGACATCAACTGAACAACCGCCTGAGTGGTTCTTAGAAGCTGTCAAGCAGTATACACCCGCATCTAGCGGACAGTTTGCAGCACAGTTGTTGTGGCAACGTGGTATAAGAGATGTTTCACAAATAACTAATTTTGTCAATCCCAAAACTTACTTACCTGCGAGTCCATTTGAGTTTGGGCAGGAAATGCACCTGGCGGTAGAACGCTTACAAAGGGCATGGAAATTTGGTGACACAGTTGCCATTTGGGGAGACTTTGACGCCGACGGTATTACCTCCACAGCTGTGTTATGGGATGGCTTGGGACAGTTTTTTCACCAAAATTCGCAGTTAATTTATTATATTCCGAATCGATTAACAGAATCTCATGGGCTTAACTGTCAAGGCATAAATAAGTTAGCGCATCAAGGATGTAAGTTAATCGTCACTTGTGATACTGGTAGTACAAATATTGATGAAATTACTTATGCCAATCAACTAGGTATTGATGTGATTATTACAGACCATCACACTTTACCAGCAGAACGTCCACCTGTGACAGCCATTATTAATCCTCGATATTTGTCTAGTGATCATCAATTGTTTCATCTTTCTGGAGTGGCAGTTGCTTACAAGTTAGTAGAAGCTTTGTATCAAAGTTTGCCGAAAATTCCACAACAGCCATTAGAAGATTTGTTGGATTTAGTTGCTGTGGGGTTAATAGCTGACTTAGTGCAGTTGAGCGGAGATTGTCGCTATTTAGCACAATTGGGAATTGAACGGTTGCAAGAAGATTTTAAACTACCACCCGCCCAGCGACGACGCCCAGGGGTGGGGCGATTGTTGGAATTGTGTCAGAAAAGTGGCGATCGCCCTACAGATATTTCCTTCGGACTTGGCCCTCGTATCAATGCCGTCAGTCGCATTCAAGGCGATGCTAGCTTCTGCGTAGAATTACTGACTAGCCGTGACCAGGTTCGTGTTCACCAGTTGGCGGAAGCAACAGAATTAGCCAACTCTCGCCGCAAGTCTCTACAAAAAGAGGTTGCCCAACAAGTCAACCACAAGATCAGCCAAATGGACTTGTCCACCACCAGCGTCATCGTTTTAGCCGATCCTCAGTGGGCTGTTGGCGTTTTGGGATTAGTAGCAGGACAAGTCGCACAAGAGACAGGACGACCGACTATTTTGTTAAGTAGCGAAGGGGTAGGGGGAGTAGGGGGAGTAGGAGGGGAAGATACTCCTCACACCCCTCACACTTCCCCCACTATTTCTCCTCTTCTAGCCCGTGGATCTGCACGTTCCGTTAACTCCGTTGATCTGTACCAACTAGTCAAAAATCAAGCCCATCTGTTACATCGTTTTGGTGGACATCCTTATGCGGCGGGATTGAGTCTACCAGTGGAAAATATTCCTTTATTTACAGAAGCGATTAACCAGCAATTACGGCAAACTTTGGGCGGTACAACTTTAACACCTACAGTACAAGCGGACTTAGTGGTGACAGTGGCGGATTTGGGGAAAGAATTATTTTTAGAATTAAAACTTTTAGAACCCTGTGGCATGGGTAATCCCGTGCCAAAATTGCTGATTCAAAGCTGCTGGTTTGAAAATGCTTGGCATCGCAATCAGCAAGATTTCCAGGGTAAAAAGATACAGTATATTAAAGCCGAGTTTGATATTCGGGATGAGTCTACCAAAAATCCTTTTCCTGGCGTGTGGTGGGGACACTATAAGGAGGAATTGCCATCGGGACGCTGTGATTGCATTGTGGAGTTAGATTACAATACCTTCAAAAAACGTTATGAAATTCGCTTAATTGCCGTACGTTCTAGCGAACACTCTGCACAAGTGACTCCGCACTCCATACAAATATTAGACTGGCGTAATATCAAGACTACCCCTACTCTCCCCACTCCCCCACTTTTGGTTAAAGAATGTCCTACCAGTTGGGATGATTTACGGGCATGGTTAAGACGATCGCTTCATAATCAGCAACCACTAGCGATCGCCTGGTCTGAAACAGAACATCAACCTCCAGAACACATTTGGTTGACGTTGGTAGGAATTGCCAAATATCTTAGCCGCACCAATCAACTAGTTACCCGTGTTCAGCTTTTGCAAAAACTTGGCATCAGTGACCAAAGTTTACACATGGGTTTAAGGGCATTAAGATATTCAGGTTTTACCATTCAAAGACAAGATCGTTATCTGCAAATTAGCCGACAACCAAACACTGAATCTCCACTTGCAGAAACTGCTATTAACAAGTTTTTAGCTGTTGTTCGCGAAGAACAGTTTCAGCGCCAGTATTTCGCTGAAGTACCCATATCAACAATTCAAGCGATCGCAATACAAAAAATTTAGTTAGTAGTTAGTAGTTAGTGGGTAGAGACGCGAGGAACATCGCGTCTGTACATTAGTTGTTAGTTGTTAGTTGTTAGTTGCTCACCACTCTCCACACTCCCCATCACCCCATCTCCCTACCTCCCCATCTCCCTACCTCCCCCACTCTAAATTCCCCTGTTGTTCACATTTAAAACTGCGATCCTGCCAAGCTTTGATATCTACATCTGACAATCTTGTCACTTGAGAACATTGCGGCTGAATAACCTGGCTTAATCCTGCCCACAAGAAACTACGGGTCACATCTAATCCAGTTTTCGCCCAATATTCACGATTCCCAGGAATGCCTTGCTCTTGTACAACTTCTGTTTCTACCCAAATACCATGCGCGCCTAATAAAATCTGTGCTAACCATTTTGCCCGTGGTAGGTGTGTAGGGGAGGTAATTAACATGACTTTATGCACATGCCAACGGCGTAGAATCGGAATACTATAGTAGAAATTACTGAAAGTCGAGCTAGCACACTTCTCCAACCAGACATTTGCCATTGCAGCTACTTCCCTTTGAAAAATGAGCCAAATACAGCCATCAGCAGAACCTCCAGAAATTAAAACTTTGACTTGTGGGTATTGCTTGGTTAGTTTAGCGACGTACATTTCCCGGCGAATACTGCCACCAAGTACGAAAAAAGTGTCCACTGGCTTGGAGGATGCAAAGACTAAAGTTATAGTGGTAAACACTAGCCAAATACTAAGGAGAAGACACAGGCAAATTTTAATTTTTCGTAACACTCTCCACTTTTTTAGTAAGGTATTTCTACGGGGAAGATTAGGGCTACTCGTAACTTTACGGTTCATGGCAACTTTATATAAAATTTAAATTACCTATATTTTTTAATCATTAAAATTAATGCATCTAGCAATAATTGGTATTAGGTAATAATGAGTGCAATTATGACACTGATGAAAGTGTCATACGAATGCAGTAAGCTGACTGAGCAAGTTGACTAGTGCGAGATAAGTCCTTGATAGGAATTACGGTATTTTCAAGATAGTTAAAAGGAAAACAGGATGAAGGGAGTATAGCCGAGCAAACTAATAACTTTCTAAAGAGCTTCTGATTGCTAAACTGTCAACCACACAACTATTCCAGCTTATATACATGAAACAATCTGCAAAACGTTACTCGCCACTGCAAGTAGCTTTAATTGGAGGAGCGATCGCCACCACAGCTACAGTATCTGCATTCGGACCAGGTTGGTGTCGTTCTGTTCGTGCAGCACTACAAGATAGCCCTAAACAGGTAGTTGATCAAGTATGGCAACTCGTAAATCGCGAATATGTAGATGGTTCTTTTAACCGCCAAAATTGGCTAACAATCAGACAAAGCCTATTGAGCAGAAACTATTCCTCTCGAGAAGAAGCTTACATCGCTATCCGGGAAGCGCTGCAAAAGCTGGAAGATCCATACACGCGCTTTATGGATCCTAAACAATTTGAAGCCCTTACCAACCAAACATCTGGAGAAGTCTCTGGAATTGGCATTCGGATGGAGGTGAATGAAAATAGCAAGCGGTTAGTTGTTGTAGAAGCCTTAGAAAATTCGCCAGCAATTAAAGCTGGAATCAAGGCTGGGGATGAGATTGTAGCTATTGATGGCAAACCCACCCGTCAGATGAAGATCGAAGATGCCTCCAAGCTGATTCGTGGCCGAGCAGGTACAATGGTGACTTTGCGATTGGAAAGAGATGGACACAGTGCTTTTGACCTCAAACTAACACGAGCTACGATTGAAGTTCCAACAGTACGTTATGCCCTCAAACAAGAAGGTCGACGTCGGGTTGGCTATATTCGTTTAAGGGAGTTTAACGCCCATGCTTCCGATCAGATGCGACGGGCTATCCGTGATTTGAACAGCAAACAAGTTGATGGCTTTGTACTTGATTTACGGGGTAATCCTGGTGGTTTGTTGCAAGCCAGTATTGAAATTGCCCGGATGTGGATGAATGATGGTGCAATTGTCCGTACTGTAGACCGTAGAGGCGGCAGTGAAGAGAGCAAAGCCAATCACACAGCTATAACAAACCGTCCTTTAGTGGTACTGGTCGATAATAACTCAGCTAGCGCAAGTGAAATCCTCACAGGCGCACTGAAGGATAATAAACGAGCAATAGTAGTTGGCAGTCAAACCTTTGGCAAAGCTTTAGTCCAATCAGTACATGAACTAGGAGATGGTTCTGGTGTAGCAATTACCATTGCCCATTACTACACTCCAAAAGGTACAGATATTAACCATAAGGGAATAGCACCAGATATTAAATTAGAGTTAACAGAAGAACAACAACGGCAGTTGGCATCTAACCCTGATTTGTTGGGAACTAACAAAGATCCTCAATATACTCGTGCTTTGACAATTCTTTCTAACAATCAGTTTGCCCAACCTTTGCAAAATCAAACCACTCAAAAAGCAAACAACTTTGGTGCTGATAATTTACGACTTTAGTTCTCAGGTTTAGGATTTGGGAATACTAAAAATTAGGTAGTTGTTTGTTGTTTGTTGTTTGTTGATTATAAAAATCATCAACCACCAACCACCAGCAAACAACTAGCAATAGTTGTTAATTCCAAATCCTAAATATATGAATCACCAATCAAGTAACACAACGACCACTGATGCTTTCTTGCCAAGGGTATCAGTGGTTATTCCTATTTATAACAGCGAAACAGATTTACCAGAATTAATTAATTGTCTGTTTGCTCAAACTTACCCAAAAGAATGGGTGGAATACTTGCTAGTAGATAATAATAGCAGCGATCGCACTTTTGAACTCTTACAAGAAACTGCTAAAAATTCTCCTATATTAATTCGTCCTCTCAGTGAAAATCAAATTCAAAGTTCCTACGCTGCCCGTAACACAGGCATTCGCGCCGCCAATAGTCAAATTATTGTTTTTACCGATGCTGATTGTCGTCCTCAACCACAGTGGCTAGAGTTATTAATTGCACCTTTTGTTAACAATGATGTGGCAATTGTCGCTGGTGAAATCATAGCACTACCTGGTAATAACTTGCTAGAAAAATTTGCCGCTCACCAAGATACTTTATCGCAAAAGCACACCCTCAATCATAAATTTTGTCCCTATGGTCAAACGGCAAACTTAGCAATTCGACGACAAGCATTTGAGAAAGCAGGTTTATTTCGTCCCTATTTGACAACCGGTGGTGATGCTGATATCTGTTGGCGGATTCAACGAGAAAATATTGGACGTTTAGAATTTGCGACCAAGGCGATCGTACAGCATCGTCACCGTAGCACACTAAAAGAATTACAAAGCCAATGGCGACGTTATGGACGTTCAAATCGCTATTTACACGAATTGTATGGTGTGGAGTTAATGCGAGACATGACATTAAAAGAATGCACCTATCGATTAGCACGTTGGTTAATCAAAGAACTACCAAGGAATAGCATCAAAGCTTTAGCGGGTAAAATTCAACTCGTAGATTTATTAAATACTCCTATTGGTTTATTTACTGCTAGGGCGCGTAGTGCTGGTCAAAGAGAAGCTCAATTACCAGAAAAAGCTAAGGTCATTGAGATGCTATAAAAATGTGAAATTTGAAATTGTGAATAGTTAATAGTTAATTGCTAATTGCTCAGTTTAAATAGCTATTAACTTATTAACTTTTCTGGTTGAGTAAATACTAAAAAAGATCTAATTTCTCTTTGCATTCTTAATAAATTTTTTACACTGTAAGTCAAGCAAAATGGAGGAATTAATAGATTTTTTCTCCTCAGAGAATGGCTAAAATCTGAAAAAAATATCACTTCTATTTACTCAATATTCTTGAAACTTCATAATTTAGAAAATTTTGTTGCCCTACAGAAATTTCTAAAAACGTTATAATTTCTAACGATATTACTGTAATTTGCAGATTTTGTATTTACTGGAGTTGATAATGTTATATTGGAGAGATGACACTGGTTTACCAAATTTCTATAAAGGCTGGAATGTCTTTATAGGTGAAAAACAAAATGGCACAGCTACTAAGCTTGATGAATCACTTCAAAAAGTGCTTGAGTGGTTGAAAGAGTATATGTCTGTGGACACAGTTACTTTCCTACTACCTGTTACGGATCAACAAAAGCTTGATGTCTATGCCACTATTGGACTTGAAGAAGAGATAGCACAACATATCCGTATTCCCATTGGGCATGGTATAGCTGGTCGCATTGCTGCAAGCATGAAACCAATGATATTGAATAACTTGTCAGGAGTAGAAATATTCAGCCCAATTTTGCGCCAAAAGGATTTGAAATCACTTGTTGGCATACCAATACCGCTTAAACAAGGTGTAGTAGGAGTACTGCACGTTGGCACTTTTGAGTCTCATCAGTTTAGTGAGCGTGATGTGGAACAGCTGCAACTAGCTGCACATCGTATCAGCACAATGATAGATACAGAGGTTTTAAATATCGAGCAGAGCGATTATCATCGGGAACTCGAGCGCTTTAATAGCGTAAGTCAAGTCTTCACATTAAATATTTCTGCGTTGAAAAAGCAAGTATTGAAATTAACGGCTGCTTTACTAAACTGGATAAATTCAGCTAAGCAGGAAGACAGGGAATATAATATTCCTACATTTGAGATGATAGTCTGACATCTGTTACACCTCTACCTGACATAAATTAAGATACTTGGGCTAAAAGAGCCGACTTGAAATTTTTGCCAAACCCTATTAGTATTGAATTTCATTTTTCGGCTAGCCCATCTATCAGTCTTTATGCATGATTACCAACAGCCTGCTAAATTGGAGATAAAGTCGAAGAAAGGAAACTGTAAATGTCAGCACAATTGTTACTGGTAGATGATGAACCGGGGCTGCGTGAAGCAGTAAAAGATTATTTACAGGAAAGCGGTTTCAACGTTCAGATTGCCAGTAACGCTCGTGAGGGCTGGGAGTTAATGCAACAAAGTACACCTGATTTGGTAATCTCTGACATTATGATGCCTCAGGTAGATGGCTATCAATTTCTCAAGCAACTACGTGAAGACCCCCGCTTTCAAGCATTACCAGTGATATTTTTAACTGCAAAAGGCATGACGACCGATCGCATCCAAGGTTATCAAGCTGGTGTAGATGCTTATCTGCCTAAACCTTTTGATCCTGATGAACTAGTGGCAATAGTCGAAAATTTGCTAGCACGACGCACAAGTAAAACTCCAACTACAACCGAAGAAGGGGAGACGCCTGACATTGCCGATTTGGCTAATCAAATCGCTCAAATCAAAGCACTGTTGACTCAAAGAAATGCGATCGCCCAATCTCCACCACCATTTACAATCGATTTGACTCCCCGTGAGCAAAGTGTTTTAAATTTGGTAGCAGAAGGCTTAATGAACAAAGAGATTGCTCGTCGCCTAGAAACCAGCGTCCGCAATGTTGAAAAATATGTCAGCCGTTTGTTTAGTAAAACTGGCACCAATAGCCGAACCGAGTTAGTCCGTTTTGCTCTTGAACATGGTTTGGCTAAGTGAAGTACTTGGTGATCAACGCTGAAGATTTTATTATTTACCTTTAGTTGTGTGATCCAACAGTTAGATCACAAATGATGTCATGTCCGCTTGAACACTATATTATCCGTTGGAGTCGGGTAATAAGTAATGGGTAATTGGTGAGCCAACGACTCTTACGCAGGGGGTTTTCCCCCAATCCCCACCAGGGGTTCCGAGTCCCCCATGAGCGACTGGCGAACCCGTAAGGGTAATTAAGATAGTGATGATTTTCCAATGCCCGATGCCCAATGCTCAAGTTTGATATTATAAGCAATTAGTCGGACACGACATGATGAGTTGTCTACCCAACACATTATCCAATCAGCATCATCCAGAATTCAGAATTCTAAACTCGGGATTCTGAATTCTGTAATTTTGCGATTTGTATCGATTATGATACCAATTTGAAAAATGATTGTAACAAATAGATTGACAGAATCTATACCCAGATAAAGTTTTCCAATCCAAAATCCAAAATGGTATGAATATCTAGATATTTATCAAGAGTGCTGGTTCTAGTAATACCCTGGAAATATAAGATCAAAATTTAAAACCTGCTGGAAAGCAAGGTTCAAACACATTAGTAGGCACCCAAGTCTGTATCCGTAGTGCAAAGGGTGAAGGCTACTGTAAAAGGGATAGTGTCTCTCCCTAGATGGCCAGAAAGAACCTTCTTGTAGAGTAAAATTTTACTGAAGCTTGTAACTATGGGATTGGGTTACACAAGCAGACTCATCAAAATAATAAATCGACTAATGGCAAACTCAAAAAAGTCACCATTCCCTGCCCAATACAAGACATACTATTACTGGTAATTACAGTTCCCAAGACTAAGCATTTTCAGTAGAGTTACGTAAACGCATTAATTGACGTCGCATTTGTGGCGATGCTTTCAGTTCTGAAATTTCCTGAGCCTTCACAGAAGCTTGCAGAGTCTCTAGAAATTCGTCAGATCCTTCAGTTAGTAAAGCATCTAATAACACCTGCAAAAGTTGGTCGCGATCGCCTAATAAACTTTTTTCCTCAATCAATCGAAATTTGAGATGGATTTCACATTCATAAACGCCTACTTCAATATTATTTATTTGGCGTGGTAATACTTTAGAGTTCATAGTTTTTAGGATTCCTTTATTTTTTGGTGATAGAGGTGAGGGACTATATCTAGGCGCAAAAATTCTTTATATTTTTTTGAAATCCAAAATGTTTGAATCAATCTTTTTCTTTCCTTAAACTAAATTTGCATTTCATTTTGCTTCTCCTGCTATTGTTTCTATCTCGACTCTTAATGTCAAGACTCAGATTTTGCAGCAAATACTGTGGTTGAACCAAGCCATAACTATTATTCAGTTTTTGAGATTGTATACAATAAAGTTTCTGTAAGAACTTGTTGTGGCTTTTTAAAGGTTTTTACATCAACTTTATCTCTACGTCAATAACAGTTTGGGATTTTACTGATTTAGTCGTGGTTATACGTAAGTATAAACCCGGATTTTCTTTTACATAATGAAAGCCTGTCGTTGTTAGGGAAAAATTTACGTAAAATCACTAGATGTACGATTTTTCTTGTTGATGAATACGTACAATTTATTAATAGGGAAACACTTCATAGGTAACATTTTTTCTTTTGACAGACAATATAAACTTTGTGCAAATTATTCCAGCCAAGTATACTGTTTTAAAATGCCTTTGGCTGGACATGTACGAAAAACTTGACAGTGATGCATACTAAGGGGTTCCTCCTGGCTAAGTAATTTTCTTCTTTCCTAAAAAATAAAAACAATATAACCAAATCAATACAATCACAAAGGACTTTAACTGTTCTCATTGATGAAGTTAGGTGCCAATCTTATGAAAAAGCAGAGAGTAGACAAATTTTGAGTTATACCAACCTCAAGATGTATCTACCCAACGCTAGAGTCCAAAATCCTACTAAATCATTAAACAGATGAGGGCTTCCATTCGTAGGATCGCCGATATTTTACTCATTGTCTGTCCTTTAGCACAGTAAACCCTCACCTCCCGTAGTCTTCTCCAACTAGGTGAATCTTTTACCTATAACAGGCATAGATTTTTGATGAGAAGGCTGTGGCGGCCATCTTAGCTAAAGATTCAAGGGGATTCAACTGGGAGTTGGAGATAGGGCATGAATCAGTTAACAGTTAACAGTGACCAGTTTAATTTGATAACTGATAACTGATAACTGATTAGTTGTTCCCCAATCAAGATTAAGATAGAACTATCCCTATCCTTGAAAAGGCTAAGAACCTGATAGGTATTCGCTGATCGTGGCATCTTCGATAAATTGCTTGTATTCTAGTCAAACGAGAACTGCTATTACTTGAATCTGACACCGTTATGGACGACAACCCAATGCTGCTTAAGTCCACAACCCGGCATATCCGTATTTTTGCGGCAGAAATTGACCGGGATGGCGAACTAGTTCCCAGCAATCAGGTCTTAACGTTGGATGTTGACCCAGACAACGAATTTACCTGGAATGAAGATGCTCTGCAAAAGGTTTATCGCAAGTTTGATGAACTAGTAGAAGCATCTAGTGGTGCAGACCTGACTGATTACAATTTACGCCGCATCGGGTCAGACCTAGAGCATTTTCTGCGATCGCTCCTGCATAAAGGCGAAATCAGTTATAATCTCTCTTCTCGCGTCAATAATTACAGCATGGGACTTCCCCAAGTTGCACCTGATGAGCAAGATAGTTACGGGTTAATAAAGTCATGAGTGAAGAGTTAGAGTTATGAATTATAAAATTTTTACTCCTAACTCGTTTACAGGCGAAGCAGTAGGATATATATCTTGGCATTAAACCACCGATAAATCATCACCCAATGCTTTGCCCCCACTTTCTCAAACAACTGGCTGCTTGGCTATTGCCGCAGCCTCTTGTTATTATATTGTTCATGCTCTTGTCCCCAATTCAAGCAGCAGAACTAGTTGGGCGTGCTGTCTTAAGTGCGGATACATTTGCTGTCGGTTCCACAACTGCTCAATTTAAAAAGACAAATCGCACAACTCCTTTTCTTCACACTCAACCGGTACAGGGTTTTTCCGCTGTTGTTCAAGGACCAAAAGCAGGCACTTATCTAGTCATTTCAGACAATGGTTTTGGTAGTAAGGCCAATTCGCCTGATTATAGATTACGTATTTATGCAATCAAACCTGATTTTACTACAGGTAAAGTTTTTCCTGTGAATTTACAAACCGGAGAAAGACTGTCTTGGTTTAATCGTCAAAGCTTCTTAGAACTAAATGATAAAAATCGTAAAGTAAACTTTCCTATTGTTGCAGAAAAATCATTTTACCCAGGTAGCACTATCTCTGTCAGCCCAGCAATCAGAACAAATCGTTTGTTAACAGGGGGAGATTTTGATATAGAGTCCTTCCGCCGTTTGAGTGATGGTAGCTACTGGTTGGGAGACGAATTTGGCCCCTTTTTACTGCATATAGGACAAAATGGCGAACTACTAGATGCTCCTATCCCTTTACCTAATTTTTTGGGTATTGGTAAGTTAAATTTTGTAAAATCTCCTGACCACCCAGATTTGATGAATTTGCCTGATGAGCAAGCAAGAATTGCCACTGCAAACCTGGGTGGTTCTAAAGGTTTTGAAGGCTTAGCGCTTAATAGTAGTGGAACCAAACTTTATGCTTTGTTAGAAGGACCTTTAAAGCATGACTCTTTAAAAGAGCGCCTGTTAATTCATGAATTTGACTTAGCGACAAAACAATACACAGGTCAAATTTTCTTTTATCACCTAGAACATCAAAGCCATGCAATTGGTGAACTTACAGCCATTAATGATCATGAATATCTTGTGATAGAACGTGATCAAAAGCAAGGAGAACCTAACAATTCTGCTTTTAAATCTCCTGCTCAATTCAAGCGTATTTATAAAATTAATCTTAAACAAATTGATGCTCAGGGTTTTGTTGATAAAGAATTATTAGTAGATTTATTAAATATCTCAGATCCTAAGCGCATAGGAGGCAATAGCACCAAGGCTGGCATCTTCACCTTTCCATTCGTGACTATAGAAAGTGTATTACTTGTAGATCAAACAACTCTACTTGTAATCAACGATAATAACTATGCTGATAGTTTTGGTCGCACTCCTAGACAAGCCGACAATACCGAATTTATTCTCCTTCGCTTAGAAAAACCTTTAAATTTATTTAATACTGAATAGTCATTAACTATTTAATTTACTAATTAAAATTAAGATTTTTAATGAGACATTTAAGCTCATTCATATTAATTTATTAATAAACTTAATTTTATGTATAAACTCAAAAATCAATAAATATTGATACATAAGCAATGACTGCCAAAAAACTAGATTTCCTTATTTATCAACTTGCGGTTGTCCTAAAGTTTCTTCGGCATTTTTGAAGATGCTGTAAAGCTGTTTTTCTCCTTGGGACTACTCTCCAACAATGGATGTTGCCACTTGGATATGAACATCCCTAAGATCAGGAGCATCTACAGCAACTTCTTTAGATTTATCCTCAATGGTTTCGTGATTCTTCAGAAATTCATCGCCTGGCTTAGCAGTGCGATGAATTTTTTTTTCATTATGATCTTTAACTACACTTTAACTGAGTAAATATGTTAAATTTGCTTTTAACGTACTAGGCAGAAGTAATAAGCTTAATATTTTGGCTATAGTAACTTGCTAGCAGCGAGTAAAGTCTAGCTATTAGCTATGATATTTCAGTTTGTTTATTGATGCCGAACTACCTATAAACTAAAAGAAAGACTGGTATGATCTCCCCTTTCTTCTGGGGTAATTAGTCTCAGCCAGTAGTTGTAGTTGTGAAGGCGTTTGTTTGGATGGCAAGTAGTCAGTTTATTCTCTCCGGTGACGGAGCAGCCTACAAAGTAACTGTGGGGTGGAGTAATTACATTGTTGTTTGGGCGCACCTTCGTACTTAACTTTATTGATCAAAAATTTAAATTATGATTGTTTCGATTGTTCCAAAGCCTGGATATATCAGTTTAAAAAAATATGAGCGGTCTAGATACCGCCGCCAATACTATTAAAGAAATTGCCAATCGCTGACCGGTGGGAAAACTATGGAAAATGATGCGGCTAACCTCTATTGCCCAAACGAACTTTGTCAGGCTCCGAACCCTCTAACCCACAACTTCTGCCAGCGATGCTCTACATCTTTACCCAAACGCTTCCTCTGGGCTGTGGCAGATGGTCTGAATTTGGGTAATCCTGGAGAGATATTAGCCACTCGCTATCTAGTTATAGATAAATATATTCTTTTAGATACTAAGCCTGGTTATTTACCCCAAACGCCAGATCCAGAAAAATTACAATCAATCAGACCTTATTTAAGATTAATTCCCTACCGCTTACATATACCACAGGTATATGGTGTAGTTTCTTTATCAAATGGCAGTCAAGGGGAAGACATATTACTTTTAGAAAAACCGCCGCTAAAAATTACATATAGTGCAACTTCGTTCGATGTACAGCTATGTGGTGAGTTAACTACTGCGTGGCGTGAAGCTACATCGATGCGGCAACTTAATTGGTTATGGCAGATAGCACAATTGTGGCAACCTTTGGCTAGTGAAGGTGTGGCCTCAAGCTTACTTAATCCCCAACTATTAAGGGTAGAAGGCTCCTTAGTCCGGCTATTGGAATTGCGTTATGAAGAGGATTCTTTAGCGAGTTTGACCCATTTAGGAGAGTTTTGGCAACAGTTGGTAAGCACCGCCAAAGGGGCGATCGCAGAATTTGTTAAAGAAGTTTGTCATGCCTTAATCAAAGGAGAAATCCACACAGCCGAGCAACTAGTGAAAGTATTAGATAAAGGACTCTCAACACTAGGGCGTTCTCAATCTCATGCCATCACAATTGCCACAGTCAGTGACACAGGCCCAAGTCGTCAACGCAACGAAGATGCCTGCTATCCACCCAGTGGTAGCATTATCAGCAAACCACCCAACTCCAGCGCTTTGGCAATTGTTTGTGATGGGATAGGTGGACACGAAGGTGGTAATGTCGCCTCAAATCTGGCGATTGAAACCATTCAACAGCAGGTACAAGAACTAACTAAAGTTCCCTACGACCACATTGATCCAAATTCCCTACTTGAAGATTTACAACGAGCAGCAGCTGTTGCTAACGACAAAATCAGCCAGCGCAACGACAGCGAGAGTCGCCAAGGACGCCAGCGCATGGGAACAACCTTGGTAATGGCTTTGCCTGTTGCCCATGAAATGTATATTGCTCATGTTGGTGATAGTCGTGCCTACTGGATTACGCGCCAAGGTTGCTATCAAGTAACCCTTGATGATGATGTCGCTTCGCGTGAAGTACGGTTGGGCTATGCTATTTATCGAGATGCCATTCAACAGGGTGCTTCCGGTTCCTTGGTACAAGCTCTAGGAATGAGTCCTAGCTCTTCATTACATCCTTCGGCAGAACGCTTTATTCTCGACGAAGATTGTATTTTCCTGCTCTGTTCCGATGGTTTAAGTGACTTTGATCGTGTAGAACAGCATTGGGAAACAGAAATTTTACCGTTAATTCACGGTAAAACTGATGCCATGAGTGTGGTAGAGAAGTTACTAGAGATTGCTAACACCCAAAATGGACATGATAATGTCACTATTGCCCTAGTACACCACCAATTTAAGTACTTAGAACCACAGACAAAACCACAATTTGTTTTGTCTGACATATCCGCTATGGCAACTGGTAGCAGTATTTACCCAGCCAAAACCCTACAACCAACAACAGAAGGTGGTTATCATCAAAAAACCCAAGTCATTCCAGATACCCAGCCAAGTAAGCGACCGACCTTTGTCCCGCTACAGTTGATCATCCTTGTAGGATTAGTACTTGGTGCTGGTTTATTTGGGACTTTGTGGATGCTCAATAACAAAAAAAACGATTCTGTTCTTCCCACAATTAATAATACTCCCTCTGTTGACTTGAAACCAACTGTTATATCACCTGCACCAAGTGATCGCCTTGATGTCATTCAAACCGCAACTGATATACAACTGTTGACAAATACATCACCTCCACAACAAGCGATCGCACCTGCCGGTAGTGTATTTAAAATTCATAACAGTCAAGTAGTAACAGCAGAACCGACAAATTTAAATGCTTTAGTCTATCTGCGAGTATGTTCCAACTCATCCAAACCAATACTATCTCCTATAGAAAGGAAACCTGTAGTGAAAGCAGGTGAAGTATACACACTACAATTGTCAGAATATCAAAAATTATCACAGGCACAGGATATCTCCATACCCTCCCAGGAAATTATTGCTCAATGTCAGGCACAGCCTAACCGTACACCTGCATCTTCAAATCAACGAGAATCAGGTTCTAAACAGACTAAACCCCGTCGTAACACTGAATAGCCAAAAACTCGATAAACTAGTAGAAACCTGAAATAATACAGGTTAAAGCTAAAAGAAAAATTCAACAAAAGGCAATTATTTTTGTTGTCTTTTGTAGCTACGTTATTGAAAATTTTTGATTTTGATGTTTGTATGTAATGAATCCATCCCTGAACTTGGCGGTTAAGCGTCTCGTCAATGCTGGCCCTGACCATTTCGCTATTTGTGTGTTTGAAGCTCCCTACCCTGGCGCTCGTGATATCCACGATTGCGTCTGGTCAGCGGAGTTAACTCACGCTTGGCGAAAGTGGCAGGAGATGTTTGCTCCTAACAGTTGTATAGATATTTCCCCCACAGCCATACCCGCAACATCAAATCCACTCCCAAATGAGTTGTTGTCACCAACTTCTGGTCAGATGAGTTACACTAGCCGTCTGATGCAATATTTGGGAATTAGCCTATGGCGTTGGTTATTCGATGGGCCAATCCTGGGCAGTCTAGAATACAGTAGCGGTATTGCCACTGGTCAAAATACACGTTTGCGCTTTCGATTAGAAATTCGTGACCCAAATTTAACTGCTTTGCCGTGGGAAATTATGCAGCGCGAAGTTGGTCAGTCAGCAATGTCACTGTCTCAAAACATTTTATTTAGTCGTACTACTAATGAGGTTGAACCTCTACCACAGCGTTTGCGAACTGATCAATCATTAAATATTCTGCTAGTTCTGGGAGAGGGTGAAAATAATCTCCAACTGGATAGAGAAGCTGCTATTTTAGAGCAAACTCTTTCTAACGGCTCTATAGTGGGAAGTCATACCCAAGGATATGCACCTTGTACAGTAAACACACTAGTACAACCAACCCCACAGCAGTTGATCCAAGAACTAGAAACCAGAAATTACAATATTTTATTCTATGGAGGCCACGGTTCCCGAGGTCCCGATGGTGGGTATTTGCATTTGCGTCCTAGTATGCGTCTTAATGGTATAGAACTAGCACAAGTTCTCAGCCATACAGGGGTGAAATTAGCAGTTTTAAATGCCTGTTGGGGAGCCCAACCTGCTGCTGTTAACGGTCAGGCAATACCTTGCAGCAGTTTGATTGAGGTGCTGATTCGCAATGGCGTTCCTGCTGCTTTAGGAATGCGCGACCAAATTGCTGACGAGGAAAGTCTGACTTTTATTCATACTTTTGTCCAAGCTTTACGAAGACGATTGCCAATCGATCATGCTGTAGCAGAAGCCAGACAACATCTATTGGCAGTTTATAGATTTAACCAACTGCCTTGGACATTACCTGTTCTCTATCTACATCCACAATTTGATGGCGAACTAATTAGGAGTTACGAAGAAGGTAATACAGAATTACCAGAAACTTCCATACCTGGTATGGCTTCCCTCTTGCCTATGGCTTGTTTGCGATCGGCTGGGATCACTTATAAACTGAAAACCGCCGGAGTTACCCGCATCGGGCGTACTCCAGATAATGATATTGTAATTCAACAACCTTCTGTTTCTCGACGCCAAGCTGAAATCTTGTGTCGGAATACTTTCACAGGCGCTACTCCAGTGCGAACATATTACCTGAGAGAAAACTCTACCTATGGTACAACTTGGATTTCTAGCTCTACTAATAATGATTGGCAACAAATCCACCACCAGGAAGTTCTGCTTGAACCAGGAATGCAGTTAAAGTTTGGTAGTAGAAATAGTCATCCTTGGGAGTTTATGATTGAGAGTTCCTAAACTCAAGAGTCACAAAGGCAGAAGACAGTAGGTCATCACAATTTTGGATTTGGGGTTTGGGATTGGTTAGACTTTTGGAATCTGGAGACTTGTACTATCAACTAATTATCAATCAGTTTATTTGTAATCTAATTTACCATTTCGGACAACTTATCATCTTGGAAGTCATTGTCCACAATTGGGTAAAGAAAATTTTGAAAACTTCTTATTTTTTCTAGCCCCTACCCTTTAGACTCCAGTGCTTTGTTGCTATTTTCCAATCTCAGCAAAAAGCTTACAGAAAAACCAGCAAAATTAAAATTTGTGTGCGGAAATTAGTTGCAAGCTGGTGTAGCTGTAAATACCACAAAATAATTAATCGGGAGACAACAAAATGAATAGACAAATCAACGATTTAGAAAAACTTCAAACAATCCCCTCTCAAATAGAACTTGAATTTTTAGAAGCATTACTGCAACCAGAGGATGGCACTTATCCTTGGAATCCGACTGATGAGCAATCAGAAGAATATTTTCACCACTTGGAAGAGCAGTTTCTACTACAAGATGTTTTAGAAGAAGAACTCCCAACACGTTCTGAAGATTTTTACAATCATCTAGAAGGGCTATGGACTTCTCATGCTATACCCTACAATCATACTACAGACAGTAACATAGTAGTTCAACTTCAAGAAACTTTACAAAGCCAGTTAACTACAGGTGTACCAAAACAATGGTTAAAAGCCATAGCTCAAAAAGCTGCTGATATTTGTACTACCCAACAATTAATGGCAGATAAACTAGTGGAATGTGTTCAGTCTGTATTACCTAGCTGGGGAGCGGAAGATTTATTGGTTTTGGCCCGTCCTTATGCTTATGCGATGCGGAGTAGCGAATCACAAAAGACCGCAGAAACCGTTCTTAATCAAGTTGATGAACACGAATGGACAAATCTATCTGATATTGAACAAGCTAGAGTTAGTATGGCGATCGCTTACTATGCTTTGCAACAACTCAACAGCTTTCAGGGGGAAGCTTAAAAAAAACCTATTTTCTTTTAGTCTGCTTCAATCTTTCTACTTGCAAGCAACCTTATATTTGCATGGCGCTCGTCTTGCAACTTTTGTGGAATGTTCTAATTTTTTCTCTCAAATTGTAGAGCATTCATTGTATCCGAAAGTTATCAAATTGCAAGACCTGCGTCATCTACCTAAAGAGGGAAAAAATATGGTCGTTCTCAATAACGTAGAGTCTGGAATATATAAAATGTTAGGGACACACAGGTAGCTGTGTGTCCCTATTTACAACTAATTAATTAAAGAATTCCTATTTAATTTTTGACAAAAACTAATACATTCCCTGTTTCCTGTTCCCTATTTCTTTATTTATAATATTTCAAAAATTCTTGATACAAATCTTCCCCCTTCCCTTGTCCTCCTTGTCCCCCTTATCTTGTTATCAGATGTATTAGACTTAATTAGGACTTACGCAAAAATTCTCTCAAACTCTTATTCCTACCCTGCGGGTAAACACGAAGTGGCTTCTGTTCCCTGAAAGGGTTCCCGAAGGGTAAGTAGCTGCTACGTGTCTACGTGTCTACGCGGTTCGTTTTTCCTTTACCTGTGCGTAAGTCCTATGAATAATGAAACGGTATTACTTAGGGCCAAGAAAGCGGGTAGCAAAATTTTGCTCTCTTGTTGGTGATAATGCCCTGGCTTTGAGAATAGCAGCCATCAAAAAAGCGTAAGATAATACACCGACAACTACTAACAATAAGCCGTTGATGGTTCCCGTAGCATTCCATAAAGCATGGAGACCTGCGGCAGTTAAATAGCCAACGAGCAAAATCTGCCAACTTTTTCTGGGCTTGAGAACAGCTAAACCGATAAAATAGCCCAGATAGCCACTGTAAGCCATATGTCCTGCTACAGAACCCAAAATGCGGGGAATCAGCAGTTGTAATCCTGCTAGTTGACCAGCACCATCCCCAGCCTGGAAAGTCACACTTTGAATTATTTGTGGTACATACTGCCCTAGTGTCTCTAATAGAGTAAATCCTACAGCAGAAGCAGTTCCAAGAAGAATACCATCAAGAGGTTCCCAGACACCGACACGTTCCCGCCAAGGTGATGATAAACCTCTTGCGATCGCATAAGCTCCTAGTATTGGTAGGGCTTTGAGTAATTCCTCCATCAGCCCAGCACCAAAAAAGTACCGGATGAGTAATTCTGTGAAGGTAACGGATTCCTGCTGATTGGCAGGTAAACTACCAGGTAGAACTTCACGAAAGAAGAAGATAAAAAAATCTGTCAGAGGACTCAGCAAGATCAACATTGTTGTCAATCCTGAACCCATCAACACCCACCAAGGCTTGCGTTTGCCACACAACTGGTAAATAAAGTAATAGGCAGCAAAAGCTATGTAAGTCCCTACAACTACTTGATTTGCCTGGGGATCGCCAACCGTGGCAAACATCAACACTACAAAGACGACTGTAAGAACACCAGGTATAAGATAGGCTTTACGAGTTAAATCTTTACCAGTAGAAATAATGGGAAACAGTTGTGTAAAACTAACCGAAGAATCTGGTATGTTTGTGTTTTGGTAGCCGGCCGGTGGTAGAGATGTGGCTTCGGCAATGGAAGATATTACAGTAGATTGATGGTTAAATTCGCACTCAAACAACAATTCCG
Organism: Fischerella sp. JS2; assembly: GCF_032393985.1. Lineage (NCBI taxonomy): Bacteria > Bacillati > Cyanobacteriota > Cyanophyceae > Nostocales > Hapalosiphonaceae > Fischerella > Fischerella sp. JS2. Next base: position 6,802,228 of record NZ_CP135918.1, read on the forward strand.
GGCCATCATAGCCAAGAGTAATGCGATCGCCATTCATTAATTGCTGACAGCCTTGCAAGCGTTGTCCATTTAGATAAGTACCATTAGCACTGTTCAAATCACAAATTACCCAACCTAATTCGCTATCTGGGGAAGGAGGCAGAGGACGAACCACCGCATGACGACGAGATACCATGCGGTACATCATGGCATCTAAGACAACTTGACAGCTAGGGTCACGTCCAATTACAACTTCTTTAGTGGGAAACAGCGAATAGCGAAAATCAGACCCATAAGCTGCCCCATTACCAGACACTAGCCGCAGAAATGCATTTTGTCTTGCGTATTTGCCTGTCATCGAGTTGCAGGGTATAAACTATTGCAAAAATATAATCGGCAGTCAGAATTAATCTTAGCTGCACTAATTAGCAGAATTGCTAAATCCACTATAGCTTCACTCTTTGCTCAGGAATTATAAATTATAAAAATCAAAATACAATGATATCTTTTGGTGCTGACAGTTAATAATATCAGCTTGAGACATTAGATGAGCTTGGTTTATTATTTGGTTATCAGTGATCAGTTTTGTCAGTTGAGTAACTTCCTCAAGTATAGTTTTTCAGGATTTTTTACTGTTCACTGATAACTTTTGACTGAATTTAACCAACTTTAGCTATCTCGACATGTTCAATCTTTGTACCAAGTACCTTCAGAAATTCTGCTAGCCAACGAGGATGAGCTGGCCAAGCAGGTGCAGTTACCAAGTTACCATCAACTATTGCCTCATCAACTGGAATCTCGATATATACACCACCTGCACGGTGTACATCCGGACCACAAGCAGGATAGGCAGTACAACTTTTTCGGCGTTGCATAATAGCGGTATGAATTGAGGTCAATTAATCATGGAATGTCCACGCTGTGGATCTTGTCATAACCGTAAGAATGGAAAGAAAAGAGGTAAACAGAATCACATTTGCTGTGATTGTGGTCGTCAATTCATTGATGTCTATAAACCACCCAGGGGCTACTCGGATGAAATCAAACAAGAATGCCTAAAAATGTACGTCAATGGTATGGGATTTCGTGGAATTGAAAGGGTGAAAAACGTTCATCATACTACCATTATTCATTGGGTTAAACGAGTGGGTACACAATTGGCGGATACACCAAATTCAAAGGAAATTCCGCAGGTGGGAGAACTAGATGAATTAGAAACATTTATTGGTTCAAAAAAAATAAAATCTGGTTGTGGACGGCGGTAAATCACTTTACTCAAGGTATTCTTGCTTGGGTTTTAGGTGATCGTAGTTCGACTACTTTCCAACAGTTATGGAACATTGTCCAGTGTTGGCAGAGTTATTTTTACGTCACAGATGGATACCCTGTTTACCCTTGTTTTGTTCCTGATGGTGACCAAATTGTGAGTAAGACCTACATGACACGAGTCGAAAATGAAAACACAAGGCTTAGACATTATTTGGCTCGTCTTCATCGTAAAACTTTATGTTATTCCAAAACCGAGGAAATGCTGAGATACTCTGTTCGATTGTTATTGCACTACCTCAAATATCGTTCTGTTCCCTTACCTGCCTAAAACATACCTTTATTCAGCAACGCCACTTTTTCCTAGCAATACATCTGCTGCTGCTAGTAGTTGTAAACCGTGACATATAGCAGCTATTGGTTTGTTTGTTTGGGCAAAGTGACGAGTAATTTCTAACACCTTTTGATTCAAACGGATATACTCTGGTGCGCGTCCTCCAGGGATAACTAGAGCATCATAAGTATCAGCTTTTACTTCATCAAAAGTGGCATTTAAAGTAAAATTATGACCTGGTTTTTCACTATAAGTTTGATCTCCCTCAAAGTCATGAACAGCAGTTCGCACCTTTTCACCTGCTTGTTTATTGGGGCAAACTGCATGAACAATATGTCCTACCATTTGTAGCGCTTGGAAGGGAACCATAACTTCATAGTCTTCCACGTAATCCCCAACGAGCATTAAAATTTTCTTGGCAGCCATATTTTATATCCTCACTTGTATAGTCAATAATGATTGCGCCTACACCTGCATGATTTTGATGTATTGGTGTCTTGGTATTATCAAACACTTGATATCAAAAACTTTGCTTCAGTAACAATCCCAAAATTTTTATAACAAATTAAATTCCTTCAAAGCTGGTAAAAAGTTTTTATTCTCATGATGAGAACGGCTCAACTTAATCAGGGCAAAACGCTGTAAATCATTGAGATCTGACCAGTGTTCAGTGGTAATAGTCACACCCATCTCTTGAGCTTTTTCATACACACTAGCTGGCACAGTGGTAGTATCCATCCAAGCTGGATGAGATTCAACAGTTAATTCAGCTACAGGCGTACCAGTGCTTTGTAAAATTAAATCTTGAATATATTTGCGATAAGCTTGAATTTCAGATTCTGTGGTGCAAGGTAGTTCAACAAGTTGTTGACGCTCTACCTGAGTCATATGATTCCAATCTGATAATTTCAGTTTGATACCACAGGTATCGAGCTTACAACGTACCTGCATAGGGATGCAACGCAGAGAATCAACAAAATCCGCTTCAAATTGAAAAAATTCTACTGCCATAACATTGAGCAAAACAAAGAACAATAACAAATCATGACTGTGGGGTTTCAAAGCTTTGTGACCCCACCCTGTATTTAATTTTTACTGTTAGTTCGACGGATTATCCAATAACTAATTGAAAGAGCAAGTAGAGCGATGCCTAAACCGATAATATCAATTCCAGAAACTTTGTCTAAATCCAAAATAATAATTTTACGTGCTACAGCAATTAAAGAAGTTACAATTACTAATTCTACTTGTAGAACATGTTTTTTGAGATAACCTGTGATATTCTCAAGAATTTCTAAAGCAATCAAAATATTTAAAAACAAGCCAAAAATTTTAAATAAAGTTGTGTTGAACTTACCATATGGCGTATCAAACAATTCTCTCAATAAAAAAATACCTAAATCAAACACAGCCACAAAAATTACTACCACCATCATCACAGAGAGAATTTTTGATACAAGCACCTCTATGTTTTCAATCAGGTGCATAAAGTTTTCGTCTTGTCCTGTTTGCCGAATGCGCTTAAACAGTTTTCTCATTTGCCACACCCTCTGCTAGATAATCGGTGATAGCAATTACATAACTTGGTTATGATTCCGGGGTCAACCCCTTGGGGAAAATAATACTATTAGGTCTTGTAAACTCGAATCAATCTACAAAAGTTATTGCACTAGAATTATTTTTATTCATAAATAAAAATATATATAAAGCATTAGATTTAGATATGCTTATAAAAATTAAATAAGTTTTCCGCTAATATTGTATTTGCCCACAATAAATGTTGGAAACCAACATATAGACCTGTGGCAAAAATAAAAATATCTTGCCTTAAATAAAATTGGCTAAAAGCTAATTGTTAGCTTAAAGCTAACTAGGACAAAGGTTATATCTCGTTTTCACTCCTTGGGTACTTTGGGCCCTAAACTAAAGTTTTGGACGTGGTGCAAGACTTCCACGGGCAATTGTTCACAACGAGGGAATGAAAATTTCACTCCTCCTACACCCTTACATCCCCACACCCATTTTCAAGACGGATGTAAGACTAGCCACTAACTAATTCCTCTATTGCACTAGCATTTGTTGGCAAAGCATCTGTTAGCACTTCGCAACCATTATTTGTAACCAAAATATCATCTTCAATGCGGATGCCACGCACATCAGCGAACTGAGATAAACGCTCCCAGTTAACTGTATATTGGTATGTAGAACGTACTTTTTGATCATTTATAATTGCTGGAACTTGATAAAAACCAGGCTCAATTGTGACTAACATGCCTGAGTGTAAAGGACGATTTAAACGCAAATATCTTAAACCAAAGCGATCGCTTCTTTCTCTTCCTGGTTCATATGCGGCTAAATCCCCCAAGTCTTCCATATCATGGACATCCAAACCCAGCAAATGACCAATACCATGAGGAAAAAATAAGGAATGGGCATCCCTTTCTACCAAGTTTTCAGCATCTCCTCGCAAAATGCCTAAATCTACTAAACCTTGGGCAATAACAGTACATGCCAACAGATGAATATCTCGGTATTCTACACCAGGCCGCACCTGGGCAATACAAGCATCATGGGCTGCCAAGACTACATCATAAATATCCCGTTGGGTAGATGAAAATTTCCCACTTACAGGCCAAGTACGAGTCACATCACTTGCCCAACCCATTTCTGTTTCAGCACCGACATCAGCAAGCAATAAGTCACCTGGTTGTAGAGAGTGATGATACTGTTCGTTATGTAGAACTTCGCCGTGAACGGTAACGATACTGTGGTAGGCAGTAGTCATATTTTGGGCGATGATGACTTTTTCCATCGCTGCGCGCACTTGTGCTTCTATTTTGGCGCTTGGTGTTGCTGCCATACCTGCTTGATGTGCTTCAACGGTGACAGCAGCAGCTTTTCGCAATTCGGCTAATGCTCCTTGATCGTGGGTGAGACGTAACTCGATAATGGCTTGGGCTAACTCTAAATCAATGCTTTGCAGTTGATTTCGTGGTAGTACCCATCTGTTCAATAGTTGTGATTGTTGTGTCCACGTAGCTGGATCTTGGACAGGAATTGTTGCTGATCCTTCTAGATATAACTCTAATTCTGCCATTGGATAAGCTGCATCTGCCCCAATTTGGGTAGCTATTGCTTCTCGATTGGGCATTTCACCATACCACAAGGCACTACTAGGTGCAGGATCATCAATGAATAATTCTAACTTCCCTGCTTCGAGGCGAATAGCGGCATTTGATAGAGGTAATCCTGCAAAGTAGAGAAAATGGCTGCTAGCCCGGAAAGGAAAAACATTGGCTGGAAAATTGCGTGGACTGCTGTTTCCTGACCAAAGAATTGCTGGAAAATTAATACGGGTAGCTAATTTTTGTCTGCGCTGGCGTAGCGTCTCAATAAGGGAAGTGCAGGTATTATGGATGAGCATGGCAGAGGAAAGTTAAGTATAAGTTGCGGTTTAACAAGCCCTTTAGGTGTATAAATGTCTTTAGTCAACAGGGTGCAAGCCTCACAACCTACACCTGATCTGACCTCTATCAAATAAAAAGCTTTATGTATGATAGGAGCTTGCCGTTTCTAAAATATATTTTGAAATAATTAGCTAATTAGAATTAGGTTACCCCTAATGAATCCTTATAATGGGGATTTGCTGGAAAAAATACAACTGGTGAAACCTTAAAAAATTCCCCAAGTTTTTGAATGTGTTCAACTGTTAACTTACGCTTGCCGTTAAGAACATCAGAAACGATTGATTCTGTTTTGAAAATAGGAACTAAATCTTTTTGTTTTAAATTTAATTCTTCAATCAAAACCTTAAGAAGTTCTACACCATAAATATCTGGTACTAAATCTTGTCCTTGTTCGTATTCACTAATTAAGACACCAAGTAAATCTAGATAATCTTCTTCTGCTTGAGTCAGTTCACCTTTATCAAGTAAGCGATCTACACAAGCTTGTGTTTTCTGAAAATCCTCTTCAGATTTTATGATGCGTGGAGGAAAATTAATAAGTAACTCAGTGTATGTGAGATTATTTCGCATTTTGTCATTTTTAGAATCGTTTTCTTAACTGTTGTCACTAAGATTGATGTTGTATCAATTTTATTTGTGTTGTCGTCATAGGAACTTTAATAACTATTCACTATCAAACTATTCGTCATTTTTCCATTTATCTTTATCATATTCTGCATGAGTTAGAAAATCACAAATGTATATAGCTTTCCTTTTATAGTTAATACAGGTTATTAACCTATATTTGTTTCCTCCAATATCAAAAATGACGAAGTTTTTAACTTGGTCTGGTGCAAAGATGGAAGTAGCTTTTACATCAGCAAAACTTTTCCACTCTTGCGCTTTTACAAGCTTTATCCAAGCTCGTATACTAGACTCTGCATCAGGGTACTTTTCACAAGCTTGCTTGAGTCTAGTTTCTGAAATAATACGCATTTGTATGATCTTCCTATTGATTTTGTTACTAAGGTCAACATAAATCCTCCACTTAGAACATCCTTGGCTGTATATGATTAAAAACCCTATTTTAATAAGGCTTAGAATAAGCTTAGCGAATTGCGAAGTTAATTACCAATATCACACTTTTGAGTATTTATGCTCATAAATTGTTAGTTTGCCAAATATCGCCAACACTTTGTAAGATAATTTATTTATCTAAATATGGTTATCAGTGATCAGTTTCATTACTGGCGAAACACCACACTAATTTGGTGTTGGGCTTTGGTGGTGCTTATATGTTCCCAGAAGATGCCTGATAACTGATAACTGTTCACTGAATTGAATTTCTAGTCATCGTCATCGTCATCATCGTTATTCTGCCGTTGGTTATTTTGTCTATCGTTATCATCGTCATCTGACTCTGATTGATTTGTGTTATTCTCTTGTTGCTCTTGAGGTTCATCTCCCCCGCCAAAGTTACAAGCAACTAATCCCCCTGGTAAGATCACCAAGCTAGCAGCAGCGAAAATACTCCCAATTTTTCTCCAGCGTTCGTTTTTATGTAACATAAATTTTGATGTTTTGAAACTTTACTTATTTTTAAGGTACTGCGAGTTGGAATTTTTAAGTTAGGGAACGGGGAACGGTGAATAGTGAAGAAATACAGCGATTTCTGTTTTTTGAAATATGGATAAATATCTTTGCGTCGGTACTTAAATTTAATTGTTACAGCGCTGTATTTGCGATCGCTTTCTGTTTGTGGCAAATGTTATTTCATTCATTAAGAAAATTACGATGTTGGTCACAAATATTACGATGTTCTCTATGGATGAAAGATTTTTGTGATCAACGTTAATTTAGTAAGTGCGAACTTATTGTTAAATTGTAGAAATGTCTCCTAAACCTAAAGCGCCTGTTAATTTTGTAAAATCCTGTGACTGGCCGATTGAACAATTACCAGGATTATCTCAACAAGAAGTATCTCAACTGCAAAACTGCGGTATTGCCACTACAAAAGCGCTAATTGAACAAAGTCAAACTCTTCAGGCTAAAGTAAAACTTGCCAATAAACTGCAAATAAATCTTCAGTATGTCAATAAATGGGTAGCATTAGCAGATTTAGCGCGGATTCCTAGCGTTGGTACTCAGTATTGTGGCTTGTTACTTCATGCTGGTGTCGGTTCTGTAGCCTTGCTGGCGACTCTTCCCACTCACAGATTACACAAACAAATTTTGCGCTTGCAGGTAGCGACAATGCAACGGCGGGATTTATGTCCTTCTGTTGAACAAGTACAGCAGTGGGTTCAACAAGCTCAAGCGATCGCCTAATCTTTGGCTACTACACCATTGAGAAAAATATCAGCGAGTCCTTCTGCCATTTGCTGCATTTGTTGAGGGGAAGCATCAGGTTCCATGAGGGTATTGTGAGAAAAGCCTGCGATCGCAAACATTCCCAAGAAGACTTTCGCCACCAATTTGGCATCCATTTGGCGATAAATGCCTTTATCCATTGCGGTTTGGAAAAAGGCTTCGGCAACATCAGTCATTTTATCAATCACTTCTGACTGGATGCGATCACGCAAATCTGGGTGAAATTGTGCCTCCATGAAACACACCCGCATCAAGTCGGCACTTTTTTGCATGTTCCACATCCGGCGGCGCATTACCTGTGCCACAGCTTTATAACTGCCCATTTCACTTAATTCTGTCAGCAGATCGGTGAGAATCTCCACCCAGCCAGCAGTCGCTACCTCTACCAAAATGGCCTTTTTATTCGGAAAATGACGAAATAGCGTCCCTTCCGCGACTCCTGCTGCTTGTGCTAAGTCGCGGGTGGTGGTGCCATCAAATCCCTGAGAGGCAAACAAGCGCCGTGCTGCCTGTAAAATACGGCCACGGGTTTGTGCCTCTGATGGCGGAGGAGAATTAAAAACACGCATAACAGTTATAGTGAAATATCCGGAACAGGACTCGTAGCATTATTGTCTTACGACAAGTACAAAAAACACAGAAAGCTTAATACAAGATTAACGCTCTACTCGCAAGTACCCCGGGTTTTCAGTAACAAAACTTTACTTCTAATTTTGCTTATGAATCATGCCAATTTTGGATTGCCAATGTTGAAATACAAAGCAAGTCGTCTGATCGCCATTTTGCTTTTAGCATTGACTTTGTGGTGGGGATTATCACCAGAAGTTGCTTTCGCTAAAACTCAAACTCTACCAGCCCAAAGCTCAATTCAACCCTATCTGGATCGAGTGATTAAGCAGTTGACGGAGTTTCGTCTTGATAATGGGATGAAGTTCATTGTCTTAGAACGCCATCAAGCACCAGTTGTTTCTTTTCTTACCTATGCTGATGTCGGTGGTGTTGATGAACCAGATAAAAAAACTGGTGTAGCCCATTTTTTAGAACATTTAGCATTTAAAGGTACGACGAGAATTGGTACAAAAGACTACAAAGCAGAAAAGCCCTTACTAGACAAGTTGGATCAACTAGCTGCCCAAATTGAAATTGCCCAAGCTGGCGGCAACAAAGATGAAGTGGCTAAATTGACAACGCAATTTGAGCAAGTAGAAGCACAAGCAGCCAAACTTGTCAATCAAAATGAATTGGGACGAATTGTGGAACAGGCAGGAGGTGTAAATTTAAATGCTAATACCTCCACAGAAGCCACTCGTTATTTTTACAGCTTTCCTGCTAACAAATTGGAATTGTGGATGTCGCTGGAATCAGAACGTTTTCTTGAACCTGTGTTTCGGGAGTTTTATAAAGAAAAAAATGTGATTTTGGAAGAACGACGCCTACGGGTAGACAATTCTCCGATTGGACTGATGTTAGAAAAGTTTATCGATACAGCTTTTCAAGTCCATCCCTACAGGCGTCCAATCATTGGTTATGACGAAGATATCCGTAACTTGACACGGCAAGATGTGCAAAAGTTTTTCGATGCCTACTATGCACCGAGTAATTTAACTATGGCTGTTGTGGGAGATGTCAACCCGAACGAAGTTAAAAGACTAGCGCAAATCTACTTTGGACGCTACAAAGCTAAACCTAAAGCTGTGGCAAAACTGCCAGTAGAACCGCCACAAAAACAAACGCGAGAAGTGAGTGTCAAGTTAAATTCTCAACCTTGGTATTTGGAAGGTTATCATCGTCCGGCACTGACCCATCCAGATGATGCTGTGTATGAAATTATTGGTAGTTTGCTCAGTGATGGACGGACATCACGTCTGTATAAATCTTTAGTAGAAAAACAGCAATTAGCACTTTCTGCCCAAGGTTTTAGTGGTTTTCCCGGTGATAAGTATCCGAATTTGATGTTATTTTATGCTCTCACGGCTCCGGGTCATACGGTTGATGAAGTCGCGGTCGCTTTACGCCAGGAAATTGACAAACTCAAGACTGAACCTGTGTCAACTATGGAATTAGATCGAGTCAAAACTAAAGCGAGGGCAGAATTGTTGCGATCGCTTGATTCTAATATGGGCATGGCGCAGCAGTTGTTGGAGTATGAGGTGAAAACTGGTTCTTGGCGAAATTTATTTAAGCAGTTGGACAAATTGGAAGCTGTGACGGCTGCGGATGTTCAGCGAGTAGCAAAGGCAACTTTTACTGCCGAAAATCGCACAATTGGTAAGCTGTTGTCACAACAGGGATGAGGGACACGGAGGACACGGAGGACAAGGGAGACAAGGGAGACACGGGAAAAGGTACACCCTTATTCCCCTACACCCCTATTTATTGACTAGCTGGTTTTGACAATAAAGGACACAAAGTAAGGTATGAAGAGGTATAAAAGAACGGGCAAAAAGCAGATGAAAATCCAAAGTTTGAAATTTAAGGGATTAGTTTATGCAGTGGTTGCTGCTTTTGCCTTGGTACTTTTAACTTTTAATTTTTCTTGGGCGGCAACAGCAGCGAAGCACTATACAGAGTTAGAGTTTGCACCATTAGCTGAGATTAAGTTACCGAAGTATGAGCGGTATAAGTTGAATAACGGTATGGTGGTTTATTTGATGGAAAATCACGAATTACCGTTAGTTAATGGTGCAGCGTTGATTGGTACTGGCGATCGCTTTGAACCATTAGATAAAGTAGGCTTAGCTCAGATGGTAGGGACGGTGATGCGGACTGGGGGAACTCGTTCTCACACGCCTGATGAGTTAAATCAGATGTTGGAACAACGGGCAGCTTCGGTAGAGACTGATATTAGTGAAACTAGTGGTACTGCTAGTTTTGAAGCACTGAGTGAAGATGTCGAAACTGTATTGGGGTTGTTTGCTGAGATCCTGCGTGAACCTATTTTTGCTGAGGATAAACTAGCACTAGCAAAGACGCAAGAGCGGGGTAAGATTTCCCGCCGCAATGATGATCCTAATGAAATTGCCCAACGGGAATTTAAGAAATTAGTCTACGGTAAGGAAAGTCCTTATGCCCGTACAACAGAGTATGGGACGTTGGCTAAAATTTCTCGTCCAGATTTAGTGAAGTTTTACCAACAGTATTTTTATCCCAACAATATGATTTTGGGGATTGTGGGCGATTTTGATCCTAAAAAGATGAAATCCTTGATTCAAGCAAAGTTTGGTGACTGGAAACTCAATCCCAATTTTACTAAACCCCAGTTACCACAAGTTACAGCCAAAGGTGGCGGTGTATTTTTTGTGAATCAGCCACAACTGACTCAGAGTAGCATTCTCATTGGTCATTTGGGAGGACAATTTAACAATCCTGACTACCCAGCGTTGGATGTGTTAAATGGGGTATTAAATGGTTTTGGTGGACGTTTGTTTAATGAAGTGCGATCGCGTCAAGGTTTAGCTTACTCTGTATACGGTTACTGGAGTCCGCGTTATGATTATCCTGGTGTATTCATTGCTGGTGGACAAACGCGATCGGATGCAACTGTACAGTTTGTGAAGGCTTTGCAAACAGAAATTAAACGTTTACAAACTCAACCAGTCACACCTAAAGAATTGGCTTATGCCAAGGAATCTACTCTCAATTCGTTTGTGTTCAATTTTGAAGACCCCGCGCAAACTTTATCGCGCTTGATGCGATATGAATATTATGGCTATCCTTCTGATTTTCTCTTCCGCTATCAAAAAGCAGTAGCAGCAACCACAGCAGCTGATGTCCAAAGAGTTGCACAGAAATACTTGAAACCAGATGCGTTAGTAACTTTGGTTGTGGGGAATCAAACGGCAATTAATCCACCTTTGACACAGTTAGCTAAACAAGTAACATCAATAGATGTGACTATTCCTCGATTACCCCAAGCACAAAGTTAGGTTGATTTCAATACGCTTCGCATAAGACAAATACATTGATATTTAAATCATGTAGAAACGTTGCATTGCAGCGTCTCTGCATGATTTAAGAGTTAATTTTTATAAAGTTGAGGTAAATATACTCAACTTCAACTCAGGCGATCCTTTAACCACAATCTACGAGATAATCTCAATGCTTTGTGAGATTATTATCCATTGTCAATGTCGTTTGATAACCTGTGCAAACTCCTGTCGGAAAAACATCCCGTCACCTTTGCTAGTTGGGTATTAGGAACACCACAAACTGCTGTCACCGTCCTGAAAACCGAATTGAGTATCGAACCGATTCGTGCTGATTACGTCACATTTCTACAATTACAAGAACGTATTCTCCATTTAGAGTTTCAAACCAAACTTGAATCCATACCACCTCTACCCCTGCGGATGCTCGATTATTGGGTAAGGTTATATCGGTTATATCGTCTACCGATTACGCAAGTTGTCGTATTATTGCTTCCTCCGACACCAGAAACAGTCAGTGAAACCGCTTTCAATCTTGAAACCACCCGTCATGAATATCGTGTAATTCGTATCTGGGAAGAAAACCCGGAACTATTCCTCAATAACCAGGCTTTATTACCATTAGCACCACTGACAGCAACTACTCAACCCCAAGCGTTATTAAAACAAGTTGTGGAACGAGTTAATCAACTTGAACCACAACAACGGGCAGAAATTTCCGCTTATACCCAAATTTTAGCGGGGTTAAAATATAAAAAAGACTTGATTAGAAACTTATTTCGGGAGGGTATGATGCGCGAGTCAGTAATTTATCAAGAAATCCTTGCAGAAGGAGAACAACGGGGAGAACAACGAGGACGACAAGAAGGAGAGCGATCGCTAATTCTCCGTCAACTGACTCGGCGTGTGGGAGAATTACCGCAACAAATACTAGAACGAATTGAAAATCTCTCTTTAGAACAATTAGAAAATCTTGGTGAAGCGTTGCTAGATTTTCAGGTTCAAGCAGATTTAGAAACTTGGTTCAGCAAGTTAGATTAGTATAGGCACAAAATTAGATATAGATAAACATTATCTTCCTGAAATTATTACCTGTGACATCATCTGTTTTTTCTGCTGAACGCCTTTTATTCACACCCGCTACCCCTGAAACTAACGCTATTCCCACTATTTTTGCTTTTCCTAACGAGTACACTGTGGGTATCACTAGCCTTGGCTATCAAATAGTATGGGCGACTTTGGCTATGCGTGCAGATGTACAGGTGAGCCGCCTGTTTACTGATGTGCATGAATCACTTCCCAAAAAAGCAGAATTACTCGGTTTTTCTGTGTCTTGGGAATTAGATTATGTGAATATTTTGAATTTGCTGGCATCTTTAGATGTTCCTATCCGCACAGTTAATCGTGATGCTCATCATCCCATAGTTTTTGGTGGTGGGGCTGTCCTCACTGCTAACCCAGAACCTTTTGCTGATTTTTTTGATGTCATTCTTTTGGGGGATGGTGAAAATCTGCTTGGTAATTTTATTGATGCTTATAAAGCAGTGAGAAATGCAGATCGGCAAACTCAACTAAAAGTACTAGCACAAGTACCAGGAATTTATGTTCCGAGTTTGTATGCAGTGGAATATTATGACGTTGATGGCGGAATTAAATCTATTAATCCAATCGCATCAGAAATTCCGGCTGTAGTGCAAAAGCAAACTTATCGTGGCAATATTTTATCAGCTTCAACGGTAGTAACCGAAAAGGCAGCTTGGGAAAATATTTACATGGTAGAAGTGGTCAGAAGCTGTCCAGAAATGTGTCGTTTCTGTTTGGCAAGTTATCTCACTTTACCTTTTAGAACTGCGAGTATTGAAGAGTCATTAATCCCAGCAATTGAGAGAGGTCTAGCTGTGACAAATCGGCTGGGATTACTGGGTGCTTCAGTAACTCAACATCCTGAATTTGAGAATTTATTAAATTACATTAGTCAGCCAAAATACGATGATGTCCGGTTGAGTATTGCTTCGGTGCGAACTAATACTGTTACGGTACAATTAGCACAAACTTTAGCGAAACGAGATACTAAATCTTTGACAATTGCTGTAGAAAGTGGATCAGAAAGATTACGGCAAATTATTAATAAAAAGCTGCACAATCACGAGATTATCCAAGCAGCAATCAATGCTAAAGCAGGCGGATTAACAGGTTTAAAACTCTACGGGATGGTAGGAATTCCTGGTGAGGAACCAGAGGATTTAGATGCTACTGTCACAATGATGCGCGAAATCAAAAAAGCTGCTCCTGGTTTACGGTTAACATTGGGATGCAGTACCTTTGTACCCAAGTCCCATACACCATTTCAATGGTTTGGCGTGAATCGCCAAGCAGAAAAACGCTTGCAGTTCTTACAAAAACAACTCAAGCCCCAAGGGATAGATTTTCGCCCGGAAAGTTACAATTGGTCTATGATCCAAGCTTTGATATCAAGGGGCGATCGCAGATTATCACACTTACTAGAACTGACTCGCAACTTTGGGGATTCTCTTGGTAGCTACAAACGTGCCTTTAAGGAACTCAAAGGGAAACTACCTGATTTAGATTTTTATGTTCATGCCAATTGGTCGAGTGAGCAAATCTTACCTTGGTATCATTTACATGGGTCTCTACCACAGTCTACTCTGCAAAAGCATCTAGCAGAAGCCACAAGTCAGTTTAAACCATCTGAGCAATTGCTAACTGTTAATGGTTGATGATAAGAAGATTATTCATTAGCTATTAGCAATCCAAATTCAAAATTGATAAATGCAAACTACAGCAGAGTTTTATTGTGCTTATTGTGGGGAACCAAGTCTGACTTTTATTGACTTGAGTGCAGGGGGACAGCAATCTTATGTGGAAGATTGTCAGGTTTGCTGTTGTCCCAATATTTTATATATTCGTGTCGATGAAGAGACTTTGGAAATTGAGATTGATACTGAATATGAAGGCTAAATTTTGAGGTTGTTCTCAATGCTGGACTATAAGTACTCCTCAGTGATTAATGCACCCGTAGAAGTGGTTTGGCGATTTCATGAAAGGCCAGATGTTTTGCAACTGCTTACCCCACCTTGGCAACCTGTACAAGTCATGCGTCGCGAGGGAGGGTTGGGTGTAGGTGCTGTGACGGAATTTCGGCTTTTTTTGGGGCCATTGCCTTTGCGTTGGTTGGCACGTCATACCGAATACGAAGAATATCATTTATTTACTGATGAACAAATATCTGGCCCCTTCGATTATTGGGTGCATCGGCATCGATTTGAAACGGAAAATGGTAAAACTAGGTTAACTGATGAAATTTCTTTTTCTTTACCTGGTGGAGATCCAGTCGAATTTTTGGGTGGTTGGTTGGTTAATGTGCAACTAGAAGCAATGTTTCGCTATCGCCATCACATCACGAGACGAGAGTGTGAGGGAAGATGAGGTGGGAGGAGACAGATGCTCCCCAGGTGTGACCTTCCTACCTCCCTATTGCCTCTAATCCCCGCCAGGGGTCGGTGAGTTCCCCGGTCTCTACAACCAATTCCCCACCAAAACATAGGGGGCCCACACATAGGGAATTTCAGCTTTCTTTAATAAAGAGAGTTGAGCAAGGCGGAGGCTCTCCGCTTTAGTAAGCTTAGGATTTTCTAAATCATGATAAAATTCCTTCATCAGTTCGGCTGTAGACTCATCGTCAACAGACCACAAAGTTGCTACTGTGCTGCGTGCGCCTGCTCTGACTGCGATTCCAGCAAGTCCTAAAGTCGCTCGTTTATCTCCTAAAGCAGTTTGACAAGCACTCAAAACAAGTAATTCAATAGCACGAGATTTACTAGAGTTACCTAAGCGCAATAATTTATCAAAATCCTTGACTTTCAAAAGTTGATTCCAAGTCAAAATAAAAGTCTTTTCAGCATTGGAACTAAACTCACCGTGAGTTGCGATGTGAACAACAGTGTAGGGTGATGCTTGCATCTGATTTTGCACATTTTTTCTAGTAAAAGTCTGATTGAGAAGTTCTTCAGTTTTAGGAATTGCTGACTGAATAGTCTTCAATTCGACTTCTACATTTGTCAGAGGAGAAAAGGTGCGACCTTCAATTTCACGTTCTTTGCTCACTCCAGCAGTTAAAGCATTAAATGTTCTTTTTTGCAACGGTTTGGGGTCAATTAACTGCAAACCTGGAGCTAGAGCAATAGCATACTTTTGAATTAAAAATTTTTGGTCTTGCTGATCATAAAGAACAGCCATCGGAATGTTTCGCAAAGAACCATCCAGAACAAATACCAATGTTTTAATATTTGTGTTTACTAGTTTATTTTCCAGTGGTTGAATCAACCAGTTATATACTTTTCCTGAGATTTTTTTGACGTCATTAATACGGTCGGGTTGTGTAAGCAAGTACTGTAGTTTTTCTAAATTTTTTTCAATTTCGTTTGCCTGTTGATTAGTTGTATAGTGATAAAGCTCACTCTGTGTTGGTAACTTGAGAATGATTTCAAGACGGTCTTTTAAAATAATTGGGTAAATGACTGCTGCTGTAGTGTCAGTTTTATCAACGACCTCATCAATCTGTTTTGGCACAGGTTGCAAACAGGCTTCCCGAAAAAAGTTCTCTAATTCTGTGAACTGCAAAGCTTCAATCACATTACGGGCTTGCTGTAAGTTTTTTTGAACTCCCCCCTTTTGTCCGGGGGAAACAGGGGGGGGTTGCAAAAGTAAATCCACATATTGCCGATAGACAGGTTCGACATGATCGCGAAAGGAAAACTGGATATCTGGATTGAGAGCAACTAAATCGTTGCGAAGAGATTGGAGAGTATTATATGCTTGGTCATAGAATGCGATCGCACCTTGGATATCACCTTTGCTCTTGAGTATGTATCCTAGTTGCCATTGCCACAAATAAGCAATATCTCCTAGTTGCATAGTCTGAGCGATTTTGAAAGCTTCCTCAGTCAGCTTTTGAGCATTACTTAAGTCTTTTGTTTCTAGGTATAATGCCCCTAAAGCACCCAAAGCATAAGCCTCTGAACGTTGATCACCAATACTTCTAGCCTGATTGATTGCGGTTGCGAAATCTTGAGCAATTTCTCGCCATCCAGGTATATCTGCGTTTGTGGCTTGTTTGAAACAAACTAAACTCTGAGCCAAGTTAATCTGGGTAAAAATTGCTGTTTGGCTCATAGGAAGTTGGGTTAACCGAGGTTGGATATCAGCAGATAACAGCCGTGCTTGTGACCAATTGTGCATTTCTAGTAATACACTCAATTGGTTGAGTTTTGCCTGAATTTGCCCAACTGGCGATTTAGATAGAGTAGCCGCCTGCTCGTAATATTGCACAGCTTGTTGATAAGCCCTAGAAGCTTTATCAGAGATGGATTGCTGTGCATTCAAGATTCTACAGTGTAAAGGCGTCAACCTTTCTTCACTAAGAGTATTTTGCTGCTCGCTAGCTCTATTACCTAAAACACGGTGAATATTACCTATACTAAGTAATGTTGCTGCTAATTGGTCAGGCGATCGCAATTTTTGAGCAAGAACATGACTTTTTTGCAAAACTTCTTTAGACTTATCTAACTCACCGACTAATTGCAAAACATCACCAAGACTGCGGAGGAGAGTTATTTTAATCACAGAATCTGGTTGTTTGACAACATAGTCAACTAGTTGCTCTAAATTTGTTTGGGCTTGACGGTAAAGCCCTAAAGTCTGTTCAGCTTGGGCAAGATTAATAGAACTGCGAACTCTACCAACTTCATTCCCTAATTGCGTGTAAATACGAACAGCTTGTTTCCAACTATCCAAAGCTTGCTGAGTTTTGCCTAATTCCAATAGCAGACTTCCCTGAATTTCCAGGGTTTGGGCGAGGACTTGTAAATTCCTGTGAGTCTGAAGAATTTCTAGACTTTTTGTAATGTAATTGTAGGAAGTTTGTATCTGTCCCAATTGCTTCACGACTAAAGCAAGATTGCTAAACGCCATAGCTTGCCCTAGTTGATCTCCACTAGCTTGAAAAGCCTCTATTGCCTGTTGTAAAATCTTCACTGCTTGAGTGTAATCTCCAGCCTCGTAGAGTTTTTGACCTTGTTCAACTAAAGATTGGGCGTTTAGCTGGTTAGAATAACTCTTTGCCTGAGCCAAAGGAACAGCAATTTGTATAGTTGGGTTGAGATTAAACTCAAAGATAACCAAAAGTGTACTCACTAAAGCCAGCGAGATTCTTCTTAGCCATCTGCTAGCATCCAAACGACGTTGGCGAAAAGACACAGCAACAAATTTTTGGGAAGGTTGTACAAACAGGAGTATACCAAATTGATTATTTAATACTCCCAAAGCCAACGCATAATTTAGCTATGTGCATTGATGTGTACACCGTAGCGCTACGCGCTACGGTTGAGGAGGGGTTTCATAATTATTCATGTGTGGCATTGTTTTTTCCAAACTGTATAAACACTCAGCGATCGCCTGATTATGCAAGAGATTTAATATGCGATCGCGCTAATGATTGCATGCATAAAAACTCAAATCTCAAAAAAGAACTGTTATATGTGATTGTCTATAAGCATAGGATTTATATTCTTCTTGAAAGATGAGTTAGGTATTAAACCTAGTTCAAAAATTTCAAATCACTTATGACTATGCATTTCCAAAAATTCGTTATTAACCGTGCAGTTCTTCTTTTCACAATATTTGCTTGTCCTGTGAAAACGTTTGCAGTCGAACAGCCTACTGCTATATTTCATGCATTTAATCAGCACTATAGTGAAATTGAAAAGTTTGTCTGCAAACTAGCTGATCAAGGGTATTCTCATATTCAAACTCCTCCCACACAGAAATCTAATCCCAGTCCAGAGTGGTGGGCGCGTTATCAGCCTGTAGACTACAGCGTGATTGCAGGGAGAGGCTCACAAGATGATTTAAAAAAACTCATTAATCAAGCCCACAGTTGTAATATCAAAGTCATTGCTGATGTTGTTTTTAATCACATGGCTAATCTAGATGGCAATGATAGTTTTGAAAATTTAACTCAATTTCCAGGTCTTTCTATAAAAGATTTTCATACTGTGCCAAGTAATCCAGGTCAAAAACCCTGTGACATTAATTATAGTGATGGCAATAGAAATTCAGAAATTAATTGTTGGTTGGGAGGACTGCCTGACCTAATATACACAAATAATGTTAAAAAAATTCAAAAAGCCCATTTAAAGAAACTACTTGATCTAGGAATTGATGGATTTCGGTTTGATGCTGCCAAGCATATGCCAGCAGATGTCGTCAACGAGTACATCAAATACATCAACAAAGAAAGCCAAAGTAAAACATGGAATTATCTTGAGGTGATCACAGATAGTGACACGAGTGCCAAAGATTACAACTCGATTGCTGCGGTTACAGACTTTGTTCTGTACAACTCGCTGAAAAATGCATTCACTTTTGGTGGAGATCTGCGATCGCTGCGAGTTCCCAAAGCTGTCGATGATCCCCGTAGCGTTACCTTTGGCAGAAACCACGATACTATCCGCGAGATTAACTCTAGTGCGATCAACCCGTATAGCGATCGCTCTGACTCTTACCTAGCAACGGCTTATGTACTAGCTAGAGAAAGCGGTACTCCCCTAGTACTCAATTGGGATAATGCAGATGCTGCTTTTATCCCCTATGGCGTGAAGTTTCGCCAGATTATGCGTCAACGAGGAAAAGAGGGGAAAAACGTTAAAGAAAATGTTTTAGCAGCGATTGATAGTCCCACGGTGTTGCTGATGGAACGAGGTAGCGAAGGATTTTTTGTTGTCAACAAAGGAGCAAGTAAATTCAATGTACCAGCATTAGATTTAACCTTAACAAATTTAGAGGGATGTTATCGAGAACTCCGCAATAACTTTACCGTTGCTATTGAACGTCGCAATAACGGGAAAAAATTTATAACTCGTTGGGCAACCAACAATAGAGGTGGCATGGAAGTTCAAGGACGAGATGCACTCTACTTTATCCGTGAACCTTTTAATCAATGTCAGGTTTAAACCATTAGTGACACAATTGTAAGCAACGCCGATTAGTCGAAACCAAGAGCAATGGTACGACGACAGTATTTCACTGCCTCATCTTGTTGTCCATGTTTGGCTACTTAAAATAGCTATTTGTCCCTTTTGTAGGAGTCTGACATCGGCAGAAATTTTGTTTAGGTGATCGCTGTAATATATTTATCTCCCAGTCTGGTATCGTTATTTGAGTATATTTCTTAACCTAAAGCAATGGGGAATTACTGTCTTAGTAGCTTTTATGTGTATGGAGCAATTGTATTTTGTCCAACAGTCCAAATCAGTAGAAAATAACAAAATGTGGTTCTCAAATTAGAAAAGCAAATGGCAATTTATCAAGTTCGGCTGGTCAATTCTGCAATCGGTTTAGACCGTATGATCGCAGTACCTGATGATCAATATATCCTTGATATGGCAGAAGAAGCTGGTATCCGTCTACCATCTGGATGCAAACAAGGTGAATGTTCTGCCTGCGTTGCTAAGATTATTGATGGGGAAGTTGACCAAAGTGAGCAAAAGTTTTTGCGATCGCATGAAATAACGGCTGGTTACACTATCACTTGTGTTGCTTATCCTTTATCTGATTGCATATTAGAGACTCATCAGGAACAAGTTTTATATAAAAATTCGCTTTATTTTCAATCTGATGCAAGCAAGTCTGAGTAAGAAGTTTGAAAATAACTATTCTTTTAAGAAACGAGGTAGCTGGCAGTTGCGATGAAAAAATTTCACGAGCTTTGCCATGAAAACCTCACCCCGTCAAGAGAGGATACCCCTCTCCTTAGCAAGGAGAGGGGTAAAGGGTGAGGTTAATTTCAATTTAGAAGAAAAAAATTAAGAAAATCTTAAGAAATAAGTTGTGATTTTATTGGAAAAAGTGAATTATTATTACCCACTTTAAACCTTTAAATTTATAAATTCTGTCTTGTGATACCAGCCTAATGGCATAAGTAAAATCTACCCTGTTAGAGAGGTTAATAACTAACACATAGCTGAAGATGGTATTAGAACATAAAAACCTCTATTTCTGCTTTTTAGGTGAAAACAATGACAGGAAACTTGTTAGCTGCCCTAGTCACAGCTTTAAGCTTACTAATCGTCGATTTAGTTGTTCCTGGTGTTAATATTGCTAACTTTCCAGCAGCTTTAATTGCTGCGGTAGCTATTGGTTTAGTTAATGGATCTGTTAAACCAGCTCTATCTTTCTTATCCTTACCACTGAACTTCTTATCTTTAGGAGCATTTTCACTCATTGTTAATGGTATCTGTTTCTCTCTTGCAGCATTTTTAGTGCCTGGTTTCTCGGCACATGGACTGATAGCTTTTATTCTTGGTCCTGTAGTTCTGTCTTTAGCTAGCACCTTCATCAACAGATACTTTGCTGAGAGAAATTTGGCTCTTACAAGCAGTGAAGAAGCAAAACCCAAAGCGGAGTTGCCTTCTAGCTAATTATTAGCATCAAACTAGGACAGATGTGAACGCGATCGTGTCTGTCAAAAACACAAAATCGAATTAAGTTAACTCCTGAGAAGGAGTACATAAATTCGGTTAATTTCGCAAGATTATCAACAGAAATAAACAAATTACAAACAACAGCAGTCGAAACACCATGAAATTACTTCGTTATCTCCTTGGATTCTTTTTACCTCCTCTGGGCATTTTCTTGACATATGGAGTAAGTACGACTTTAGTCATCAACATTCTCCTTACTCTTCTTGGTTGGCTTCCTGGTGCTATTCACGGTGTATGGGCGATCGCTAAATACGAAGAAAGATTAAACACCGTATCTTAGTTATTGACACTAAATTCCCAATCTAATTGCCAAGCCATGCTATATTAATAGAGCTCGCCTCGGCGGGCTTTATTTTTTATATTTTAAAAAACTTCGTTTTTAGTATTACTCAAAAAACAATATTCCTGAGTTTTCTAAAAAGTCAGTAATCTTTTTTTTCATAAATTTAGTAGAACGACTATTAATAAACCTCTTGTACAATTATTTTTTACCCCACTCTAACCCTAAGCGTTTAAGGGGAGGGAACTAAATCTTCTCCCTGTTGACAGGGGATTGAGGGTGATTTTTAGGATTCATGCAAGAGGTCTAATACTTCTTTCTTATACCATTTCTTTGTGAAGCTGCGTTAAATTCTCTCTATATCTCTTCGTGTTCTTTGCGTTCTTTGTGGTTCGTTTTTATTAATTGCGCCAGCGCATTTTCATACAGAATTGGTATTAGATAAGCACGCTTCATCTTCATTTGTGTCTAGGAAAATGTAAGTTCATCTTGCATTTAGGTGTGAGTACGCTTAAATTAAAGTGCAAGACTGATAGTTTAAAGTCCATTTTAATTAACTGTCTTTTTCTCATAAAAAAATAGGATGAGCAATGCCCACCCTAGAAGTACTGGCGAATCATAATTGTTATTGTTATTTACCAACTTTATCAACAGGTTCTTTTTCTTTTAACCAATCAGCAGCAGATAACAATAAATCTCTGAGTATTATTCTGATTTGACGCTCTTTTTTAGCTAGTGAAGTACCTGCTTCGCCAATCTTTGCTTCTAACTGATCATGTTTTTGTTGCACTTGAGCAACTGCTGCTTCTGCTTGGGGACGAGCTTGTTGGAACCAGTTTTTTGCATCATCTAAGTAACTTTTTACTTCTTCAGAACGTCCACCATAGCGTGCGGCTAAATTAGCTTTGACAATAGCTAACTGTGCTTGCAGCTGAGCATATCTTCTTCTCAGCAAAGCTAATTCGTCACTATTTTTGATAGTATCTATAGCAGAGTCAATAGCAGTTTTAGTCTCAGGAGAATTGACATTATTAGTTTCTTGGATCTCTGCTAAAATTCCATCAACTTCTTGCTGGATTTTATTTTCTTCCTCATCTAATTGAGATTGTAGCTGTTTCACTTGGGCTTGAGTTTTTGCAATAGACTCATGTCTTTTAGTATTTACAGCCTCTAGCGCTCCTTCAATTGAAGCTGTGACATTTTCTTTAAACTCGCTGCCTTTTGTTTGTAAGTTTTCAACTACAACTGAGACCGCATCTCTAACAATGGAACGAAGCTCAGTAGATCCTTCTTGGAATTCAGAAACTACTTGAGAAACAGCCGCTTTTACAATTTCACGAATTCGCTCTGCCCTCAACTGTCCGGTTTCTTTAGCTTGTTGAAGGTCTGTTCTAATTTGTTCTTTGATATTGTTAGGCATTTTCTAGATAAATTGAGATTTAACTAATTTGGATAGAATTTCGTAGGCTGACTATGTCACACTATGATTGTGGCGTAAGATATTTTAAAGCAGTACTTCCTAAGGATAGAAAATCACTAACCAAAGTAGTATTATATGTGTGGGAAAACAGTTATAAAATTAGCACTATTGATATTTACACTGTTGATAATTAGCTTTAATCAACCAGCGTTAGCCGCAGATACAACCAATGGCGCAAAAATCTTTGATGTTCATTGTGCTGGTTGTCATCTCAACGGTAGTAATATCGTCCGGCGAGGTAAAAACTTAAAGCTTAAAGCACTAAAAAAATATAGTATGGATTCAACAGAAGCGATCGCTTCCATAGTTGCCAATGGCAAAAATAATATGTCAGCCTACAAAGACCGTCTGAGTGAGCAACAAATACAAGATGTGGCCGCCTATGTTTTACAACAGGCTGAAAAAGGTTGGCGTTAATAAAGAGTTAGAATGACCGATAATTCCTCGCAGGAAGCCTCAAAATTAAACCTCCTGCATGAATAAACCCCCTCACGAATTCACCAACAACATCATTGATCTTTAGAACCAATCCAAAATCCAAAATCGCATGACTCTACCCACGTCAAGTCGTTTGCAATTTACTCCTGACTTAAATATCTGTCGCATCCTCAACGGGATGTGGCAGGTATCTGGCGCCCATGGACGTATTAACCCGACTGCTGCAATCCAAAGTATGTTTAAGTATATGGATGCAGGCTTTACTACTTGGGATCTAGCTGATCACTACGGCCCAGCAGAAGATTTTATTGGCGAGTTTCGACGTCAGTTAATTGCAACTCGTGGTCAAGAGGCTTTATCTCACATCCAAGCTTTTACTAAATGGGTTCCTCGTCCTGGAAAAATGACCAGAAAAATTGTTGAGGAAAACATCAATATTTCCCTCAGAAGAATGAATGTGACTTCGCTAGATTTGATGCAATTTCACTGGTGGGAATATCGAGACCCAAATTATCTCGAAGCCCTTAAATATATGGCAGAATTACAAACTGAGGGCAAAATCAAACATTTAGCTTTAACTAACTTCGATACGGAACATCTGCAAATTATTATTGATGCAGGGATCAAAATCGTTTCTAATCAGGTGCAATTTTCTTTAGTTGACCGCCGACCAGAAGTTAATATGATCCGCTTTTGTCAAGAGCATGATATAAAACTTTTTACTTACGGTAGTGTCTGCGGTGGCTTGCTATCAGAAAAATATTTGGCACAACCAGAACCTGGAGTTTTTCAACTTTCTACTGCTAGTCTAAGAAAATACAAAAACATGATCGATGCCTGGGGTGGTTGGAAGTTATTCCAAGACTTACTTTCCACTCTCAAACAAATTGCTGAGAAGCATCAAGTCAGTATTGTTAATGTGGCGGTGCGCTATATATTAGACAAGCCTGCTGTGGGTGGTGTAATTGTTGGCGCTAAGCTTGGGGTGTCGGAACACATAGCAGATAACGCCAAGGTTTTTACGTTCTGCCTTGATCCTGAAGATATACATAATATAGATGTCATATCTAACAAGTCACAAGATTTATATCACCTAATTGGAGACTGCGGTGATGAATACCGCAGGTAGCTTGATGGCTTAATAGGCTGAGTTTTGCTTATGATCGTTGCTAACGACACCTAAAACGTTCATGCGGGACGTTTTCAAACTATCTAATGCTCGCTTTAGTACTGAAGAGTCTGTTTTTTCCATCCTCACTACTAACAAAATGCCATCTGTATGAGGTGCCAATAAACTAGCATCAGCTAGTCCAAGTAAAGGCGGAGCATCATAAATTACTAAGTCATAGCTATTTTCAAAGTCTTCCATCAATCGTTTCATCTTTTCTGATGAGAGCAACTTTGTTGGATCAGGCGGTATTGGCCCAGAAGTCAGTACAGAAAGTTGCTTCATAAACGGTGCTGGTCGAATTGCTTCTGTCACTGGTAAGTTGGTAGTAATTAAATTACTCAACCCCCAGAAGTTACTTAAATTGGCTAGCTCGTGAATCACGGGTTGGCGTAAATTAGCATCTACAAGTAAAACTCGCTGTTCCATTGCACAGGCGATCTCGGCCAAGTGGAATGCAACTGTAGATTTGCCATCTCCTGCAACAGCTGAAGTAATAACTATAGATCTAATTGGGCGATCGCTACTAAGTAGTTGAATATTTGTATGCAGTACGCGTAAAGCTTCTAAGAACTCTGTGCTGTAGCTACTAGTATCTTGAGGAGCGATCGCACTAGGTTCAGAGATATCTTTTGGTAAGGAATCTGGTATTGCCTTTGCCAAAATTCTTGGTAAAGAAGTATGCTGTTGATTGATTTGTAGATGTTTCTCAAAAGGTATAGATCCTAGCAAAGGCTCTTTAATCTTTTGCTTGAGAACATAAGCACTATGATAAGTACTGTCCAATTTCTCTAGTAGTAAAGCCAGACCAATTCCTAAGACCAAACCACCCAACAATCCCGATATTAAACTACGTTTGATGTTTACTGACGCAGGATTTTCTGGCTGAGTAGGCGCTTGAATTAATTGCCAAGGCAACTCAGCTTGTGCTACCTGAATTTCTAGAGTTTCACGGGTGTTGAGAAAACGATTCAAACTTTCAGTTGCAACCTGTAAGTTCCGTTGTAATTCAGTATATTGTCTTGTTAAAACAGGTAATTGCTTGCGCTTTTGTTCGAGTTGTTGCTCTACCTTAGCAAGTTCTTGACTCTGCACCTCTAAAGCCTGAAGTTGTGTTGTCGCCTCAGCCAGTTTTGTATCCATAAAGCGCTGTGCTTCTTGAGTCAACAATGGTAACAGGCTTTCCCGTTTTTGTTTTAAATTTTGGACAGTAGGGTTTTCCTCTTGTAAAAGAGTTGACTGAGTAGCTATTTGGACATCTAATTCCCGCAACTTATTAAGTAATTCTTGATACAATTGTGCATCATTTAGTGCAGCCTGGGTTCCCTCTTTCCCTTGCAAGCTGGCTAAATTGTTGCGAGCTACAGCTAACTGCTGATCAATCTCTTGTCTTTTTTGAGATAAACTCTCAGCTTGAGCAGTTATTTGCTGCGCCTGTGTTTCTGGATCAACAAAATCGTACTTTTGACGAAATACCTGCTGTTCTTTTTGCAGTTGATCAACCCGCCTCTGCATCACTTGCAGTTGTTCTCTGACAAACTTTAGACCTTGGCGCAAACTAGTTTGTCGCTGTTCTAAGCTATATTTTAAGTAAGTCTTAGCAATTTGGTCTAGTATAGTTTTTACCTTAGTGGGATCATCACTCTGATAGCGAACTTCTATAATCTTGGTTTCACCGAGACGAGTAATAGTCAGAGAATTTACTAAATAATTATAGTTAACGTCTGGATAATCTCTTTGTAATCTTCTGATAATATTTGTCATCAGTTCTGGACTCTTGAGAACCTGTATTTGGCTCTCATAATCTAAACTCGGGTTGGATGGACTAGAACCTTTGCTGGAATCAAGTTCTGGCAACTTTTTCTCATTATTGAGAGGTTCGACTAATATCCGAAAACTGCCTTCATACACTAGTTTTTGCTTTAGGGATGAGTATACTGTAGCTACCATCACAACAGCTGCTACTGTGGCTATCACTAGTGCCCGTCGCCTGACAATACTTAAAAAATCTCGTAAATTCCAATCATCCCCTTGAGTTTCAGATAAAGGAAAAGGCGGAAAATGATTACTAAATTGCTGCGGCAAGAAGTTCTGATTTCGGTCAGAACTTGAAGATTGATATGATTGATTATCCATAATTTATAAAAATTTGGTAATTATCCAGGTCTAACTTTGCTATATAAGTCTAAAGTAATCAAGGTATGAATATAGCTTTAATTGCAAGTAGAGTAGCTAAAGTTGTCATTTTTCTATGGTATTTAGCCACTCAGTAGAAAATAGCTGCCATAACACACAATTGCAATCATTTTTTCATTGTGAATAAAGTATATCATTGCTTTATCTTACTGATGTGCTGCCTTACTTAAGCTTAATACTGTATTTGATAATGTACTTAGTCAGGTTTAGCCAGAACAAATATATATTTAATTTACTAATATTTATGTTGCAGTCAATATCAAACTATTCATATTAATTGTCATATATACAATCCTCTTTTATGAGTTTGGGAAAATTTTAAATCTGCATTTAGACTTACCAGGATTTTGCATGGCTCTTTATTGTCAAATCTACGGGTAAGGAAGATTAATTACAAGGTGGGATTCAGACTGATAAAGCATCATTCAGTATGTTTTACACCACCAGAGTGATAAAAGAGGAATAAATTGTATTAATTTTGAGATCAAGCTATTAAGCATATTGTTTAAACATTTTTGATGCTATTACTAAAGAGGTACTAACAATTTCTCTTGTAAGCAAGTATTTTTAATTACGTTAATACTACTTATTTAAAATATTAAAGTAATTTTCAATACATAACTACAAAGTTACTATTTTTTGGGATAAAATAAAAGTCTATAAAATAAGGGATTTTTAGAATTATGCTTGCAAATCAATTACTTTTGTAAGAATATAGGTATAATTTATTACAATATTATAAAGTATAATAAGATCAACATATGAGCTTAAAAATTTTCAATACAAGAACTCATTGGAAACGTGATAACATACTCATGCAGATAGATGTTTTGCCAAACAAACACCAAAACAATGACTTCCAGGAATGTAAAATATGAATCAATACATTTGTTCTTAATAAAGTTTAAAAAGATTTAGCTAAGCATCAAACTACTTAAAAGATGCACGCTACTAACATCGTTAAGAGAATGTTTTAGAAATCAATCAAATGGGTTAATAACAGCATCATATAAAAAACAGTTCCTATTCAACAAATTTTGTTTGCCTATGTCCTATGTTATTGATACTACATATACTAACTTTGATGGTAGTAGCTAACTAGTATTTTCAGCTTTAGTATAGAAATCGGTCAAGCAAAATGAACTTTGTGTTGGAAAAATATTCCAAATAGTACTTAATCTATGTCCTGTTGGAAGTAAACAACATATTTAGCTAGCAAAACTGTTTTCGTCCCCATTAACGACTTAATTTGAAGTCCAGTTTCATTCAACATATTATTTTGTATAGGATAAAATCTATGTTGCTAGTTTATTATTTTTTAAAACACGCTGACTTCTGAAATCGATTTCTCAAAAGCAGATTTTTTATGGATTAAAAACAGGAGATTGCTGTTCTGATTGATGATTTAAATTTTCGTTCAGGCAATTGATTCCTAATCGCAAATATCTAGTTGAGTTTGAATATTTTTTCTAGCTAGCTACTTGTGCAAAATTCACGCTAGTCTCTGTTTTGGGTGTCTATATATAGAAAAAAATATGCAAAACTTTACTTTTTAAAGATTAGTTGAAATTTACATAAAAATCATTATTTTTATGCAATTAACATTAACTTACCTGCTAATAAATGTCTATAATAAGAATCTACGAACAAATACTGTTTATGTATAGTATTGACAAAAAATATTATCTTTACTAAATGTATAAAAGTATTTCTCAAGAGTAAACAAACAGTTTTTAATTGATCTGTTTATTTGATATTTAAAAACTTAAGTTTACTGATGATAAAGATGTAGATTTTCATGAATTGAATAGAAGGTCATCTAGACTAAAGTTTTGGTACAGGATAGAGCCGATGACACTCAGTAAATGGATTAATCAAAAACTATTTTTATATAGCTCTGCTTATTCGGAGGATAAAACTGAAGATTTGATAAAAACTGAGAAAACATTCAAATTGTCAGTCATTACTCAATTTTTTCCTCCAGATTACGCAGCTACAGGACAATTGTTAGAAGAACTGACTAGGCAATTGGGAATTTTAGGGGTAGATATTGAAGTTTTTACAAGTCAGCCAGGATATGCTTTTCGAGCTTCTCATGCCCCAGCTGTCGAAAATTTAGGTAAAGTACAAGTACAACGATCGCGCACTGCTCAACTTTGGCCAGGACGTATTCGAGGTAAAGCAGTAAATGGAGTTCTGTTTACTCTGCGCGCTGTACTTCATTTACTGAAAAATGGTAGTCGTTTCAACTTATTGTTATTGACCACAGCACCACCATTTTTGCCAGTCATAGGATATTTAGCTCATAGTTGGTTGAAAATTCCCTATATCTGCATACTCTATGATCTATATCCAGATATTGCGATCGCTCTGAATGTGGTCTCAAAAGACCATTGGCTAGCAAAGCTTTGGCAGAAACTAAATAAATTAGTTTGGCAAAAATCCAAAGCAATCATAGTTCTCAGTCCTGCAATGAAAATGCGAGTGACTGCTATTTGTCCACAGGTAGCCGATAAGGTTTTTGTAATTCACAGTTGGGGAGATCCTGATTTGATAATACCCATAGCCAAAAAAGAGAACTGGTTCGCATGGAAGTACAACTTAGTAAATAAGTTTACAGTGCTTTACTCTGGCAACATGGGTCGTTGTCATGACATGGACACCATCTTGGAAGCAGCCAAACTACTACAAGATGAACCAATTCAGTTTGTGTTTATTGGTAGTGGAGCAAAACAGGAAGAATTAATCAAGGATGTAAATCGCTTAAGACTAAAAAATTTTGTCTTTTTACCTTATCAAGACAAAGAAGTATTACCTTACTCTTTGACAGCTGGTGATTTGTCTCTAGTGAGTGTGGATGCGGGTATGGAAAGCTTAGTGGCTCCCAGCAAACTTTATCCAGCCTTAGCATCCGGGCGACCAATAGCAGTTATTTGTTCACAGTATTCATATTTGAGACAAATGATTACAGAAGCCAATTGTGGTGACACCTTTGAAAATGGAGACAGTCATGGGTTGGCTGAGTTTATTCGCCTGCTGAGTCAAGACCAGGAATTAGCAAAGCGTATGGGTAGGGCTGGTCGTCAGTATATGCGATCGCACTTTACACCTCAAATTGTATCTCGACAATATTTACAAGTTTTGCAGCAGAGTATTAGCTTGGATAAATAAATAAAACTAAAAAATTTTGTTTTATTATCGAAGCATTTGTTCTTTAGAACTAGAAAAAATTGAATTAAGCCAAAGTAAATATTGTTATTTATTTAGGAGCTGGGCTTCGATGGTCTTATGATCTCAGTCCCTCCAACGTAACCTTCTAATTAATCATGGGAGGCCGAATTGCACAGAAGGTGTGACCGTAATCGGAAACGCTCGAAACGAAGAGCTATCTATTGTCCAATTCATGGATGTTATCTTAATAGTGTTAGTCAAAAATATCAGTTGTATGCAGACCGGGCAGGACAATTACAACAAAGGGGTATACCTCGACGGAATGCATTAATGTTGGTAGCACACCAGACAGCAGTTCCCCTAAATGGAGAGTGGGTAGAAGCTTTTTGGTGTGAGCAATGTCAGTCAACTAAGTGGTATCACGTCTGTAAAGGCGAAAATAATACATACGAAATAAAAAATGTGCCACCAGAACTTTGGCAACACGCAACAGGAGTGATAGATCCTCAAGGAAACCCTTCTGTAGGTGAGTTTACTCGCCGCCATGCACGATTAGTTAACCACAACAGCATCAAAGATTTTCAGTTTGTAGGATAAATCAAACTTAGTTGTTGGTAGTTAGTAGTTTTTTGTTGCTCGTTGTAGCCTTCAAACTAGTAATTCTAGTGCTTTTAAGCAGAATTTTCTATCTCCGCAAAATGGAACAGATATTTGCTGATGTAATTTAGGTTTGACTAAATTAGTGGTTACTTATTTATTGACTATTAATCACTAGTTTTAACATAACTGAACAAAATAGATAAAATTTTCGGCTTTTAAATTAATTGAATAAACGAATACAATCAAATCCACTTTTGAGGTGATAAAATATGTTACTTAAAGAACTCAAAGATAAAATTAATAATAAACAAGCAAAAATTGGCATTATTGGGCTTGGATATGTAGGTCTACCAATATTAGTAGCCTTTGCTCAAAAAGGATTTTCAGTAATTGGTTTTGATATTGATCAGCAGAAAATTGACCAAATTAAGCAAGGTAAATCATATATTAAACATATTGCTTCAGAAACTTTAAAGCATGAATTAATTGATGCCACAACTGACATGAGTCGTTTGGGGGAAGTGGATGCAATTATTATTTGTGTCCCTACACCTTTAAATACACATAGAGAGCCTGACTTAACCTATGTGATTGAAACGACTTATACAATTGCCAGTCATTTGAAAATCGGACAGCTAGTGGTTTTGGAAAGTACTACTTATCCAGGAACTACAGAAGAAGTAATGCTGCCTATCCTTTCTAAAACTGGTTTTGTAGTTGGTCAAGAATTTTCACTTGCTTATTCTCCAGAACGTGAAGACCCTGCTAATGGCAAGTTTTCTTTAGTTAATGTACCAAAAGTAGTTGGTGGAACTACACCCTTATGTCTGGAACTTGCTCAGACTCTCTATAACCAAATTATTGTTAAAACAGTGCCAGTATCTTCTACTAAAACAGCAGAAGCAACAAAAATTCTAGAAAACATTTACCGCGCTGTTAATATCGCCCTTGTTAACGAACTGAAGATTCTATTCCACAAAATGGATATAGATATCTGGGAAGTAATTGAAGCAGCGAAAACTAAGCCCTTTGGTTTTCAAGCTTTTTATCCTGGCCCTGGTTGGGGTGGACATTGTATTCCTATTGATCCGTTTTACTTAACATGGAAAGCTAGAGAATATGATGTTTCATTGCAATTTATTGAGTTAGCTGGTGAAGTTAATACTTTAATGCCTAACTATGTAGTTAATAGATTAATTTCTGCTCTCAATAGTCAATGTAAACCTCTCAAAAACTCTCAAATTCTCATCTTAGGAGTTGCTTACAAAAAAAATGTAGATGATCAACGGGAAAGCCCTTCTCTCAAAATCATTCAACTTTTACAACATCAAGAAGCAAAAGTCGAATATCATGACCCTTATGCTCCTACCTGTTTTGGTCATCGTCATTATCCAGAAATTAATTTAAAATCTGTACCTTTAACCAAAGATAATTTACGAAAATTTGATGCTGTCATTATTGCTACAGACCATGATAATGTAGACTATCAATTAGTAGCTGAGCATTCATCCCTAATTATAGATACTCGTAATGTTTTATCAGCAAAAGGATTAAATGCAAACAATGCTGTCTGTGCGTAATTAATCTTGAATGGAGACATTTTTCATAAATATGACGCCTCTTGTTGATAAATATATAGCAGTAATTGGCTGCGGCTACTGGGGTAAAAATTTAGTTCGCAATTTTGCTGAATTAGATGTTTTGCGGGTTGTTTGCGATGCTAATCAGGAAACCTTAGCAAAATTTGAAGAACAATATGGCATTGAGAGTGTAACTAACATTAATGAAGTCTTGTCAATGTCAGATGTAAAAGCAGTAGTAATTGCTACACCAGCAGCAACTCATGCCAGTTTAGTAATGGAAGCATTAGCTGCTGGTAAAGATGTTTTTGTCGAGAAACCCCTGGCTTTAACTCTAGAAGATGCTCTAGCCATTCAAACTGCCGCTTACAAAAGCGATAAAATTCTCATGGTAGGCCATCTATTGGAGTATCATCCGGCTTTAGTCAAACTCCGCAGCCTAGTAGCTGAAGGCAAAATTGGTCAACTGCAATATATTTATTCCAATCGTTTGAGTTGCGGAAAAGTCCGCACAGAAGAAAACGTACTTTGGAGTTTTGCCCCCCACGACATTTGTTCTATTTTAGGATTTATTGGCAAACTACCAATATCTGTTCAAGCTGTTGGTAGTTCTCGTTTGGGTGAAGTCGAAGATTTTTGCGTCATAAATCTAGAGTTTGAGCAAAACTTTAAAGCTCATATTTTTGTGAGTTGGTTTCACCCTTTTAAAGAACACAGGTTGGTGGTAGTAGGAGATGCTGGAACAGCTGTTTTTGATGATGTTTCGGTGAACGAAAAGTTAATAATTTATGAACAGAAATTAGAGTGGCAACATCATATTCCAGTTATTCACAAAGGAGGAAAAAATTCTATTAACCTAGAGCCAGCAGAACCCTTAAAGTTAGAGTGCCAACATTTTTTAGATTGTATTACAACCAGGCAAACTCCTGTCACTAATATCCAGAATGGAATTGATGTTTTGACAGTTTTACAAGCTGCTCAATTATCGTTAGAATCTCAAGGCAAAGTAATTTATCTCAAGGAGAACCAACTTGTCGTTAGTTAATTCTCATTCCAAACAAGATTTAGATTATTTTGTGCATGAATCTGCCTATGTAGATCAGCCGTGTACAATTGGTAATGGGACACAAATATGGCATTTTAGCCATGTGATGCCAAATGTAGAAATGGGAGAAAAATGTAAAATTGGGCAAAATGTTTTTATTGCTGCTGGTGTCAAAATTGGGCAGAATGTCAAAATTCAAAATAACGTTTCTGTCTACGATGGGGTGACTTTAGAAGATGACGTTTTTTGTGGGCCTAGTTGTGTATTTACCAATATTAATACACCACGTTCTGCTTTTCCTCGCAATACCAAAGACCACTATTTAAAAACTTTGGTGAAACAGGGTGCGACGATAGGAGCTAACGCCACAATTGTTTGTGGTCATACCATCGGACGTTATGCGTTTATTGGTGCAGGGTCAACTGTTACTAAAGATGTGCCAGATTATGCATTAGTTTATGGCAATCCAGCAAAACAAGTGGGTTGGATGTGTGAATGCGGTGCTAAATTAGAAAAATTTGACGATATGACTGTCTGTGAAGCCTGCGATCGCAAGTATCAGTATAGTGGTGAAAATCAAATTACAAGGATTGTGTAATTGAAGAGCTATTGTCTCGTGTGTATTTGTGATTAAACTGGGAAAATTGACAAATTTGATAAATTATTATTTATAAAAACTGCATGAATAAAACCAACATCCCCCCATTTGATGCTACTGTTCAGTATCAAAAGATTGCAGATCAAATTGAGAAAAGTATCTGTGCAGTTATGGCTGGAGGGCGTTACATTATGGGTCCTCAAGTCAAAGAGTTTGAAATCCAGTTTGCTCAATATCTGGGTTGTGAACAAGTCATTTCTTGCAATTCTGGTACAGACGCACTACATTTAGCTCTCAGAGCATTGCGAATCGGTTCTGGAGATGAAGTCATTACTACGCCTTTTACATTTATTGCTACAACAGAAGCGATTGGTATAGTAGGGGCAACTCCAGTTTTTGTTGATGTAGATTTCAGTAGCTACAACATAGATACCAGCTTAATTGAAGCAAAAATAACAGAACGTACCAAAGCAATTTTGCCAGTGCATCTATACGGGCGTCCATGTAATATGACTGCAATTATGGAAATTGCCCGTAAGTATAATCTGAAAGTGATTGAAGATTGCGCTCAAGCTACAGGTGCAACATGGGATGGGAAAAAGGTAGGGACAATTGGGGATGCTGGTTGTTTTAGCTTCTTTCCTACCAAAAATTTAGGATGTTTTGGCGATGGCGGTGCAGTCGCAACTTCCGATCCAGAAATTGCAGAACGGGTTGAGTATCTACGCAGACATGGTGGTAAGGTAAAGTATCATCATGAAGAATTGGGACTAAATAGTCGCTTGGATACTGTGCAAGCTACTGTTTTACTAATAAAGCTACCATATTTAGATCAGTGGAATGCAGCCAGAAGTGCGATCGCAAATTACTACCTCAAACAACTAGCTCACGTCAAAGGCATAATTTTACCTGATGTAGTACAAGGTGGAAACTCTGTCTGGAATCAATTTACTATTCGGGTATTAAACGGTCAACGTGACAACTTGCAAAAAATCCTCAAAGAAAAAGGTGTGGCTAGCATGGTGTATTACCCCATTCCTCTACATCTGCAAGAAGTTCATACTGACTTAGGTTACACTTCTGGTTCCTTCCCAGTTAGTGAACAACTTAGCTGTGAAGTCCTCTCCTTACCTATGTTCCCCGAACTGGAACCAACGGCACAACAAATTGTAACTGAAACTGTTAGTCAAGCTTTAGCTGATATCTACTGTTTCCAGTAAATTAAATTTACTTTGATAGCCTGTTTTTACACGCTTTTTTTATTAACTTCTGCTGAGTATATGTAATGACAACAGAATCATTACCATCCCGTTTAAAAATACTTTCTTACACAACTTTATTTGTCAGTATTGCTTT
Source organism: Fischerella sp. JS2 (assembly GCF_032393985.1). NCBI lineage: Bacteria > Bacillati > Cyanobacteriota > Cyanophyceae > Nostocales > Hapalosiphonaceae > Fischerella > Fischerella sp. JS2. The sequence continues at coordinate 6,837,021 of NZ_CP135918.1, forward strand.
TGGAATTGTGGGACAACTGCTCATGAAACACACCATGAGCAATTTGAATGCTGGATTTTTCTCCTGGACATTCATTCAACAATTGGCACTTGCTTTGACAACATATAGCCTGGGTGTTGTGAATTGGGTATTTGCTTTACGAGTAGTGAAATTAAGTATTGCCTATCCTTTAACAAGTCTAAACTATGTAGGAATTTTATTTGGCTCTTATTACTTTTTTGATGAAAAAATTACTTCGGTTCGTATTATTGGTGTTGTACTAATTTTTATAGGAGTTTTACTAGTCGCATTGCCAATTCAAAAATCAAAACAGCATCATCATTAGGTAACAGCAAATGAACCTAATTCCTTGGTTAATTTTAATAACAGTGGTGATTCTAGGTACAGTTGGACAGTTATCACTAAAATATGCTTTCCAAGCTCCCAAATCCTCTAATTTAGAGCAAAAATCCTCTAAAAATTTGTTGCTTTCGCCCTTCTTTTGGATATGGTTTACTAGCTATGTCATCGTGACTATTTTATGGCTGTTAGTCCTGCGAACAATTCCTCTGAGTCAAGCATTTCCAGCTCTTGGTTTAACGTTTGCCTTAGTGCCTTTAGCGTCTAATCGTTTTTTAGGAGAAAAAGTCGTTCTGAGTCAGTGGTTTGGTATTGCAATTATTATCACTGGTGTCATTCTTGTTGTACAGAAATAGCTAGAAAAATTTTTAGGATATTATAGCCATTAATTCTCTGCATTCATCTAAATTATTTGGCTAGTTATTAATCTTTGTAAACGACATAAAATTAATACAAGAGAAAAATATATGACAAATATTCCTAGAAAAATATTAGTGACTGGCGTTGCTGGTTTTCTTGGTTCCCATCTGCTCGATAAACTAATCGCTTGCGGTCATGAGGTGATTGGTATCGATAACCTATCAATGGGAAAAATAGAAAATATTGGGCATCATTTAACCAATAAACAATTTCAGTTTCTGCAAAAAGATATTACTGAAAAAAGTACCTTTGATAACTTAGCTACAGATATTGATTGCATCGTTCACCTGGCCGCCTTCAAAATTCCCCGCTACGGCAAAGCCATTGATACATTGAAAATTAACTATCAAGGTACAGATAATGTGTTGGAGCTAGCACGACAGTTAAATTGTAAATGTGTGTTGGCTTCCACCTCCGATGTTTACGGACGAAACCCCAAAATTCCCTTCAGCGAAGACGATGATTCTGTGCTTGGTTCGTCAAAAGTTGCCCGTTGGAGTTACGCTGTTTCCAAACTCTTTGATGAACATCTTGCCTTCGCCTATCAAGATAGCTATGGTTTTCCTGTAGTCCTGCTCAGGTTTTTTGGTTCCTACGGCCCACGCCATCACCTCTCATGGTGGGGAGGCCCTCAATCAGTATTTATTGAACAAGTATTAAATGATGGTGAAATTACCATTCATGGTGACGGAATGCAAACTCGTAGCTTTACCTTTGTCAGCGATACTGTAGAAGGAATATACGCCGCCACTATCAAACCAGAAGCTAATGGCGAAATTTTTAATATTGGCAGTAATCATGAAATAACCATTCTTGAACTTGCCCAAACTATTAAACGACTGAGTAATACTCCTGGTGAACTCAAACTTAAGTTCATTCCCTACGAATCTTTCACCGGTCGCAAATACGAAGATGTTAGACGGCGAGTTCCTGATAGTACTAAGTGTGAAAAACTTCTGGGTGTGAAAGCACAAGTAGGACTAGAAGAAGGATTATCTCGTACTATTTCTTGGCAGCGTAGTTTGGGTCTTTATAAATATTAGAAGCATGAAGATAGGCATTATTGGTGGCGGGATAATGGGGTTATCACTAGCCTATCGACTGTCACAAAAAGGTCATAAAGTCACTGTTTTTGAAAGCAGTCAACAACTTGGTGGACTTGCCACTTATCACGATTTTGGTGCTTTTGTTTGGGATAGATTTTATCATGTGATTCTGCCATCAGATAAATATCTAATTCAGTTTATTAAAGATATTGGACTGGCAGATCAATTGCGTTGGCGAGCTACATTAACAGGGTGTTACATAAATAAAAAATTATATTCCATCAGTAACACCTTAGAATTTTTCTTGTTTCCTCCCCTTACTTTTATAGGTAAGCTACGATTAGCTTTTACTCTGTTGTACGGTTCGCGGATAAATAACTGGCAAAGACTAGAAAAAATTCCGGTAGAAGATTGGCTATTACGAATCTCTGGGAAGAATGCCTACGAAAAGTTGTGGAAACCGTTACTGCTAGCAAAACTGGGAGAAAACTACAAACGTGTCTCTGCGGTTTTTATTTGGTCTTACATCAAACGTCTATTTTCGGCGCGTGATTCCTCATTGCATAAAGAACAACTAGGTTATATTGCAGGTGGATATAAAACGGTTTTTGATCGTTTGGCTAATTTAATTCACGCTGCCAGTGGCGAAATTCGTACAGGTGTGGCTGTGGAATATATTGCACCACACTCAGAAAAAGGGATTTGGGTAGAAAGTAACAGCAAAAAAGAACATTTTGATAAAGTCATATTTACAGCACCTGTAAATGTTTTGCAACAGGTAGCAGCGAAAGATTTAGTGCAGATTGCTGGGGATGGTGCAACAGTAGAATACCTGGGTGTAATCTGTATGGGACTGATTACCCGTAAAGCATTAGTTCCCTACTACATTGTCAATGTTGCTGATCAGCAAATTCCGTTTACTGGTGTGTTGGGAATGAGTAACCTAGTTTCTCGCCAAGAAACAGCAGGACTGCATCTAACTTATTTCCCAAAATATGTGCATTCTGATGATCCGTTGCTAAAAAAATCAGATGAAGAACTGCGTAACTTGTTCTTCCAAGGACTGCGTCTGATGTTCCCAGACTTGCAGGTTGAAAATATTGTATCAGCACACATTAACCGGGCTATGAAAATGCAACCGTTACAGGTGCTGAATTATTCTCAGCTTGTCCCCAAAGTATTGACGGAACATGAAGATTTTTATGTGCTGAATACCTCACAGTTTCTCAATGACACGCTTAATAACAATACAGTGGTACATCATGTGGATGAATTTGTGAGTCAGTTTCACTTCTAAAAATTAAACACTGGGTATAATTTTGTCTTAATAAAATTTTCTTCTTGTTAAGAATGTAACATCACTTTGCATATCTAAGAATTTATTGTGACAAAGCTTTAATCAACACCTTGCGACTTACACAACAATGGCTAATCAAACTATTTTTACAAATCAGACACCTAGTAATCCAGATATTAGCGATGGTGTGGGCTATGAACTAGGAATGAAATTCCAAAGTAATAAAGCTGGTCAAATTACTGCAATTCGGTATTGGAAAGCAGCCAGTGAAACAGGTAATCATGTCGGCAATATTTGGGCAGTAACAGGTGGTAGCCCATTGGCGACTGTTACTTTTGCCAACGAAACAGGTTCGGGTTGGCAAGAACAAGCCTTCAGTACTCCCTTAGATATTCAACCCAACACAGTATACATAGTTTCGGTTAACTGTAACAGTCATTTTGCTGTCACCAATAATGGCTTAGCATCTTCAATTACAAATGGAAATCTCAGTTCAGTTGCTGATAACGCTAATGGTGTTTTCGGTGCTGTGGGTACTTTCCCAAATAACTCCTACCAGAACAGCAACTACTTCCGTGATATAGTCTTTGCCCCTGTAATTATTCCTACGATTACTAAGGTTAGTGGTGACAATCAAACTGGCACAGCAGGAACAGCCTTAGCAAATGCGTTGGTAGTAAAAGTCGATGATGGTAATGGTAATCCTCAATCAGGAGTTACGGTTAACTTTACTGTTAGTAGTGGCGGTGGCTCGGTTTCGCCTACCAGTGCTGTTACCAATGCCAATGGAGAGGCTAGTACTGTGCTGACTTTGGGAGCGCCACCCAATGGTGCGCTTATCCCCATCACCAATACTGTAAATGCAACTGCATCAGGTGTTGGTACAGTTACTTTTACTGCCACTGGTAATCCACCAGGAGTTAATATTTATACTGTTTTTACCAATCAAACACCTGATAGTCCAAATGTCACGGATAATACTTCTTATGAATTAGGTATGAAGTTTAGTAGTACCAAGGGTGGTCAAATTAGTGCTATTCGCTACTGGAAAGCGGCCAGTGAAACAGGAACCCATGTAGGCAAAATCTGGACAGCAGATGGTCAGTCGTTAGCAACAGTTACTTTTGAAAATGAGACTGCTTCCGGTTGGCAACAGCAGGTGCTGAGTACACCAGTTAATATTGACCCAAATACGACCTATGTAGTTTCCGTCAACGCCAATGCATACTTTCCCATCTCTTACGATGTCCTAGCAAACTCTATTGTTAACGGGGTAATTAGCTCAGTTGCTGACGGCAATAACGGCGTTTATGGCACTGTAGGCTCTTTCCCAACTAATTCCTACCGTAATAGCAACTATTTTCGTGATGTGGTCTTAGCGGTTGGTAGTACAGTTAATAAGGTCAGTGGCGATAACCAGACTGGTTCTGTAGGAACTACTTTACCCGATCCTTTAGTGGTGCGAGTCGAAGATCCGGATGGTAATCCTCTTTCAGGAGTAACGGTTAACTTTGCTGTTACCAGTGGCGGTGGTTCAGTTTCGCCTACTAGTGCTGTCACAAATAGTAGTGGTCAAGCTAGCACGGTCCTGACTTTGGGGTCAATACCTAGTGGTCCAAATAATGCAGTGATTGTTAGGGCTACGGCAGTCGGTATCGGTACTACTAACTTCCAAGCCAAAGCAACACCTACAAATCCCAATCCTATTTATATAGAGAATGCCAAACCAGGAACTACTAATTGGCAGATACCTAACTCTAACTACGCTCAAGATGAAATTTCGGGTTATGCCACAGCTACTAGTGTTAATAAGGGTGAATCGCTACCAATTAAAGTATCCTTAGCCCAAGCTGGTAGTTTCAAAGTAGAAGTGTATCGTTTGGGATACTACGGTGGTTTGGGTGGTAGGTTGATATCAAGTAGTGATGCTATCAGTGGTAACACCCAAGATCCATGTACTTTAGACTCTAATACTGGCCGAGTTCAGTGTAACTGGTCTACTTCTTATACCATTGCTGTTGGTTCTGATTGGACTACTGGGTTGTACATTGCTAAGTTAATTGACCAAACAAGCAATAAGCAATCAGCGATCTGGTTTGTAGTGCGTGATGATAGCAGTAATGCTGACATCGTATTTCAAAGTAGTTTTACTACTTTCCAAGCTTATAACGCGATGGGTCAATATAGCTTATACGCTTGGAATAGTCTAAATGGGCAGAAGGCTGTGAAGGTATCCTTTGACCGACCCTTTATTCAAACAACTAGTAACGGCGCGTGGTATTACGACATGATGACTCGTTTTGAACGTCATATGGTGCGCTGGCTAGAATCTCAAAGCTACAATATCTCTTACGTGACTAACTTGGATGTACAAGGTAACGTACAGAGGTTACGGCAGCACAAGGTATTTCTATCAGTAGGTCACGACGAATACTGGTCAACACAAGAAAGGGATACCATTGAACAAGCACGGGATGGTAGTCCGAAGGTAAATTTAGGATTTTTCACTGCTAATGCCGCTTATTGGTGTATACGCTTTGAAGACTCTAACCGGACTATGGTTTGCTACAAAGATAATTCTGATCCCGTATCACCTACAAATAAATTCCGGTTAATAAACCGTCCAGAAAATGCTTTGTTGGGTGTCATGTACACTGGCGATGATGTTTCTACATACAATACTTTTAACTTCAATAATCCTACTTACTCTGGATATGATTTTGTAGTTAGCAATAGCAGCGACCCTTATTATGCTAATACTGGGCTGAGTAACGGTGATAAGTTGACCAGTCTGGTGGGTTTTGAGTGGGATGCAGTGATAAATAATGGTGCAACACCAAGCGGATTAGTAGTACTGTCTCAGTCGGTGGTGAGTCCACAGTCAACTGACCAAGATTTACCAGCTGGTACTAATTACAACGTCTCAAATGCAGTCCGCTACACTGCTGCTAGCGGGGCAAAAGTATTTTCTACCGGATCTATTCATTGGATGTTCGGTTTAGATAATGGCGGTAACAGTCCTAGTCTTGTAGATCCTCGTGCTAAGCAGATAGCTGTCAATGTATTGGCAGACTTAGGTGCTAAACCCCAAACTCCAGATCCAAACGTCATTGTGCCTTAAATCTTTGATGCCACTACGACTACTACGACAGGATCTAAAGTTATGTATTTAAGAATTAGACGCCGAAGATTTGCACAGTTGATGATCTCTGGTGCCGCAGCTAGTGCGATCGCTAATTTAGCAGGAAAAGCTGTTGGGCAAGTTCCATCTGTTGAAATTTCATCCGATCAAATTCTGGGTGTACGCTTAAGCAAGCCGGATACTGTAAGTGATGTTAAAACCACCCCCAGTATCTCTTTAGTTACTGCCAATCCAGTCACTGGTGAGCAGACTACTCTAGTTGATATTCCTTCCACAAATGTTACCTCTAGAAGTGTTAACAATGATGCTAGAGATTCTACAACCACATCTGGAAACAAGACAAAATCTCTGGCTACTCAACCGATAGAGCGAATTACTGCTTTTACTGTCTCATTCGATGGCAAATTAGTAGTTAGCTCTGTATTAAGTCAGCAGCAAGGTAATTTTAGCCGTCTGCTCATACTTGATGCGAAGTCTGGTAAATTACAAACAGCACTGGAGCTAACTGGCTTTACTACCAAAAATGCTACATTAGAAAGTCTAGTAGCGACAAAAGAAAATTACTTGGGTCTGGTCAGTCTAAGTGGTGGAATTACACCCTTTGAATTTGTAGGTGTTGAACCTACTTCAGGAGAAATATTTCCTGGTGCAAAACTTTCGCTACCAGACTTGTTTTTTGCCCAACGCTATAGTAATCTTGCCCTGGCTCCCGATGGTACAATTTATGCTACTAATTTGGGTTCACAGGGTTCTACTGTTTTGATTCAGATAGACCTAGCTGACCGCTCAGTAGTCACTGGAAAAGCAAAAATTAAATCTGTGGCAGTATTAAGATATAACAAAGAAAAATTAGAAAATGATTTGTTAAGTTTAGCTATTTCTTCTAAAGGTGAAATTTATGCCTTAGCAAAACCAAAACGAGATGGAACAAATTCTTTATTTACCATTGATTCTAAGACTGGAGAAATGACTTTTATCCGAGAATTTGCAGTAGATAAGATTGCATTTTCTCCGTTATAAGAACTTGTGGTTGACAAAGTTTTTTTAAAAATTGTTTCTAATCTAAAAAAATCCTCTTTTGCCGATTGTGTCAATGCAAGAGAGGATTTTTTATCCTAAAATTCTTGGGAGCAAAACTCATGTATTTAGATAATGTAGATGGTGACAGAAAAGAAAATCGATGCTCAGTTAGCATTATTGTTCCCTGCTTCAATGAATCTGAAGGTATTGCGGCACTCAAGACAAAATTGTTACCTGTGGTAGAAAAAATACGTGACTGTAGATTGGTAGAAATAATTTGTATAGATGACGGTAGTACTGACGATACTTATCTACAATTACAAAATTACCTTGGACAAGCCGCTGAGATCATCCGCCATCCCAAAAATAAAGGACTTTCAGTCGCAACCCAAACCGGATTAGGAGCAGCAAAAGGCGATATCATCTGTGTTATGGATAGTGACTGCACATATGATCCCAAATATCTAATTGACCTTTTAGATTTAATGCGTCCTGGTATAGATATCGTTACCGCATCTCCTTATCATCCTCAAGGTCGTGTTAAAAATGTCCCTTCTTGGCGTTTATTTCTTAGTAAAGGTTTATCACAAATATATAGAATAGTTTTGCCACAAAAACTTTATACCTATACTAGTATGTTTCGTGCTTACCGACGTGAAATTCTTGAGAAAATACCCATTACTTATCCAGGTTTTTTAGGGTTAGTAGAGATTGTTGCTGAAGCAATGTTGTGTGGATATAAAGTAGTTGAATTACCTACAGAGTTAAGTAATCGCATCTATGGACAATCAAAACTACGCGTAGTGAAAGTAATTTGGAGTCATTTAAAGTATATTGGCAAGTTAACATTCAGACGTTTATTTGTGGCACAACCAAGTAGAGTTATCCTCTACAAATATAAATAAGTAGGTAAAACACAAATAAAATTATTATGAAAATAGTAACAATCTTAGGTGCAAGACCACAATTTGTGAAAGCGTCGGTAGTTAGTTGTGCGTTCCGTCAAGTAGGAATTGAGGAAATAATTGTTCACACAGGTCAGCACTTTGATGCGCGCATGTCTGATATCTTTTTCAAAGATCTAGATTTGCCACAACCGGACTATCATTTGAATATTCATAGCCTCAATCACGGGGCAATGACAGGTAGAATGATGGAAAAAATAGAGGAGTTATTATTACAAAACAGACCTAATTGGATATGTGTTTATGGCGATACTAACTCTACGCTAGCAGGTGCATTAGTAGCTGCAAAATTATATATTCCCTTAGCTCATATTGAAGCTGGACTACGCAGTTTTAATCGAGAAATGCCAGAAGAAGTAAATCGTGTGGTGACAGATCATCTGGCACAACTATTATTTGCACCAACTCCTCTTGCTATAGAATGTCTACAAAAAGAAGGAATTGTCCAAGGTATCCATTTAGTCGGAGATGTGATGATGGATGCCATTTTGACTTTTAAATTAAAAGCCAACAATTCTTCTAATATTCTCAGTAAATACCAGTTAAATCCGCAGACATTTTATTTAGCAACTATCCATCGTCCCAGTAATACAGATAATCGCGATCGCCTCAGTTCTATTCTCAAAAGTTTGACAGAACTAGATTTACCTGTGGTATTTCCCATCCATCCACGAACACAGGCACAAGTTCAGAAACAGGGATTAGATTTTTATCTTGAAAGTAGCAAAATTTTAGCAATACCACCAGTCAGTTATCTAGATATGTTGGTGCTGGAAAGTAACTGTCAAGGTTTAATCACAGATTCTGGTGGTATGCAAAAAGAAGCCTATATCTTGGGTCGTCCTTGTTTTACCATGCGTAATGAGACTGAATGGAAAGAGACAGTAGAAGCTGGTTGGAACAAACTTGTGCAACCAGAGACTTTAAAAGAAGCGATCGCCAACTTTATTCCACCATCCCAATCACCTCTGTTTTATGGTGAAGGTAATGCTGCAACTAAAATTACAGAAGTTCTCCTCAATGAGAGAAACTAAATAATTAAGTGATTTACATGATTAAAAATATGCAAAATCAAGAGACGTTGAAAGTGTCAAACCATCAACTTATCAATATGATTCCCTACATTATTATCATCGCTACAGTACTTGCTGCATGGTTTCCTGTACTTGGTGGAGGTCCACTCATTGGCGATGAACATGTTTTCACTTTGATATTTAAAGATGGTGTATTTGCCTATTTTAGTAGCTGGTTCTCATCTTGGGGAACAATGCGGCTTTTAGGTCAAGCAATCAATGGTTTTAACACAACTCACCCTACTTTCTGTTATTTTCTATTAGTTTTTACTCATATTTTCACAGTCTGTTTATTTTTTAGAGTTAGCCAAATTCTACTAAAAAGAACAAGTCTGTCATTAGTTTTAGCATTAATAATGGGTCTTTTCCCTTGGGGATATCAGTCAGTTGTACAGATTATGGGCTATACGACTATGCTGTCTACAACATTATTTCTGGGGAATCTATTACTAATACTAAATTTTGCCAAAAATGCTAAATCGCAACCATACATATTTATTATTAGCTATCTTTTAACTTTCATTACTCAGTTAATATATGAAAATCTTGTATTTGCATTTATGCTCAGTGGTGTGGTTATCTGGCTTGAGCAATATCAAAATAGATTTCGATGGAAATCTATTGTTCAAAATATTCAAACAAGAGTATCTGGGTTGGCTCCCTTTTTAGGAGGATTGACATTTCTGATTTTATCCAAATTGACAGTTAATCTTAGTAATGTTAACAAGACTCTTGGGCGTTCACTCACTATAAATCCAGAAGCTGTTTTTTCAACTTATTATTATCAGTACACAAATATATATATTTTTCAACCTTGGTTGAACTCAGATACACGCAACTTGATTTTTTTTGCTTGGAACTGGATTAATATTATAGCGTTTATTCTTTTATTAAGTATTTTTATTGTCAGCTTATTTATATATTTCAAACAAAAAAGTCAATTTTTAGAAGATCACAAAAATTTAAGTAGCCAACTATTTGTTTACTTACTTTCATTAATGTTGGGAGGATCTTTTATTTTTGTTGTTGCTGGTGGTTATACTCTCGATACTCGGAAAAAATATGCTTTAATTCCACTGATGCTACTTGCATTCGGTTGGATTTGGTGTAATTTATTTGAACACAGATTCAAGATTTCTCGCAAATTTATAGTTATCCTAATGACTTTAGGGTTGTTTGGTGTTAGCACTACTTGGGTAGTAGTAGGGACTTATCGTTACGAGGTAATGCGTCAAGATGCTTTAGCAGCCTTTCTAGCCACAAACAATATTGTTGGTGATATTCAACTTAAGCATAATCCTGATATTGAAGCTGCCTGGCCGACAATGGCTAGTACCGTGGGTTTTAGTATTTTTGATGATTGGGCAATTAATATTGCTCTCAGAGCCAAGCGTAATAGATTATGTTGTAAAACGTTAATTGATATGAATTGGATTTTGCAAGATCCATATGCTGTTCATACCACTGCAAATTCCAATGCACCAAAATTAAGTTTTGATTCCAATAAATTCCGTTGGCAATTAGTTGATAGCCAAGTTAAAAAATGATTAATTAAAAATAAATATTTTGCTCAAGTAGTTGTAATAAAAATTCAAAATGCTTAAAAATAAAGTAATCAATGCTGCCTATGAATTTATTAAGCCTCATAAATGGCTAGCTACTAAAGCTCTAATATTATCGGTTTTAGTATATGTATTAGAAGTCACTAGCACAGCGTTGGTACTACCTTTAACTCAAGTATTAGGTAACAATCAGGTAAATACACATACTCAATCATCTGGACTACTCAATAGTTTAGTTAATTTATATACAAATATTCCAGAATCATGGCAACTGCTATCTGTCGTTTTAAGTTTATTTTTTATAACGATAATTAAAAATCTTAGCTCTTACTTCTCACATATCAATATCAATGATTTCATGTTGAGGAGCGGTACTATACTTAGACAGAAATGTGTTGAACGTTTCTTGGAGTTAGAGCTTCCTTTCTATACACGTACAGGTTTAGGAGAACTTCTCAGCTATGTAAATGAACAGGCTCAACGCAGTGAGCAATTTTTTTCTCGATGGCTTGAATTATTACGAGAGATAGTAGCAGTCACTTTACTTTTATGTTTTTTGATTATACTATCTCCAGCTTTAACAATCGTTACTGTTGTCAGTTTGACTTTAGTTGCTCTATCTCTACGAGCAGTGATTGCTGGGATTCGGGTTTATGGTCGCCGATCAGCTGATGCGATTGAAAATTTTTCTACTTTGATGACTGAGATTATTAGTGGTATTCGAGTCGTCAAATCATTTAATGCAGAATTAAGGGAACTACATCAAACCAAGCAAGCACTACAAGAACGTTATAAAGCAGAGTTAACAGCATTTAGATTCTATTCAGCTGTCGCACCTGTGACAGAAACAGTCGGAATTTCGGTTTTATTAATTATTTTGATTACAGGAGTAAGTCTGTTTTCTAATGCTGGAAATGTAACTTTACCTATTTTGCTGACTTACACTTTGACATTATTACGAACCTTGCCAAGGGTAAATCATCTAAATGGTTTACGTTCAGAAATCTCCTTACTACAAGGAAGTTTTGAGGCCGTTCAGGAATTTTTGTCTAGTACAGCTAATTCTGAGTTACCAGATGGCCAGCAGCACTATCAAGGTTTGCAGTCAGAGTTAGTATTAGAAAACCTGACTTTTACTTTTCCGAACAACTCGGAACCAACATTGTGTAATATCAACTTTACAGTTAAGAAAGGAACAACGACCGCAATTGTTGGACCATCTGGAAGTGGTAAATCTACATTAGTAGACTTAGTAATGCGTTTTTATGACCCTGAGAGTGGGAATATTCGCATCGATGGAATCGATTTGAGAAACTTACAGATTGGTTCTTGGCGAAGAGCGATCGCGATGGTCAGTCAAGATACGTTTTTATTTAATGCTTCCATCAAAGAGAATATCGCTTATGGTCGCCCAGATGCAACCGAATCTGAGATCATCATAGCTGCTAAAAAAGCCTATGCCTATGAATTTATTCAAGATTTACCACAAGGCTTTGACACAATAGTTGGCAATAGAGGAACTAGACTTTCTGGTGGTCAACGACAGAGAATAGCGATCGCCAGAGCAATATTGTGCGACCCCGATATTCTGATTTTAGATGAGGCAACCAGTGCTTTAGATTCTAAATCAGAAAGAATAGTGCAACAAGCAATAGAAGAAGTCAGCCGCGATCGCACTGTCATTGTCATTGCTCATCGTCTTTCTACGATTGAGAAAGCTCATAAAATAGTAGTGCTTCAAGATGGCAAATTAGTAGAGCAGGGTACGCATCAAGAGCTATTAGTGAATCGAGGGACGTATTACTCGCTCTACCAATCTCAATCATTTTCAGATAATTCAATCATTAAAACTAGTTAGTTAATTTTAGGTTAATCAATGAAATTGCTGCGAAATACTAAAACTTTTTTCTCAAATCCTGAAGTACCTTTAGAGTATTCGAGATCCTGGATAAGTAAACTTAGAAACTCTGGTAGAGCTACGCGATTTTATTCAAAATGGTATTAAATTAAGAGGTCTGACTATGAAATTGCTCAAGATTCTGAAGTTAGCCAAGTTATTTGGGAAAATTGGATTGCTAAACCAAAATAAAGCTTTCTATTTTTTATATTCCACTTCTATAAATATTGTTATAAACCTCGAAATTAAACAATATGACAATGAGTAAACTTAGAACTCTAATTAAAACTCTGCAAACAGGGCAGTTTTGGTATTTGTTTCCACACTACTACTATTTAAGGAAGCGTTCTATAGATATAGAACAAACAATGCCAGTAACCACAGCTAACTACGGCACTCCAAATGTTACTGAAGTACATATGTTAACTGGTGCTAAACATCATTTAGACCTTTTATATGCAGCCAAGTCATTTGTTTACCATTATCAAGCCCCTGTTAGCCTAGTTATTCATACTGATGTTAGTGTTAACGACGAAGTTATTCAAAGAATAAAGCGACATTTACCACAAGCAAAGATATTTATAAGGCAAGAGCGTGACCAGCTAGTTGAACCAGAACTAGAAAAGCGTGGATTGATACACTGCCAAGAATTTCGTCGCATTAATGTCTTTGGAGCAAAACTAATTGATGCTTTTATGTTGTCCCAATCTGACAAAATCATTCTGCTCGATACAGATTGCCTTGCTTTTAAGCCACTTCATAAATTGCGGGAGTTAGTAAATAATCCTCAGCCTATAAACGTCTTTGCAAAAGACCCTGAAAAATATCCCTATAGCATTTCTTCAGAAAAAATTAAACAATATTTTGGAGTAGATATAAAACCACATTTGTGTGCAGGTTTTTGCCTAATTAATCATCAATTAATTGACTTTGATATTGTGGAGAAATGGCTGTCAACACCAGGATATCCCATGCATCATCATTTTGCAGAGCAAACAATTACCGCAGCGCTTGCGAGTCAGAGTGATTTAGTGATATTACCTGATGATGAATTCAATACAGGACGCCTGTATGATGAAAAAACTTGCAGCTTCATCCACTACTGTGGTCACTATTTAAGCGGGACACGAATTGCAATGCGAAAAATAGGACAGTCAATAGTTCTTAAACAGCTACACGTATAAGCATAAAACATTAAATATACACATTAAATATACTTTTATATGAAACTTTGTTGGCTAATTCCTGGCGATCGCGGTGGAGGAATTGCACCTGTTGCTTTGTCTTGTTGTCAGCAAGCTGCTAGGGCTGGATATGAAACAACATTGCTCATGCTTGTTCCACCCACTTGGATCACTGGTGATAATTTCCGAGTAGCTTCTTTAGAATTGTACGGCTATGCCCCAGAAACACCACAAGTCTTGCTGCAATGGCTTAAGGAGAATCCACAAGATGTATTATTTTTTAATGCTTGTGGAGAATTTGAGGTAATTATTCCCTACTTACCCCCAAACGTCAAATGCGTTTTCGTCGTCCACGACACTGCTCCTGGATATTGGCGTAAAGCCCTAGAAGAAGAAGACAATTTAGAGGCAATCATTGCTGTATCCGAAACTGTAGCTAGTAAATTTCGCCAGCAATTAAAACAAACTAACAAGTTGTCAGTCATTCATAACGGCACAGTCTTTCCAGAAAAACCTGATGCAAATCTTATACGGCAAGATGAACTGATATTTCTAGGTGGTGAAAATCCAACCAAAGGGGCTTTTGATGCCCTCAATTTGTGGAAACAACTGATGAAGTTGAGATTTGCAGGTAAGTTGCACTGGTTTGGTAATGTCACACCAGAATTTAAAGCTAGGATTGAACAATTGCCTAATTCAGAACTGATTCATGTTTATGGTTATGTGCAACGTGACCTCATTTTTTCTACAGCAGCATCAGCAAAGGTTTTGCTGATGCTGAGTCGTGTTGAGCCGTTTGGCATGTCTACGATTGAAGCGATGAGTATGGGATGTGTGCCAGTTGCTTGGGATATTGACACTGGCACAAAAGAAATTGCTAAGGCTAATCAAACAGGATTGTTCGCACCATTAGGCGATTTGCAAGCCCTAGCCAAACAAGTACTATACGCTTGTGAAAATTATTCAACTTTTAATGCAGCCGTAATTGAACAAGCACGATCCAATTTTAATGAAGCAGTCATGTGGCAAGGCTATGAAACCCTTATTCACCACATCTCTACTATGCAGCTAATTGAAAGGAGTAAAAAAGGTCAGCAACCGACTCCTTTCCAACCCCCTGTACATCGTTTTCAGCTCTTACCTCCGCGTCTGCGTTCCGCAATTAGAAGATTGATTGGGCGATCGCCTAATCTTGGCTACTGGCTGCGGGATATGCGTGGATGGTAGGACACAGAACTAGCAGAAGCTTTCTCACTTAAACAATGCAGATTTGTTTACACTCTGGTCAGTTTTTTCCTGTTATTGGTGGTATTGCCCAAGTTAGTTATACTTTGGCTAGTTACTGGGTTAAGCAAGGACACTCCGTCATTGTTGTTACTGACACCCCTGCACCTGCTCACCAAGATACTACCTTTAACTTTCCAGTTATCCGTTGTCCAACTTTTGCAAAGTGGAATGCTTTACTAAACAACAGTGACATTATCGTCTCAAACGGTTATAGCTTCCGACACATAGTTCCGTGGCTGTTATTTCGTAAACCTATTATTTGGATACATCAAATTTACATTCCTGATTTAATTGTGTCTTATCAGAATTGGCGGTATATGCTTCGACCCATTATAGGACGAGCAATATTACCCTTAGCAACTAGTCATGTATACATCAGCCGTGCTGTTGAACAAAAAATTGGCAGTAGAAAAGGAGTTGTAATTTATAACCCAATAGAAGATTGTTTTCGTCCTTTACCTAATATTGCAATTAACAATGATTTTGCCTTTTTTGGCAGGATGGACAGTGAAAAAGGTGTTGATACCTTACTTGAGGCTTTGGCAATTTGTAAACAGAGGGGTAAGATTTACCAACTAGATTTGTATGGGGAAGGACCTGCTGTGAATGATTGGCAGAAATTAGCCCAAACTTTGGAAATAGCATCTCAACTGCGTTGGCATTCTTTCTTACGAGGTGAGACATTAGTGCAAGCAATGAATGCTGCTGGTGTTGTTGTAGTGCCATCGCGATGGCCAGAACCTATGGGCGTAGTAGCAGTAGAAGCAATGGCCTGCGGAAAAGCTGTGATTGGTTCACACGAAGGTGGTTTAGGAGAAGTTCTAGAAGGTTACGGTATGGTATTTGCAAATGGTAATGCCCAACAGTTAGCAGAATGTATGATGCAAGTCAGGGAGTGTCCAGATTTGCAAGAAAATTTGGCCAAGAAAGCATACATGCGATCGCATGACTTTGCTGTCAGCACCATCGGGAATCAATACCTACGATTCTTTGAGCAAATTTTGAATAACAGATAATTAAAAGTGTCATTAAAACTCAGTTATTATCTTTTATATTTATTGGCTATTAATTTATAAGCTTTAGACTAGTCTGTATACATTTTTCTCCATTGAATTTTTTTATGAAAATCCTCTTTTATTGTGGCGGATTTGCTCCATTAGGAGGAATTGAAACATTCTGTAAAAACCTTCTGTGTTATCTTCAGTCTAAAGATTATGATTGTCGTCTAGTCTGTTGGGGACAAAAATCACCTCTTCTGGATGCAATCAAACAAGCAAAAGTAAAAATTATCCATTCTCCTTGGCGATGGGGCTGTCAATGGCATATACCAGATTGGCTGCTTTTGCCTCTTGGTCTTCAACAAATCAAACAAGCTGATGTTATTATTCTGAACAAGCTCTTTCCTATTGGTATTTTAAAAATACTGAAATTACAAGCTAGTAATCATACAAAGTTCATTTACATAACGGCCTACCGACCAGCAGAAATATTTCATGATTCTGAAATCATAAAAATTATAGAGGCATTAAGTTTTTTTGATTTAATTCTAGTACAATCATCTATATTTATAGATGATTTATATAAAATTGGCTATCAAGGAAAAATCGAATCTCTTCCACTCATACCTCACAAACCTCTTTTACCTAGACCGTTTCCCCCACTACAGGAATTAAAAATTGGCTTTTTGGGTAGACTTGTAGAAGATAAAAATATTCCTTTGTTGCTGAATACATTTAGCAAATTACAAAAAAAATATTTCCAATTTTATGAATCTAAAATCCAACAGCAACAAACACTTAGCTTACATCTTTTCGGTGATGGACATTTGCGTGAGCAATTAGAACAAATAGCTGAAGATTTAGGTATAAAATCATCCGTTATTTTTTATGGGAATATTCCTAATGATGAAGTAGAAACAGCAATAGCATCATGTCACATTTTTGCTTTTACTTCTCGCAGAGAAGGGCAATGTTTAGCAGCTTTGGAAATTTTGGGTGGTGGTAGACCAATTGTTGCTACAGCCGTAGGAGCATTCCCAGAGATTTTGTCTGATTCTCGTCTAGGCAGAATAGTAGAGTCTACTAACCCTAGCGACTTTGCTGATGCCTTAATGAAAATGGCAAAGTTAGTAGAGCTAAATGCAGTATGTCCAGAAACAATATATTCAGCTTATCTAGAACGGTATGACCCAGAGAAAGTTGCTGAAAATTACGAAAACATTCTAAGTAATTTATGTAAACAATAAGTATGAATATTTTGGTAGCTTTTATAAAAAATTTATAGTGCTGTAATTAGCTGATCTAATTAAATTTAACTCTCACTTTATGAACAAAAACAGCACAACAGCTAAATCAAATATTGCTCGTCTCAATTCAATTGATTCTCTTAGAGGATTAGCAGCACTCATAGTTGTTATTTATCATGCTAGAGCCATGTTATGGATAGGATTGAGTGAAACATGGAGACAATATGGATTATCCCTAGATATTAATAATTGGTTAGGATATGCAACAGCACCTTTTTCTCTTGGTGGATTAGCTGTTGCATTATTTTTTGTTCTTAGTGGTTACTGTATTCATCGTAAAAATGCATTAACTTTATCACAAAACCCTAATACGAAACTTGAGCTTAAACAATTTATAGCTCGTCGTTTGTGGAGAATATATCCCGTCTATTTTATCAGTCTTTGTATAACAGCAATAATTGATGCATATCTAATTACATATCACCCAACGTATGTTCACCCTGGTCAAGATAACTCATTTTTTGCCTTCATAATGAGTTTATTATCTCTGCAAGGATTAGCAGCAGCACCGTTTGGTAGCAATGGTGTTTTCTGGACTTTGGCGTTAGAATTGCACTTTTACGCAATTTACCCCTTGTTGTACTATATATCTCGCAAATTTGGGGCAACGAAAGCTATCAGTGTTACTTTGATAGTCAGTGTAATTTACATACTTTTCGACATTACTTTTGGTTTTTCAAACAAATTGCCTTATCGTAATAATGGTGTACCTATTTTCTTACCTTACTGGTTTACTTGGGGATTTGGATTTTATTTAGCTGAAATAGAAGCTGGTAGAGCTTCTATACCCAAAAATTTTTGGTTACTCTCCATCGTAGGAGCTATATTAACTGTTCCAGCACTACTATCAGGATATCAACCTCTTAGTTATTTCACCTCTACCTTAGTATTTGGAGGTTTAATATGGTGGAGTACAACATTTTCTGGGCAGTTATTTTGGAAAAATATTGTTGGTATTTGGCTGGCAAGAATTGGAACTTTTAGTTACTCATTGTATGCTATTCACGTACCCAGCATACTTATGTTCAAATTTTTGTTATCTCCTTCAGGAGAGAGTTTTAAGACTTTAATACCTACAATATTAGCTATTTTTGTATCAATCATAAGTGGATACTTGTTATTTTTATTAGTTGAAAGATGGACTTTAAAATATCCAAAGTTTTTGCAGAATTTTGTAAAATAAAAATATTTTATTATCTATCCACTAAATAAATATAATTACTAAAATTTTTATGAAAAATACTAAAGTTTTAGTAGCACAACTAGGTGCTAGAAAACACTATCAAGAACCTCTGTTATTTCATCGCTGGGGGATTTTAGATAGGCTTTACACCGATTTTTATTCTGGTCATAGTGGGTTTACCAGCCTCTTACGTAATCCTATAATTTACAATAATTTGCCCAGTTCTCTCAAAAAAGGTTTAGATAGATACGAGCCAGACCTCAAAGATGCAAAAATTACTCACTTTCCTAAATTTGGCTATCAATATGTCCAAGCTTGGAAGAATACTTCACTTCAAAATGCATCACAAGTATGTGTCTGGGGAGGAAGGGAATTTTGCCGACAGATAATTAAAAATGGTTTAGAAAACGTCAATGTTATTTATGGATTCAACAGCGCTTGTCTAGAGTTATTTGAATATGCGAAAGATAAAGGTATTCGCTGTATTCTTGATCAAACTTTTGCTGATTGGCAATTTGTGCATCCTATACTCCTGAAAGAGGAAGAATATTGGCAAGGATGGTCATTGTCACCCTTTACAGTTGGTGATCATGATTTAGAACTCTTGCAAAGAGAGCATTGTGAACAAGACTTAGCTGATCATATTATTTGTGGTTCTAGTTTTGTCAAAGACTCTCTTTTAGCTAGAGGTGTTGATGCTAACAAAATTTCTATAGTACCGTTAGGCAGACTGAAAGATGAAGTAACAGACCAATATCAACCAATTAACCAATCTCCCCAAGAACGAGGAGACGGTCTAAGAATATTATTTGTAGGTACAGTTAGCCTTAGAAAAGGTATTCCTTATTTACTAGAAGCTCTCAGACAAATTAAAGGAAAAATACCTTTTACTTGCAAAGTTGCAGGCGCTTTGGAAATTAAACCAGAGCGTGCTACTGAGTATAGCGATGTGTGCGAATTTATGGGAAGAGTACCCCGTTCACAAATTACAGATTTATATGCTTGGGCTGATGTATTTGTGCTGCCTTCTCTGTGTGAAGGTTCAGCAATGGTAACTTATGAGTCTTTGATTTCTGGTGTACCTATCATTACCACTTATAATTCAGGTTCTATTGTCCGAGAAGGAATAGATGGTTTTATTGTACCTGTCAGAGATAAAGATGCGATCGCTAATAATTTACTGGAGCTTTATCCAAGAGGCAAGAACTATGAAAAAAGAGCTCATACTCAAGAATATTTAAAAAATCTCTTTCAAGAGTCTGAAGAAAAACTACGGCATATTTTAGTTAATTAGTTTTATTGAACTCGCATATTGATTTAAATTGCTAGTTAAAAAATAATTTTCTAAACCATGACGTGTATTTTTGGTGTATTACAAAAGAGAACTTATTTCAAATACTCTGTAATAATTGGAGTTATACCTATGTGATATAAATCCCCACGTTCATGGCTCACACATATCTGAATCTACTAGTTATTACTTGCCTGTGTTTGATAGGCTGGGGAGTAATTCGCGTAGAGCGAATTTATCAATACCCATTCTTCATGGGTAGTATGTTTCTTTCTTTTGTGCTGCCTCAAGCTTTTGCCTTAACTGATAATCCTGGCCCAGTTAACCAAGTAGCTCTTGAAAGAGTATTGTTAGTATCGTGCCTATGTGCTGCTTCCTGTTTGATAGGTTATGAATTTAAACCAAATAGAAAATGGTTGGCAAAGCTAAATATCATTGTCGATGAACGTAAATTATTTAGGGGAGGAATAGCCCTGATGGCGCAGGGCTGGTTTTTTAATTTTTTACTTTCTCGTACCACTCCTGACATCGCAGCAAATGGTAACTGGACAGGACCAGCCACTATATATCTTTTTCTAGCCCAAGTTGGCAATATTGCTTTTGGGATTTTCCTATTACAAGCTTGGAAGCGTCCCAATGCTATCAATATTATTTGTACAGTTATCTCTGCCTCACCTCTTATAGATGCTGTTCTGAAAGGCCGTCGTCAACCCACAATGACATTGGCGATTATAATAGGTCTTTCATTGTGGCTTGTTCACCGTCGCATACCTCCTAGATGGTTAGTGATTACAGGCATATCTGTAATGGCTTTTCTCATTCCTTTATTTGGTGCCTTACGTGGTGATTTTTGGAATTTAGTTTTTAGTGGAAATTGGCAAGCGGTAATTTCTTCGGCTCAAAATGCATTTGCCATACAACAAAAAGGCGAAATATTAGAACTCAGAAATGCAGCATTATTTATGGACGTTGTAGATAAAACTGGTTTGTATGGCTATGGTGGTGGATGGTGGGATGGGATTGTATTTCAGTATGTACCTGGACAACTTGTAGGTTTTGAATTTAAAAAATCTCTGCAATTTAATTTTCGAGAAAAATATGATGAATTACTACTAAATCTATATGCCTATAGAATTCCCAACGGCACTACACCAACTGGTATCGCTGATTCTTTTACAGAATATGGATACTTTGGCTGTATCACTTTTGCTTTCATCGGTTACATCTTTAAAAATCTTTGGATATCTGCTGTTTACTATAAAAGTATTTTTAGTAGACTTTTGTATTTAGGATTAATTAGCCCAGCAATGATCGGTCTAACACATGGTATAGGAGCATTTATACAACAGGCGATATTTCAAGTAATTTTTCTGAGTTTAGTTGTTCATTATTCCAAAATAAAACATCTATTTTTTTTACAATGAATGGAGAAATATCAGTTAAAATTTGAACACTAGAGCATTCCAATTCACTGTCAATATTTTTTAGTTAAATATAGTTAAAGAATATGAAACGTTGGTATCAATTATCAAAAGATCCTAATTCATCTGAAGTAATGCAATTTCGGAAAGAAATTCTTACTAAAGCAAGAAAAGGAAAATTAATTAATAGTCGAATTGATTATCTATGTAATTTAGTTAAAGGAAGAAATGTTCTTGATATTGGTGTTGTAGAACATACTATTGAGGCAATACATAGCCCTGATTGGTTGCATAAAAATTTGTGTCAGCATGCTAAAACTTGTTTAGGTGTGGATATCCTTGAGGATGATGTAAAAAAATTACAATCAATGGGATTTAACATTATCTGTGCTGATATTACTCAATCACCACTAGAAGAAAAATTTGATGTAATTGTGTGTGGAGAAGTTTTAGAACATCTAGACACACCTGGAAATCTATTGGCAAGTGCTACCAAAATGCTATTACCAGAAGGACGATTAGTGTTATCAGTTCCTAATCCTTGGTATATCAATGTTGTCCTTAAAAATATATTGAATGGTTCACCATACATTGATAATGTCGATCATGTATGTTGGTTTGATCCTTGTACTTTGTGCGAGTTGGGAGAGCGACATGGTTTAATTCTAGATAATTTTATAGGTGTTGCTGTGACTGCTCAGGAATTATCAAACTTACATACAAAAGTTTTTTTCGGTCTCACGCCATTTTTTATCAACTTAGGCATCAGACCAGAGATATTTGCAAAGACAATGATTTATGAGTTTGTATTACCACATTGACTCATTTACAATCTGGAAAGATAAGCAATGAATAAGCGTTTACTTTTGATTAGTTCCAATTCCAGTGATCGGGGTGGTGGGGAACGTTATTTAATATATCTCACTAAAGGTTTACGCTTACTTGACTGTGAAGTACATGTACTGCTCTCGACAGCTAGTTATATGGATAATTGGGCAAAATTGCTGATTATTGAGGGAGCGCATGTACATCGGAAAAATCTTTTAGGATTGCGTTCCCGACCTTTGCGATTTGTGCAATCTATTGTTGATCAAAATCAACAGTTAGAAATTGCCAAGTCATGCCAGCAGATTTCGCCTGATGCCATTTTAGTCAATCAGCAATATGACGAGGATGGACTTGATTATGTGGCTGGTGCTTTGATGTCTCAAGTCGCACCTGTAGGTGGCATTATCCATATGCCCATGACAGCCCATAAGCATCAACGTCTATTAGGTAATTTTCGTGGCAAATTACTTCGTAAATGGTATAAAAAACATCCATATTCTTTAATTCTTGTTTCTAAAGATAGTCAGAAAGAATTTGAAAACTACTACAGCTATCCACGCCCTACTAAAGTAGTTAATCATGGTTGTGAGTTTTCAGAAATTATTACATCTCATCCATCTCTTCCTAGCAAATGGTCAGAACCATTACCGATTATTGGCTTCTCTGGTCAATTCGTTTTGCAAAAAAATCTTCAATTACTAATAGATGCATGGTTATGGACTATCAAACAGGGAATGAGAAGTCGTTTACTATTAATAGGTGATGGCCCAGAGAGACAAAATTTAGACAAATATTTGCGTGAAAACGCTCCTGAAAATACATGGTACATTACAGGTTGGCAGGAGCATCCAGAAGCATATCTATCAGTATTGGATATTTATGCGATGACAAGTCATTTTGAGGGTCTACCACTGGCACTAATAGAAGCAGCAGGAAGGGGAATACCTGCTGTAGTTACCAATTTTAATGGTGCGTCTGATATTGCTGAACATGCTTTGTGGGTGAGTGTTGCAACTGATGCTAGTCCTGAATCCTTTGGTAACACATTAATCAACTCGATTAATCAACTATCTTGGCTAAAACAGCAAGCTACAAATGGACAGCAAGATTTTCAGAAGTACTTTTCCTTACAGAGAATGGCAAGTGAAACCCTTGTTGCTCTTGGCATAGCTTAGGTAAAAAATCGATGCATATAGTAGTCATTTTTATTAATATTGGCAGCTACCATGCTGCTCGATTACGTGCTGTCTATTCGGCTTGTCAACAAAAAGGTTGGAGTTTGACAGCAATTCAAGCTACAGACAACACTTTACAGCATCCTTGGGGATACTTGGAGCAGGAAATTACATTTCCTCTGAAAACTATTTTACCCCAAGCTAGCACAGCCATTTATACAGAAGAACAAGCTGCTGCTTTACTACCTTCTTGTTTAGATAATCTCCAACCAGATGTCGTTGTTATTCCTGGTTGGGGATTTAGTATATCACGTACAGCGCTTTCTTGGTGCCAGCGCCACAGAATACCAACAATTGTGATGAGCGAAACTAAGTGGGATGATGAAAAGCGGCAGTGGTGGAAGGAAAAACTAAAATTTTGGTTATATATCAGTAAGTTTGATGCAGCACTGGTAGGAGGTGAAATGCATCGTGACTATCTAATCAAGTTAGGTTTTCCTCAAGAGAGGATTTTTTTGGGTTACGATGCTGTTGACAACGATTATTTTGCAAAGCAAGCTCAGCTGGCAAGGTTTGATACTGCTGCTGCAAGGCGGCGACAACCAAAAATTCCTGCTAGACCATATTTTATAGTTGTGACTCGCTTGCTTAAACGCAAAAATGTTTACCGCCTTGTGGAGGCTTTTGCTATTTATCGCCAACAAATAGGAGAAGCTCAAGCGTGGGATTTAGCAATATGTGGCAACGGAGAAGAAGAAGCAGCTATCCGTAATCTCATACTAGAAAAAAAATTATATAACTGCGTTCACTTACCTGGTTTTATTAATTACCAGGCAATAGGAGATTGGTACGGTTTAGCGAATGCCTTTGTACATCCTGCTTTACAAGAACCTTGGGGTTTAGTGGTGAACGAAGCTTGTGCTGCTGGTTTACCAATCGTATCCAGCCGCTTAGTGGGAGCTAGTTACGAACTTGTCAAAGATAATGACAATGGTTTGTTATTCGATCCAGAGAGGACTCAAGAAATGACTCAAGCTTTATTAACTATTCATAGAATGCCTCCAGATGTAAGAAATAAAATGGGAAAATTGAGTCAAAAGATTGTAACTAAATTTAGTCCCCAGAGTTTTGCTGATGGTATTTTTAAAGCAATTTCTACTATAAAAATTTTGAATTAATTAAATTCTAAATACTATTTAAGCAATGCGAATTTTATTTTTTACACCTTATATCGGTTTTAATTATGGTGGAATTCCCAAGGCAGTGGAAGAATTAGCATCAGCAATTGGAAAGCTTGATGCTAGTGTTGATGTAGTTACCACAGATGCGAATAATTTAGAAAAGATTTCTGTTCCTTTGAAGAAGTGGATAGATAAAAAAAACTATAGAATCATATATTTTCCATGTTGGAATCGTCAAGATTTTGTTATTAGTATTCCTTTAATTATTTGGTTATGTCAACACATTCATGAGTATGATATAGTTCATTGTCACACAGTGTTTGCACCAATTGTTTTAATAGTTGATTGGATGTGTCAATATCGGCATATTCCCTATGTTGTAACTCCGCATGGAATGCTAGAGCCTTGGGCATTATCTTACAAAGCCCGGAAAAAGCAAATATATTATAATTTGTTAGAGAAAGCTGCCCTACAAAATGCTAATGCAATCCACGTGATAGCAAGCTTAGAAGCTAGTAATGTCAGATCTCTGGGATTTCAGCAAATTGTTAATGTTCCTAACGGAATTCACCGCCAAGAATTTGAATACCTACCAGAACCAGAAATTTTTTATCAGCAGTTTCCGATTACACGTAACAAAAGTCTGATTCTCTTTCTTGGTCGCATTGATCCTAAAAAAGGTCTAGACTTGCTTGCTCCTGCCTTTGCCAAAGTTCATGACAAGTTTCCTCAAACACACTTAGTTGTAGCAGGTCCTGATAACATCGGGTTCATGACGACGGTTCAAAGGTATTTTCGTCAAGCACAATGTTTAGATGCTGTAAGTTTTACGGGGATGCTGACAGGAAATCTAAAATCTGCGGCACTTGCTGCTGCTAATTTATATGTTGCTCCTTCTTATTCAGAAGGCTTTAGTATGTCCGTCTTAGAAGGAATGGCTTCAGGATTACCTTGTGTAATTACCAATGGTTGCAATTTTCCAGAAGCAGCAATAGCTCAAGCTGCTTATGTTGTTGATATCAATAGTGATGCGATCGCAGATGCTTTAATTCATTGCCTGAGTCATCCTCAACAAGCAAAAGCAATGGGCGATCGCGCTCGTGAATTTATCTTCCAAAACTACACTTGGGATCGCTCTGCTGAAAAATTAGTACAAGTTTATCAAGCTATTATTAGTAGGAATTCTTTGACGGAATATTTTGCTATAAGTAGTAATTCAGCTTCTAATGGATAAAAATTATATAAGCTCTGAGTAGCCATCATAAACTAGTGTTGATGAAAATCTTCTTTTCCTTTTCCCTTTACCCCTTCCCCGATTTTAAAATTACTAGGAGATTAATATGCAAGTAAAAACAGATCCATCGAATATAAAAGGCGATTCCTTAGCTGCGAATTCTAAAGATTTCTCTAATAAAATAGCATTCAACGATCATAAGATTCGCTTTATTGTTAAATATAGTCAAGGTAAAGATGTTTTAGACATAGGATGTGTATGCCATAATCCCGAAAGTTACAAAAGCAAATATTGGGTACATAAAGCCATCAAGGAAGTTGCTCGGAGTTTAATTGGAATTGACCTATATCAAGATGGTGTAGAATATCTGCAAAAATTAGGGTTTAATGTTGTAACAGCAGATGCCCAATGCTTCGAGTTAGGAAAAAAATTCGATGTCATTGTTGCTGGAGATATTATCGAACATCTTGAGGACTTTCATGGTTTTTTAAAGAGTTGTAAAAAACATATGCATAAAGATAGCAGACTGCTTATATCAACACCAAATCCTTGGTATTGGCGTAATATTATTAAAGCTGCTTTAAATAAAGAAGTAAATAATAATCCAGAGCATACATGTTGGCTTTGTGTCCGAACATTACGTCAACTTGTGAATCGGCATGGGATGAACATAGGTGAGATTCAATTTGGGTCTACATATTTACGAGATAAAATAATACCACTCCCTCGCGGATGGAAACATACAAGTTTTCATGCCGAAGTTTTCATTATGGATTAACTGAAATACTAAAATTTAAATAGTTTTGAGTTTATATTTTCCGCCTAGCAACGCACATTAATGATAATGCTGCTTCTGGTGTATTTGGATTAATTCCTGATAGTCTTTGAGCTACACGACATTTCCAAGAAGATTTACCATAGTTTCCGCGTAAGACTTCTACTCCTACAGTATGGTTATGAGGATATAATTCAACTTGAAAACCTAATGGTTTTAATATTTCATAGTAAAGCTCTGGTGTAACACCGTCACCTGGTTGATGATGTACTTCTGTAGCTATACTCCAGAATTGCTCCTCTGGTGTCGAATGTCCACCCCGTTTTAAGAGTCGATAGAATGGCAAACGTATTTGCCACAAAAGAAAACCTAAACCTCGAAAATTATAAGCACTACGTTGTGGATCGTGATCAGTAATTAAAAGTCCACCGGGACGAACTAAGCGTCCTGCTTCTCTTAAAACTTTTGCCATATCATCACAGTGGTGCAAACAAGCATTAAGCATAACCATATCGGCAAACTCACAAACAAATGGCAGATTCTGGGCATCTGCCAGAATTGGCATGTATCCAAGTTTTTCAGCCATTTGTAAAGCACCATAAGAAACGTCTACACCCAAAAGTAATCTAGGTTCACCACAATTTTCTCTCAAAGATGCATATAAATTACCAGGTCCACAACCAATATCCACAACAATTTTGTCACACCAACTACCAATGACTGCTTGCCAAAGGTCTATAAATTTTTCATCCCGATGACAAGCTTCAAAATAATTTTTTGCCCATTTTGAATGCCCGAAATAATAACTATTTGCCTGAATTGCGGGGGTAGGGTTTTGGATTTTACAACTCAGGATACCTGTTTGATCTTGAATAATCTCAACGTCTTTAAGCAAATATTGGGATAGATTTCCTGTTGGTTGGTTTAACATAAAACTTGAACAATCAACAGCTTGACAATTAACAATTGTATAATATTTTCCAAATAAAAACATTTATAAAGATTATTTTTAAAGATAAAAAATATTTTGTTGAAGTAAAATATAGTTTTATCCTGATTAATCAAAAATATGAGGTTTCATAGAGAATATTTAACTAGACATGATTATGCTGTACATATTTGTAATAGACTAGAACAATGTAAAAATGAGTTACACCAAGAATTTCTTAAAAAAAACCAAATTAATAGCTGCTATATTGACAATATACTAGATGAAGTTTATGCCAAAGAAATTTATCAATCATTTCCTTATACAGAAGAATTATTACTTTTAAAAGATATTCGAGAGTACAAATATGTAGGAATGCAAATGAATAAATATAGCCCTATTTTAGAAGAAATCATCTATGCATTCCAAGAGCCAAGAGTAGTTTCACTTATATCTGAAATTACTTCTATAGAAGAATTATTACCAGATAAACATCTTTATGCGGGTGGAATTAGTTTAATGAATAAGGGTTGTTTCTTAAATCCCCATCTTGATAATTCCCATGATAAAGACCGCAAGAATTATCGTGTCCTAAACTTGTTATATTATGTTACTCCCGATTGGAAACAGGAATATGGTGGTAATCTAGAGCTTTGGGATCAAGGGTTAAAGAAAAACTGTAGA
Source organism: Fischerella sp. JS2 (assembly GCF_032393985.1). Classification (NCBI taxonomy): domain Bacteria; kingdom Bacillati; phylum Cyanobacteriota; class Cyanophyceae; order Nostocales; family Hapalosiphonaceae; genus Fischerella; species Fischerella sp. JS2. The sequence continues at coordinate 6,865,258 of NZ_CP135918.1, forward strand.
ACTATACACAGTAAGTTTAATCGTCTTGTGATTATGATTACTAATAAAAGCTCCTTACATTCTGTAAGCAAAGTGAATCATCAAGGTCAACGTTGCTGTGTATCTAATTACTACTTTTCTCCCAAACCCGTGCAATCAAGTGAATATTTTCACGTCACATCGTTTCGAGGACGCCCAGAACAAAGATTCAGGGATATAGTCTTACAAGGTGATGCAATTTTACGTAATGGAATTCGTAAAATTTTCAAACATGGAATCAAAAAGCCTCATTATTATCAAAATGTAGATAGCGAATGAGCAATTAATTTCAGTTGTGAAACAATTTTCTTGCTTCTGTAAAAAATATTGGATTCTAGCTTTAGTAGGATTAATCCTCGCCTTGGTGTTTGTTATTCCAGTGCGTTTGATAATGGCCAAAACCCAAGCACCCCAACCGCAAGCGTTTTTGATATTAGGTGGCGATTCTGCCAGGGAAAATTTTACTGCCGAACTAGCCCCGTGGTATCCTTCTTTAGATATTTGGGTATCTTCGCCACCGGAGCCTGAGAAAACGTGGAAAACTTTTATCAGTGCAAATGTTCCTAGTATACAACTACATATTGATCATCGTGCGGTCGATACCGTGACTAACTTTACTACTTTAGTTGATGACTTCAAAAAACAGCATTTACAACACCTGTTTTTGATTACCTCTGACTATCACATGCCCAGAGCCAGAGCGATCGCTACTATTATTCTTGGTAGCCAAGGTATCGCTTTTACTCCTCTTTCTGTTCCATCAAACCAACCTAAAGAGTCCAATCTCCGTATTCTTCGTGATGTCTGTCGCTCCCTGCTTTGGATATTTACAGGTCGTACGGGAGCCAGCCTTCAATCTGCTGTTGATTTACCATAATATGCGTTTAGATTCTTATACCGTCGGTACTTATAGTCCTGGCGCACCTTACTGGAAGCAAGTTTTGTGGTACTTTTTGGGATGTCCTTTAGTAGAAAGTCATTTGCTTCCCTTCTCAGCTTTAAAGGTTTGGACATTGCGGCGGTTTGGAGCGCAAATTGGTCAAAATGTCCGTATCAAACCGGGAGTACGAGTGAAGTTTCCTTGGCGATTGAGTATAGGTGATCACGTATGGATAGGAGAAAACACTTGGATTGACAACCTTGCCCTTGTTACCATCGAAAGTCATGTATGCTTATCTCAAGGTGTGTATCTCTGCACTGGCAATCACGACTGGAGTCATCCCGATTTTAAACTGATTACTGCTCCTATTCACATTCAAGAAAGTAGTTGGATTGCAGCCAAAGCAGTCATAGGCCCTGGTGTAAGTGTTGGGCGGGGAGCAGTGCTAACCTTGGGATCTGTAACTGCACACTCCTTAGAAGAGATGACAATTTACGCAGGAAATCCGGCTCAACCTGTTAAGAAAAGGAAGATGTAGGTCTGGGAGGCTAGCAAAAAAATCAGTCATTGGCTAACCTAAATCTAGTTGGTCACAAATTCGTATCATGTACCAAATAGATCCTCCTCTTTCTCCCAAAGAAGTTCTACCAACCATGTATGATCTCAAGAGTGAAGATCCAGAGGAGCCTGGTTTGCCTGACGAATTTCATATATATCAACCCCAACTTTTACGGGAAACCTTTCGTCCGCCAACTTATTCTCCAGATGAAGTTTTTGTCGCCAGCGATTTAAATCTTTACTACGACTCTCGTCATCCTCTATGGTACAAGCGGCCTGATTGGTATGCAGTGGTTGGTGTCTCCAAGTTATACGAAGGGAAAGACCTACGTTTAAGTTACGTGGTTTGGCAAGAAGGAGTCAACCCGTTTGTTGTGGTAGAATTACTTTCCCCTGGTACAGAAAAAGAAGATTTAGGGCAAAATCTTAGGGTAGTAGATCAGCCGCCAACAAAATGGCAGGTTTATGAACAAATACTGCGTGTTCCCTATTACATAGTTTTTGATCGCTATACAAATACACTGCGAGCATTTATTCTCCAAGCAGACCGCTACACAGAAGTAAATTTGGCAGAACCACGTCTGTGGATGCCAACATTAGAATTAGGCTTGGGACTTTGGCAGGGTACTTACCAAGGTATCGATCGCTTGTGGTTGCGTTGGTATGATGTCAACGGTAACTGGATTCCAACCCCGGCAGAACAAGAACGCCAAAAAGCAGAACGCTTAGCAGCAAAACTGCGAGAATTGGGCGTTAACACTGATCAATTGTAGGGCGATCGCGAAACCTGATCTCCAAGTGCGGCATTTACGGATTTGTTAGACTGAGAACACACCAGCATATTTCAGTCAAATCTCCAAACCAGCCAGCACAAAGAGAATATTCATGTTCACAAATACGCTACTTCTCTCCCAACAACTCCCCACCCTGCAATACTCCTCCACGCCAGAACGATTCGATGAAACCTGGGAAGCTCCCCTAGCTACCCTTCTGGGACTAGGACGCGCTGCTGGCGCTGATTTTATCGAATTTTTCCTAGAGCGTGTCAACTATATCAGTTGTCTTGCGGAAGAAGACACCATCACCAGCATCACACCACGTCTTTCCACTGGTGCGGGAGTCAGAGTCTTTAAAGGACAAGCTGATTGCTACGTCAGCACTAATAACTTATCTTTTGCAGGTTTAAAAGCAGCTTTAGAAAAAGGACTTTCCATTCTGGGATTGCAGCTACCTGCACCTAACGCTCTCATCCCCGAAATTAATTTAGAACTACTAAGAGATTACGCTACTAAAAGAGGTAAAGATAGCTGGCTACCTCTGTGTAGTTCCATCCGCGAAATGGGAGAAATCCTCCTTGATGGTACTGCCCAACTCCAACGCAAAGCTAGTCATATTCAATCCCGTCGTGCTACCTATTTCCGAGATTGGCAAGAAGTCCTAGTTGCTGCTAGCGATGGCACTTTTGCTCGTGACATTCGCCTCACCCAATCTGTAGGATTTAATCTCCTGTGTGCTGACGGAGTTCATCGTGCTTCCATTGGTGAACGTGCTGGTAACACCAGTGATCCCAACTTCCTCAAAACCTGGGATTATCAAGAAGCAGCAGAACATATCTCTGAATCCGCAGGCAAAATGCTCTACGCAGATTACGTAGAATCAGGCACTTATCCTATCATCATGGCCAACCACTTTGGTGGGGTAATCTTCCACGAAGCCTGCGGACACCTGCTAGAAACCACCCAAATTGAACGCAAAACCTCCCCCTTCGCCGATAAAAAAGGCGAAAAAATTGCCCACGAAAGCCTCACCGCTTTAGATGAAGGGCGTACCGAACAAGCCTTCGGTACAATTGATATGGACGATGAGGGTATGCCAGCCCAAAAAACATTACTAATTGAAAAAGGCATTCTCAAAAACTTCTTAGCAGATCGAGCAGGTTCCTGGCGCACCGGACATCCCAGAACAGGTAGCGGACGTCGCCAAAACTTCACCTTTGCAGCTGCTAGCCGGATGCGTAACACATACATTGCACCTGGAGAATACACCACCCAAGATTTATTTGCCTCCGTTGATAAAGGCATTTATTGTAAAAAAATGGGTGGCGGTAGTGTTGGTGCTACAGGTCAATTTAACTTTGGTGTAGACGAAGCTTATCTCATAGAAAACGGCAAAATCACCAAGCCACTCAAAGGAGCAATTTTGATTGGTGAGGCTAAAGAAATTATGAATAAAATTTCCATGTGTTCTCAAGATTTATCCTTAGCACCCGGTTTTTGTGGCTCCGTCAGTGGCAGTATTTACACCACAGTTGGACAACCTCATATCAAAGTAGATTCAATTACCGTTGGTGGACGCTAAGAATTCTTTGTGTCTTTATGCCTTTGTGATTCATACATTTTTTCTTAATCACTAAGACACTAAGACACTAAGCAAAACATAAAAGCAGTCAAATCTAAAATTGAGTATGCCGAATATCAGCGAAATTGCAAATTATGCTAAGGACAGTGCAAATAAACTTGGCATTAAAAAATTCGATATCTATGGCTCAAGCACAGATGCAACTAGTGTGCAAGTTGATCAAGGTGAGCCTAAGCAAGTCAAAGCCTCGAACCTTTCTGGTGTCACTGTCCGGGTTTGGAATGACGAGAATACAATGGGGGTCACCAGCACCACAGATGTAGACCCCAAAGGACTAGAATTAGCTTTGAAAACAGCTTATGAAGCCAGTTTCTTTGGTGTCAAAGAAAATGTCCCAGATTTTAGTCCAGAGGCTACTGTTGATATTGCTGTTCAACAACACGAAAAATCACCACAAGCTCCAGTTTCTCAATTAATAGAAACTTTGCTCAAGGCTGAAAAAGAAGTTTTGGCAGCTCATCCGGCAATTCAAGGAGTACCTTATAACAATTTAGCCCAAAGAGATATTGATAGATTCTATCTCAATAGCGATGGTGCGATCAGAACCGAGTCTCACTCTTTGGCATCAATTTATCTCTACAGCAAAACAGAGGAAGATGGCAAAAAACCCCGCAGCGCTGGTGCTTTTAGAATCAACCGCAGTTTAGGAACTTTAGATGTTAATGGTTGTATTCAAGAAACAACAGAGAAAACTATCAGCCACTTGAACTATGAAAAGGTCAAGTCTGGTAAGCATACAGTGGTTTTTTCACCTGATGCTTTTTTAAGTCTTTTGAGTGCTTTTTCTAATTTGTTTAATGCCCAAAATATTCTGGATAAACAGAGTTTATCTACTCCTGATGATCTAGGTAAGCAAATAGCATCTCCTTTACTTTCTGTGTACGATGATGCATTGCACCCTGCTAATGTTGGGGCAGAATCTTTTGATGGTGAAGGAACTCCAACTCGCCGAATTTCTTTAATTGAAAATGGTGTTTTAACTGGATTTCTACACAGTGCAGGTACTGCCAAACGGATGAATGCCAAACCCACGGGTAATGCTAATATTGGGGCAAAAGTTACTGTTAGTCCTAACTTTTATCATGTTTTTGGCAACTCGCCTGCGGAACAAGAATTGAGTTTGGAAAATGTTGAAAATGTAATTTTTATCGATGATTTACAAGCTCTCCATGCAGGTGTAAAATCTTTGCAAGGTTCTTTTTCTCTGCCTTTTGACGGTTGGATTGTTAACAAGGGTGTGAAAACGAGTATTGAATCTGCAACTGTTGCTGGTGATTTTCTGCAAGTTCTCAAGTCAATTATTTTTGTGGAAAAAGAACTAGAGTTGACTCCCACAGGAGTTTGTCCACGCATTTGGGTTGATGGGCTTTCAATTACGGGAGAATGAATATTATGAATTATGAATTATGAAAAAATTCATAGTTCATGTGTGAGGTGAATTCAAGCCTCAACCAAATTTATGTTTTGGGAAACGAACACTATCTTGGAAAGCTTTGAAGTTCCCTCCGGGAAGCTGCGCGTAGGCGCGTAAGCGACTTCTCGTAAGAGTACGGAGGAAACCTCCGCACCCTAGCGGGAAGCCACTCCGTGTCTACAAACTTTCCGCCGATGCACACAGATGTACACCGATGTAAGTAGATAAATTTTCTGTTGATGGCTAGGTGGTAATTGGTATTTTTACTATTACCAATTACCTATTCTCATTACCCATTACCAGAAACTATGTCAAAGTTCTTCGTAAACGTTGTTCCAATGAAACTAAATCTACTCCCAGATTTTGCAATACCTTAATTGCTGCTCCTCCCCCTTCACGGAGAATTCCTAATAGCAAATGTTCTGTACCAATGTAATTTACACCAAGTTGTCGAGATTCTTCTACTGATAGTTCTAATACTCGCTTAGCTCTGGGGGTGAAGGGAACATCTACAGCTGTGTTTCCTAAACCTCTACCAATGATTTTTTCAACCTCAATTTGAGCATTTTCTAAGTTCACACCTACGGAGGTAAGAAACTGAGATGCAATACCACTACCTTCACCAATTAATCCCAGTAAAATCTGTTCTGTTCCCACAAAATTATGTCCTAAGCGGCGAGATTCACCTTGAGCAATATTTATGGCTATAACTGCTTTTTGAGTAAATCTTTCAAAACCTTTGAGATGGAATCTACCTGATACAAATCCAGAGAGTTTTTCAAATATAGATTCAAAAAATTTTTCCAACATAAACTCTTCCTGCATTGATGTATTATTGACTGCATGAGAAGTGCGATCGCTACAAAGAAATTCACTTCTTGTTCTTCCTGTTGATAAAAAAGTTAATAAATCCTCCATAGTCTCAGCATTTGCTGAGTACCACAGAAATTGTTTCTCTTTACGACTATTAACTAAACCTTCAATCCGCAGTTTCTCCAAGTGATGCGATAGGGTCGAGTTGGGAATTTTGAGTTTCTCCTGAATCTCCCCTACAGTCATCCCGTTTGGATAAGCCGCAAACAGCAACCGCATTATTTCCAGCCGTGGTTCCGACCCTAATGCAGAAAAGATATCTGCATACCGAGCCGTTTCTTCGTTAGCCATATTTCTAGAATAATCGAAATATTATAGATGTCAACACTAATATTTTGCAGGAAGAGGTCTATCGTTTAAGTTTCATGTTTGATCAGCGATCGCTTTAATTATTCGCAACCACGGAATCCCTTTTTGCAAAATTCCTTGGACTGTTTCTAGAAAAATCACACGTTTGTGATTGTTGGTTATCCCTTCGTAAATCCCTCAGGACTAGATCACTCAACTCAAGCGGTCACGGTAGCTATCGCTTCATTCACTTCTTTGGAAGTCAAACCGGAATAGCGATAGCTACCGTAAGACCGCACAGTCAAGAGTGGGCTAGTGATGCGTGGTTAGGCTGAACGCATGGACGGCGATCGCACCGTCCGAGTTGCAAGGTTAGATACCAAGGACAAACGTGTGATTTATCTACACTGACGAGCGTGTTGCATTCGTAGTGCCAGAATATGCTCACAAGGACCTTTATACAGCTTATTTTGCTGATGCCAATTGCAAGTACATTCTGCACAGATTATACGCTCGTCTGGATCAATCGTCAAAGTTGGATTGTAAATTTTTTCTTTGTCTTGAACATTACCTTCTAAGACGAGTATCCCCTCTCGGTCACTCACCTGTGTCACCTGCACAACATTTTGACTCAAAAATCTTGTGGCGCTTTCTTCCCGTTCATTAGCAAAGCGTAACCTTTCCATTGGTAAGGGTTCGCGACTGAGTTCCCTAACGCGATAGACTTTTTTGTTTAAGTCATATATCACACGTCCTGCCTGCGTATAAGCATTTAAAGCACCAAGCACAGCTGTACGACTCAAATGTAAACGCTGGGCCAGACTATCTGCTGTTTCTACCCAGTTTTCCCGCAGTCCATCGAAAATGATTTTCTGTGTCCACTCATCGACATCAGCACGAGGCGCCATTAAATCAAAGTTACCACTACCCGACCAGTCATTGGCAGTCCATCCCGATAAACCAAGGGTAAAAGACATATCACCCAAATCAGCGACGTAGAATGAAGGCATACCCGTACCCAATAAGTGAACAGTAAATTTTGTGGCAATGGGAATCAGACGTTCGAGGATGTGGAGGCGACGACGTCCCCAGGTACGGATGGTTTGAGCTTGAGAACCAGTATAAAGCGATCGCGGACAAACTACTTCAATATCCCACGGTTCAAATACCACACGCACAGGTTCACCAGGTTGAAGATGATAGCACAGACTGCGCGGTCCTTTCTTCTCTTTATGGCGACGTAGAACCAAACATATATTATGAATATCCATCGGGTGTAAATCAAACTGTGTCGCTGGTAAACACATCGCGGAACTGACTTGTAAAAAACCCCTTACCCAGCTATCTGGTAAATCAATTTTGACTTCTTTATAAGCTGCTTCGTTAGTTGTTTGGACTTCAAAACCCGAAGGATCAACTTGCAATTGAGTAGTTTTATAACTGCGGATTTTTTGAAATTCATCATAAAGTGCTGCGGAGTAATCAACATTTGTTGTTCCACAAGCAAATTCACTAATGTTTCTAAATACTTCGTAACTAGCACCAAGACGTCCATAAGTTGATTCATCTACACTGAAGCATTCAAAAAAGACTTCATCGGGATGAACTGTAATTACTGGGTCAAAAACAAAATAAAAATCTAGTTGCTTTTGCCAAACAAACTGACGAAACTTTTCTCTAGCTTGATAATAAGGACGCCATCTTTCGTAACTACGCTGATTTAGCGCAGTCATTTCTGTTTGTAACTGTTTGATTTTGTCAGCGACATCTTGTCGCATAGCTGCAACTAAATCCCAGTCAATTTCATCTTGTTTAGCACGCCATTCTTTATAAGCGGTTTTGTCTTTGGGTTTGTATCGTAAATCAGAAACTACAACATCATGCAAAGCACTAATAGCTTCACGAAAGGCAATATTTTGTTGTAGTTCACCAATGAAGTAAGTAGGCGGACGCTTGGTGTCTGGGGAAAAAGACATCTGGGTGTTACCGCCATTTTCTACTACTGCTGTGTTTCCTTTATATGAGTAGTTAAATTCCATATCTTTTATTATTAATGATTGACTATTTATTTTTGTAACTAGCCCACTTGATAAATGATTGGACGATATTTAGGTTGGGGAATAGGTTTATCCTCAGTGCTAGCTGTCTCCAACCAAGCAGCTTTTGCAACCATTACTTCACGTAATGCTTCTTCTGGCGTTTCACCCCAAGCAGAACAAAATTTCAAGTCTGGAATATCAGCAATATAACCTTCATCTTCTTCGCTGTAGAAAATATTGATGTGATAGTCTTTCATGCTTCATCCTCCAAACTAAGATTATACTGCTCGACTATTGATAGGAATTGACGGACTGGATACGGTACTGCTTTTCCATTCCTATTTTGAATGTTAATAATTTCTGGGACTTCTGGATGATTATATATGATGACTACCGTTGATTCGTGACAGACTAAACCCAAAGGCTTCAATCAGTGTCACTAGTTCCGTAAACTGGATATTCTTTGAGCCTGATAAAACTTTTTCCAACAGCTTACGCTTTTTCATTAAGTTATATCAAAATTATTTCCTTATTTTTGATACTGTTTTTACCTGAATTGGCAAAGATATTTCTGGATAAATTTTGTGAATTTTCAACATAATTTGCATTGCTGCTGCCTTATCTCCTATTGCCATTGTTGCCGATTGCCGAGCCATAATTTCTGCTACTATTTTGGCAGCGGCTTCGCTTTTTTGGGCTTCAGCTTCTAAAAAGGCAAATATTCGCTTCTTAGCTATGCTACCGCGATTGACTCGACACAAGACACTAATAAAAAAGGGCATTAATTCTTGCAATCTTTCAGGATTGTTGGCAGCATACTTTTCCAGATAGTTGGTAGCGAATAACTGCATATCTGCCGATGGATGTTCGCTAAATTTCAAGAGATATTCTTCACCATTTTCTGTTTGAAAGTTACGGGTTAATAAATCACGCCCAAGTCTACGCGCTTCTTCTCGCACGCTATCACAAATACTTACCAAAACTTGAGGTGTAAATTCGTTGCTGCTGAATTCTGTTGTAAATATCTTGAAGGCGAAATCTCGGGAATCTTGCCATTTCGCTTCTAGTATCCGCACTGCTGCTAACATTTCTTGGGAATCTACACGCAGACGATTTAAGATTTGTAAAAACATCTGTTGTGCTGCTTCCCGTACTGATAAAATCTCGTGGTTGGCAAGTTTGGCGATTTCAGAAGTCGAAAATTCTGCCAACCAATTTTGGTAATTTGCACTTAGTATAAAACCACCCAATTCTTGGGCTGCTGAAGATTGGGCTTGAAGTAATTTTAAAGCTGTGTCTTTGCTGATGTTTGACATCCATCCCTGCAAATCTTCTCTTAGCAGACGCACTAAATAACTGTGAACGCTTTCATGTTGTTCTGGTATGAGCAGAATTTCGATCAAATCAGATGCAATTTGCATTGCAAAAGCAGGATAGGCACTGGCTAAACGACGGATGATTGGTTGGATAGCGTTGCGGATTTCTGCATTTGCATTCACCGCCATCGCCACTATTAAAGTTCTTTCTTCACCTATGAGTTTCTTGTCTGGCAATTGTCCAAATAATCTAATACCGAGAACTCGCAATGATTCGTAAGGTGATGCTAAAAGTGATTCTATGATTTCTGGCGGTAAGTTTTCGACTCTAGTTTCATGATTGAGTAGAATACGAGCAGCTAGTTCTTGAATTTCCAAGATTGGATGTGCTAGAAGATCATTAATTACATTCAAGCCTAAGTTCCGCAATTGGGGTGCAAAGCTTACTAGTAAGGTTTCGCAAATATCTTTGACTAACTCAGTTGCAGATTCTGGTGTAAATGCTAATAACTCAGCAATAATGCAGCCGATGATGGTTTTGGATGTGCGATCGCTTAAAATTGATGATGCCAACAGTCTACGCGCAAAAGCACGAGTATCGCTTTGTTGACTAATAACTAGCGTTGTGATGAAGTTACTATCTTCTAAAAAGAACTCGCGTTGTTGTTCGATCCATTGGTAAGCTTGAGTACGAGCCTGTTCAGACAGACAATTAACTAAAGCCAGAATTAATTCTTTGTTGGGTGAAGCACAATTGTAGTTCAGTTGTGCAAGTTCAAAACCAAACTGCGCTGTCACTTCGTAAGGTTTATTAACCAGCCCAATGATGGTATCTATATTAATAGAACTCACAAAGCGATCGCACACTCTCAAAGCTTTAACGGCAAAATGATCAACAGGGCGACATTTACTTTGCAAGAGTAACTGTAACAGTGCTTGGGGGTGTTGTTCCCAAAGTTGAGGAAATGCTTCTTCTCTTGTAGTTGGTTCTGCATCCCCTGGTTTATAATTTTCCCGACAGCGCCAGGCTTTGGAATTAGGTTTTAATTCGTAACGGGGACTATTTTCGTAGAGAATATGGTTAAAGGTTAAATAACCAGCGTAGGCATCCCACCATTTATGGTTGTATTCTATCTTTGTCCAGCTTGCGTTTAAGTATTCCCAGCGATGAGAAGCCGATTGCCAAACTCTTTGGGCATCCTGGTCTGAATACTGGAGTAAAATGTCTACAGCCATGTTTACATACTGAGAGTCTCCCTCCTCACCCAATTGTTTGAGAGTCCGCCACACCCGCCGTCGCAAATATTCACGAGTTTTATCGCTGTAGGCACGATTAGAGTCAGGGCTGTTGAGATAATCTTGTCTTTTAATATAGCTTCTGGTGGCAGAGTCCCATTTATACATTTGCCACCATTGGCGACGAAACATATGTCGTTCTTTTTCTAAGCGATAAGCAAAGATACCAAATACTTCACTATCATGGCGGTATTCTGCCATTTTGAAGATGTGACGCAGACGTTGGAAGTAGTTTGGTTTCAAAGGTGCTTTGCGTAAGATTTCAATTAAAGCTGGACGCACGTACTGGTTATCGATTTGATATATTCTGTCAAGTACTGCAAAACCTTTATAGTCACTGCGTTGGAGATAGGCGCGGAGTTCGGTGGCAAATGCTGCTGCTGAACCATTTTGTGCTAGCTTTTGCAATTCTGGCGGGAGAAAATCTATCATCTGTGTCTGCAAAGCCGCTTTGGTTTGTGCATCTGCAAGCTTGAGGAGTGCTTCAAAAGCGATGCGACTGACAAATTCTGGACTGGAAGCACTTTGATAAAGTGTGATGAGTGCGGGAATCGCATTTTGATCGCCACAGTAACCCAAGGTCCAGGCAATGCAATAATCTCTCATGGGTGCGCCTGTACCAATCAGTTTTAGTAGCAAAGGCGCAGCTTCACTAATTTTCAGTTCTCCTGCCCGCCATATTACCCGCTCTAACTTCCATTTGCGGGGTTGGTTGTTTACAAGATGGTTGAGAATTACTTGTTTTTTAGCATCTTTACTGGGAGGAGGCGTTGTCTCAACTGAGGTAGCACTACTTGGGGTGGCGGAGACTTCACGATATCCCTTTTTCGTCTTTTCCCCTACCAGCTTGTCAAATTCTCGCTGTGCTGTTTCTAAAGGTACAGCCTGAGTGGTTTTTGTACCTTCTTTCAGGTTATTGCCACGGCGTCCGTAGCGAAAGTTGACTAAATATCGCCCTGCATCTATTTGGCACAGATCCACTTCGTAAATTTTATCGGATGTCCCTTCTTGATAGTGTAGGGTTGTACGTTTGATTAGTTTCATACCCATTTCACCACAGCTGATGACTCTCTATTGTGGCTTGATTTATACAGAGTTGCCATAGGGTGAGTGTTTACAGTTGCCATCGCACCTACGGAATCTGGGCTATATATTACCTAATTGAATGCACAGAATTTTTGTATCCTAGTTTTACTCCTTGGGCTGGGGAATTAGCAACCTCGGACGCTGGGGCGAAGATAGTAACTCATACCACAACTGCTCATAACGCTTAACCATGACATCAACAGTAAAATTATGCAGTGCTACCTCTCGCCCACGCTGACCAAAGCGCAAACGAAGTGCTGGATTGTCTCGCAACTTTTGTAGGGCCACAACAAGCCCTGTAAAATCATTCTTGTTGATTAAGAACCCTGTTTCGCCATCAATCACTGCTTCCGCAACACTACCCACACAAGTAGCAACCACAGGTAGCCTTGCTAGCATTGCTTCTACAATTGCTAGGGGAAAACCTTCGGATCTAGAAGGCATGGCAAAAATATCAAATTGCGCTAGATGATCTTGAGGATTATCTACCCACCCAGGAAGAGAAATGCGATCGCTTACTCCTAAGTCATCTGCTAGTTTTTTCAGTGCTGTACGTTGCCCACCTTCGCCTAAGATAACTACTTGTACTCCTTCTAGTTGTGCAATTGCTTGCAGCAACAGATCGTGACCCTTCATGGCATCAAGCCTACCAATGCTACCAATAACTAAATGCTTTCTACGGCTAGGAGATACAACAGATGCGGAATGATTATTCGGCACACAATTGGGGATGGAAATTAATGTACCACGACCGAGGGCGTAAAAGTCCTCCATTTGTCTGGCGCTTGCCTCACCTACTGCTACATGGGCATCTACTCGCAGCGACAGCACCCGAGTACGCCATAGCTTGATCGCATCTGTAGTACGTAGTGGTAGTTGGTCAACACGCACCACCCGTACTTTGGGTAAAGTAAGTGCAGTAAATATACCCGTAGCACACTGCCAAGGGGTGCAGGTATTGATGTGTACAATGTCGGGAGAAAGATAATGTAGCACTTGTAAATGTGCTATCAGGGATTTCACTCCAACCCCAGGCAATACCACTCGCTTTACTTGTGGTCTTTTAGCAGCTATTGTATCTACAACCAATTGGCAAGTCCCAACCACCATTACATCAATTTCACTAGACACATTTGTCACCAAGTGTCCAAGGCTAATTTCTGCTCCTCCAATCCCAGCAGAGTCTGTATATGTTACAACCCGCATACTCAAATTATTTGTTGGTTGTTGGTTGTTGATGGGTACAGACGCGATGTTCCTCGCGTCTGTACATTAGTAGTGAGTGGTGAGTCAGCAACGGGAACGCAGGGGGTTCCTCCCCCAACCCCAAAGGGGACCCCGAGCCCCCATAAGCGACTGACGAACCCGTAGACGCGCAAGCGTCTTCTCACAAAAGTAGGGTTAGTAGTTGTTCACTGCTCCACCCTTACCTTAAGCTTATGAGCGCACGGCAGATGACGCCACGTGCTTTATGCCGGGAGAAGAGTCCACCGCACTGCCTCGTCTACACACTCCTCACACCCTCTTCCTAAATTTTGAATTTTGAATTTTGAATTTTGAATTGTTTTCTCCCCACCTCCCCTATCCCCCTCTCGCAGGAATGCTAAATTTCCGCAGCAGTAAAGCCAAACGAATTTGTACCGCATCATCAAAGCGACGGGGGTTAAGCCCGGTTAACAAGTTAACCTTATCTAATCGATAACTCAAAGTATTTCTGTGGATAGAAAGCCGATTTGCTGTAGAAGAGGGACAGCAGTCTTCAGCAAAGAAAGTATCAAGGGTAGCAAGCAATTCTGGTTCATAGTTAAGGGGACTGAGCAAATAGGCAGCTAATTCTATTTTTGTTTGCTCATCCCCAACACCGACAAAGGCAGCAATTCCCAATCCATCTAAACAATGTACTTGGTTGCGATCGCCAAAACGACAGCCAAGGGACAAAGCAGCCCGTGCATCTTCATATGATTGGGCAAGTCCCCGAATCCCTGGGTGATAGCGACCAATCCCAATATTGAGGGACATACCTGTTTCATCCTGCAAGTAAGTCAATAAGGCTCTAGCTGCTCGCTTCAAAGCTGTGAGATTTGCCCAAGAAGAACTACACTGCTCTGGTATATCTCCGTGATTTGCCCAACTACCCAAGTTTTTTGTATCACTTGCCTTCAAGACAGCTACTTCACCATTACCAATATAGGCACAAATTGTGTCTTTAGGAAGATGGAAAAAGCTTACAACACTACGAATAACTTGATTTGCCCATCGTCTTATTTCTATCTCAATTTTTTCCGGCTGAATCTGATGGAAAAGGTCATTTTTGCTTATGGAATCAGCAGCACTAATTAGAATAACTGCACGGGGCGGAGTCAAATCTATTCCTAAAAGTTTGCTATGACGAATAACTGTAGTTTCTTCATGAATAAAGCCATGAAGTAGGTCGTAGATAAACTTATCCTTTAACTGGTGTTGATTAAGCAATGTATCAATAACTGTAGTTTGACTAATGACAAGTTCTACTAGTTCCTGCACCAGCCGGGAAGAAATTACTTCGCCATTGTGCGGTTTGCAAACAATGACTTCACCAACTTGTGTATTAAATGATAAGGGTACTCGCAAGTAGTTAAAAGCAATATCTTTATAGATATAGTTGAAAGAAGACTTAATTAACTTAGGGTTGCTACTAGCAATCACAAAAGCATCTTGGTCTAAGACAAAAACTTCGGCACACAATAGCTGAGCTATACGTTCTGCAACCATTGTGGCTACTTGCTCAAATTGTGTAGTGGTGTTCAATAAGGTTTTCATTTAATGAAACTCAAGGTTACTGTCAAATTAACTCATTACCAAAATGGCTACATGTTTTAGGTATAAAAAATGCCAAAACTATAACAGTAATCTTTGACATAAGTTGCAGGAAAATATTTGTAAAATAAAGCTATGAACAGCTAACTAGACTTTAGATAGAAAAGCATCTTTCTTAAGTTGTAAATGCATTTAGTAATTTTGGTAACAAAATTAACCATAGGGATTTTGTCAACAAATAACGTTCACAGAAGGTTTTTAGTTTCCTCTATTAAAGGGTACAGGGGAGTCAGTGCGACCTTAGAGGGAACCTCCGTTGTAGCACAAGCGCGTGTATAAGAACGAAGTATAATTACAGTCTCAGTAAAAGATAGATGAAATAACCACACGTTTCTCTAAGAAGAAACTTAAGCTTACTTATGAAACTTCGATAACGAGTTGTTGGTGTTGCAGATGGATATGCATCCATTCCTAAGTCTTCTGCCATCAATACTGCTCGTTTTAAATGCAAGGGATCACTAACAATGAGAAACTTGGATAAATGCTGAGACAATGCAATTTTCTTTGCGTACATGAGGTTCTGGTGAGTGTTTTGAGAAGTAGTTTCGGTTAAGATATTTGCTTTTTTGACCCCATGTGCCATTGCATAGCGTTTGCCAACAATTGCCTCGGCGATTTCTTTGTTTTTGCCAATTCCACCTGTAAAAATGATATTGTGAACCTTACCACGTTTGTAGAGATTAATTGCATGGTTAATTCTTTCTCGAAAAACTGGTGAAGGTTTTTCTCCCCACACTTCTGCTCCTAAAACAATAGCTGCATCAGCACTAGTAACCTTGGTTTTGCTGCTGTAAACATAGATGCTTAATGCAATTGTCACGAGTATTGGCAGAACTCCAGGCATAAGACTAAGTAAAACGATCGCTATACATGGCTTTTTAATTTTGTCACTCATGAACATAATTCGTTAACTGAAATCTTCTGCTGTCTGTCCTTTACCCTTTTTATAGTCGGGAACAGGGAATAGGGAACTCTTAACAGGAAAAATTCCACTTTCATGCTTGGCAGTGAGACTTGTTTCATTGGGACTGCCCTCTGCCTTCTTCAATTATCCCTATTTTATGCAACGCCTTTATATTCACTCTTTGAGGTGATGCTTGTCATCCTGCTTTCAGGTGACTCTGCTGACGCAGTTATGTCCTACCTTAAGCCTACACCTATCAAAGTTGGTGTGGCGAAGTACTAGTAGATTAGACTGAATATCTTGATATAGCAACGTATAAATTTAATTTGCTAATCAAAGAGTAAAGACGGCAAGAGCAAAAATGCAATTTATTAACTCTGAGTCTGAGGAAGAAGACGAAGAAGACGAAGAAGTATTAGAAAATACTAGCAAATATAAAAATCAATCTTTTTCTACAGGAAAACACAGTCATGAGCACAGTTATAATGGACACAACCAATGTGATAACATGGACTGTGATAGCAGTTTACAAGACTGTAGTTCGTGTCCTGAGATTAGCTGTTACTTTGCCAATACTATTAGTGATTTAGGGAATTGCAATTGTAATTTGCCTGAGTGCGGTTCTTTTGATTGTAGCGGGGCTGATTGTGGTTCTCTCGATTGCGGTAGCTGTGGTAACTAGGACAAGCAAGCAGGAAGTTATAAAAATCGTTTTGTATAAATTTTAATTTACTTTCTTATGTAGTTATTGATTTCATCCTAGTCTAGATAATTAAAATTTTTACATTCATAAAAGTGTTTCACTTTTATGATATATATGAAATACACAAACCCTATCAAACAACCGTAGATTAGTTGTAGAGGTTCCTAGCAGTGGGCATAGTAGTTGAAAACGTATCTAAGCAGTTTGGCAGTTTCCAAGCGGTTGATCGGGTGAGTCTGGAAATTAAAAGTGGCTCTCTGGTCGCTTTATTGGGGCCATCAGGTTCTGGTAAATCAACATTGCTAAGGCTCATCGCTGGTTTGGAAATGCCAGATAGTGGGAAAATAATTTTGACTGGCAAAGATGCCACCAATCAAAGTGTGCAGGAACGCAATATTGGGTTTGTGTTTCAGCATTATGCATTATTTAAGCACATGACAGTGCGGCAAAATGTTGCTTTTGGTATGGAGATTCGCAAGTTGCCAAAAGCAAAGGTGAAAGCGCGGGTAGAACAATTATTAGAATTGGTACAGCTGAGTGGACTAGGCGATCGCTATCCATCGCAACTATCAGGTGGACAACGCCAAAGGGTAGCCTTAGCTAGAGCGCTAGCAGCAGAACCGAATGTATTATTATTAGATGAACCTTTTGGAGCGCTGGATGCTAAAGTCCGTAAAGACCTACGCGCTTGGTTGCGGCGCTTGCATGATGAGGTACATGTCACAACTGTTTTCGTTACCCACGACCAAGAAGAAGCGATGGAAGTTTCTGATGAAATCGTGGTGATGAATAAAGGACGTGTAGAACAAGTTGGAACACCTGCGGAGATTTACGATCATCCCGCGACAGCATTTGTGATGAGTTTTATCGGGCCTGTAAACGTATTGCCGAGTACTTCAAATATTTTCCAAAATAATGGTTTTGATTCGGCACATCCAGAAATGTTCCTGCGTCCCCAAGATGTAATTATCGAAACTTCCCCTAACGGTACTACCGTAGCTGCAAGGGTAAGCCGCTTAATACATCTAGGTTGGGAAATTCAAGCAGAATTGACTTTAGATGATGGACAAGTGGTAACAGCACATTTGACACGCGATCGCTTTGATGAATTGAATTTGGAACCACAGCAAAAAGTGTATGTGAAGCCGAAGGATGCTAGGTCCTTTCCGCTTTATTATTCGATTTGAAGAAGAAAGGCAGAAGGCACACAGAGGTTAGAAGGTTGAGAACAAGAATTCTGACAGAAATTCAGTATAGGTAAATAACTGTCACTAAGCAGGTATACTTGTTTACTTTTTTATTTCCTCCTTCTTTTATCTTCTGCCTTGAAAGTAACCTCACAAGAACAGCCCCTTCACCCCTAATCCCCACTCCCTTAGGGGAGTGGGGCCCCCGAGTTCCCCAGAGGGGACCCCCCTTTCCCCTCTGTTGCGAGTTCACCAGAGGAGTGTCCGATAGGACGGAGTAAGGTTTTTTCATACTTAGTGATGAAATTTTTTTCATTGGGACTGCCTTTTTAATAAATCTTCTGCCCTTTTTCTTTGGTCAACTTGACTTTACTTGCAGCTGTTGTGGCTTTTTCCCGTGCTTGTTGAATATTGCTGCCTTTTGCTAAAGCAACTCCCATGCGACGATAAGGATGAGCAGTTGGTTTGCCAAATAGTCTGATGTCAACATCTTTTTCTGATAAAGCCTCAGCTACACCTGTATAAGCGATCGCATCTAATTTTTCTGAAGCTAAAATCACCGCACTTGCCGCAGGTCCTAACTGCTCTATCTGAGGAATTGGTAAGCCTAAAATTGCTCGTAGATGCAGTTCAAACTCATTCAAATTTTGCGAAATTAATGTTACCATTCCCGTATCATGCGGTCTAGGTGAAAGTTCTGAAAAGATTACCTCGTCTTTAGTAATAAAAAATTCCACACCAAAAATTCCCGCACCCCCTAAAGCATCAGTAACTTTTTTGGCTATTTCCTGTGCTTGTGCTGTCATCTGTTCAGAAATTCCTGCTGGTTGCCAAGATTCTTGATAATCTCCTCTTTCTTGCCGATGACCGATAGGAGAACAGAAAATTGTGGGTGCATTCCATTGTTTAATGGTAAGTAAAGTAATCTCAATTTCAAAATTAATAAATTCTTCTACGATTACCTTTTGAGTATCGCCTCTAGAACCTGCGATCGCACAATTCCACGCTTTTTCTACTTCCGCTTTTTCTTTGACAACTGACTGACCTTTACCAGAAGAAGACATTACAGGTTTGATCACATTGGGAAAACCAATTTCATCAGATATAGCAATTAACTCTTCTAGGGTAGAAGCATAACCATATTTTGCAGTTCTGATGCCTAATTCTTGGTGTGCCAGTTCCCGGATGCGATCGCGATTCATCGTATAGTTCGTTGCTGCTGCGGTGGGGATAACTGTAATTCCCCTTGCTTCAAATTCCAGTAACTTTTCTGTTCTAATTGCTTCAATTTCCGGTATGATGAAATCTGGTTGATATTTATCAACTATTCTTTCCAAATCATCAGCACTTAACATCGAAATTACTTCTGCACAATCAGCAACTTGCATTGCTGGGGCATTGTCGTAGCGGTCAACAGCAATGACATAATTGCCAAGACGCCCAGCAGCAATTACAAATTCTTTTCCTAGTTCTCCAGAACCTAGCAACATTAATTTTTGTGGCAGTTTTATCGAATTATTTATAAATTTATTCATCATCTATCTCTACATAGTCCACGCTTGTGCGGTTAACTATTTTAATCTAATTTTGAAGAGCTAAACATTGCACCACCCGAAAGTAAATCCTGGCGTTGTTGATTGCTTAAACCAATTCCTTCACCAAACTCACATTTATTAACTAAAGCTTTTAACCATATAGTCTCGTTGAGCGTAGTTCCTCGCAAATCTGCATGTGTAAGATCTGCACCTGTAAAATTGGCAAAAATTAGGTCTGCATCAACTAAACTACTTCCTTTTAAATTTGCACCTGATAAATTTCCTCGGATAAAGTTTACTCCTTCTAAATCTAAGCCAGATAAATCTGCTCCCACCAAATTAGGAAATTTTAGTTGATTAGGATGGTCAAAAAATCGGCTGACACAAATGATATTTGCTTCATTGAAATGCATTTTAGTTAAAAAATCATAACGTGCTATTCCTAGTTGTTTGAGGATTTGCCAACGTTGCTGAGAATTTTGTTCCAAAAAATAAATGGTTAGCTCACGGGATTTTAGATTGGTGATATTTAGCATTTTTATTTAAAATTGAAAAAAGTTTTGATTTTCAAATAACTCAAAATATATCACGAAAATTCTCAATAGACCTGGTATTTACAACTATCATTTAGGCTTAAGGTATATTAAAACAGTGGCAATTGGTAATTATTAGTTTTATTCTCTGTTACCCATTACCTAGCGAAAGTGAATTCACGATAGATGTCATTTGTAACTTAAATTAGTTGTTTAATTAATAAAATAAAGCATGAAAATTAAAAAAATACTTATTAACTTTAGAGGTCGTTTACTGCTACTAAATACATTCTTCTTGATCGGTTTGCTCAGTGGATTAACTTTCTTTTCAGTTGATATTTTTAGAGCAAGAGTCATAGATATTGATGAAGCAAATCAACTTTTAGAAGCAAAAAAACAAAAAGAAAATAATTCTTTTGGGGTTACTAAAGTACTTTTTTCCCAAGGATCTAGTGACAAAGGAATAGATTTGAGATGTCTATCTTGGTCTTCAAAATT
Source organism: Fischerella sp. JS2 (assembly GCF_032393985.1). NCBI lineage: Bacteria > Bacillati > Cyanobacteriota > Cyanophyceae > Nostocales > Hapalosiphonaceae > Fischerella > Fischerella sp. JS2. Next base: position 6,885,660 of record NZ_CP135918.1, read on the forward strand.
TTTGTACAGTGGTTGGAGTGACAATCCGAAAGACCATGATTATTTTATCGATCATTACATACCTGCTGGGAAAAAAGCTATTATCTGTGCGACACCTGCGTTATCGGCTGCATTAGCCGTACATCCTCGTAAAAAATTTCTCTATGAAGTGTCAAAAATTGACTTAGATGATGGGTTATATGTTCGGGTTGTAGTTGGGGTATCAGAGGCAAGAGAACCTTGCAAATTACTTACAGGCAGCGTAGATTGCATGAACTCTATTTTGGCACGGCAAGCTGTAGTTAAATATGAACCGTAATTTCAGTTATCAGTTATCAGTTATCAAATTCTATTATTGACTGCGGCTGGTACTGTTCACTGATTCTGTATATGTTGCTTTGGTAGGCAAACTGTAACTTTAGTGCCTTGAGCGGGTTGGCATTCCAAGGTAATACTACCACCATGTAATTCTACGCAAGCTTTTGTAATTGCCAATCCTAAACCTGTTCCAGGAATTGTGTCTACGTTACTTCCACGACAGAATGGTTGAAACAGGTTGGTTTGATCTTCTATTGGTATACCTATACCTTGGTCTTGAATACTAAATATAACTTCAGATTCTTGACCAATTAAGTGCAATTCGATGTTACCTCCCTCCGGAGAATATTTAATTGCATTAGAAATTAAATTACTAAAAATTAGCCTTAATAGTCCTTGATCGCCCCGGAAACCTTTATGATTTCCAGTACTCTTAAAAATAAATTCGTGGCGATCGCTAAAGAATTGTTGCTGTTCGCTGATCAAAACAGAGAAAAATTGCTCTAAGTCGAGGGGAATAGTTTTAAATTTAGTTTTATTAAGTTCAAATTGATTCATGACAAGCATGTCATCTATCAATTTGGACATGTGTCGTGATTTTTGCTCAATGATATGTAAAAACTTTTGTTTTTTAAATTCATCTAAATAATCGCCATGTTGCTTAAGTGTAGATGCAGCAGCTAAAATTGAAGCCAATGGTGTACGGTACTCATGGGAAATCGTCGCAACGATTTGAGATTTAAATGCGTTGAGTTGTTTTTCTTTTTCTAGGGCAGCTTTTGTCTGTGCTAGTAATTCTGCTTGTTGAATTGCGATCGCTAACTGCACAGATACTTCATAAAGTATCTCTAGTTCGTCAGATTGCCACTCTCGTTTTCCTGTACACTGCTGAGCAATCAAAAAGCCCCAAGGTTTTGATACTATTTCTTTATGACTCAAAGTAATGGGAACCACCAAATTTGCTTTACTCTCTAATGGCTCTAACAGGTTTAAATTGCAATCGTTTGAGCCAGCCCAGTAACATAATAAAGAATTGTTTTGATCTGTTGTGTGATTTAGCCAAGTTTGCTGATTATCTATTTTTGGATGTGACTGGCACACCATGACGCGATCGCACTTGAGCAGTTGTTGCACTTCTCTAACAGCTGTGTATAAAATTTCCTCCAAATCAATAGACTGACGAATTCGTAGCAACATAGTAGCAATCAAGCGCTGTCGTTCCTGAGTCTTTTGTAACTGAGTTTGCAGACATAATTGCTTAATTACGTTACGAACTGCTAGCTGCAATACATCCGCTTTCAAGTGTTGCTTAACTAGATAATCTTGGACACCCCTTTTCATCGCTTGTACAGCAATCTCTTCATCGCCACGCCCAGTAAGCATGATCACGGGTACGGAAGAACCAAAGGTTTTCTGCCTAAGCTCATCTAAAAATTCGATTCCGCTCATATCTGGTAAGCAAAAATCTAGCAAAATCAGATCACAAGGCGTGTGTTGACACAAGCCAAGTCCAACTTCTGCTGAGTCTGCCTCCAGAATTTGGTAATACTGGTGAGGATCTTTCAAAAGAAAGCGACGATAGATTTTCCGATCCGTTGCACAATCATCAACGATGAGTAGCTTCCAGGCATTCGGCATAAGAAAATGGGGCAGAGGTCTAATACTCTTCCTCAACATTGTCATAAATTACGAAAACATTAAGAAAAACTAAAAAAATTGTAAAAAAAATACAATGTTAGTAGTTAGTGGGTAAAGACGCGATGTTCCTCGTGTCTATATATTGGTGGTTAGTTGTTTACTCCACCCTACGGGAAGCCACTTGCGTGTCTACACACCCCACCCTTACCTTAAGCCGCGCAGGGCGCACGGCAGGTGACGCCTCTTTCTTTATGCCGGGAAAGGAGTCCACCGCACTGCCTCGTCTATACACCCTCCCACTCCCCATCTCCCCATCACCCAGAAGTCGGCGAAATATTCACTTGCAACCAATAATCTACAAACGCCTGAATGGTCTTTTGCAATTCTTGGACATCCATTGGCTTGACGAGATAGCCATTTGCACCCTTTTGATAACAAAATTCAATATCTTTGGGGTTAGATGAAGTAGTGAAGATTACTATGGGAATTTCTTTAAAACTTTGGTCTTGCTTAAGTTGCTCTAAAATGTCACGACCATCAATACCTGGTAGATTCAGGTCTAGCAAAATCACAGAAGGTCGGGATGAGCCATCGGGGTTTTTTCCTTCTTGATATAGGTAGTCTAAAACTTCATCCCCACTACTACAGCGATGTATGGGGTTTTGGACAGCCATACGCCGCATCAAGCGCTGAAGCATCCGAAAATCCTCGTTGCTGTCCTCAACAACCAATAGTGGTTCGTTAAGTTTCGTTGCCATTAGTGAAGTTATGTTAAATAGCTATGTTTATTAAAAATGAAAGTTTTTTTAATATATCTTAACTTATTCCAGTGTCAAGTAAAACGTTGATCCTTCGCCTGGGGTAGACTCTACCCAAATTTGACCACCGTGGCGTTCAATTATTTTCTTGGCAATAGCAAGTCCTGCACCTGTACCACCACCGTATTTTTCTTGAGTATGCAGCCGTTTGAAAAGTTTGAAGATGGTTTGGTGGTGATGGGGTGGAATGCCAATACCGTTATCTCGTACGTAGAAAGTGATTGGTGAGTGGGAATCGAAAGAAGACAAAGTAGAAAAATTACTTCCCTGTCCCCCTTGTCCCCCTTGTCCTCCTTGTCCCTCTTGTCCCCAATGTTGATCCAAATACCCAATCTCCACCCATCGTTCTGCTTTATCGTTGTATTTGAAAGCATTAGTGATGAGGTTACTAAACACCTCGTTTATCAGAACTGGGTCACAGCGAATTGTAGGTAGAGGTCTGGGAATGCGAAGTTCAAAATTATGTTGCTGACGGCTAGCATGAAAGACGTTTATAACTTGATCAAGCAATTCATTTAAATTAACCGGTTGTAATTGCAGTGCTGCTTGTCCTAATTGCGACAGTCGCAGTAGACCATTAATCAAGGCTTCCATACGTACCGACAAGGAAATGACAGTCTCTAAGAACTCTGTAGCATCTTCATCTAGCACCGATGCATAATCTTCTAGGAGAATAACTGAGTAATTATATATACCGCGTAATGGTTCTTTGAGGTCGTGGGAAGCTGCATAGGCAAAGGAAGCTAATTCGCGGTTACTGCGTTCTAACTCTTGGTTAATTTTGGCTAATTCTTCTGCCTTTTTGAGGACAATCCCCACGATCGCATTTCGCAAACTCAAGGCGCTATCAATTTCGCATTCTTGCCAAGGTGCAGACGTCAATCTGACAATTTCTTGCCATTGTTCAAAGGACTCTCTGGGACAAAGGGTGACACTACCATCTGAGTTAACCTGGATTGATTCATGAGGATTACCAGCCCAGGTAACTGTGCGGATAACTTCGGGACGAAACCACAGAATGTAATAGTGCCGTAATTTAGAAATCCGCAACAGCAATAAACCACTGGCGGTATCTTTAAATGTCTCAGCCTCTGGGTAAAGCTTTGGTAGAGAGTCAGTAAAAAATATATTATCGTTCACCTGACTATCTGCCCAGGTAATTAGCGATCGCACGTCCTCTAAATTTGGTGTTGCTCCCACCAAGGAAATTTCACCATCCAGACAAACCGCCGCCCCTGTCGCACCTACAAGACCTAGTAAACGGGGTTCAGGCTGGATTAATGCATCTTTGAAGTTATCTGCTTGGGAAATCGATTCTACGACACCAGAACGCAGAGATTCTAATCTGGCTTTGTAGTCCACTTCTTCCTGAATAACTTTATTAGCTAACTCCGATGAGACAATTTGTCCCAAAAATTCACAGCCACTGCGGATTTCGTAAGGCACATATTTAGGAGTTTGATGATGACAGGAAATTAATCCCCACAGATTTCCATTTTTAATCAGGGGAATTACCATCAAAGCTGCCACACCCATATTTTGATGAAATTCTACACAACAAGGATGAACACTCCGAAGTACAGATAGACTTAAATCAAGGGGAGTATCATCTATGCTAGAAATCAATTCCACAGGCTGGGCATTGATTCTGGGTATAAGTCGTAACGAATTGCGTCTGTATAACTCTCTAGCTGGTTCTGGGATATCTGTGGCTGGATAATGAAGTCCCAAATAAGGCGACAACTCTTGTATTTTTGCTTCAGCAATTACTTCCCCCGCCCCTTGATGGTCAAATTGGTAGACCATAACTCGATCAAACCCTGTCATTTCACGGATTTGTTGAGCTGTAAGTTGTAAGAAATCTATCAGATTATTTGTGCGTTTCAGTTTAGCGATCGCTCTTTTAATTAAAGCGTAGATGTTGAAGAAATTTACTTGGGCTGGTGATTGTGTTGATTCTAATTCCAGAATGATTTTGTCACCTAAGCGATACACAAAAGCATTAAAGTCTCGCTTACCTTCGTTTGTACGGACTGATAGCTTCAGGTAATTGAGAGTATCAATTTCTTCTGTGGGCAGTTGAGTGATCGCTTCTAAATCCGAGGCATCAATCAGATAACTGAGCGGTTGACCAAGTAACTCCTCTGGCTGTCTACCCAAATAGACTTGGGTATTGCTGCTAACCTGTAGTATCTCCAACTGGGTACTTACTGCTAGTAGTACACCATGAGGTTGGATTGAGCCAGGATTAAGAGTGAGTTCGTTGTGACTGTTTGATAGCAACTCCAAATAATGAGATTTTGAATACAGTGTTCGTTAAACTACATTTTTGGGGTTGGTATTTTTCATACCCCAATATAAACAATTTTTTCCTATTTTAATATTTTTTAAAGATTTTGGATAGACAGAAATCTAAATAGAAGAGATAAGGAATAGTTTAGGTTGTCCGTGCCAACACAGTTGACAAAAATTACAGATTATTGTTTCTCTGGGCGAGCTATGGCAAAATCGACTGTAATACTTGGGTGATTTCCGGCATATTTCCTGAAAGCATCTGAGTAAACTTTTCCAAACACTACACCAATCTCATGATCGGCAAAATACTAAATGGTCGCTACCACATAATCCGACAATTGGGAAAAGGTGGATTTGGTGAAACGTATTTAGCTGAAGATCAATGGTTAGATCGTGACAATCGGTGTGTCGTGAAGCGACTGAAGCCGGATGTCATCAATGCTGTGACGTTACGATTATTTGAAACAGAGGCTCAAGTTTTAACTAAGTTGGGTAGCCATGACCAAATTCCCCAGCTTTTAGCGCACTTTCAACAAGACCAAGAGTTTTACTTGGTACAAGAATTTATTGATGGACATGACCTGACGCAAGAAATCAGAACTAATTACCAATGGAGTGAAACTGAGGTCATTAAGTTACTAGAGGAAATTCTCGCCATTCTAGAGTTTGTACATCAGCAAAACCCGCCAGTCATTCACCGCGATATCAAGCCAGCCAATATCATGCGGCGACGTAAAGATGGCAAAATCATGCTGATTGACTTTGGCGGAGTCAAAAGAGTGAAGACAGAGGGTGGTGGTTCCACTTTATTAACTCCTGTTGTTGGTACACAGGGGTATACACCAGATGAACAATGGAAGAACAAAGCGCAATTGTGTAGTGATATCTATGCAGTCGGAATCATGGCTATCGAAGCGCTGACAGGATTGCAGCCTCGACAACATTTAAGAGATAGTAAAACCGGACAACTTTTATGGCGCGATCGCGCAGAGGTGGACTAGCTGATGTTTTAGATCAGATGGTGCAATTCCACTTTAGCGAACGCTATCAGTCAGCCAGTGAAGCGTTAGATGCAATCAAAAGATTATCAATTACAGCATTATATTGGTTTGGACGGGGTGATAAGTTAGTCGAGTTGAAAAGTTATCAACAGGGAATTGCAGCCTACAACGAAGCCATTAAAATAAATCCGAATTACTATCAAGCTTGGTATAGTCGCGGTTTGGTATTAGAGGAATTGGGTAGGTACGAAGAAGCGATCGCATCTTTTAAGCAAGTTACTAAAATTAAACCAGATTACTATCAAGCTTGGTATCATTGCGGATTAGCGCTAGAAAAATTGAAAAGGTACAAAGAAGCACTTACATTTTATGACTCTGCAATAAAAATTCAGTCAAATTACGCCGAAGCCTGGTATCAACGCGGTGTTGTACTAAATGCATTGAATCAATATAAAGAAGCTTTAGCAGCTTATGACAATGCAATTAAAATTAAATCCTATCATGCTGAGGCTTGGTATTCTCACGGTATCTTACTTAATAAATTGCAAAGGTATTCAGAAGCACTAGTATCATTTGAACAAGCGCTCTCCATTAACCCTGATTACCAATTAGCAATAAAAGAACGCAATATTACACAGAGAATATTGCAGACACCGAGATTGTTACGTTGGCTATGGCTGTAAAATTTTTAACTTCTTTATCTGAATGAACTAATTCATAAAGTCAAAATAGTTTTCATTAATTACCAAACTATAAATTTAATTTCTCCTCAAATGGTATAATCAGAAATTATTTTTTCTCGGCAATTATTTATCTACAAATTTTACATATTTATAAGAATTAACTCTGTTTACTTTGTATCTATATAAAAATCAAAATATATAGTGTATTATTCATGCTTGGTCAAATTCTTAATAATCGCTATCTGATTATCAACAAATTAAGCAGGGGTGGATTTGGTGAAACCTATCTTGCTCAAGACCAGTGGCAAGATGGTGATAATCGCTGTGTTGTCAAGCAACTTAGACCAGAGATTATTAATGCGACGACTTTGCGTCTATTCGAGAAAGAAGCACAAGTCTTGTTCAAACTGGGAACTCATGACCAAATTCCTCAGCTTTTGGCTCACTTTCAGCAAGATCAAGAATTTTATCTAGTGCAAGAGTTTATAGAGGGTCATGACCTTAGCCAAGAAATTAAACCAGGAGAGCGCTGGAATGAAACAGAGGTTATCAAACTATTGCAAGAAATTTTAGAAATCTTAGCGTTTGTGCATCAAAATCAGGTCATCCACCGTGATATTAAACCAACAAACATCATGCGGCGCAAGGATGGCAAAATCGTACTGATAGATTTTGGTGGAGTCAAACAAGTTAAAACTAATTCTGATTCTACTGAATTAACTGCCGTTGTAGGTACACCAGGGTATATGCCCTTGGAACAAATAGAGAACAACGCACAATTATGCAGCGATATTTATGCTGTAGGAATGCTCGCTATTCAATTACTGACTGGGTGGAAACCTACTGAACTACCAACAGACCCCAAAACTTTCCAACACATCTGGCACGATAAAGCAGAGGTGAGCCAAAAGTTGGCAAATGTTTTAGATCAGATGGTGCAGTTCCACTTTAGCGAACGCTACCAGTCAGCAGGTGAGACATTAGATGCTCTTACAAATCTGTCAGCTACAGTACTAGATTGGTACAACCGAGGGAAGGAGTTATTGCAATTGCAACGTTACAAGGAAGCAATTGCAGCCTTTGACCAAGTAATTAAAATCAAACCGGATTACCATCTCGCTTGGACTGGTCGTGGTTGGGCTTTTTTATACAACTTGGGAAATGACTCCGAGGCTGTTGGTTGTTTTGACCAAGCACTTAAATTCAAACATGATGACCATCTAGCTTTGGCAGGTCGCGGTTGGGCGCTTAGTAGGTTAAAAAGATATGACGAGGCTCTTGCTTGTTGTGAGCAAGCAATTGAAATAAAACCGGATGACTACTTAGTTTGGATAGGTCGTGGTTGGGTTTTACACAACTGGGAAAGAGACTCTGAGGCTGTTGGTTGTTTTGACCAAGCACTGCAATTGCAACAAAACGATTATCTAGCTTTGACTGGTCGCGGTTGGGCGCTTAGTAAGTTAAAAAGATATAACGAGGCACTTGAGTGTTGTGAGCAAGCAATTGAAATAAAACCAGATGACTATCTGGCTTGGACTGGCCGCGGTTGGGCTTTGTACGGCTTGGAAAATGAGTCTGAGGCTCTCGATTGTTTTGACCAAGCACTTAAATTCAAACAACATGATCATCTAGCTTGGATTGGTCGCGGCTGGACACTATATAAGTTAGAGATTTATAATGATGCATTGGCATCATTTGACGAAGCAATTAAAATTAAACCGAATGAATCTCTAGCTTGGGCTAGTCGCGGTCAAACACTCAATCAGTTAAAAAGATATGATGATGCACTTGCGTGTTGTGAGCAAGCAATTAAATTAAAACAAGATGATCATCTAGCTTGGATGGTTCGTGGGTGGGCACTTAGTAATTTAAAAAGATACGATGAGGCGCTTGCATCTTGTGACAAAGCAATTGTAATTAAACCGGATGACTCTAATGCTTGGATATATCATGGTTTAGTGCAATATTCTTTAAGAAGATACAAAAAGGCGCTTGCATGTTTTGAGCAAGCAATTCAAATAAAACCAGATGACTATTATGCTTGGATAAATCATGGTTTGGTTCTATCTTGTTTAGGAAAACACAAGAAGGCGCTTGCGTCTTGTGACCAAGCAATTCAAATAAAACCAGATAACTTTTACGCTTGGATTGATCGTGGTTACGTACTAGAAGCATGGCGAAAGTACTCTGATGCACGCACATCTTTTGAGCAAGCATTCAAAATGAAGTGTGTTACTTTTGATGCTTGGTATACTCGCGGCAATGTACTGCTAAATAAATTAGGAAAGTATTCTGAGGCACTGGCATCCTTTGACGAAGCAATTCAAATCAAAGAAGATGATCCTGATATTTGGTATAGTCGCGGCTTGGCGCTAGCTCAATTAAGAAAGTACAAAGAGGCGATCGCTTCTTTTGACGCTGCACTAGCAATTAAACCTGATGACCAATTAGTAATAGCAAAACGTAAGTTTGTACGGCAAAGGTTGCGAATACCACCATTTTTAGATTGGTTATTTTATCTTGGTGGCATTGGATTTTGTGTGCTTTTACTATATTCCTTGAAGAATATTAAATTTTTACCCATAGTAGCTATATTTTTTATTTTTTATTTAGTGTTTTGGCGAAGATACATAAACAGGTAGCTCAAGTTATAGCTGATGTTGAGCCTCGCTGACACGAAAATGAGATATGATACTCTCTTTACCAAGTTGATTACACTCATTTTAGTTTAGAATAGCCAAGCCAATATGCTGCTTTAAAGCATTAGAATCCAAAAGTGCTTTAGCGTCAAACAATAAAGTACCTAGTACCAGTAAGTTGAAATTAGTCTGTTAAACAAATGCGATCGCTATTCTATAAGCCGCCAAAATCAGGATTAATCCTATCCTATTTAATTTGTGAGAATCAAGACAAGCAGACCCCCGACTTCGTGAAAGTTGTCGGGGATCTTGTTGTTCACAAATGAGTTAGGACTGCTATAAGATTCAAGTAGATGCGATGAACAAAACAATATACATTGATCTTTCAAACAAGGATCTGTTCTCTAGTTGCTAAAAGCATCCTTGATGTTATCAACAGCGCGTTCAACAGCATTTTTGGTATTATCTACTGCTGTTTGAGTCCGAGCTGCATCTTCCTCTGCTCTTTTCTCAATGCGAGCCGCATCTCTTTTTGCTTTGCGCTCAACAAAACTACCGTTGTCATCTGTTGCTTGCTCAACTCGCTTAGCATTTGTCTTGGCTGTTTGTTCAACCTTATCTGCTGTATCACGGATGAAACTCTTGGCTCGTCCAGCATCTTTACTGGTTTTCTCTTGAACCTGATCACCCAGATCTGATGATGCGATCAAGTTGACAGCAGGATCAGCCATTGCTGTGGTGTTCGAGAAAAATGCACCTTGCCAAATAAAAGCGATCGCTGATACACAAAACACAGTTATAGCTATCCAACGTCCTACAGTTGAAAGCCGTTTCATTAAATAATTTAGTTTCATAGAATACAATATTCATGAGGTTTAGCATCCTATTTTTACTCCATCTAGCTCATCAGCTAAAACATTCTCTAGACAGAGGTTCTCGCGCTATAAGTTGTGAAATAAATTCCCTCTTTCAACAGATTGAATAAACGAACGTCATGCGATTGCGATCGCAACCATCCCCTAAATTACTTGATATGCCGTTACCATCTCCGCCTCTGATTGTGACACTCAAGCTCGATCCTATTGCTTTCGACTTCCTTAACAGGCTGCGTCAGCAATATTTTCCCTCAGAGAGGAACTTCCTTCCTGCACACGTCACTCTTTTCCATATGCTACCTGGTGAGCAAGAATCATCCATCCAGCAGACTCTGCAAGACATCTGCCTACATACTCCACTTTTATCTGTTTGCTTCCCAAACTTGCGTTTTCTGGGTAGAGGCGTAGCTGTGGAGGTAGACTGTCCCGAGTTAGTTCGGCTGCAAAAATTGCTCGCCGAGACTTGGAATTTATGGCTAAGTCCACAGGATCGGCAAGTATACCGTCCCCATGTCACAATTCAGAACAAAGTCACCCCAGACGCAGCTCGCCAATTGTACAACCAACTCATAGGCACTTGGGAATCTTTTGACGGGTACGGGGAAGGGCTGCTACTTTGGCGTTACAAAGGTGGGCCGTGGCAACTGGCGGGTGAGTTTGCCTTTGGACTTGTTAATACATAAAGAATAAACTCTGTCCTTGCCATTTCTATAACTACACTCTTGCACTCAATAAATAGTTATATTTTTATCCTAAATCTATCTTTATTCTCAGTATTATTATGGAGAGCTACTATAGACAATCAAGTCATTGTGGCGTAAAGTGGAGATATTCAATAAAAAATCACATAATTATCAGTAATATTTCTGACATATATTATGGATTATCTTCAGTAAAATGACGGTTAACTGAGTAATCATAATATCTGTCCTTAAGGTGATACTGAACCTACAAATAATTCCACAATCTACCGTAGAAGTGAATGTGGACAGCACACAATTAACAACCCAAACTCATCGTAAAGCTACTTTGACTCTACAAGCAGGTAGCAATATTATTCTAAATGCTGCTTTTACGATGGCAGAAGCATGGCTGCTGTACCGAAGGAGCATGTTTATTGATAAAAATACAAAAAACCAATAAACACCTTGATTGGGTGTAAGAACAAAATAATTAGGAATTCTATGAGCAAATGAAAAACTTATACTAATTTTGGATTTTAGAGTTTGAAGTAAGCATGTAAAACAATACTACCTATCCCAATTTATATTTATTCAAAATTTCGCGCTTTACTTACAAATCCTATTTACTAATGACTAAATTTATAAATCTTAGAAGATCTATGTCCAAACAAGAAGTGATTAGACTATTTAGAGCCGCTCAAACTAATGCTAATTTAAGAGAAACACTAAATTCGGCATCAGACCTAGAAACTTTTGTACAAATGGCGCAACAACAGGGGTATAACTTCACTGTTGAGGAATGGCAAAAAGCTACTGGCTTAGTAATGGAAGAGTCAGAATCTCAGGTATCTGAAATTCAGGGAAAGTATGAAGGATGAAGGGTGTAGACGCGCTCATAGACTTCAAGGTAGAGTAGGGTGAAGGATAAAGGGTGAAGGGTGAATTTAATTTGTGACTGTAATTTCTCCCTTTTTATTAATCTTAACTGGCGCATTCGGAAAATCTTTTGCAACTAAATTGCGTACAAGTTTTACAGTCCGTAATTGCTGATCAATGTGGGGAATTCCCTGCCGATTCATATGTATAGGAATAATTTTACCTGCTACTAAATCCCCTCGGGAATTTAACTTAACTTCTAAAATCATTGAGTAACCAGTCTCGGCTCTTGTAGATAAAGTTCGATATCCTAAAAAATTTCCTAAAGAGTAAGCAATCAGTTTTCCTTTATAAACTTCTATGGCTCTAGGAACATGTGGGCCATGGCCAAGCACTAAATCTGCTCCTGCATCAATCATTGTCCTGGCAAACTTTACCGCGTTACCTCGATTTTCACCGTAGAAAGTCTCTGTCCGATTTTTCACTTGTAGTGCTTTTGTTCCTTCTGCTCCTGCGTGCATCGATACAATTACTACATCCGCACGTTTTTTGGCTTGTTGTACAAGGGCTTTGGCTGTTTGGAAATCGTGAATGGAGTTGTAACGTTCATAGGGTGCAAACCCTATCATTGCAACTGGAATATTTTTAGCTTGCAGCAAAAGTATTTGATTTTTATGGCCTAGTGTTTTGATACCAACAGCAGAGAGATTCTTAACTGTATCTGCAAATCCCACTAAACCAAAATCCATAGCATGATTGTTAGCTATATTGAATACATCAAAGCCGACATCAGCAAACAACTGAGCATAGGAAGGTGGAGAACGAAATGCAAACACCTGTCCACGACTGATGTCTTTGGTAGTGTAGGGATGCTTTGTTAAGCTGGTTTCAAAGTTACCAAACAAGATATCAGCTTTTTTTAGATGCATCCTTACCGACTTTGGGATTAATTGGTTGCGATCGCGTGGCAATCTGTAGTTAGGAAAATTCGTACCAGGAATCACATCCCCAACTGCTTGAATCGTAATTGTGTCTATATAGCTAGGCTCTTTGATCAGTGGAGGTGAGTTCGGATCAGGGACAATGTCACTGGGTAGGTTATTTGTATCTGTGGCTTGCGATCGCTTCGAGCGGATACCCAATCCTATACTAATGCCTACAAAAAAACATACACTGATAAAAGCCAAAGAAAGTAACCTTACCCCTGGTTGTGGATTAGCCATATTCCCACTCCTCACACCATGAGATTAGTCTACTCCATAACTCAGAGGTTGTCGGTAGTGTTTTTGGTGCAATATGGCAAATTTAGCTGAATTAGCGAAAATTTTGATTTATTTTGCAAATACGCGATCGCGATTATGGGGAGCATCAAAATCAACCAGTGGCCCTTTCGGAACAATCCGAGTCGGGTTAACTTTAGGATGACTGCGGTAATAGTGTCGCTTAATGTGGTCTAAGTTACAAGTCTGTTTGACACCAGGCTGTTGGTACAAGTCTTTGAGATAATTCCACAAGTTAGGATAATCTACAATCCGGCGTAAGTTGCATTTGAAATGCACATAATAGACTGGGTCAAAGCGATACAAAGTTGTGAACATACACCAGTCTGCTTCAGTAATTTGATCCCCACACAGATAACGTTGCTCTCCTAAGACTTTTTCCCAATGATCAAGAGCATTAAATAGTTCTGTTACTGCTTGATCATAAGCTGCTTGCTTGGTTGCAAAACCCGCCCGATATACACCATTATTAATCGGTTGGTAAATAGCATCTATCGTCTCTTCAATCATCTTTTGTAAATTTTCTGGATAAAAATTTATATTATTCTGAGCAAGATGATGAAACTCAGTATCAAACATCCGTATGATTTCGCGGGATTCGTTATTGACAATTGTGTTGGTTTGTGTATCCCATAAAACTGGAACTGTGACACGCCCGCTATAGTTGGGATCAGCTTTCAAATAAATTTGCCAAAGGTAATCAGCGCCGTTGACAGTATCAGGAATGCAGCCTGGTTCATCTGCAAATTCCCAGCCGTTGTCGTGAATTTCGGGAGCAACCACAGACATACCAATAATATCTTGCAGTCCTTTTAGTTGGCGCATAATCGCAGTGCGGCACGCCCAAGGACAAGCCCAGGAAATATACAGATGATAACGACCTGCTTCAGCTTTAAATCCACTTGTACCATCGGTGGTAATCTGATTACGGAAAGTGGTTGAAGGACGGATAAATTTACCTTCTGCGTCTTCCTGTTCCCGTTCAGATAACCATTTACCATCCTTGAGAATTCCCAAACCCATAGTTATCCTCCTTTGATGGATGTTAGTGGTTAGTGGCTAATAACAATTACCAATTACGCATTACCAATTACTTACTAACTACTAACTACTAATGTACAGACGCGATGTTCCTCGCGTCTCTACCTACTAACTACTAACTATTCTTCATTGAGAATTTTCGGCACTTTGAAAAATTCGCCTTCTTGTTCTGGCGCACTCTGAAGAATAGCTTCGCGATCGCTGTAAGGTTGTAGATCGTCGCTGCGTGTCACGTTGCTGACATCAATAGCCCGTGTTGTGGGTGGTACATCACTAACGTCTAATTCACTGAGTTGCTCAAAGTAGTCTAGAATGCTTGCCAATTGAGTAGTGAATTGCTCTTCCTCTTCTGGTGTCAATTCTAAACGAGCGAGATGGGCTACTTTATGGACTTGTTCGCGATCGAGCATAAAAAGTTATTGGTCAATGGTCAATGGTCATTGGTCAATGGTCATTTGTAAAAACTCTGGACAATTGACAATTGACCCTGGACTAAAAGAATACATCAATTTGCATTCTGCCTGTGGTTTTTAGCCAGTTTTGGGCTTCAATGTAGTTGTTAGGAGCAAGGCGAATAGCTCTAATCCAATAGTCAGCAGCTTTATCAAACAGTGCTTCGCCACCGTCTTCGTCTCCTGCTTCTTTGGCTTTATCACCCAAATAGTGATAAATTACCGCAATGTTGTTTAAGGCTTGGGGTAAGCGGGGATTGTACTCCAGTGCTTGGTGATATAACTCTAAAGCCTTCTCATGTTCGCCGTTACTAGCATAGATTAGTCCCATGTTGTAGAGAATGTAACCGCGATCAAGGGAATCATCTTCTAGTTCTAAGGCTTGTTTATAGTTATCTAAAGCTTCGGCGTATTCACCTTCTGACTGCGCCGACATCCCATCTCTGTAGTAAACAAAGGCTTCTTTGGCTCTTTTGTTCGTCGGCAGAATCTTCAGGATCAGATCTGCCATGACTGTAAAAGATTTATCGATAAAATTATCGTTTTTCTGAGTTCTTGGCATATAACGCCTCTATTGAGGTTGGGCTACTGGCAGGGCTTTTTTTAACTATTAGCTAATTTAACAGTTATCAGTTATCAGTTGTCGGTTGTATGACTATTCAAGTGTTGGCAGAACAAAGGATGAAGGATTAAGTAAGAATTGCTACACGCCTCACCCTTCGTGGGCGAAAAAAATTAAGTTTTTCCTGATTCATGTCCCATCCCTTTATGGGTGAGGTAATTTCATATTTCATACTTCATACTTTAGCCTTTAGTTGATTGGGGTAATGCACTCAGCGCTATTATTTTTGGGGCTGTTCACCAAGGTTGTTACAGGATAGCTAGTCATCGCCTCTGATGGGTAGGGGTGCAGTAGTGGTTGTAACAATTCCACGTTATGAACTTGGGGATCTAACCATAAATCATAATTTTCCTGTTGGAGAATTACTGGCATACGATCATGAACCATTTGCAGTAATTCGTTAGCTTGGGTTGTCAAAATTGTACAAGATTTTATCTGTTCTTGTTGTGGAGATTGCCATTCTTCCCATAACCCTGCAAAACCAAAAGGTTTTCCATCCAAAAGACGAAAATAATATGGCTGTTTTTTACCGTCTTGCTGTTGCCATTCGTAAAAGCCATCTGCTACCACTAAACAACGTTGGCGCTTGAAAGCACGACGAAACGCTGGTTTTTCGGCTACGGTTTCTGCCCTAGCATTGATCAGCCTTGCTCCCATGCTCTGATCTTTCGCCCATGAAGGTATTAAACCCCAACGTAGTCGCTCAATTTCGCGCTTGTGACCTTCAGAATTATACAAAACCACCAAAACCATTTGCGTAGGTGCGATGTTATATTGCGGCTCGAAATCAGGAATTTTTTCGACCTCAAATATTTGGGTTAAAACTTCTGGAAATACGCTTAAAGTAAATCTTCCACACATTTTTTGATCCTTAGATTTGACTCAAATTAAACATCTCAATGATAAAAATAATACTTAAATAAAATTTGTTTTTCAGAGAATTTATTTTGTCTAGAATTGCGGCATTTATAAAAATTTTCTTCTATTTATTAGTTTTTTTGAAAAACCATTGTATTTTGCTGCATCATAATTAATCAAAACCTTCATCTCACAATATATTGGCATGGAAACGCTAAGATTGTACGATTTTTTACCTTCAGGAAATGGCTACAAGATACGTCTTTTATTATCACAAATTGGTATGCCATTTGAGAGGGTAGAGGTGAATATCTTAAAAGGCGAAACTCGAACACCAGAGTTTTTAAGTAAAAATCCTAATGGTAAAATTCCATTATTGGAGGTGAAACCAGATAAATATTTGGCAGAATCAAATGCCATATTAGTTTATTTGAGTGAAGGCACAGAATTTTTACCTTATGACCGCTTTTTACGAGCGCAAGTAATGCAATGGTTGTTTTTTGAACAGTGCAGCCTTAAGCCTTACATTGCGCCATTGAGATTTTGGATTTCTGTACTAGGTAAAGCGGAAGAACACAAGGAAGCCATAGAGCAAAATCGTGAATCTGGTTATGCAGCCTTAAAACTGATGGAAGATCATTTACAGAGTCATAACTTTTTTGTTGGCGAACGTTATACTATTGCAGATATTGCATTGTTTGCTTACACTCATGTAGCCGATGAAGGTGGATATGATTTGAAACAATTTCCTGCTATCCAAGCATGGATTGAAAGAGTAAAAACACAGCCAAGATATATCTCAATTAAAGAAGAATTACAGCATTGATTGGTTCATATAATTTGCATCTACCAACTCGTTTTCTCAGCTGATCCTGGAAAACGAGTTTGTTGTATTTCAGAGTATTTTTAATAGTTTATA
Source organism: Fischerella sp. JS2 (assembly GCF_032393985.1). Lineage (NCBI taxonomy): Bacteria > Bacillati > Cyanobacteriota > Cyanophyceae > Nostocales > Hapalosiphonaceae > Fischerella > Fischerella sp. JS2. Next base: position 6,902,637 of record NZ_CP135918.1, read on the forward strand.
GCGGTTTTTAGATGAACATCATATCTGGCGAATATTAATCAGAGTGGGGATTGTCGAGTTTATAAAGCAATTTTTGGTTTACTCCCATTATATCATTGAAATTTTTCACCGATTCTGATTCTTGGTTAACTTTGTTTAACTGTTATGCGGCTTTATAAATCAGTGTCTATTTCAATCAGCTTTTGTCTTGATGATAACCCATACCTAATTCTAATCTTAGATTGTGGGACGTCAAAATTTTCAGATAAAACTTTTATTAATTCTTCATTTGCTTTACCATCAACAGGCAGCGATTTTAAATGTACGATCAAACTGCCATCGGCAGTTTCTTCTATTTTTTGCATCTTTGAGTTTGGTTTAACTTTGATCTTTATTTGCATAACCCTTTATTTGTAATTGTCGCAGCCACCACCAACCTAAAAAACAGCCTAATACGTAATGAGGAAAATCCCACCAAACAAAGGTTGTACCAAGTAGTAGTTTACCTACCAAAGTAGCGCGAATTTGCTCTAAAAAGGGAGGATGCCAGAGTTGTAGAAATTCTAATATACAGGTAATAATAAAGACCCATAAAGGAATTTTTATAATAAATTTTGGACTCCGGAGAAATAAAAATGCAAACAAGCACCAAAATATTTCGTAGAAAACAGCAGCCCCATAATCATTGAACCATTTATGAGCAAAACCAGTATAGTATTTAAATAAAAAGCCCATCCCTGTAACGATGAGCAAAGAAACTATTATATAAAGGCTTAGTGTTTTTTTTGACACATTTTTTTCAGTATACAGGACAAGTCAATTAAAAATTAAAAATTGAAAATTAAAAATATATAGTTTACAATTTTTAATTTTTCTTTAGTCCCTCGATGAAAATGGGTAGAGGTGTAGGGGTATAGGCAAAGAAACATTGAGTGTTAATCTACTTATGCCTAATGCCCCTACATCAAAACCTGAGGATGAACATCAGTTTATTGAAATACTCTGTGTTCCTTTGCGTAGACTCTGCGTCCCTGGTGCGTTTAAAAACGCTATGGTCTTAGGCAAAGTCGTACTAAGGTTGGTTTGGATTCCCGTTGCCAATCACAGAAATTTTATGTCGGTATACTAATTCACCGCCGTACCAACCGGAAATGCCAAGAAGCGTAGCTACAAGTACCGAGATTACGAGTCCCCAAGGTAGTACAGCAGATATAGGGTTATTCCAACGTAATACTAGGTTGATAATTGTCAGCACCAAAGCACTCACATTCAGGATTAAGTGCGCCCAACCAGCAGTACGCTTACGGACTCGTCCGATTCTTAAAAAGTCCATAAGCCCTGTTAAGGCTGCTGCTACACCACCCACCAATCCACCAGCTATTAACCAAAAAGAACCCCTTGCCCAAAAACTATCATCTGTGAACCAGAAGACTGCATCAGTTAATAAGGCCCCTACAAGAAAAGCAATTGGGAATTGTACAAGAATAGGATGGATGGGATGACCTGCAACTGCTACAGTACTAGGTACACCAGGGTCACGAAACTCTCTGTCGTCACTTTCCAAAAAGGCTGGAATATTAGGATAGGGTGTAGAGCTTCTTTCTTGAGTTTCCATAGTCTCACCTTTAAGAATTGAAGTAACTTTATGCTGAAGGGATTTGCTCAACTTCTGCTTCTGCTTGAAGGATGAGTTTGCCTATTTCCATCTTTAATCTTTTGATTCTTAGGTTTATTCCCTCTAAATCAAAGTTGTTCAAATTCAAAATTTGGCTAGTTGCATCTACTAAAGCTTTTGTCAGTTCCAGTGATACTTCTTGACTATCACCATACTCGACATTCTCAAGTGTCACTGTTTCTCCGTTCTCACTCACACGTGGAATTGCTGAAAAGCTTATTTTACGAGTTTCGTTGCTTTCTTTTAAAACTAAAGTTGCACTCAAAGCTACTTTACCATCTCCAGGCAATCGAAACTCAACATTTTGCGGCACAACAGTCATTAATTGCCCATCAACTCGAATTTTTTGGCTTTGCAGCTGAGAACGGATATATTCAGAATTAAAGGCACGGTTAATATCCTCTTCGGTTAATACTACTAATGCGCGACCTGCTGTTGGTTTTGTTAATTCAATTTTGCCGAAAGCAGCGCTAAGAGGATTAATAGCAACGCTACTAATTTCCATCTCTATTTTCTCCATACGGAGTTCTTGCTGCATTACCAAACCTTCGCCGTCAATAGAGACTGCTTCCACTTCTCCTTGGACTAGATTGAGTGGTTCAGCTTTGATATTGATATCTAAATATTCAACTTCATCTAACTGATTAGATAAACCCATTTCTACGGCTTTATTTACCGCCTGTTCTCCTAGCCCAGGATTTTCAGACATTACGAATCAATCTCCAGTTCAACTATCCTTGAGTCAATCTAGAAAAGTGGAAAAGGAATTTTATCTATCTGGCGATGGAGGTATAATTTTCGTAGTTATCTATCTCAATGTATAGATATATTTTTATTTTTAAAATTATCCTAAAAATGAAATTTTTATTTCCTTGGTTTTGAGGTTATCGTTCAAAAGAAAGATGGTACTCTCCGAAACTGTTATGTAACCTGAGAAAAGTGAAGAGACAAATTTTTTAGAGGAGAATACAAGATGGTTGTCGCTTTAGATGATGCTAAGCGTTCTGCTATTGCCATGAAATTGGCAGACATGAAAGCAATTCAAGAATTGATCATTCAAAACGAAGAACAGTTTTTAAAGGAAATTAACGATAGCGAAATTGCCGATCGCGTCCGCAAAATGCTCGAAGATGATCGCAAAAACAAGGGCGTTCTGGAAACAGTTAATGTGCAATATGGCATTCAAGCAGAGCCAGAAAACACAGTTACAGAAATGATTAATAAGGTTCGGCAATTGATGCAAGGCTCTGAATTAAGCTTGTATGAAAAAGTATTTCAGCATGAATTATTAAAGCATCAACAAGTAATGTCCGGCTTGACAATTCACAAAGCAGCACAAAAAGTTGGTGCGGATGTGATGATGGCGATTGGGCCTTTGAATACTGTTAACTTTGAGAACCGCGCTCACCAAGAACAACTCAAAGGTATCTTGGAAATCTTAGGTGTTCGTGAACTCACCGGACAAGACGCAGATCAGGGTATTTGGGCACGTGTACAAGATGCGATGGCAGCATTAAGCGGTGTTGTAGGTAGTGCTGTTACCCAAAGTAGTGATAAAAGCGATATGAACGTCCAAGATGTTATTCGCTTGGATCACAACAAAGTAAACACCTTATTTACTGAATTGTTGGCAAGCAATGACCCTCAAAAAATTCAAGAGTACTTTGGTCAAATTTACAAAGACTTGACCGCTCATGCTGTAGCTGAGGAAGAAGTAGTCTACCCAAGAGTACGTCCTTTCTACGGTCAAAGCGATACTCAAGAATTGTATGACGAACAAGCTGAAATGAAGCGGATGTTAGAGGAAATTAAGGCAATTAATCCCTCTTCTTCTCAATTCAAAGATAAGATTAAACAGCTAATGGATGCTGTCGGCGACCACATTCGTCAAGAAGAAAGCACAATGTTTGCTGCAATTCGTAACAACTTGAGTAGTGATGAAAGTGAGCAATTAGCTACTCAATTCAAAGCTGCTAAGCAAAGAATCCAACAGAAAGCAGCTAAGTAGTTAGAGGTCTGTTTTGCTAGTAGCAAAATAGTTAATAACTGCAACTAATTTCATCACTTTGGATCACAATGTCTTGTAGGGGTGTACAGCCGTACGCCCCTACGGCATTTTATACCAATTTTGGATTTTAGATTTTGGATTAAAACTACTGATTCATAGGCATTCCAGAATTTTGAAACAAGACTTCCACGTGCCAATTTGGTATTATTTGAAAATAATAAAAAGACTAACAACCTATATCCTTGAGCATTTGTAAATGCTTATTAACAGGTGCAAGTGTATTGGCAGTAATCATACCGCTAGCTGCAACTGCTGGTAGGCCAATACCAGGAAATGTCGAATCTCCACAGCATAGCAGTCCTTTGAGGGGTGTAGTGGAACCAGGAAAGAAAGCTTTTCCGGCTGGGATTGCTGGGCCATAGGAACCTCGGTGACGACGTAAAAATCGTTCGTGAGTGAGGGGTGTACCCACAAGAGTAACATCACAACGCGATCGCACATCGGGAATAATTCGTTCTAAGGCTTGCCACATCACCTCTGACCGTGTTTGCTTTTGTTGCTGATACTCGTAGCTGTTTCTATGTATTCCCTGCCACAATGCATACGGCTCATTACCAGGAGTATAGACGTGAATCACATGCTTTCCTGGGGGTGCAAGCGATGGGTCTAAAATAGATGGAATCGATACCAAAACAACGTTTTGTTCGGCGCTAACACCTCTTTCCCAGTCGTTGACTATGATATGATGACAGGCCAAATCAGGGCACAGTCTTTGGGCATCAATACCTAGATGTAGATGCATAAAGCTATCACACTCTGGTGTGTTGGCTCGCCGTTGAAACGATTTTGCCAAAGCTGTTTTAGGCAATAATTTCAGCGTATCCCATACCGATGCATTAGATATAACAGCCCGACGTGCCCGGATCACCTTGCCATTACGCAAACATACACCTGTGGCGCGGTTATTTTCTACAAGCACTTGTTCCACATGAGCATTGAGTATCAACTGACCCCCATGTCGTTGCAGTCCTCGTACCAGTGCATCTACGATCGCACCACTACCACCAACGGGATAATCTAGCACAACACCAGGTCGATACCAATCTGCAAACATAAATGCCATCTCTGCGGCGCTGGTTGCATTAGCTGGCAGCCCAGAAAGCAGAAAACAAAGCAAATCTAGCCAGTTACGAATAAAAGGATCACGAACAACACCATCTATGATTTGGCTAAAAGCCCCGGTCAATTTGGTAATATTGGGCGCATAGCGCGCCATAGATAATGCAAATTGAGCCACTGTGATTGTTGCACCCAAATCATAGCGCACTGCCGCCGGAGGAATTGCTACAGCTGCCCTAGCTAGGGGTGCCATTACACGTTGAAGATGACGCCATTCGGCTACAGCATCCTGACCACACAATTGGGAAAGAACTTCACAAAATTGATCAGCACCGACGGTAGTATCAAAATCGCCTTCTGGTAGGCAACAACCCCATGTATCGTATGTCACCCATGTTAAATCTTCTGCGATCGCATCTAGTACTTGACGCAGGGGGTTGGCAGAAGGTTTGTAAGATAGTCCAGAATAAAGCGATGGTCCAGAGTCAAATTTAAATCCATGACGCTCAAAAGCATGAGCAGCACCACCAGCGATAGAATGGCTCTCGTAAACGACTACATCAAAGCCATATCGTGCTAGCAATGCTGCACAACTCAGACCACCAATACCGCTACCAATAACAACTATATCTGCACTATCCATTAGTTATTTGAAAAAGGGGTATAAGGGTATAAGGGTGTAGGGGTGTAGGAGGAGTCAAAAATTTTTCACCCTAGTGTATACAGTTCATGGAGGCTACTTGATTACTAGGGGTGTGAGGGGATAGGGGTGTAAGCGTGAATTTGCTTTTCTTCTATACCTCTACACCCCTAACTAAACCCTTACATCCATCTTAAGGGGCTTTATTCACCTCTTGGGCCATCTTACGAAAATAATCCATTTTGGGGTCGGGACGACGACGAGCAGTGATTGCAGGTTCTGGAGTCATCTTTGACTCAGGTTCAGTAACTTGCTTGTTTTGAGAAGATTTGATAGTGTTGGCATCATCGCTTTCCAAAAAATAGCCAGTATTGGAGAACCCGAATATTCTAGCCAAAAAACCAAATACTTGAGAGAAGATGTTTCTGATCAAACCAAAGAATTGATATAAAAGACCTTCTAGGCGAATAAAGAAGTTTCTCATGATTTGCATTAAACCAGACATGGCACTGCCTCCTGATTACAGCTTATTATTATTTTGACTTATAGGATTTTTCTTGTCATGTTCCTATCTGTATATCTATGTACTACCAAATGACTAATCAAGGGACACAAAGCTTTGTGTCCCTCGGTTGGGAGTGGAACGATCGCACTTAATTTTTCCCAAGATTTATTGCTTGTATTTGTCAATGGAATTCGACTGTGTGTTACTCAGCAATCCACTTGGCAACTAAAATTTCACGTTCTCCTTTGTATTCTTTCACCCAAATCATAGAAAGTTTTGGTTTTTCATGAATAATATTCTGATTAACAGAATCATTTTTGAATGATAATGATGCTAGGGAAAATTGTTTATTAGCATTTTCTACATAGGTTTTCATTTTTATTTCTCCTTGTTTTGATTATTATTAAAATTAAGTTTTCTGCTATAGATAAATGTATAAAGATTTTGTTATTGTTCTCAATCCAACAATAACTTTATCAATAGTTTTTATTTTTTAGTACTATTTGTATTTATCTAAGGTTGTTTAATTTTTTGTTTCTATAGTCTTAATCAAGACCTGCTTGCCACTTTACGCATATTTTCAAAATAAATCCCTGACTTCTCTAGCAAGTTGGTGTAAGAAAAGTTTACTGAGTTAAGTAAAGAAGAGTTAAGCTATGAATACACGGGATTTTCAACAAATAAGTTATTCCAAACAATAAACCGCAGAGAACGCAGAGAACACAAAGGTATGAGAAACAGAGAAGGTTAGTGCGTTTGCTTTATAGATTTTTTCTATGGAAGTTCTGATCATGTCAAACTTGAGTAAGTATGATGTCATCTACTGTTCTAAGCGATTTGCGTAAAAGTCTGTTTATCAATAGTTAATTAACTAGAAAATGCGATCGCACTCAAAGGAGAATTACCATGACATTCAATCATAAAACTACATTAGTTCCGCCGGGTAAGGGTTCTACATATTTAGTGTTGGGTGATTTATACACTTTTTTGGCTACGGGGGAAGATACAGGTGGAGTCTATTCAATAACTGAAGTTTTGATGCAACCGCAAAGTGTAATACCACCTCATCGTCATGATCAAGCTGATGAAGCACACTATATTTTAGAAGGAGAAATTGAGTACCAACTTGCAGATCGCACTATGATTGCTAATTCTGGAACATTTCTTAATTTTCCTAAAAATCAATCTCACGGTTTTAAGAATATTGGTTCAAATTCTGCCAAAATTTTAATGGTAATTACACCATCAGGAGCCGAGCAGTTTTTCTCAGAAATAGGACAGCAAATTGTGGAACCAATGAGTGAGGAAGAAAAGCGCAATCTTTTGTGTCCTCCAAATCCTGCTGACGTTGAAAAGGCGATTGAAGTTGCTGTCACTAAGTATGGACTACAGTTTCTTGCTTAGCAAAATTATAGTGGTTTGCAATTGGATTTAAGTAGCTGGCAAAATGAATTTCATCCTAACTTCCTACTTAATAAGCGTTGGAGTCGATTGTGATGGATTATTTATATAAGCACTTAAATATTTGAGAAAACGAACACTGTCTTGGAAAGCTTTGATCGGAGGAAACCTCCGCACCCTAGGGGGAAGCCACTCCGTATCTACAAACTTTCCGCCGATGCACACAGATAGACACCGATGAAGCAAAAGAGGTAGATTACAATGGGTTTAAAGCTTTTGCAGATTAATTTTCCTTTTAATGGGCCGTGGGGAAATGAGATGGCGCAAGCATATTCAGAACTGGCGCACAAACTTTCCGAAACACCAGGTTTGTTGTGGAAAATATGGATAGAAAATTCTCATGATGGAGAAACGGGAGGGATTTATTTGTTTGAGGATGCATCTTCACTAGACACATTCCTCACAGAACACATAACACGTTTAAAATCTTTTGGGATTGAAAATATCAGCACCAAGCAATTTGATGTTAACGAACAATTAACTCAAATTACTGGAGGAAAGCTGAATTGGGGAACTTTCTCATCATAGGCGATCGCTAGTTGATTGGTACAGCGACATTTTTCAGCACATTCATTGGTCCGTGTTGTTTGAGAGTCTGCATTTGTTGCTCGTTTCGCACAAACAAAGTCCCAGCAAATCCTAGTGAGTTGACTGGTATAGATGCAAAACATTCTTGCGATCGCGGTACGAGCAGCATCCATTCTCGTGTCACCAAAAGATTGTAAGCTTTAGATTGTTTTTCTTTTAAACCGACTGCCTGTAGTAGAGAATGATAATACTCTAACGTTACTTGAGCAGCGGTAAATGGCGACTGCTCCCAGAGAGAATCTAGCGGTGCGAAAGCATGTACAAATTCGGCGTTGCATAATAGCGGTATGAATTGAGGTCAATTAATCATGGAATGTCCACGCTGTGGATCTTGTCATAACCGTAAGAATGGAAAGAAAAGAGGTAAACAGAATCACATTTGCTGTGATTGTGGTCGTCAATTCATTGATGTCTATAAACCACCCAGGGGCTACTCGGATGAAATCAAACAAGAATGCCTAAAAATGTACGTCAATGGTATGGGATTTCGTGGAATTGAAAGGGTGAAAAACGTTCATCATACTACCATTATTCATTGGGTTAAACGAGTGGGTACACAATTGGCGGATACACCAAATTCAAAGGAAATTCCGCAGGTGGGAGAACTAGATGAATTAGAAACATTTATTGGTTCAAAAAAAATAAAATCTGGTTGTGGACGGCGGTAAATCACTTTACTCAAGGTATTCTTGCTTGGGTTTTAGGTGATCGTAGTTCGACTACTTTCCAACAGTTATGGAACATTGTCCAGTGTTGGCAGAGTTATTTTTACGTCACAGATGGATACCCTGTTTACCCTTGTTTTGTTCCTGATGGTGACCAAATTGTGAGTAAGACCTACATGACACGAGTCGAAAATGAAAACACAAGGCTTAGACATTATTTGGCTCGTCTTCATCGTAAAACTTTATGTTATTCCAAAACTGAGGAAATGCTGAGATACTCTGTTCGATTGTTATTGCACTACCTCAAATATCGTTCTGTTCCCTTACCTGCCTAAAACATACCTTTATTCAGCAACGCCACAAATTCAAATCCTGGTAGAGTTGCGATCGAGTTATGAATTTGTGCAGATTTAAGTAGAGGTTCAATTGGTAGCTGCAATCCTGCTGTAGGTGTCAGTGGTAATGGCACAAGTTGCAAGTGTTTGTGTCTTTGACTAGCACCAGCGATCTTGCCGGCATTGTAGAATGCTAACCCATCAAATTGAGCCATACACGCCCACATAGCAGCAAAATCTGCTAAAGTCAGTAAACTTTCTTGTTCTTCAAAGGCACGGGTAATCAATAGCAAGTGATATTTAGCAACGTTGTATTTATTTAAAATACACACATGGGTATCAGAAATATCTGCAACAAATAAATCCTGTTCGTAGGGAAGAAAAGGATTAAAATCTTTGGGGGAGGAATTGTTTTGTTTTTCTTGTTTCTGCTTGAGTTCGTCCTTACGAGCTAGGTTAGACACAATCCGCACCAAAAAGCAAACACCGTTTTGCTCGATAAATTCCGATTCTGTCGGTATTGAAACCATAGCATTGGTAGCAAGAGCATGTTCAGTCTGCTGTTTGATTCTTGTCCAGAATGTATGAGCTTGCAGTAATATTTTTCCCTGTGCCATTTGTTAAGGTCTAAGTGATACCAACAAAATTTTATATTATGTTTGTTTGAGGGTTTGTGGGGAGTGGAAGGGAGTGGGGATTAGGGGCAATGGGGAGTGTGTAGACGCACCTTCTTCGGCTTAAGGTAGGGTGGAGTGTGGGGAGTGTGTAGACGCGCAAGCGGCTTAAGGTAAGGGTGGAGTAGTAAGTCATTAACTACTAACCACTAACTACTAACAAACAACAAACAACAACTATCAACTATCAACCAACTAATTTTGGTCACAATTGCGGGAAACTATAAAAGCAGAATGCTCAACAGAGGAGAATCTATGAGTTGGACGAAAGTTCTAGCATCTGATGCACTTTCCCCTGGTGCGAGACAAGTAGTAACAGTTGGTAGCCGAAAAATCTTATTGGTTAATCATGAAGGTCAATTTTATGCAGTGGATAATGCTTGTCCTCATCTGAAATTGTCTTTGAAAAAGGGCAAAATTGTAGATGGGGCAATTGTTTGTCCTTGGCATCGTAGTGCTTTTGATCTTTGCACTGGTGAAGTCAAAGACTGGATTGCATGGCCGCCTGTTATCGGTAAGGCAATGAGTGTAGTATCACGAGAAAAAACACTGCCAGTTTATCCTGTGCGTGTGGAAGAAGGGAGTATCTGGGTTGATGTAGCAGAATAACCAACTGCTGGATCTCATACTTGCTTGCATATCAAGCGATCGCCTCAGCAAAGTAGAATGCAAATTTGTTGTGGCGATCGCTAAACGCCTAAATATCATAATATTTTAATCAAAAAAAGCACACAGCAGTACTCCTTGTGCTATCTGCCTTCTGCAAACAGTAAAAAAACAGCCTATTGATAGATGCCAATTAACCCTCACTATCTAATAATTGTGTATGAGTAGAACCCTTACCTAATTTCTTGAGTTTTAGTGTCAGCAGACTTATGGTTTAATACTCAAAGACGGCGTAGATTCAGATTTAAGGCATATGAATATCTCAGGTCGTAATTACAATATAGAACCTTACGAAGATCCCAATATAGATCCCTATACAAACTCTAATCCAGAACCTTATGCTGATCCCAATGTGGAACCCTATGTAGATCCCAACCCAGAACCTTATGCTGATCCCAATGTGGAACCCTATGTAGATCCCAACCCAGAACCTTATGCCAACGCTAATAGGTATGAGAGTTACTCAGAAATTAGATAATTTCTATTTTGCCGAGTTGTAAATAACTAGTCTAAATCTGGTTCTACGCCGAGCGATGGCAACTGTACTATCAACCTCTGCGTTTGTTGCTGTTCCTGTTCTGTAGGTGTTAACACCCAGCTACCTGTCGTATCATACCAGCGTAACCACAGTTGATCAATATTTTGATATTGTCCTTGCCACACACCTAGACCTAATTCTAATTCTGCAATCCAGAAGCGTTGCTCTTGTAAAATGACCTCAGCATAACGGCCCCCATCCAATTTAAACATTCTGAATGCAGAGGTGTGAAGCTCAAGCCCAAAATCACCATTGCTGACCAGTTTGCACAGATGACAGATGCAAGAATAGAGCGCACGAAGCGACACAAGTTGATAGATATTTTGACAATTGCAATCTGTGCAGTGATATGTGGAGCAGATAGTTGGATGGCGATTGAACTGTATGGCTGCACGAAGTATGAGTGGTTATAAACATTTTTAGAGTTACCAAATGGGAGACCCTCACACGATACATTTGCGAGAGTATTTGCACATTTGAATCCACAGCAATTTCAGGAATGTTTCTTAAACTGGATGAAATCAATCCAGAAAATAATACCAATTAAAATAATGTTTGCGACAGATAACCCCACCCGCCTAACGGCACCCTCTCCTTTCCAAGGGGAGGGTTGGGGTGGGGTCTTATATATCCATGTGTTGTATTCTTTTTTCAAATTGGTATTATTTTCTCGTTACAATACTTTTTCTTTAGACAAAATAGCTATTAAAAACTTGTTTGATAATGATAATTAAATAGAGGAGGAAGGATTAGAAGAGAAGCTCCCATCCTTCCCCCCTCTCTACCTACACTATTATCATTATCATTTAATTATTTTGGGTATTTTAGCTGATTGACAAAATGCACTCTAATATAAAGTTCGCATGATTACTTACAATTCCCTTTTACCTCACCCCGCCTTCGGCACCCCTGTTCTTAGCAAGGAGAGGGGATGGTGGTGAGGTTTTTTATTCTAAGTGATTAACCGAACTTGATATAATTTAACCTCTCACGGATGCTTGCAGGAGAGGTAAGAGTATCTACCAGTTCTTCTGTCACTATTGGAAATAACCCAAGTTGATGAATTGGAAACTTTTATCGCTAAAAAAACGAAATTTGGTTGTGGACAGCAGTCAATAAGAACACTCCGGGAGTTATAGCCTGAGTTTTAGGAGACCGGAGTGCAGAGACATTTAGGCAGTTGTGGCAGGTAATTAGTTGTTGGCATTCTTTCTTTTATGTTACAGATGGTTACCCGGTTTATCCTTGTTTTATTAGCAATGAAGACCATATTGTTAGTAAAACTTATATGACCAGAGTCGTAGACACAAAGCGGCTTGCCGAAGGCTAGCAGAAAACAGTCGTTTTAAACATTATTTGGCTCGACTACATCGTAAATCTTTTTGTTACTCTAAGTCACTACAAATGCTGAAACTATCCATACGAGTAGTCATACATTATTTTAAGTATGGCTCAGTTCCACTCTTTGATGTATCGCACCCATCTGATTGCAGCGATCGCCTGATTTATATTTTCATTCAGCAACACCGGAATTTTTATTAGCTGCTGATATCGTCAGCACAGCTATTTCTCCCTCTTGGGATGCAGTGGCAAAACTGGCAGCGATTACTGAAATTCGTACCTTCCTCAACTTCTTTTCACAACGAGAAGTACGAGAATTACAACAAACAACCCACCCTATTGACGGCAAAGTTCAGTGAAAAACTGAGTTTCTTTAAAAGTTTATTTATTTAAGTAACAACATCTTGAGAGTAAAGCTGATGGTTACAATAACTAAAAACAACACTAAATCGTTCATTTACTCAACAAGAATTGACATTCCTGCAGAAATCCCATCGCAAGTGAATACCTTATTTTTGGGCGTTGCTGAATAAAGGTATGTTTTAGGCAGGTAAGGGAACAGAACGATATTTGAGGTAGTGCAATAACAATCGAACAGAGTATCTCAGCATTTCCTCGGTTTTGGAATAACATAAAGTTTTACGATGAAGACGAGCCAAATAATGTCTAAGCCTTGTGTTTTCATTTTCGACTCGTGTCATGTAGGTCTTACTCACAATTTGGTCACCATCAGGAACAAAACAAGGGTAAACAGGGTATCCATCTGTGACGTAAAAATAACTCTGCCAACACTGGACAATGTTCCATAACTGTTGGAAAGTAGTCGAACTACGATCACCTAAAACCCAAGCAAGAATACCTTGAGTAAAGTGATTTACCGCCGTCCACAACCAGATTTTATTTTTTTTGAACCAATAAATGTTTCTAATTCATCTAGTTCTCCCACCTGCGGAATTTCCTTTGAATTTGGTGTATCCGCCAATTGTGTACCCACTCGTTTAACCCAATGAATAATGGTAGTATGATGAACGTTTTTCACCCTTTCAATTCCACGAAATCCCATACCATTGACGTACATTTTTAGGCATTCTTGTTTGATTTCATCCGAGTAGCCCCTGGGTGGTTTATAGACATCAATGAATTGACGACCACAATCACAGCAAATGTGATTCTGTTTACCTCTTTTCTTTCCATTCTTACGGTTATGACAAGATCCACAGCGTGGACATTCCATGATTAATTGACCTCAATTCATACCGCTATTATGCAACGCCTATTTTTGGCATACTAGGTACTGAAGAACCACCAAGATCACCAAAAGTCGGAAAAAATCACATTTTGGGTTTTATTCATGGGAAAATTATGCCAAATTCTCTCTCCCTGTTACTGTCCGTTAACCTGACAAAACCTAGTTGATTTCGTCCTCTAAATTAATTCGGTGAAATAAGGATTTGTTCTGTTATGTGTGTACATCCAATGGCTCGTAGGAACTTACTATCTTGCTTAATAGTAGTTTCTCTAGTTTTGACAAGTGCCTGTTCTAATCAGAGTTCTAATCAGAATTCGACCAACAATACCAGCAACGCTGGCAGCAAAAAAGTAATTCGCATTGCGATCGGAACCCAAGATCAAACGATTAACACAGTAACGGGGGGTGCAGTCATTCGGGAAGAGAAACTTTTAGAAAAGTACTTACCCAAAACTGGAAAGTATGAAAATGTAGAATACAAAATCGAATGGACAAGCTATACATCAGGACCTCCGATAAACAATAAGATGCTGGCCAATCAAATTGATATTGGTATGATGGGTGACTTTCCATTGACCATTAATGTGACAACTTTCCAGCAGAAGGGAAATGGTGTAAGAACTATTTACATTGGCAGCCTTGCCTATAGTCCAAATGGAGCAGGGAATGCTGTGGTAGTTCCCAAAAATAGCCCTATTAATTCTTTAACTGAGTTGAAAGGCAAGCAAGTTTCTGTACCTTTTGGTTCAGCAGCTCATGGAATGTTATTAAAAGCTTTAAGGGATGTAGGGATCAATCCGAATAAAGATGTAACTCTGATTAGCCAAAGTCCAGAAGTCGGAGGAAGCAGTTTGAAGACAGGTCAAATTGATGCTCATGCTAACTTTGTTCCTTTCGGCGAACTATTTCCTTTTCGGGGTTTTGCTCGTAAAATTTTTGACGGAGCACAGACAGGAGTTCCAACCTTTCATGGAGTATTAGTCCGCTCAGATTTTGCTCAAGAAAATCCGGAAATTGTTGTTGCTTATCTTAAAGCATTGTTAGAAGCAAATAAGATGTTCCGAGAACAGCCAGAGGCAATGGCCACTAAAATTGAGAAATGGTGTGGGGTTGAGCGTGAAGTAGTCTATATGTTTCTTGGTCCTTCCGGCTTACAACAGATTAATCCAACAATTCGTCAAGTTAACTTTGATGCTTTAAAAAATAGCGTTGTCACCTTAAAGCAATTAGGTCGATTAGATGCTAGTGTCAATCCCGAAGATGTGACAAAGTGGGGGGATGATAAATATTTGCGGCAAGCTATGAAAGAAGTTGGTCTAAATTATGATGAGGTTGCAAATGCAAAAGATTTTGTGATTTCCGGTGAAGATGCCCAAACTAAAGAACCGATTAAAGATCCGAAAATGGCAGCCCAACTTTGGCTCAAAGGTAACGATAAGGTGATCAATTTTGCCTCAATCAAAAATATGATGATAATGTTACAAAAGCTGAAGACTGAAAATAAACAAGATAAAGGGGTAATTTTCGTTCACGATCGCAACAATGGCTGGAAACTGCTTGCCGAAAATTCCTTCTATGTTCAAAATGGCAATGAAATTTCTGCATTCTTAACTCAGAAAGATGCTCAAGACTTTGCTCAAAAATCAGGTGTCAAAGTTGTTGACTTTAAGGGACTACAGCAATTTTATGCTCAAACTCAGTAACCATCAAAGTTATAAAAATTAAAAATAGCTTTGAACATTGTTACAAAACAGCTGCGAGATTTATGAGAAGCTAAGTTGGGGACACCTAAATATCTAGAGGTATTCAATGTCTGGCCCGTTTTCTGAGCGTTCTTCACTCAAGACCAAAGTGTTTGGAGGCTTCAGCGCCACAATCGCCCACTCATTGAATGTGTTACACCGCCGTGAGCGATTACCCTTGGAGTTCCTATTTAGTCCCAAAGGATTGCGAAGGGTTCTTTCTCTAGTGTTATTTTTTGGTGTTTGGCAATTTCTATGTACCATCAAATTCAACTTCTTTATTAATTTCGCGTTAATACCGTCACCCCTAGAAGTTCTGGGATCAACCATCGAGTTCTTCTCCAACAACCCGATGTTGCACATATGGGCAAGTGCAGCTCGGGTTCTGTCTGGCTTTGCGATCGCTGCTTCGGTTGGTATCAGCCTGGGCATTTTAATAGGCTGGTTCCAACAGATTGAAGATTTGATATTTCTACCCTTGGAGTTATTAAGACCAATTCCCGCCGTTGCTTGGATTCCGCTAGCGATCCTGATGTTTCCCTCTTCTGAATCTGGAATGATTTATATCACATTCGTTGGTGCGTTCTTCCCAATTCTCATCAGTACAATCCGAGGTGTCGAGAATACAGATTTATTACTGCTGCGAGTGGGTCAATGCTTGGGGGCAAAGCAATGGCATTTGTTCAAAGATATTGTAGTGCCAGGAGCAATGCCAAGTATTGCCAGTGGTCTTGTGATTGGCATGGGTAACGCCTGGTTCTGCTTGGTAACGGCTGAAATTCTCGCAGGTCGTTATGGTATAGGCTATCTGACTTGGGAGTCCTATGTAACATCAAACTATCCCCCGATCGTGATGGGGATGTTACTAATTGGTTTAATGGGTGCTTCCAGTACCTATGCGGTTGATCGACTGACTCGGTTGTTCATGCCCTGGCGAGTAACGAAAAAGCAGAGTCGATAAATTCAGTTAACAGTTATCAGTTAACAATCAACTATCAACCAACAATCTTTGCTGTACCTCCAGGAGATATATCACAAATGGCTACGCTGGCAGATATAAGTTCGGTGCGATCGCTTAAAGGATCTGTTGAAATTGAGAATTTATCTGTATCTTTTAGGCGAAAGGGTCATACAGTGCAGGTTTTAGATTCTATCAATCTGCAAATCTATCCTGGTGAATTTGCTTGTTTGTTGGGACCCTCAGGCTGTGGTAAATCAACGATCCTAAATGTGATCGCAGGGTTCATTAAACCAACTAACGGCTCTGTCTTTGTTGACAAGCAACAAGTCACTACTCCTGGTGCAGACCGAGGGTTTGTTTTTCAGCAGTATTCTTTGTTACCTTGGAAAACCACATTTGAGAATGTCGAGTTTGGACTTAAGATTCAGGGATTACCGAAATTACAACGGCAGGAGTTGGTGAATGATTACTTAAATAGAGTAGGTCTCTATAAGCACCGTCATTCTTACCCTCATCAACTTTCAGGAGGAATGCAGCAACGGGCAAGTATTGTTAGAGCATTGGTAAACTCTCCTTCAGTACTACTGATGGATGAACCTTTCGCAGCTTTAGATGCCCAAACACGTCAAATGATGCGGGAGCTTTTATTAACTATTTGGAGTAACCTCAAGCTAACAGTAATTTTTGTTACTCACGATATTGAAGAAGCCATTTTTCTGAGTGACAAAATTTTTGTCATGGGTTTTTATCCAGGTAATATCAAAGCAAAGATAGATATAGGCTTAGAGCGACCTCGTCATATAGATTGTTTATTATCCTCTGAATTTGCCAAACTGAATCGGCAAATTTTTGAATTAATTCGCGAAGAAACACTCAAAAGCATGGAGTTAGATTAATAACCAATATAAAGAGTATTTTCTCAGAAATTATTACAAATACTGAGGAGCTTGGAAGTGGATATTCAAATTAACACACAACGAATACAAACAGATGTTCTAGTCATTGGGGGGGGTACGGCTGGAACAATGGCAGCGATCAAGGCGAAGCAAGCTCATCCTGATGGTGATGTACTGATTTTAGAAAAGGCAAACATTCGTCGCAGTGGTGCGATCGCGATGGGTATGGATGGAGTCAACACAGCCGTTATCCCCGGCAATTCCACCCCAGAGCAGTATGTTCGCGAAGTGACAATTGCTAATGATGGCATCGTCAACCAAAAAGCAGTCTATCAAACAGGCAAGCTTGGCTTTGAAGTTATCCAAGAACTGGAAAGTTGGGGAGTTAAATTTCAAAAAGATACTCAAGGAAATTACGACTTAAAACAAGTGCATCGGGTAGGAAAATATGTATTACCGATGCCAGAAGGCAAGGATCTCAAAACAATTTTGACCCGTCAGGTAAAACGACATAAAGTCAGAGTCACTAATCGCGTCATGGCAACTCGCGTGCTTGTGCAGAATGGGCGTGCGATCGGGGCAGTTGGGTTTGACGTGCGATCAGGGGATTTTGTCGTCATTCAAGCAAAGGCAGTAATTCTCTGTACTGGAGCCTGTGGACGTTTGGGGCTGCCTTTGTCTGGCTACCTCTACGGCACCTATGAAAATCCCACAAATGCAGGCGATGGCTACTCAATGGCATATCACGCCGGAGCAGAACTAACAAATATTGAGTGCTTTCAGATCAATCCATTGATCAAAGACTATAACGGACCCGCCTGTGCTTATGTTGCTGGTCCCTTTGGTGCTTACACCGCCAATGCTGAAGGTTATCGCTTCATCCGGTGTGATTATTGGAGCGGTCAAATGATGCTGGAGATTTGGAAGGAACTTAACTCTGGTAAAGGACCGATCCAACTCAAAATGACCCACCTTGATGAAGATACGATCGCAGAGATTGAATCTATTCTTTGGTCAAACGAGCGCCCTAGTCGTGGGCGATTCCATGAAGGGCGAGGAGAAAATTACCGCACTCATGGCGTAGAAATGCACATTTCAGAGATTGGTTTGTGCAGTGGTCACAGCGCATCTGGCGTTTGGGTAAATGAGAAAGCCGAAACGACAATACCAGGATTGTATGCAGCAGGGGATATGGCAAGTGTTCCCCATAATTACATGATTGGGGCATTTGTATTTGGACGATTAGCAGGTATCCATGCTGTAGACTATATCCAAGAATTGGAGCATATCGAGCCTGATTTAGACTTTTTAAAAGCAGAGAAAGCACGGATTTATGCTCCGCTCACTCGCCCGAATGGTATCCCCCATACGCAAGTGGAGTATAAATTGCGCCGACTGGTTAACGATTATCTACAACCACCGAAGGTGGGTCACAAGATGGAAATTGGGTTAAACTACTTTACCCGCTACAACGAAACTTTGGACATGATGGGTGCGCGTGATCCCCACGAACTCATGCGGTGTATGGAAGTTCACTTTATTCGGGATTGCGCAGAAATGGCAGCACGGTCATCGCTTTATCGGCGGGAAAGTCGTTGGGGATTATACCACTACCGATTAGATTACCCAGAGAAAAATAATGAGGAATGGTTCTGTCACATTAACTTGAAAAAGCATGAGTCGGGAGAAATGATTCTCTTTAAGCGCCAGGTTGAGCCATACGTGGTAGAAGTGGATTTAGAGAAAGAAGTCTATGATGTTGCGGTTCGTAAGAGATAAGTGCTTTTTTAACGCAGAGGAGCGCGGAGGTTTTCGCAGAGGAACGCAGAGTTTTTGTGAATTTGTGTAATGTTGTAGTAGGTTATCAAAGCAAGGGGTATAAAATTTTATGGCTTTAGCAATCCAAAGAGTGGATGTTCCTGTGATTGTCGATGAGTCGAAGTGTCTGGAAAAATGTACAGCTTGCATTGAGGTTTGTCCGTTAGATGTGCTGGTGAAGAATCCAGAAACAGGCAAGGCATATATGAAGTACGATGAGTGCTGGTTCTGTTTGCCGTGTGAGAAGGAGTGTCCCACCAACGCTATTACTGTGCAAATTCCATTTTTGTTACGGTAATTAATTAGAGAAGATGTAAATAAAAAACATGTTTGCTGATACGGATTCTGAACTGAAGCAATGGTTAGATATGCTGGGATCGCCTGAGATAAGCGATCGCTTGGTTGCAGTCAAAGCCCTGCAACATTTAGGTGATGAGGCAGCGCTACAGCCGTTGATGACGGCACTACAGGATGAGAGTTTGGCGGTGCAAAAGTTAGCAGTAACAGCACTTTGGGAGTTGGCAAACGAAAATGCTGTTCCAGCTTTATTGAGGTGCTTAGAATCACCTGATGCAGAGATTCGCCAAGAGGCGCTGTCAGCTTTGGGGGAGTTAGTTACACCGGATCATCTGCTGTTGCTTTTGGATGTTCTGCAAAAGGACAATTTCCATGTCCAGATCAGTGTGCTGACTCTGCTAAGAAAAATTCATGATGCTCAGTTTCTACCTTATGTGTTACCCTTGTTGGAAGCAAAACAGGCAGCTTTACGAGAAGCAGCAGTGACTACACTCCGGTATCTCAACCAAGTGGAGCGGTGTCAGCCAATTCTGGCGCTGATGACAGACTCGGATGCAACGGTACGCCGTGCTGCTGCTCTCACTCTAGGGCATTTGGCAGACGAACAGGTGGTTAGTTTGCTATGTCAAGCTTTGACATCGGATGCTGATTGGCAGGTGCGCCGTAATGCAGCCCAATCTCTTGCCCTTCATGCATCGAGTGATGCATTGCCAGCCCTTGCGACTGCTCTGGAGGATGAACATTGGCAAGTCCGCAAATTTGCTATTCAAGTAATACAAAAAACGCCGGATGAGCGGTTTTTACCTAGATTAGTGAAAGCGTTGACTGATGAATCTTCGGATGTCCGTCGAGATGCTGCGATCGCGCTTGGTATTCTCAAAAACCCCGCAGCGCTGAATGCGCTCCAGCAAGCGTTAGACGATCCGGATCGAGACGTGTGTATTTACGCACAACGAGCCATTCAAAGTATTCAAGAATCGCAAGGGGGAGGTACTCATGCCTAAAGACGATTCTCCTTTTGGACAAGCTAGGTTATTATGGGTAATTGCCTACAATGAGGAGATATTAACGAACACAGATGCACACCGATGCATACAGATGGATTATGGGTTGGCTGCTTAGTTAATTGCCGATCCCTATTCCCCGTTGCCCTTGATCTGTGCTCCCTATTTTCAAGAGATTGCACAGAAGTCATCTTTGACTTTTATGAGCAGTGTCCGCAAGGATATTATTCACTGTCATGATAAACTCTTGTTCCAGATAGGGTTTGGTGAAGTAAGCTGTGGCACCTAATTGCATTGCTAATTGGTAATGTTTCTCATTGCCACGAGATGTAAGCATCACAACTGGAATCTGTGAAAGTTGAGGATTTCGACGACGGTAGCTGAGAAACTCAAAGCCATTCATTCGAGGCATTTCGATGTCACAAATCACAAGTTGCACTGAAGAATTTTGTTGTAATTTCTCGATCGCTTCTTGTCCATTTTGTGCATGTAGGACTCGAAAACCAGATCTTTTTAGGGAAAGAGCTAAGCTTCGGCGCAGAGTAACTGCATCATCAACAACTAGAACTACTGGTGCTGAAATCTGTTTGCTGGTAGGTAAGGAGGGACGAAATGATGCACTTTCAGTTTCAGCAGTGATTTGCAAACTAGATGTATCGCTAATTGCATCCCGGTTTTGGGTTTGAACAAAACTCAAGAGGCTATTAGCATCAATCACAGGAATTAGACTGCCATCGCCCAGGATGGTACAGCCGTAAGTATAGCCAGGAGGCGCGATCGCACTACCAAACGGTTTAATGACTAACTCTTGCTCGGTTAGCAATTGAGCAACCTGCAAAGCAACGATCTGCTGCTCGTGTCTGAGGAGCAGTACTGGCAATTCCCAAGATTCAGATGCAAAAATAGAAGTCCATAGCCGATTAGGAGGAGTTTCTGGTAGTGGACAGCTATAGTCTAAAAGGTCAGCCAGTTGATAAAGTGGAATAATTTTTTCTTCCCAAAGGAGAAAACGTTGGGTTCCAGATTGTCTGATTTGTGCGGCTTCAGGTGCTAAGATTTCAACTACATTGTCCGTGCGTAGGGCAATACTGGTCGAGCCACTGCTACAAATCATTAATCTTGCCATTGTGAGAGTCAACGGCAGATATAGCGTAAAGCTTGTTCCCTGTTTAGGAACAGATTTAACGGTAATTCTTCCTTTGATTGATTGTAATTGCGATCGCACGACATCCAGACCAATGCCTCGCCCTGAGAGCTGATTCACCTGAGAGACTGTGGAGAATCCTGGCTCAAAAATGAACTCGTAAAGCTCAGTTGCACAGGCAACCGCGAGTTGTTGTATTGACAAGTAGCCTAGTTCTAAGGCTCGACTCCGAATCCGTTCTAAATTTAGTCCCTGACCATCATCCTTCACTTCAATAATTGTTTGATTGCCTTTATGATAGGCACAAATTTCAATCTGTCCCTGTTCTGGTTTAGAGTGCTGTCGCCTGACCTCTGGTGGCTCAATACCGTGATCGAAGGCGTTGCGAAGCAAATGTAATAGTGGATCGTAAAGTTTTTCTAGGATTGCTTTTTCCACCAATACATCTGCACCAGTAAGCTTTAAAATCACAGGCTTGCGATAAGTTGTAGATAGATCCCGCAATACACGAGGAAAACTATTCAAAATTTCGCCCAAGGGTAACATGCGTGCCTGGAGTAGGTCATCCCGTAGGTTTGTCAGCATATGTCGCTGTTGAACCAGGATTTGCTCTGATTGCTTAGCAAACAGATCCATGTCGTCAGTAACTTCTTCTAGCTGCACCATCTCCTCAAGAATCTCTTGGACATGGGAGTGCAAAGCTCCGTACCTATCTATCTCTAGGGAATCAAAATCAGGGGTAGTAATACGATCCCCACTCGTAGCAGTGTCTTTTTCGCTAATCTGTGAGAGGTTGCTTTGTTGTGGAACTTTATTGGGAGGAAAGTTACTTCGCTGTTTTCCTTGAGGGCGATCGCACTCTGGGGTCACGAGTGTTTGGTCACAAATTTGCCGCAACTGGTTCATTTGCTTCTGTAAGCGAGCAAAGCGTTGCCGTAGATTTCGCAACGCTGCCAAAAGCTGCTCATTTTGGAGGAAAATCCCTTCACGGCTAATGACCAGTTCACCCACAAGGTTGTTCATGCTTTCTAGGCGCTCTGAGTCTACTCGTACGCTGAGACTTGGATTAGTCGGCAATTCAGCCTGATGAACGTAGAACGGAGGAATTGTCTGGTATTGCTCGGTTGATTGGCTCACTTGCAAGGCACTACCAAGCTCGGAGCGAACAGTTTTGGCACAGAGGTCTAGCTGATGTTGAGGAATGAGGTGTAATTGGTTGTGAAGGTTCAGGAACTCCTGCTTTTGGGATGTTGTCACAACTTCCGCACTGACTGGCTCATCTCCATTTTCTTCAACTTGAGGAATGCCTGAAAATTCGACTGCCGTTGTCGATTCAGTATCTTCTGTTGGCAGGTGCAATAAATCGTTACTTACAGAGATGGAACTTTCTAAACTAGCGGTTGGGTTAGCGTCCTCAAGCTGAGGCATGACGTTGATGGTGTCAGTGATCACTGCCTCGGTTTGCGAAATTGACTCCGCCGTAGTTAGCGGCTCGGAGATTGGTAGAGTTGTTGTTGTGGCGTCTGCCAATGCCATTAAGGCAGCTGAAGCACCTGTTTGTTGTGTGCGATCACCTGACAGCATTGCATTTCGATAGCGCTCAAAATCAGTTAATGTCAGTAGTGTAATTTCCAAGGCTCGATGTGGATGAGTATTGAGAGCTTGGAGGGCCGTGTTGGCAATTGCCCCAAATTCTGGCAGGTTCAGGAGTTCAGCAAATCCAGCAAAGACTTCTGCCTGCGCTCGTAACTCTCCTGCGACTTGATACTGATGAGGAGCGGCCAAAACCTTCGCTAGTCGTTCCAACCCTTGAGCAACATCTACAGTAAAAATGTCAGTCACCAGATTGATACCTAAATCGGGTGAACTCGGAATATATCGATCCGTGTGGAATAGCGCGTCTCCACAACGTGCTTCCAGTTGGGTAAAAATCGGCTCAGCGATCGCCAATGCTGCCTCTGGGTCAAAACGTCCTGTTGTGATTTGCTCTATTAAAGGTAAACGCAGACAGTCGTAAGCTTGTAATAGGTAAGTTTCTAGCTCTGTATCAATTTCTAATGTTTCGTCATACAAAGCTTTGAGAATGTTTTCTAGACGATGCGCTAGTATTGCGATCGCATTTAATCCAACACTAGCGGCTCCTCCTTTGAGGGTGTGAGCAGTACGCATTAAGTCATGGACTTTGGCAATACTCCGCTCTTGGTTGAGGGACAATAGTCCAACTTCGAGTACTTGCAGTAACTCAGATGCTTCTTCTATGAAGAATTGGTAGGCTTGGTCACGAATTTCGGGGGGGATTGCCATAGTAGTCTGTCAACAGGGATCGGGAATTGGCGGAAGTGTGAAGGGTAGGGAAGGTGGAGAAGACAGGGAGGACAAGGGAGTGTGGGGAGTGTGGGGAGTAAGTAGTTTAAAGAATAAGTAACTACTAACCACTAACCACTAACTACTAACTACTAACTACTAACCAATGACAAATGACAATTGACCATTTACTACTTGACTTTAAATTGCCCAATACTCTCCTGTAACAATTGTGCTACTTGACGCAATTGTTCAAACGATGATAAGACCTGATTAGCTTGTGTTGAGGTTTGATTGGCGATTAAGGCAACATCTTGCATAGTTCGGGTAACAGCTTCGGAGGTTTGAGATTGAGAAATCGTTGCCTGAGAGATCGTGGTAACGCGTTGGCTAATTTCAGAACTGACTGCTGTAATTTGATTTAAGCTTTGGCGAGTGTCGTCTATGAGCTTGGTTCCTGTTACAACCTGTTCTGTTCCCAATTCCATCGCTGTAATCACTTCCCTCGTTTCTGCCTGAATGGTGAGAACTAATTGTCTAATTTCTTCTGTCGCTTCTGCGGATTGTCGTGCCAAGGTTCGTATCTCCTCAGCAATCATGGAAAAACCTCTGCCTTCTGAACCAGCACGAGATGCCTCCACCGAAGCATTGATTGCCAGAATATTGGTTCGAGCAGCAAAAGCACTAATGAGTTCAACGGCTTTAGAAATTCTTTGGGAAGACTCTCCCAGATATTTTACCTTCTTAGCAGCCTCTGCAACCGTTGTCCGGATTGCCTGCATTCCGTCCACCGTTTGGTTCATGACAGCATCTCCTTCTGCC
Source organism: Fischerella sp. JS2 (assembly GCF_032393985.1). Lineage (NCBI taxonomy): Bacteria > Bacillati > Cyanobacteriota > Cyanophyceae > Nostocales > Hapalosiphonaceae > Fischerella > Fischerella sp. JS2. The sequence goes on from NZ_CP135918.1 coordinate 6,927,068, forward strand.
ACAGTCTGATCTGCGAGTTTCACAGCCTCTTCTGCCTGTGCTGCATTGGCAGCAACTTCTCGGGCAGCGTTCGCCATTGCTGTCACCAATTCTAAGGCGGCGCTCACTTCCTCTGCTTGCCGTAATGCTTCTACTGACAAAGATTGCACGGAGAGATCATTGGTGTTTGTTGTCACAACTACTTGATTAGTTGCTTTTTGCACCTGAAGTACTATTTTCCGTAAGCTAGCCACAGTAGCATTGTAAACATCTGCAATTGTACCAATCTCATCATCTGTTACCTTCGCCCGAACCATTAAATTCCCTCGACTGATTGGGTCTACTTCCGTAAGCAGTTCTATTGCCCGTTTTTGCAGCCTTTCTTTGAGCTGACGCTGTTCTTCTGCTAAGCGGATTGTTCGCTCTAACAATTCGACTCGGTTGATCGAAAGCCCAAGTTCATTGCTTAAGCGTTTGAGGAAATTGATTTCAAACTCGTGCCAATGGCGAGAACTTGAGCAGTTATGAGCAATCAATAACCCGAAAATTTCATCACCACTGAGAATGGGAATTACTAAACTTGCTTTGACTTGTAACTGTTTTAGTAACTTGAGATGTTCGAGATGAAACCCTGCTTGGGAGATGTCATTTTCGACCAAAACTCGGCCTTGATAGTAGGCATCACGGACTACTTGGGGAATGCAGGAATCATTGACATTAAGCTCAAGAGCGCTTGACCATTTTGCTGCCACAGATTCTGAGATAATGCCTCCGCTTGAGCCAGCATCAAAGCGATAAATCACCAGCCGATCTAGTTGCAGGAGATTTCGTGTTCCCTCAAGGGTCTGATCAAAAATATTTTGCAGATCCGGTGTTCGTAATGCTCCAGACCCTTGTGCTGTCATCAGTAACCGCTCCTGTGCTGCTTCCAACGCTTGTGCCCCTGAAGTCTCCTGCAACTGTTGTGCCATCTGGTTGATGTTGTTTGCCAATGAAGCAATTTCATCTGTCCCCTGAAAATGCAGGCGAGTTCCCAACGCTCCTTGACCAATTTTTTCGACTGCCGTTGCCGCTACTAAAATCGGACGAATTGCTCGGTTCGCTACAATCGCTGCGATCGCAGCCACTAATAAAGCGGTGATACTAGTTCCAATTGACAGCGTCAGCAGGAATTGTCGTTGTGCGGCGAACGCAGTATCTGTATCAACAGAAACAATCGCTCGCCAATTCAGATTTGGCAACCCTCGAAGTTTTACAGGAGGACTATAGCTGATCAGTTGCTCAGTCTTAGTTTTGGAATTGTAGGAGATAGTAGTGCTGACCTCATTGGCTGCCTGGAGGCGATTAAATAAAGGATAAATTTCTTGAGGAACAATTTTCTTGTATTCCTCTTGGCGCTCCGTTGTGCCTGTATTTGAAGGATCAAATGTTACTACTCTTGTGCCTTCAGTAGAGCCTTCAGGACCTAGAAAAACCTCGTTAGAAGCATTAATCAGGTAATACTGTGTTCCTTGAGTTCCATAATTTCGCAGTACTTCATCCAGAAATTCCATCGGCACACGGGCCCGGATGAACCCAATGGGTCGGTCTGTAGCTTTATCTTTAATAATGGAAGCTGCATAAAGACAAAAAACCTTTGAGCTTTCCGAAATTCTTGGTTGGCTGATGCTTGCTCCGTTGTTTTTTAATGCTGCTTGAATATAATCTTGGTTAAGCTGGTTTCCAAGCAGGGAGCCTGCTGTTTGAGCAATTACATTTCCCTGTAAATCAAAAACTGCAATACTGTCATAGATGCCATAGCTATTCATGAGGCGCGTAAGAGCTGCTACTTGATCTTCGGCTGTCATTCGCGATCGCAACTGAGGATCAGTAAAAACATCTAGACTTGCCATTGCTTGAATATCATTAAAGCGTTGACGCATAAACAGGTTTGCTTTCTGTTGCAAGTCAATTACCTTCGCTTTCCCAAAAGCTTCTACTTGCTGGGTAATTGACTGATTGGCAAAATAATAGGCAGTTCCCCCAATCGCTAACACTGGAATTGTACTCATTGCGATCGCAACATAGGTGGCTTTTGCTCTGACATTAACGTTTTGCCACCAGCGAACTAGCCGATCTCGCAGAGGCATCTGTAAGTTCTCGCTGCTCAAATTGTGTCGGTTTAACAGGGGCAGTTTAGAAGTTTTGCGTGATTGCAGGAGCTGTTTGTGATGTGGAAGAGCATCAGGGGAAGTTATATAGATCAAATCAGTACTCTGCTGATCTGTAACTTTGGAAGGTTGGTGTTTTTCAGGATCGGACTTGAATGGCTGTTGAACCATAATTACACATTGTTAATTAGTTGGAAAAAATTAAACTTGTTAGTGGAAATAGGGAACACGCAATAGTAAACAAGAAAACAATGTGTGTAATTAATTCTGTGTGAGTACCTATTTACTATCTGGGCATGGCTTGCAAAATGGCAGAACCATCTAAAACTGCTAACATCACATCATTCGATTTCCACCAATATCCGCGCAAAAATTGTTTTAGCTTAGGATTTAGCGTGAAGTTTGGCGGGCATTGAATGGCTTGCCAGTCACACCATTCAATATCTTCGACTCGATCAACGACTAGTCCTAGCGTTTGATTTTTAGGCTGAGTCTGTGTGGACGGATCATCTGCCACTTGTAACACGATCGCCTCATACACTGAAGAACTAGTGACCTGCTCATACCAAGGAGTAAGCCCGCACAAGTGCCCAAGGTCGACCATCCACAGAACTTCACCCCGCCAGTTATAAACTCCTATTACCCAAGGCGGCATATGAGGAATCGGCACAATTGTACCCATCGCAATTGTCAGCGCCTCTGCTACCTGTTGAATGGGTAACAGAGCCGTCATGTCTTGCACAACATGTAGCCGCAAAAATTGCTCACTCTGAGCTGACACTGATACTAGTGCAGTTTCTTGCTTATTTTCAGGGTATGGGCTAGAGTTTCCCAGAAATGAAGAGTTAGTCATGGAAGTTGCTTCAGGCATCACTACTTTTGATCAACTGTTTAATTGTGCGTACCAGTTCTTCTTGATCGATTGGTTTCGTTAAGTAAGCAGATGCTCCTTGCTTCATGCCCCAAAATTTATCCATTTCGCCTCCTTTAGTGGAACATAAGACGATTGGAATATTATTCGTATCAGCGTTCCCCTTGACTTCACGACAAACCTCAAATCCACTACAGCCAGGTAGAACAACATCCAGAAGGATGACATCTGGCTTGTAGCGGCTAATAGTGGCAATGGCTTCTTCTCCTGTTTGGGCAATTATGACGTCGATTCCCCCTTTTTGAAGACAGCCAATTAATATTTGCATATCCGTTAATGAATCCTCAACAATTAGCACGGTTCCCATAGCTTTACACAGAATAAATATATAAGGTCAATTGCTGAATGGTTACTAGCACTAGAGAAGCCGTATACTGCTCTAAATGCTTTTGGGGCATGTTAAGTACAGCATCAGCATCTAAGGCCTACTGAGAAAATCTGAGACTCCAACATAAATTAAAGTGGTGATATACGCGGAACCACTGTTGCCTATCAAAATAAAGATTAAAACATTATGAAAACATGCAATAACTTGTTTAAATTTGAGCAACAGAGCTTTAAGCTGACACGCACTCAAACGTATGATGACCCAAATAAAGTAGTTCCTTTACGAACTAAAGTTGTTCAACACGACAGTTTAAACCCGCTACCATAACTCATAAGTCTTAGTGGGTATAATTGACTGCTTTAGGTATTACCAAGTCTAGGAAGACTAAATTTGGCTTTCGTGTTGGTAGCACCCCAATTAACCATATGGGTCATCCACACCTATGAATTAATACCCAGCAATAATAGTAATGTTTTCATCGTGCGGAAGACCGACAACCTCTATATGATCATTATGCGTCAAGTCTCTTTTGAGCACAGGAAGTTTTCATGTTTAGCTAAATCTTTAGATTAGCTTTATATAAAAATAAAAAAATTATTCAACTTATTTAGAATTTTCATGTTGACAAAGGTAAACCTATATGAATATATAGGTTGCCGTTGCAAAAACTTGTTGAAGAAGTAGATTAGCATAGCTTTAACGCTCTTACTGGCGTTTGAGTTGATAAAGCTAGGGAATAGCAAAACTGGTACAGTCTAAATTTTGCGAATTTCCGTGCAATGATGTCCTTTCCCAATGCGTTTGTCATAACTGAAATCAATCTCTGAAAAATTATCTGCTTTAGCTGTTTCAAACCATTCCTGCATAACTGATAGAAAACAAAATGCAACCAAATTCCGATTCCCGTCAACAAGAAGTAATCCAACTCCTCAAACAAGTCATCGAACCTACTCTCAAAAATGACATAGTGAATTTGGGAATGGTGAGAAACCTACGTATAGTCGATGACTATATTTATCTACGCTTATATATTGGTTGCCATCAGCATCAATTACAAGCAGAAATTCAATCTGTACTATCATCTATATCTTGGTGTAAAAAAAATTACATTCAAATCTGCACAATTCCCGGTGTCAAAACAACTCTAGCAATTTCTAGCGGTAAAGGTGGTGTAGGCAAATCTACAACAGCCGTGAATATAGCTGCAGCTTTAAAGTTACAAGGTGCTAAAGTTGGTTTACTTGATGCTGATGTTTACGGTCCGAATGTACCGCAAATGTTGGGTTTGGGACAAGCTGATATTCAAGTTATTCAAACTCCCACAGGCGAGAAGTTTTTGCCGCTAGAAGTTCAAGGAATTAAACTCATGTCAGTGGGTTTACTGACAGAAGCAAATCGTCCTTTGGCATGGCGCGGACCAGTGTTGCACAAAATTATTACTCAATTTTTGCAAGATGTAGAATGGGGCGAATTAGATTATTTGTTGATTGATTTACCGCCAGGAACAGGTGATGCTCAAATTACAATCATTCAAGAAAGTCCTATTTGTGGGGTAATTTTAGTGACGACTCCCCAACAAGTTGTGATCGCAGATGTGCGACGGAATATTTATATGTTTCGCCAGGTGGGTGTTCCTATCCTGGGTATTATTGAAAATATGAGCTATTTAATATGTGGTGACTGTGGTTCACATACACCAATTTTTGGTAGTGGTGGCGGTGAACTACTTGCAGCAGAATTACAAGCGCCTCTACTAGGGCAAATTCCCATTGATTCCCGCATTTGTAGCGGTGGTGATACTGGATACCCAATAGCAATAACTGATCGCACTTCGCTAGCAAGTAAAGTTTTTGTACAAATTGCTGTTGCGCTAAATGCTACTTTTAGCAGGTGCAGTTGAGAGCGAAAAATTTCAGGTTCTCGCGCCATTTTGATACTGATAGCGAAATGTTTCTTATACCAATTCTGTATGAAGATGCGCTAAATTATCAGCAAGAGTGCATTTGGTATCAGTGTGATAGGTTTGAGATTGGTCTTTGATACCACGAAAAAACCCAGTTTAAGCTTCTTCTTGCGGATGAGTAGAGGGGCTAACATCCGTAAAGATTACTTATAAACTAACTACAAACCTTGCCAAGAACCACAGCATGGTTTTGATAGAAGACTTGGAATAATTACTGTTTTGCTGCCCTTAGTTTGGGTCCAACGCTCCAGGCTGAATCCACACAAGCCTTGTAGCGCGCACAAACCAGGCGTATACTTTATGCTAACCCGAAAGACGAAACCACCCATCATCCGAACTGACAAATGGGGATTATCCTTGGAGAAAAACAATGAATGTTGAGCAGACTGTTTTAGAAGTTTCAGGAGTAGAAATCACCAAGGCTATCTTGGTGGATTTACAAAAACTCCAACAATACTCTGGAGAACCAATGGCGGCTGTCTATGCTGATGACTTGCTGCGAAAAATGCGCTTGCTGCGCGATCAATTATCTTTTGACCCTTATACAGAAGTATTAATGGCACTGCATGATGCACTTGCATACTCTAACCGTTGGATTGACTATAATGCCAGTCAATATCAGGGAATTTGTGACTTACTTACATCCCTAGTGAATCAGGAAACAATCAGCAATTCGGAAGTTGAAGACTCAATTTTAACTCTAGAAAATTTAGGCTTTGAGACTCTACCGTTTGGGGTAAAAATTGACGATAGCCTCGATAGAGATTCAGACGAGGAATGACACAAAATGGAGGAGCAGTCCGGACAAGAACACTTTTTAGAAACCTCAGTTCTACGTTCTCTACTACTTGGTACGCAAGCTTATAAGCAGTATTTTGAAACTCAATTTGCTGACCAACCGCTTTATATCTCCAACTACATTCAAATGGAAATGAAGCTCTCTCTATCTTGGCAATTTATATTAAACGTTTTGAACTAATTCTGAGAAGAAAATTTAACAATATCAACAATGATTCAACTGCCTGCACCCGCGCTACTGTACCCCTTACAATTGACTTAAAAAATTCGGCAGGGAAAAGCATTGTTGGTTTATTTATCACTTTTAATAAACGCTTAATTTCGCGCTCAATCTGAGGCTATTTTGGTAAGTATTTCTTGACTTTACAACCATTAAGCAACAACTCGATGAGTGGTTTTTCGTCAACTTTTATGTCATTTAGTTGATACATTTTTTGGTTTAGTAAATAAAAAACCAATTTTACCATCGAGTGTTTACGGGAGTGCTGATGACAAGTCGAGATATTAGGGTGCAGGTAGTGACTTTAGGTTCCAAGGACAGTGGTTGGAGTCGGAAAGTGGATTGTATCATTTTAGAGCTAGGAATTATGATCCTGCAACGGGGTTGTTCATCAGTCGTGACCCGGTAGATATTATTGCAACTGCACCGGAGAGTTTTAATACCTATAGTTAAGTTATTGTTGAAGCATGGAGCTAATATAAACTGCAAAACAGAAGATGAGCAGAAAACCCCATTAATTGCAGCAACGGAAGGAACGAGCCTTACAAAGTATGCAAAATTTACCTCAGTTACAACAGATGAAAATCAGATTGCTGTAATTAAACTTTTACTTGAGGGGGTGCAGATGTTAATGCAAAAACAAATGAAGGTAGAAATGCACTCATGGCAGCTGCTAATGCTGGTAGTATAAACGCCGTTCAATTATTAATTGAACATGGTGCAAATATTGATATCAAGGATAATAGGGAAGATACAGCTTTAAGTCTTGCAAAACAAGCAGGACATACGGATATTGTTCAACTTCTCCAAAAAGCAGGAGCAAAAGAAGATTCAAATAAAATATTCAAGCGCGATCGCACTTTCAATTACTCTGCTGGCTATTAGTTAGATACTGTTAGTAAAGCGGGTAAAATGGAAAATTATGATTATAATATTTTTTAATTATTAACCAAGTAACTTTTACTCATTCCATCTAACCAACACTCCATCTGCCGCCATCAATCCCCTAATTCTAATGAACGAAAATGTAATTGGTGATCAAAGAACATTTGCCATTGAATATTCGATATTAATGGTCGATCCATCTCGACCTCTTGGTTATTGCCAAATTTGGCCCGGAGGAAATTTTCTGGGTGGAATAAAAGGCGAAATTTATTTGACTAGAGTATGTCAACTTCTCGAAAGCGTAACCTCAATTAAGAATAAACTTTTTCTTGAGGAGTATCAGCAGTGCAGAACTGCCAGCAGACATAAAAGAATAAGCAATTATGTATCTGAGTGTTGCAATTTTTGCCACACTCAAAGCACAACCGAACAAAACACTAGTTGCAACCAACCTTGGAGGTATGGCTGAAACCTTACTAAATGCCTGCCAAAACGAAGCAAAAGCTAAGGCAGTTTGGGAGAAAGCAAAGCCCGTCTTGTTGAAAATAGCTGATTGGTTGGGTCAAGCAGTAATTATTAAGCTAAATCCCCTACTAATTCTCGTCTGACTACACTGGTTCATTATCGCTAAGCGGCGTTCATTGACCTCAGCATCTGACAGGGCGCTAAAGTTAAAAACTGGTGTAATTGATGATATTCTACCCCTATGGCGTTCTCTGCGATTTGATATAAGATTTTTCGCTCACTTTTCCCCAATAATTCCCCTAAATAATGCCTAAACCTTTTTTTTGGGCTTTACGCGTAAACGCTTCATCAAACCGTTGACACTATCCTTCAAAACATGGTGGCATGGCTGCGGGGGTTGTCTCTTTCATCGGGTGTTACTTGAACGTGAAAGCTACTTTGGCTAAGCATTATACCTTATTTTTATTAAATTTTTTGTTTAAGTCCCGCTAAGACTAACAAGAACCTAACGAATCACTAACTACTAAAACTATTCCAAGGGATGTAGTTTGATAGCCCATCCTTGGCTATGCTTCTATGTAATTACCATTGCTTTCAACAGGGTGAATTATGGAAACCTAAGTACAACAACCAAGATCGGTAAATAGTAATTCTTTAGATAGAATGCAATAAAAAAAAACAAATGGAGATCCTGCTGACCAGCAGTACCGCCGATGGTAAAGATCCTTTGTATTATTCACATCACTTTACAGTCTTAGTCATGCTCAAGTAGAAAAATGAATTTCTACTTGACTACTTTCTAGTTAAAAACCAGTACTCTTGAACCTTTCAAAAGTCACCTCGTCAGTGCTTTTTGTGCTTTGTCGAGTCAACTTATTAATATCCATTTACTACCATGACTTTTAAAAAGCCGTTTGATTCACACCACCAGTGGGCACAGACAACCTCAACCTCGGCAAATGCTACATCACCACCCCAGGAAATATTGTATCGCGTTGCCCATGCAATTGTTGGGCGTATCCGGTTTTGTATTCCTCGACTAGCAACAGATTCTGAGTATGCCGATCAACTCAAGATGGTAATGGAATCTGATTATAGGATTACAGATGTTCGTATTAATCCATTAGCTGCATCCATTGTCATCAATTATACTTCAGAATTGATTTGTGATCAGCAAATGCGCTCTGATTTGGTAAATCTGATTCAAGCTGCTGCAAATACAGTGCTAATTCCCTTGGTTCGTGATCCTCAAACGGATAGTAACACTGTGCGAGTCAGTGAACTTTTGCGGCGATTTCTCGATCACCATCAAGGTGATGAAGTGCGCCTGCGGGATCTGTTTAACTTCATGGGATCTCGGTCGTTTGGCCCAACCCTACTGATCTGCGCCTTACCGGAAGCCTTACCTCTGCCAATCGCTGGAATTTCCGCCCTCGTTGCTATGCCCTTACTGCTGGTTTCCGGGCAATTAGTACTCGGATTCAGTCAACCCTGGCTGCCCGACTGGCTTTTGGATCAGCCCTTCAAAGGGGAACTTTGTCAGCAGGTTATTTCCGGGGCTATCCCTGTTCTAGAAAAGCTGGAATGCTTTTTTGAACCCCGGTGGTCGTTTTTTACAAGTCCTGAAGCACAACGGTGTGTGGGCGTGATTTTGTTACTTCTGGGGTTCATCATTGCCCTGCCAATTCCTTTTGGTAATATGCTGCCAGCGATCGCTATCGTTGTCATCTGTCTTGGCTTGATTGACAAAGACGGGTTGATAATTGCAATCAGTAGTCTAATTACCGGCATTACTGTAGCACTTCTATTGTTAGTCCTGTGATGTTAGTCGTGGGATTAACAGCGATGGCAAATCAACACAACTACAGGTGAAAGCTTGACTTCTCCCCGATTTCAAGAAGGGGGAGGGAGTTCCCGCAGATGCAAAAGAGGACAACAACGACTGTTCACTCAGTGAAAAACTGATTAATCCGAAAGTGGAAAAGCGTTTGTAATTATGACAGTTCAATCACAGAGAATAGATTATCAAGTTGTTCATGCGATCGCTGGACGGATTCGCATTAAAATTCCTCGTCTGCAAATAGATCCCGACTATGCCGAGGCGTTACAGCGATTGGTGAAGTCTTTGGGTGCGGTAACAGATGTGCATATTAATTATGCTAGTGCTTCGATTGTAGTTGAGTATAATACGAATGGCATTGAGAACAAAGCAATACAAAAAGAACTAGCAAACTGCATTCAGCAAGCTGGTGGCATTGGAACAGCTGTGTCAGTTCGTAGCCAATCTTGTGATCAACATGTACCAGAAACAACCAACAAACATGATGCTTCCACCGAGGCGGTTTCTCCGGCTTTTGAGCAACCATTAAGTGAGTATTTAGCACAAACAAACAACAAACAGAATGCAAACACCTCAGTGGTTTCGGCGGCAAAGCAACCTGAAAATAATGTTTCCAAGGTCTTAAACAAATCCATCCAAATCCAAATCCCTGATTCCTATTTATCTAGCGATCAATTCCCCATTAACGTCGATCTGGCTAGGAAAGTGTTTGAGGTTGGTATTCCCGCCGCCTACGTACTAAAACCTCTGAATGCTGAACTTGAATTGTTTGAAGCTGAAAATGAGAAAAACACACAGTTGCAGCGCATCAGACTTAAACTTGAAGCCTTTCTCAAGTCAGGAGGTTTTCTGGTCTACGGCAAAGCTTATGCTCAATTGAGACAATCTTTTGTTTTAAATCCTATAAGTCGCAAAAAACATTACACCCCCTGGGTTTCGATTACTGCTGTGGGGTTAGCAGAACTTGATGCCAGTGTTGTTGATGAAACAATCTGTGTTAACCTCAGCAAATTGAATATCTCTGCTGTTGAGGACCAGTGGTACAAAAAATTAGTCTTATATGCATTTGAGTTCTTCTTCAAAACCAAACTCGTAGCCAAAATTAACGATGCTTTATCTCAAATTAATGGTGTAAAGATCCAGCAACTTTTCTTTGAGATCAAAGGAGATGAAAAGTTACGCAAACGTGCTCAGGAGCTAGGTTTGTCTCAGGCGAGGCTAGATGAGTTGTTGGAGTTAGTCTCGGTCAACGCTAGAGTTTCTCCCGACTATTTGTGGCTATATGTTCAGCTTTAACTCGCAACGCAGCATCAGTGCTTTTTGTGCTTTGTGGGGTTAACTAACTTGTATGACTGGTTAGGTTCAGGAGTTGGAGCAAAGGGATTGCCTTCTGGTTGATGTCACTTCTAAGCCCCTCGCGCTTTCAGGGATAAGCTTACTTACTTATGCCTGAATAGTCAGCTATTTTAGCCTTGACCAGAGTTATTTTATCATGGATAAGCTAATTCATGATTGGCGATAAAATTGTTTTATTGTGTTTATCTTTTCATCAAATTTTGCACTTCAGTAGCTCATTTAGAAACTCTTTAAAAACTCTTATTATTTTTTATTAGGAAATAAGATGCGTTTCCCCTAGGGTCTTCACTCTTGAGATCGTACATGGTAGGTAGCACATCTTTTGGTGAAGGTGGCGGATCGGTTTGATACATCGGCAAGCATTCCTGATGGTGGAGCTTTTAGTTCTATTATGACGTTGGCTTGGTTAATGAATTTTATGAATATCAGAAAATTGCATCCTCAAGATACGCAAGAAATTATGCAGTTATTCTATGATACCGTCCACAATATTAATATTCGAGATTATACCCCAGAGCAAGTAGATGCATGGGCGCCTCAAGATATGGATGATCACAGATGGAATGCACATTTACATTCCAAGATGACTTATGTTGCAGAATTAGATGGTAAGATTGTTGGATTTGCTCAACTAGAACCCGACGGACATATAGATTGTTTTTATTGCCATAAAGATTTTCAAGGTATTGGGGTAGGCAGTCAACTTTTAGATACTCTACAAACACAGGCGGAAAAATTAGGAATTACAAGACTATTTGCAGAAGTAAGTATCACCGCTAAGGGTTTTTTCGAGCGTAAAGGATTTCAAGTCATCAATCAACAAACAGTTGAACGACGGGGTATAGAATTGATTAATTATCGTATGGATAAAAATATTGATTAACTTAAATAGCTAGTAACTATCAGTTTGCTTGATTATGTGCAAATATGTTAAAAGTTTTTACTGAAGCTTTACTTAATATCTTGCTCAATTCAATTTTAAGAGAGAATATAAATATACAAGCTTTCAAGAATTCATAGGAGGACTAAAGTCCTCACTACAGACCCTTCAAAGTTTTGTGCAGGAAAGGGGGTGAAACTGATGTACGATATTCCCATACCTGATAACATCATTTACTTAATTGTCAAAATAAGTCTACTTATTTTGGTGTTAAGTCTTTGGTTAGCTACCACTGCAACACCAGCATATTAGTTGGGTATTTGTTGTTTGTTGTTCGTTCCAACCACCAATTACCAACATCTTAACTAGCATGTGACCAGTCGCTGAGTGCTTCATATTCCTGCTTTTTCTGGCGTTGGCGTACTGGTTTTAAAGGAGTGCCAATATCCATGTTCCGAAAAGACTGTTTTCTCTTTGTGGATTTGGGTGCTTTTGTGTTTAGTTGAGTTTGTGTAGTTGTCATTGTACTCACCTTAGTTTTTTAGATAAAACAGTAATTTTAAATAAATAAATCTTAAAATCAATAGTAAATGCTCTGCTTAGGTTACTGCATCTGCCTTAGCTATGAATATCAAGGCGGATTATGATATCACTCTGTCTAGCAACAGGTTTATGCCTACAGATGTGGATGAATTGAAAATCTTCAGCCTTAATGTATATCCTCCCTGACTGAATGTCTGTTTCCGGAAAAACGATGAAATAAATTTGAGTTTGTTAGGAAAATAACGTTTTTCTGGATTTTCAAGCTATTATATACTAGCGATCGCTCTACCTTTGAGAATTAACGACAGAAAAGCCTCTACGCATAGGTGTTGTCTTAGCTAACTCCACCTGAAAAGTTACCTTGTCAGTCATATCACCATTTTTAACTTCCAAAGTCCAGTTACCGGGATACAAATACCAAAACAAAGACTTTGCTGAATTTGTAGTCAGTTTTTCACCATTCAACCACCACTCTACAGACTCAGATGAGGTTCCTGCTAACTTGAACTCTAATTTTTGTTGTCCTTCTTCACCAGGAGACAGTAAAAATAAATCGTCATTGCGAGGAGACAATATTTTCAGCTTGCCAGAACCAAAGTTAGACTGTGGTTGTTTAGCTAACCAATCATCATACTCATTGGATAAATTGAAAGTATCTTGATGTTCGTAAGCGTTAATATCTTCTGGATAAAAATATTCCTGAACTACAGATGTGCAATCTGGTGTTGGTTTTAACCCAGAAATTGCACAAATCGGTAATTGCACTAATCCTTCTGGAACTGGAAAATTAGCAGGTTGATGATGTTCGTGCATGTGCAACATAATTCGATTCCATAGAGGTGCTGCTCCGGTAACACCTGATACCTGACGCATCGGGTCGCCATCGAAATTACCTACCCAGGTAGCAACGGTGTAATCTGTGGTAAAGCCAACTGTCCAGGTGTCGCGAAAATTAGAGGAAGTGCCTGTTTTAACAGCTGCTTTTAAGGGTAAATTTAGTACTGAGTCTACACCAAAAGCTGTGGCACGGGCATAGTTGTCACTCAACATATCAGTAATTAATTGCCATGTCGTCGGATTTTGGATTTTAGATTTTAGATTTTGGATTGAGGAATCGGAAAATGTAGTTAATAATGGCGTACTTTCTCCCATTCGTGCCATTGTGAGGTAAGCTTGGGCTAGTTCCCATAAATTCACCTCGCCACTACCCAAAGTTAAACCAAGTCCATAGTATTCTGGGGTTTGATTGAGGTGTGCGAATCCCAATTCATGTAAACGACTTAAAAAATTCTCGACACCTACTTTTTCCAACACCCTGACTGCTGGGATATTGAGAGAATTCGCTAACGCTATTCGTACCCGCACAGGACCGAGAAAACTTTTATTGTAATCTGTGGGATTGTAAACTTTTGCGCCAGGAATGGCGTAGTATGTAGGTACATCTGCCAAGATAGTATTTGGGCGAATCACACCTTTTTCTAAAGCTAATTCATATAAAAAAGGTTTGAGGGTAGAGCCTGGTTGACGTAGCGCCTGTACTCCATCATTACGCCCCAATTTTGCTTCATCAAAATAATTCGGTGAACCGACGTAGGCTAGAACTTCGCCTGTGTGGTTGTCTACTACTAAAGCAGCTGCGTGGTGAACGTTATTCGCAGCGAGGGAGGAAAGTACTTGCTGTACCTGTGCTTCCACAAATTGTTGTAAAGGCTTATTTATTGTTGTGCGGATAGAGTTGCTGTGATTGGGTGATGGGGTGTTTTGCTGAGTTGCTAACCAAAACAAAAAATGTGGTGCGGCGATAATTCCTCGTTGGCGTGAGTGAAAGGTAACTTCTTCTGCATATGCACGTTGTGCGATCGCATTACTAACATACCTATCCTGTACCATCCGATTAAGAACGTATTTTTGGCGTTGTTTGAGGCGTTCTCGATGTTGCAGTGGATCAAAATAAGTGGGATTGTTAGGAATAGCAGCTAAAAGACTTGCTTGAGCCAGGTTCAAATCGCTCGCAGGTATGGAAAAATAGGTACGAGCAGCAGCCTCCACACCATAAACATTACCGCCCATTGGTAGACGATTGATATAAGCAGCGAGAATTTCATCTTTACTTATTCCTGCTGCTAATCGCCAAGCTAACCAAACTTCCTGAATTTTACCTGACAGATTACGCGGAGAGTTATCTAGCATCCGTGCTAGTTGCATAGTAATTGTAGAAGCACCGGAAACAATTTTTTTAGTTTGAATTGCATCTTTAACAGCGCGGGCAACAGCTTTTAAATCTAGCGCTCCGTGATGATAAAATTGACTATCTTCAGCAGCTAAGATTGCTTGGATAAATTGGGGAGAAACTTGATCAAGTGCTACTACTGCTGTATGTTCTTGGTCACGGGTGAGGATTGTTCCTAATGGTAATCCATTGCGATCGCTAAATTCTAATGCCAGTTGTGTTTGTAAAATATCATTGGCACGGATTGGGGCTAAATAGGGTGTTGAGCGGATCAGAAAACAGATTAATAGTAAAGTTAGGATAATTTTGCTTGTTTTGCGGTTGAGTTGATGCAAAATTTTCTGCTTAATTGGGATTAGCAATCTCTTTGCTTTTTTCATCAGCCAATCCTCTATCTGGAAAAAATTATATTAATTGTTGCGTGGAGATTATAGTTTGTTCAGGAAACATTTCTAAGTTGTAGTAAATATTTTTTGATTAAACCGCGAAGGACGCAAAGTACACAAAGAAAGAGAGAAAATCCTAATTTTTCAAAAATTTACGGAACGATGCAAAAGCCCTTTAGACTTCTCTTACCTTTGCGCTCTTTGCTTTCTTCACGGTTTGTTTGTTAGTTATCTCAGTATATCGCCTAAATTTTATAAACCGGGATACTCTTTATTATCTGTTAAAGTTTATTAATTTTTTAAAATTTGTAGGACTTTCCTGGAACAAACAGTTATCTTAGGGTATCAAGATAAATCATTATTATGTACTTTTACAATGGGCATTGTCCATTAAGTTTTTGCTATGACATGGTTATAAAAATTTTTATAAAATTCTTGCTATTCCTCACGTTAATTATCGGAATAGCAGGATGTAATATATTTGGGATTAATTCTGGTAAAGAAAGATTACCAGAGATTGCGGCGTTACCTTTACCGCAGTTACCAGACTGGATTGAACAAATTAGTCCCATAAAAGAAGCTGCACCTTTGAATCAAGTTCGGATTCGATTTAAGGAAGCTTTAATTCCGGTTGAGAGTTTGGATAGTCCTCAACAGCAGAATTTATTACAAAAGTTTGTGCTTGAGCCACCTTTACCGGGCAAGTTTCGTTTTTTAACGCCGCGTATGGTAGGATTTCAAGCTGATCAGGCTTTGCCAAAGGCGACAAGATTTCAAGTTACTATCAAAGCTGGTTTAACTGATTTAAAAAATCATCGGTTAGAGAAGGATTTGGCTTGGACTTTTAATACGGAACCGATTAAACTAACTAATTTACCTGGAAAAAATCCGGTGGAAAATTCGGAGGCTGAACCAATTGATTTACAGCCGAAGTTACAAGTTACTTCTAATGTGGAATTGGATTTAGCTTCACTACAAGAGCATTTACAGCTAATTCCCGATGGTAAAAACAAAGGTGTACATTTTAAAGTAGATTTAGCCAAAGAGGATAAACCAACAGAGAGTCAAGATCCGTTTGAAAAATTCGATCCCTCAGCAAAAAATTGGATTTATAATTTTGTACCACAGCAAAGATTAGATAAGGCAACTAATTATCGTTTAGAGTTTTCTCAGGGGATACGTCCAGCTTATGGGAATTTAGCTAGCGATCAAGCGTTTGTGAGTAAGGTAAGTACCTATGCGCCTTTAGCGTTTAGGGGGATGAAATTTTATGGACAGCCAGATGCGGGAGGTGCTTACGGTAGATTTGTCAAAGGTAGTCCGCAGCTAGAGTTTAACAATGGCTTGGTTGCAGATACAGCAATTGCAAATATTCAAATTAATCCTGCACCAAAATCAATTCCGCGCTTGATTCAAGCTAATGATCAGGACAAGATTATTAGTATCAATCCTTATGCTTTAGAACCAACTACTAACTATACAATTACAATTGGCGGTAATCTTAAAGATCAATTTGGACAAACTTTAGGTAAACCAGTTACGGTTAGGTATAATACTGGAGATTTAGCAGGAGATATTTGGGTTCCTGATGGTTTAAATATTTTCCCTGCGGGTAAAGATTTACAACTAAATATTGCGACGGTGAATCTACCGGAAGCTAAGTATAAGGCTGCTTATCGGGTAGTGGAACCGACAGATTTAGTTTATTTTAATTCTGGTAATGATGTATTACCGAAAGTATCTGAATGGCAGAGTTTCAAGATAGCTGCTAATAAAAATCAGTCCCTTGATATCAATGTACCTTTGCGAGAAAAGCTAAATTCTGCCACGGGAATGTTAGCTTATGGAGTGCAAGCGCGGACTAATAAATATCAGGAAAATGGTAAGGATGTGTGGCGAGAACCCACTACTTATGGTTTGGTACAGTTAACGAATTTAGGTGTATTTAGTCAATGGTTTCCTGATTCGGGTTTGATTAGGGTAAATCATCTTGCTGATGGTTCACCTGTAAAAGCTGCTGATATTCAAATTTATCCATCAAAGTTAGAAGCAAAATCTCGTCCCCAACCTGTATCTTGTGCTTCGGGAAAAACTGATGAAAATGGTACGCTGAGGTTAAAAAAAGAAGATTTACAGCAATGTTTTGATAGTCAGCAAAATTTTGTCACTCCACCACAGTTGTTGGTGATTGCGCGAGAAAATCAAGATTGGGCGTTTGCGCGTACGGAAGAATATAGTGGTGCTTATGGTTATGGAATTGATGCAGATTGGAATAATGGCAAACCAGTATCACGCGGGGTGATATTTTCTGATCGACAATTATATCAGCCAGGAGAAAAAGCTTGGTTGACTGGTTTTGCTGATTATTTGCAAAATGGCGTTATCCAACAGAATAAGAATTCTACTTACCAATTAAATCTAGTAAATCCGAATGGACAAAAAACAGATTTAGGTAAGAAAACAACGAACGAATTTGGGACTTTCTCTGTGGAATTACCCATCAACAAAACTCAGCCTTTGGGATACTATACAATTGAGGCTAAGGGTCAGAATGGGAAAGAAATAACAGGAGAGTTACGTGTGGCTGAGTTTAAGCCACCAAATTTTAAAGTCGAACTCAATCTGGATCGAGAATTTGCTTTAATTAATGAAAAGGTAGAAGCTAACGCTACGAGTAATTATTTATTTGGTTCACCGACAGAAGGAGGTAAAGCCAAATATTTTGTGACTCGCCAACAAGCGAATTTTATTCCTAAAGGTTGGGAAGAATTTAGTTTTGGGAGACAATGGTTTTGGCCGGAGGAACCTCCGTCAGTACCAAGCGATGTTTTGCAAACTAATACTCAACTTGACGCGAATGGTAAAACCAGTCAAACGGTAACGGTGGCGAAAGATTTACCTTACCCCATGACTTACCGAGTGGATGTGGAAGTTACAGATATTTCTAATATGGCTGTCGCTAATTCTAAAACGTTTACGGCTTTGCCGAGCGATCGCTTAATTGGATTAAAAAGTAATTTTGTCGCGGAAGCGCTTAAAGCTTTACCCATAGAAGTGATTGTAACTGACCCCACAGGTAAACCTCTATCAGGTCAACGGGTACGTCTGGAACTGCAACAAATGAAATACAATAGCGTTACTCAAGTAGTGGAAGGTAGTCGCACACCAAAAAATCAAGTTGAATATAAAACAGTCGGACAAACAGAAGTTACATCTAGGGACAATCCTCAGTCTGTAAGTTTGACTCCAACCGAATCTGGTTCATACCGGATTCAAGCTAATTTTAGCGATACTAAAGATGAATCTACCGCTACTGATTTACAAATTTGGGCAACGGGAGAAAACCCGGTATACTGGGGTTCACAA
Organism: Fischerella sp. JS2; assembly: GCF_032393985.1. Taxonomy (NCBI): domain Bacteria; kingdom Bacillati; phylum Cyanobacteriota; class Cyanophyceae; order Nostocales; family Hapalosiphonaceae; genus Fischerella; species Fischerella sp. JS2. Next base: position 6,945,388 of record NZ_CP135918.1, read on the forward strand.
GAACGTGATCGCATCGAAGTTAAACTCAATAAACAAGAATTTCAACCTGGTGAAACTGCTACTGCTTTGATTCAATCTCCCTATCCCGAAGGTGAGTTATACTTTGCTGTCATTAAAGACAAACCCCTCTATCAACAAATTATCAAAGTCAAAGGCGGCGCACCGCAAATTCAGTTTCCCGTTACTCCAGATATGTTACCAAATGCAGCCGTCGAAGCTGTGTTGGTGAGACAGGGTAAGCCTTTGGGTCAAGTCGAACCAGGTAGCTTAGATAAACTGGTAAAAATTGGCTTTGCACCTTTTAAAGTCAACTTACAAGACAAATATTTGAAAGTGCAAGTTACGCCACAACTAACAACCCTCGCACCAGGTACAGAACAAACCCTAAAACTCCAACTCCAAGACAACCAAGGAAACCTCGTCAAAGGACAATTGACAGTCATGGCTGTGAATGAAGCAGTCCTGCAACTTTCTGGTTATCGTCCACCGGATTTGGTAAATACAGTATATGCCGAACAAGCGATCGCGACTCGTTTCAGTGATAATCGTCCCCAAGTAGTCGTAGAACAAGCATCTTTGGCTGAACCCAAAGGTTGGGGATACGGTGGTGGGTTATCTGCTGGTGCTGCAAATACGCGCATCCGCAAAGATTTTCAAGCGCTTGCTTACTACAATGGTTCTGTGATTACAGATAATGATGGTCAAGCACAAATTACATTTAAACTACCAGATGACTTAACCACGTGGCGAGTCATGGTTGTTGCTACCGATGGCAATCTGCGCTTTGGCAATGGCGAAAGTACTTTTGTGACGACAAAGCCATTGTTAACTAACGCTATTCTACCACAATTTGCTCGTCCCGGCGATAACTTCCAAGCAGGTTTAACAGTGACAAACAACACTGGTAAAACAGGTAATCTCAATATTCATGGTGAAGTTCGCGGTACAGTGCAGTTTTCTAGTAAGAATCCCCACACAACTAATTTGCGAACCAAAGCAGAATCCGCTACCCAAGCCTACCGCTTTCCCATAGTAGCAACTCATGTCGGCGAAAGTCAGCTGCACTTTACCACTCAGCTAAATGATATTGCCGTCGATGCCTTTGAGGTACCATTGGAAATTAAGCCATTGGCGATTAAAGAACAAGTTGTGGAAACAGGCGTAACCCCAAAGCAAATCAAAATTCCTCTAAACGTCGAGAAAAATACTCTTTCCCAAGAAGGTGGTTTAGATATTCAACTAGCAAGTACCCTCATCCTGGAAATTAAAGCACCAGTGCAGGAAGTTTGGCAAGATGATGACTTACCATTTGCAGAACCTGCGGCGAGTCAGTTATTAATTGCTGCTAATCTGCAAACTTTTTCGGAAAAATATGGTCAAACTTTTACAGAGTTTAACTCTACCCAACAAGCAAGCCAAGCTATTGAACAATTACAAAAACTTCAACTTAGCGATGGTGGTTTTGCTGCTTTCCCAGGACAAGAAAAATCAGATCCTTGGATTTCTGCTTACACAGCAGAATCTTTAGCCACAGCAGATCAAGTCTTCCCTAATCTTATCGATACCAAAATGGTGTCTCACCTGAAGGGATATTTGCAGAAAATCCTGGCGAACCCCGGAAAATACGAGTTTTGCAAACAGCAACCCTGTAAAAGCCAAATGCAACTCAACGCTTTAATCGCTTTGGAAGAATTAGGAGACAAACGCAATACTTTCCTTGCAGATATCTATCAACAGCGTAAGGCTTTCGATACAGTCACGCAGATTAAATTAGCGCGGTATTTATCCCAGTTTAGCGAATGGCAAGACGAGTCTGGGCAACTTTTGAATCAGCTACAACAATATATATACGAAACTGGTCGCACCGCAACTGTGAGTTTACCCCGCAGTTGGGGATGGATGAATTCACCGACAACAACGCAAGCACAAGCTTTACGGTTGTTTATTTCCCAACAGGCGAAACCAGAAGTTGTGGATAGACTATTGCAAAGTCTACTCTCACTGCGACGGGATGGCACATGGCAAACTAGTTATGATAACGCCCAAGCGCTGACTGCTTTGGTAGAATACGCTCAACTAGAACCGACATCACCGAATTTTGTCGCTACTGTGCAATTAGCTGGGAGAAAACTAGGAGAAGTAAAATTTACACGCAGTAGCAATCTTAGTGCAGAGATTAAAGTACCTATGGATAAGCTACCCCGTGGACGTTATGATTTGCAACTACAAAAATCCGGTCAAGGGAATTTGCATTATCTCGTTGCTTATCGCTATCGCTTACAAGGCAATCAACCAGGTAAGTATAATGGTTTACGAGTATCGCGTGGAATTCGCGGTATTGATGAGCAAAAAGTCCTGCAAAAAACTAATATTTACGCTCTTGATAAAGCATTGGCTTTAAAAATAGGTCAAGTTTTTGACATTGACTTAGAACTCATTGCTGATCATCCTGTAGAACATGTGGTGATTACAGATCCCCTCCCAGCAGGATTTGAGGCGGTAGATGAAAGTTTTCAAACAGCCAATTCTGCATTACAAACACCAACCGACAGTTGGAAACTGGGGTATAAAACAATCTATCGCGATCGCATTGTTGTCTATGCAGATCACTTAGAACCTGGAGTTTACAATTTGCATTACTTGGTACGTTCTGTCACACCTGGCACTTTCACTTATCCTGGTGCAGAAGCACACCTGCAATATGCGCCAGAGGAATTTGGAAGGGTGGCGGAGTCTACGTTAGTGTTGGAGGAGAAATAGGTAAAAAGCGATCGCACTAAGGTTCAGCTTCAAGGAGAAACTTTATGCATCAAGTAGATATGATAGTGCTAAAGGTGTGATTGAGATATCTGAGAAGTTTGACGAACCCAGAAAAATTTATTTTTGATTAACTTAATTGGTGGACAACCTAAATCCAGGAAGTCCCTCACCTTGCTGTATTTTGGCTTTTGTTTTTGCAATTGCATTTGGCAGCCAGCTACTTGGATCAAAAGCATCGAAGATTTTATAATTAGCTCGATGCTCCCAAATATATTCCTGATCTCTAAGCCAGTCTTTCCATTGAGATTGACCTATGATTCCATCACGCGCCTTCAGCAAATTTTCCACTACAAGGCGTTGTCCTTACTCAACTCCTCGGCGTTCTGTTTGTTCTTCCCATTTTAAATAAGCTTGCGACAATGTCATAATCAACTCCCGGTCTTCTTCATCTTGATCTGTGCTTATCTCTATGGTAATCTTCCAGTTTGCCAGTAGCCTTAATGCTGTGGAACGCCAAGGATCGTCGTTAGGTAAAGCAATCACCTCATCAATTGCTTGTTTTTGTACAGCACCTTTACCCAAAATTCTCAACCAAAGTGTTTCCTGATTACGGGGTAACTGGTTGATGGTAATAATCGCTGTCTTCAAATAATCCGGGAAAAAATAGACTCCTTCTAACCAACTATCACGTACTTTGCCACCAAATCCGTTGACTATGGAATCTGAGGCTGAAGATGCAAGAATCCATAATTGCGGAAGTTCAGTTTCAGGAATGGTACGTTCTTCTTCTCGTTTGGTTTTGTGCTGAGAGTCAGCGTGTACCAAAAATAATTTTAGTAAGCAATTTCGTACTTCTGTTGGTGTAGGTTGGTTGCGGAACGGTTCGATAAAACAGGGAGTAACAGCCATTCTACCCAATAAACCTAAATCTACGGGATTAATTGCAGGCTGTGAGGAAGGAACAAATCAAATATCAACAAAACGTGATTCTTCAGGAACTTCTAAACTTCTTTCGACTTTGCCAAGAGGAGTCAGGAATTCTTCAAGAAATTGCTTAGATAATTGGTCAAAAGGGATTCTGGTCATTGCGTAGTTTTTCTGTACTACTATTCTCTACCACGTTGGTGAAAAAATTGCTATACCTGGATAGCAATACCATAATTGCAGCAGCCAAATAGGTTTTTTCAAATGGAACTTTTTACGATTGGACACTCTAATTACAGCATTGAAACATTTATTACACTGCTGCAAAAGCACCAAATCACAGCTTTGGCGGATGTGCGATCGCATTCTTATAGCCGTTATCTACCTCATTTCAATTACGCAGAATTGAAGCTGGCTTTACTGAATGCAGGTATTCACTACGTATTTTTAGGACGTGAATTGGGAGCAAGACCAAGTGATTTAAGTTGCTATGTTGAAGGTAAGGCGGTATATGAAAAAATTGCATCCACTCAACAATTTAAAGAAGGTATTCAGTGCTTATTAAAAGGAGTAGAAAATTACAGATAAAAATTAGTTGCAGAATTTAAAAAACTCAATTATTTTTCGCTTCCAGAAAGCTATGCAGGAGGTTCTACAGATATGCCTTCTGCTATCACCTCAATCACGATTGGTAAAACTCAAAAATCTGTCAATCACTATCTTGGTTCTCCCAATGCACCGCAGACACTAACAGCCTTAGAAAATAAAATAGATGCTGTTGCCAATTCTCAGCAATGGACTGGTGTTAAAAACCAACCAATACCAAATCCTAGTGATTATAACTCTACTCAATTGCAAAAGAATCGCCAATTATGGAATCAGCAAAAGCTTTCCCACTATCGCTATACATTTCGTAGGAGTTGCTTTTGTGCGCCTAAAGCAACTGAACCAGCAGTTATTGAAGTTCGTAATGGTAAAGTGGTTTCCATCACTGATGCAAATACTGGTAAGCCAGTTGGTTCAGAAATCTTCCAAAAATATAATTCAATTCCTAAGCTTTTTGATGTGATTCAAAATGCGATCGCAAGAAATGCATCCAGCTTAACGGTAAAATATAATCCGAAACTTGGCTACCCTACTCAAATTAACATCGATTACGACCAGCAAATGGCCGACGAAGAAGTATATCTCACAATTGAGAAGTTAGAAGCGATTAACTAAAATCCATTTTTACTAAAGCAACTTTCCTCTATCCCCTTGTAGGTATAGAGGAAAGTTACCCCGTCGTGGTAATGAGTAATCGGTAATAGGAAAACCAATTACCAATTACCAATTAATTTATTGATTGTTGTTTGGTGCTGGTGTTGCTGGAGCAACTTTGACATTTTTTGCATCCACACTTTTAACACCTTTAATTTCTTGTGCTAAAGTGGGGACTTTATTTAATTGCTCTTGAGTAGGAACTGTCCCAGCTATTTTAACAACACCATCTTCGGCGTCAACAGTTAATTGGCTAGCTGGTAAATTTGCCTCTAGTTTTCCACGAACTTCGCTTTCTAGATCATCATCATTTCTATCTGCGTCACCGTCGGTAATGTTGTTACGTTGCTCCCTTGCGCGAATATCAGACTCTATTTGATCTTTACGAGTTTCACTAGTAGCGTCTTGTTGGTTTTGTTGAGCTGTTTGCTGTGTTGGCGCGCTAACGTTTTCGTTTGCATTGTCAGGAGCATTTGTACTGGTTCTAGAAGGTGGTTCGCAACCTGCTGCACCAATAACTAGAATACCGCCAAGCAAGAATGGAATAAGTTTTTTCATTTGTGTCTCTCAACTGAAAATTTTTGCAGTTATTTTGATCTGTGTGCAAGGTTGAGGAGCAAACTTATTTAAGTTAGTCAATTGTCAATTGTTAGTAATTAGAAAACAATCAACAACTAACAACTATTAACTAGAGAGTTGAATCGCGGCGATCAATGATAGTGACTTTGGGGTCATTATCAACAACATTTGGACGAACATCAGTGCGAGTAGTATCAACCGCAGATGTTGCAGGATTTACATAACCACTATCAGCATTAGCAACTGGTGCATTATAGATACCAAACTCCTCGATACCGCGATTTCTAAGAATACTTTCAGCGCGACGGATTTCTTCTTCTGTGCCTTCTACAATCACTAGATAATCACCACGGGAAACGCGATCATTGTAAACCCTAGCTCGTTCTTCAGGGATTCCCAAACCAATTAATGCACCTAATAACCCGCCAGCAGCTGCACCAATACCAGCACCCGCAGCAGTTGTGGCTAAGGTTGTGGCTAACTCGCCTGCAAGCAATATCGGGCCAACACCAGGAATCGCTAAAGTACCCAAACCTACGAGTAATCCAGTTAAACCTCCTAGAATACCACCTGTAACTGCTCCAGCAGTAGCTCCTTCATCAGCTTTATTACCAACACGTTCTTGGGTATTAACACCAGCAAGATCACCAGTGCGATCGCTGTCTTTAACGATGACAGAAACTTTATTCATGCTAAAGCCGGCGTCTCTGAGTTCTGTGAGCGCATGTTCAGCTGCATTACGGTTAGAAAATACTCCAACTGCACGTTGATGTTTCCCCACAACCATTTTGTAATCCTCCATTAACTTAAGCTTGTTTATGCTTACATACTGTTTTGCCTTGTTTTGAAATTATTTCCATCGTTCTCAGGTGTAAGCAGGTTATCTATCAACAGAGAGGTTATTTCAAGGTGGGGAGGTGAGGAGTGTGAGGAGTGTGAGGAGTGTGAGGAGTGTGTAGACGCGCTTTGCGCGGCTTCCCGTAGGGTGGGGTGTGGGGAGTGTGTAGACGCGTAGCGGCTTAAGGTAACGGTGGAGTGTGGGGAGTATGAGGAGTAGTAAATCATTAACAACTACTAACTACTAACAACCAACAACCAACCACTACTAATAACATCAACGGAAATTGCGCCTCTATTGTTCGGTTATACGACTTTCACCATTGCACAAAGATCGATAACCTCGTAAGTAACAGTGAAAAAGTAGTGAAAATTCTGCCTTAAACGCTGGATGTCGCTGTTGAACTAAGGGGTGAATACCTGTGTACAAATGGATCTTGCCTAGTCTGAGCGAAGTATTAGTCGATAGTCAATCGAATATGGGTTTTGGTTCATCTGCAAAGGCTCAGCAACAGTGGCGCTTATGCGTGGCGGCTACACAACAATTGCTGTTAGATGCCTTGACAACGCTTGATGGGGATGTAGCACAAGGATTGGTTTTAGCTGCGCCAGCACCTGTGTTTGATGATCCTAAGTTGACTCAAAAGTTGCAGTCAATAACTTTTACAGCAGAACCTTTTAATCATTTGGCACTAATGCCATTTCAAATGTCTGATCAGGAAGTTGCGATCGCAGCAGAAGCAACTATCTGTAATAAGTCAATTTTACCTTTGCTAAAAACAGATCCGTTAGCAAAAGAGCAGTTTTGTCTGATTTTTACGAAAAAATTTAGATTAGTTCTAGTTTTAGCAGAAGAAAACGGTCAAAAAGCGTTCTTCTTTTCCTTTGATTCAGAGGTGGTGCAGCAGGCGTGGCGGGCGTTGAGCGCACGGGTAATGTTAAATAATCCTAATTTGTTTGCTGAACTCGAGGAGACGGTACAGAACTATTACCCTACTGCACCAGATTATCGCACGATCATGCAGTTTAGCCAATTGTTGCTAGCAGAATTACCGGAGCAAGAAGGAACGAGGGACTGGGGACTAGGAGCAAGGGAAGCAATAGAAGGATCGCTTGAGCAAGATCAAAAAGCTGAGATTAATTCCTGTTACTCTGCATCACCCAAACATGATGTGGAAATGCTGCAAGCTTTTGCTCATGAAGTCCGTACTCCTTTGACAACTATTCGCACTATCACTAGACTATTGCTAAAACAGCGCGATTTACCTACCAACGTTATTAAACGATTGAAAGTTATTGATCGTGAGTGTACCGATCAGATTGACAGGATGGAATTGCTGTTTAGAGCAGCCGAACTAGAAACATCTGCTACAGATAAAGCTACAAGTACTCAATTGACAGCAATGAGTCTGGAGCAGGTGTTGCAAGCAAGTATTCCCCGTTGGCAAGAAGCAGCTAGTCGACGTAACTTGAAGTTGGATGTAGTTTTACCCCAGGATTTGCCGACTGTAGTTAGTAATCCTACCATGCTCGACCGGGTTCTCACAGGTTTGATAGAAAATTTCACTCGCAACTTACCTACGGGTAGCCATATTCAAGTACAGGTTATTCCTGCTGGCGATCAATTAAAGTTGCAATTACTGCCTCTGGTGGGAGACAATGACGCAGCAGTTGTATCAAACTGTGCGCCACCAATTCGCAAAGCTCTTGGCCAATTACTGATGTTCCAACCAGAAACTGGTACAATTAGCTTGAATCTCAATGCAACTAAGCATTTGTTTCAAGCTATTGGTGGAAAATTGATTGTGCGTGAGCGTCCCCGTTATGGAGAGATTCTAACAGTCTTCTTACCTTTGGAAGGATCGGAAAAGCAAGGAAATTCTAAGTTCAAAATTCAACATTCAAAGGTATAAGAGGTGTTGCAATTTGTAAATGTCTGTGATCGCATATCGAAATGATGTAGCAGTTCTATGTACTCATATGAATGGACTTGAATTCCTCAGTCGTCTGCAACAGCAACCGCAGGCAGGGTGTAGATCTGTGATAATTCTGACATCTGGAAGTGTGCAAATCTACGGTCAGATGGCGCAACACCTGGAAGCGATGCCTATCTTACCAAACCTTATGTAGAACAGGAATTTATTTCTACAGTGGAACGTTTTGTGAGTGCTGGTAAGTTAACACATTGCTAGATAATGTCTGCTTAAATACTTATATTATCCGTTGGGGTCGGTAATTGATAATAGGTAATTGGTAATAATTGGTTATTTTTCACTATGCTCAATGCCCAGACCGTATATCATAAGCAATTAGTCAGACATGATATCATCTGTAAAGCTTATCTCCCGATAGATTAGGCCTTCTTCCTCAAGACAGATGTGGTGAGAAGTAATAATTCTCTATTTGCGGGGTTGCAATTTGTAACAAGAATCTGAGAAAATGAGAAAAATATGAAAAAAATTAGATCAAACTACTGCCTGTGAAACTTGATTCCGTACCCATGAGTGCCGCTAGTACATCTCAGTACAACTCTGTAGAAACTCGCCCTAGCGCATCTCTGTATTCTACAACTCAGCAAAAAATAGCAGAAAATATTGATAGCAATACGAGTATTACTACAGTTACTTCACCATCACCTACTGTTGTAGATTGTACTCAAAAGCAGACACCCATAACTATTTTCGCCACAACTTTCTTAACCATTTTTCTAGCGGAAATCGGTGATAAGACACAGCTATCCACTTTACTTATGAGTGCAGAATCACATTCACCGTGGGTTGTTTTTGTCGGTTCCGCAGCAGCACTGATTACTACTAGCTTATTAGGTGTACTTCTAGGTAGTTGGATTGCTAGTCGCCTTTCTCCAAAAACTGTAGAAAAAGCAGCAGGAGTAATACTACTGTTGATTTCCCTGATGCTGTTTTGGGATGTAATTTATTAATTGTTCTTTGTTGGTGGTTGTCTGTTAGTTAGAAAACTTCAAACAACCATCAACTAACAATCAACAACCACTAATCAATAAAATTATGAACTGGCATCTTTTAGGATTAAGCTTTATCACCGTTTTCCTCTCTGAGTTAGGCGATAAAAGTCAACTAGCTGCGATCGCCCTTTCCGGTCGTAGCCAATCTCCTCGCGCTGTATTCTTGGGAACTGCCGGTGCGTTACTGTTAACTAGTTTATTGGGAGCATTAGCAGGTGGGGCTGTGGCAGAATTTTTACCCACAAGGTTGTTAAAAGCGATCGCTGCTGTGGGATTTGCCATACTTGCTGTACGCCTGCTGTGGTTTAATAATGAAACTTCTCAAGATGAGTTGTAGAGACGCACTATCTGTGGTGCGTTTCTACAAATTCTATTGCCGCCAGCACCAGCTTAAAAGTGTACCACCAGCTACTAATTTGGTCACTTCCAATAGCCAATAACCGCCATGCAATAAATTCATATTGGCTGGTACTTCTGCTGTCGTCTCAAACAGGTTTAGTTGCATTCCGATAGCAGACATTTCTGGTGTTAACCAATATGTGGTAGTTAGTGATATGGCTAACAGCAGTATCGATAAAACCAGACTACCAGACCGCCATTTGGATTGAGTTTGATTAAGAGCTAAAACACCAGTTAATACCAAGCTAGCTGCTAATAATTCTATACGGTTAAAATTCCAGAAAACAACATAACCTGCCGTAGCAAAACTGGCTTGTGTGATCATACCAGACACATAAAGACTAGGCATAATCACCCAGTCTAAAAGCAAACTAGCACTGAGCCAGAAGCCTAAAGTTAGCATTACAATTGATTGCCAAGTCGAACGCTTGAAGCCGAAACTAGAAACGGTATTCATAATGAATGAATAATTGCTTGTATTTATAGTTCTAGTTTCTAACTTAATAAGTTAATTTGACAACTAATTTCAATTATCTTTTACATTTAGATGGGAAAAAGTATATATACTTACGTAGTCAGTCATTCTAAAATTGTTTGAAAAGCCATATTGCATACTTACTGTGATTTCGATAAATATTATTCATACCAAGCAATTGAGTTGCCCGCAAGTAAACTGCTTCCATCAGTAATCAGGTATTGCTCACTGATAACTGATAACTGATAACTGTAAAAGTGGCTAACTAACAACTAAATTAAGAATGTTTGCAAATATATTAAGTAATAAAAATGGAAGTTAATTTTGCGTGATAAAATATATTAGACAAATAATAAAAATTAGTTTTATACCTTAAGGCTAACTTAGCCACATAAAGCAATGCGCTTTCCATTTTTATTAGGTACAGCACTAACTTTAGTGATAGCGATCGCACCAGATGCTGTCCTTAAAACTCAAGCAGTGCAGCTCAGAGACGGTACAGTATATTTTGTACAACCTCCTTCGCTTCAAGGAGCAACTACCACCTACAAAACAACATATGCCTGGGGTGCAACATATTATTTCACAATCAATTTGCCTGAAAATGCTGGAGAACCACTGCAAAAAATTACCATAAACCAGTATGAAGGAGCAGATCGTGTTCGCTTTGACTTAGAAGACACCGTCGCTTTTGAAGGTCAGCCTCGCCATAAAGGAGAAAAACTGCAACTCCAAGATGTGACAAGCGATCGCAAAACAAGAACAGTATCACTGACTTTTGATCCACCAATACCACCAGGTAAAACTATCACTATTGGTCTGAAACCTTACCAAAATCCAGGAGTTAGCGGGGTTTATCTTTTTGGTGTCAAAGCCTTTCCTGCGGGGGAGAAAAGTTACGGGCAATTTCTTGGTTACGGACGCTTGCAATTTTATAGTCCGACTTTCCTTTAAATGGTAGAAACCTTTTACCTTTTCGCCTACACTCTCCCACTGCCAAACCCCGAAAAATAAAACTTTATACTTGAAGAAGAAAGAGTAGTTTTCAATAGGAGGGGAGAGCAATGGCTCCCAATCCCGCCATCATGCAAGCTGTAGAACGGTTGGGTTATCGTGTCACAGTGGGCGATGTGGCATCCCAGGCAGGATTAAATGTCGAGATCGCAAGTGTTGGACTATTAGCACTTGCATCTGAAGCTGGCGGACATATGCAGGTAGCAGAATCAGGCGATATTGTTTACCTGTTTCCGCGCAATTTTCGAGATATTTTGCGTAACAAATACTTGCGGTTGCAGTTGCAGGAGTGGTGGAGAAAAATCTGGAGTGTCCTATTTTATATAATCCGGATTTCTTTTGGTATTTTACTAATAGCTTCTATCGCCTTAATTTACATCACTATCCTCGTGATTATTATATCTGCTAACTCTGATCGCGATAGTGGCGATCGCGGTGGTGATTTTGGCGTGGGGTTTTTCTATTTTCCTGACTTATTTTGGTATTTCAGTCCCAACTACAACAACAAGTACCAAGAAAGACAACAGGAACGAAGACAAAGCGATCTGAATTTTTTGGAAGCAGTATTTTCATTTTTGTTTGGTGATGGCAACCCCAATGCCAACTTAGAAAAACGTCGTTGGCGAGGAATTGCAGCGATAATTCGCAATCATAAAGGCGCAGTGGTAGCTGAACAAATATCTCCATACCTTGATGATATTGGTGAAACATATCAACAAGAGTATGAAGACTATATGCTGCCAGTTTTGACTCGATTTAATGGTCAGCCAAAAGTAAGTCCAGAAGGGCAAATCGTATACTATTTCCCAGATTTACAAGTAAGTGCTGCGAAAAAACGCGATCGCTCAATATCACCTTATCTAGAAGAGTTACCCTGGCGTTTTAGTGCAGCTTCTTCCGGACAAATTCTCCTCAGTGCTGGGTTGGGTGTAGTCAATATTGTCGGTGCTTTAATTCTGGGAAGCTTGTTAAGAGATGGTACAGCAGCAGCAGTTTTAGGCGGATTAGTAGCTTTTGTCCAAGGAATTTATTGGCTGCTGTTAGCTTATGGTATTGGTTTTTTGGGAATACCTTTAGTACGTTATTTCTGGATTCAATGGCGTAATCGTAAAATAACTGAACGCAACCGTATTAGACAAGCACGAGCCAGAGTGTTAGCAAGTGCAGATACTCAATTGCAACAAAAAATAGCCTACGCAGGACAGTTTGCAGCCGAAAAATTTGTTGGTAAAGAAGATTTGGTATATTCTACTGAAACCGACTTGCTAGAACAGGAAGTAGAGCATAGTGATCAAATTGACGCAGAATGGCAGAAGCGTCTTGAGGAAGGGAGGAGGGAATAGGAGATGGGGAGATGGGGAGATGGGGAGTGTGGGGAGTGTGTAGACGCGTAGCGGCTTAAGGTAAGGGTGGGGTGTGAGGAGTAAACAACTAACCACTAACTACTAACCACCCCATTGTGAAAAGGGGTTTTTAACTAAATTACTGTTGAAATATCTGGGGTCTTCTGAAACTTCTTCACCAATCCAAGGTGGTAGTTCAATTTGTTGTGTTTCTTGAGTGAGTTCCACTTCTGCTAATATTAGCCCTTTATTAACACCTTCAAACTCGTCTACTTCCCAAATTAAACTACCCCAGTCTATCTTATATCTAGTCTTTTCTATTAAAGGGCGATCGCACAACTTATCTAGTATTTCCTGAGCATCTTCAATCGGAATAGAATATTCAAACTCAGACCTAGAGCATTTTACACTGGGGCCTTTTATCGTTAAATAACCTTGGTTGCCTACTATGCGGACACGCACAGTAGCTTCTTTTTGTGTAGCAATATATCCCTGACGATATACACTGCCTTCAGCCAATTTTCTCCAATCATTTCCTTTAACTAAAAATTTACGCTCTATTTCTTTCGCCATAATAATCCCTTCATTAGTTGGTGTTTTGTTGGTAGTAGTTATTAGTTATTTTTTGTATAGATAAATGTAATTTTGACATATAACGTCAATTTACTAAGAGCGATAATATTTCAATAGTAATAAATAATTAACAATCAGCAATTACCACTCAACCATCAACGCATAATCTATCTGTTTTATCTGTGTTTATCTGTGTGTATCGGTGGTCGCTTTCTAAAACGAAATTGTTTCACCACCTTAATTCACATCAGACGTAATTTATATTTATTTACATATCATATTGATTTCTGGAATTTTATTTAGCTATCTAGTAGTTCTATCTAAGCTTAAGTTTTTTTGAGAATTGTTTGGGTCTTGCCTTAAAAGTGCATAAATTGATTTAACTGCATCATATAGTTAAATCAGGAAATTTTTGAGAAATTTTGAAGTATTCCCAAGCATTAGTGTGGTTGATGAAAAAGCTTGTCATAAACTCTACTCTATAAAGGAGAATTTATATGTCGAAGAATGCCGAGCATGTATTTGTAGATATTGTAGAGACTAATCACAAATCAGTAGTTCAAAGATATCTACAAAATCCTTTTTCTATTGCATGGTCAAAATTGTCTGCCTTAACACAATCTACCCGCAGCCGCACAGCAGAAGTACAGCAAGATAATCAATCCGAAGAAGACAGACCAGATTCTACCCCAGATCGATATTTATACCGTCCCTTCACAGATCGCATCGATCCATCGCTTTACTATGCGATTTTCTTTCACAACCAACACTTATAAGCTTAGGTGAATAGAAATTAAAAGAAATTAAAAGCTGTTTATTTATCCAGTCAGCTTACGTTTGTACCCATGAGTAGCCATCATTCGTGAACGATAGGCAAATCACTAGCTTTGTTATTCCCATAGAAAATAAGCAGCTTTTACTTTTTACAACCATATCACTACCTCATTTTAGTGAAGCCTATACTAAAAATAGGGTAAAGGTTGAAGGGACGACAAGCTAGGTAAAGTACTTGCTGTATGAGATTCATGCTTGATAGTGAAATTTTTTATAGGGATGGTCTCCCACTTATTTCCGGTCTATTTGTGTAAAACGTGTAATGATCTAGTAAGTGCTGCTAAATACTGCTTATGCAGTTACACTACCATTGTTAAAGCTAGAATAATTTTTATTTATAGATCGTGAAGAACAATCTTTCCTGGGAGTTAATTAAAATTCTTCACTTCAATTCCCAAACACACCAAGAAGAAGTACACGCCCCGCCATTATCGGCCCTTAAAGAGCGTGACTGGAAGGCATTGAAAGAACTTTTTGACAGGAAAGATGGTGATGAAATTGAAGCAGATATCAACAGTAAATTGTGTTTGATGGTTCCAGAACCATGTTGGGAAGATGAACCCTTTGATTTCTTGCGCGAATATCTTTAATGATTTTTTGGTGGTTAGTGGGTAGAGACACGATGTTCCTCGTGTCTGTACATTAGTGGTTAGTGGTTAGTCGTTACTCCTCCACTCCTTACACCCCACCCTTACCTTAAGCCGCTACGCGTCTACACACCCCTCACACCCCTTACACCCCTCACACCGCTACCTCCCCATCACCCCATTCAAGCGACTTAGAAAAGTACGCAGGCGATCGCTTTGGGGATTTGAGATCACTTCACTAGCCGGGCCTTGTTCTGCCACAATGCCTTTATCCATGAAGATAACGCGATGTGCCACTTCACGAGCAAATTGCATTTCGTGGGTAACAACTACCATTGTCATGCCCTCGGTTGCTAATTCCTGCATAACTTGCAAAACTTCTCCCACCAGTTCTGGATCTAGGGCGCTGGTGGGTTCATCGAATAGCATAATTTGGGGATTCATGCATAAACTCCGAGCAATAGCTACCCGTTGTTTTTGCCCACCAGAAAGCTGTTCGGGATAAGCTGATGCTTTGTCAAATAGTCCCACTTTTTCGAGATAAAATCCTGCCTGTTGTGTACTTTCTTTGCGGGTTTTACTTAATACTTTACAAGGCGCTAGTATTAAATTTTCCAAAACTGTGAGGTGAGGAAACAAGTTGAATTGTTGAAAAACCATACCAACTTGGGTACGTAATTGTCGCAGTTGCTTTTGATTGAATTGGGGATGGGATAAATTAATACCATTGACTGTTAAATGTCCGCTATCAATTTTTTCTAAGCGGTTGAAGCAGCGTAGGAGAGTACTTTTTCCGCAGCCAGAGGAACCGATAACAGCGACTACTTCTCCTCGGTTAATTTCACCGCTAATTCCTTTGAGGACTTTGAGGGAACCGAAGTTTTTTTCAATGTTATGAAATGTGATGACGGGAATGGACGAGTTCATGAGGGTGTAGGAGTGTAGGAGAATTAGTTATCTATTCATTTGGCGTAAGGTTTGGTGTATTTGATGAACCGCCAAGACGCCAAGACGCCAAGACGCCAACAGAGAAGAGGAAACAGAAGATGAGGGTTTTAAACTGGTTGCGGTTTAGTTTGATTGTGGGGTTGTGTTGTTTTTTATTGCTTGGTATTGCTAGTTTTAACAGTAGTGTTAGTGTTGCACAGAAAACTTTGAAGGTGGCGACGGAACCTGCTTTTCCTCCTTTTGAGTTTATCGGAGAGGGTGGTCAACCCCAAGGTTTTTCTTATGACTTGATGAGGGCGATCGCTAAGGCGGCTAATTTTAATGTTAATTTCCAGAGTATACCGTTTGATGGGATTATCCCAGCTTTACAAGCAAAAACAGTGGATGCAGCGATTAGTTCGATCACTATCACCGAGGAGAGGGCAAAAGCTGTTTCTTTTTCCCGTCCTTATTTTAAGGCGGGGTTAGCGATCGCTGTTCGTGCTGACAATCAAGATATTACTAATTTTGCAAGTTTGCAGAATAAAAAAATTGCTGTGCAGATTGGTACTACTGGTGCGAAGAAAGCTCAAACTATTCCGGGGGCGCAAATTCGCAGTTTTGATTCTGCACCTTTGGCATTACAAGAGTTAGCAAATGGAAATGTAGATGCGGTTATTAATGATGCACCAGTGACTTTATATGCAATTAATACTGGTAATCTCCAGGGAATTAAAGTGGTGCAGCAGTTATTAACCCAGGAGTATTATGGTATTGCTACAGCGAAAAATTCACCAAATTTAGCGTTAATAAATCAAGGTTTGACAAGTGTACTGAAAAATGGTGAATATGCCCAAATTTATCAAAAATGGTTTAAAGCAACGCCGCCTGATTTACCAGCAAAATTACCATTTACTAATGATACTGGTTCTGGGGCATCTGGACTAACTAACTCTGTTGGTGTGATTTTGCGGTCTGTGCCAATTTTGTTACAAGGCGCTTTGGTAACACTGCAACTAACAGTATTTTCTATTATTTTGGGTTTGGTTGGGGGTTCTTTAATTGGAATTATTCGCCTTTCTCAGATCAAACCTATACGCTGGATAGCACGAGCGTACATTGATTTTTTCCGGGGGACACCATTATTAGTGCAAATTTTCATGATTTATTTTGGCATACCTGCAATTATGCAAGAGCTTGGTTTTACGTTTAGTTTTAATCGCTTTGCAGCAGCAGTTATAGCGTTGAGTTTGAATTGTGCTGCTTACATTGCAGAAATTGTCCGTGCTGGTATTCAATCAATAGAAATAGGACAATCAGAAGCAGCGCAATCATTAGGTTTAAGTTCTGTGCAAACGATGCGCTATATCATTTTCCCCCAAGCTTTTCGGCGGATGATACCACCTTTGGGTAATGAATTTATTAGTTTGCTGAAAGATACGAGTTTAGTAGCTGTAATTGGTTTTGAAGAATTATTCCGCAAAGGGGTATTAATAGTTGCAGATAATTATCGCGCTTTTGAAATTTACGCGGCTGTAGCAATAATATATTTATGTTTAACGCTGCTTTCTTCCCAAGTCTTTAGTAAATTGGAAACTTGGATGAACCCAGCGAAGAAATTATGAATGATGAATTATGAATGATGAAAAAATCACAGATACACATCGATAAACCATCTGTGTGTATCTGTGTGCATCTGTGTTCGTAATCATTTAAAATTTTCTTCCCATCTGCCCTCCAGCCTCTGCCTTTTAGCTTTTAGCCTTTAACTTATATAAACTCCTATATTCCCAAGGTTTCACAAATTTGGCATCACCCCAAACACCTCTTTGATTTGCTTTAGCTTCGGTTTCGGCTTGTTGAATTCTTTCTTTACTAGGACATTTATTTAGATAGGGACGATAAACTAGTGCTAACCCTTCACGTACTAATAATTCTTGAATAAAAGTACCATTACGCAATCTGACTTCTGCAACTTTGCGTCCATAGCGATCGCTATCTGTCAGTGTGAGATTAACGCGATCGCCTGCTTGGTTGATTAGTTCTTGCACTCTTGCTTGCGCTTTTGTTCCCCAAGTAAATTGGTTGCGATCGCTGGCGGCTTTACTTTGTCTTTCTTTGGTGGAATGAGGTATTTCTGGTGCATCAACACAAGCAAAACGGACGGTAAATTCATCACCTTTTGTATCTTTGATTCTGAGAGTATCACCATCGCTAACTCGTTCTACTGTATCACCAGAAGCAAAGAGGCGATCGCATCCCATCAAACCAAAAATTAGAATAGCCACACAAAACCAAAGTAAAGGTTGTTTATTTATTTTCACAACGCTAAAATTCATATTCCTCCTTGTCTGGTTGCTTGCCAAATGTATCAAAATTACGGCGTATCATCACATAGACAGAAGTTGAATAGATATTGAGCGTTAGTATAAGAAATGTAAACTCCCAAAAGTAAGTGTGAGTTTCTCATGAACTTTTTGACTTACGTCATGCATCTTGTGGGTTCGGGTGCAGTTGCATACTACAGCGCCGCACAAATCCGTGACTCTAAAACCCGTCCTAATGTTCTTGCAGGTTTTCAGCTAGCAGAATCTGGTTCTGTACCTTTTTTGACAAAACTTAGCGATCGCGCCGCCGCAGAAGGCGATACATGGCTAGCAGAAAAACTGCTAAAACATGCAGCAGATGAAACCAGACATGGTCAAATTTTTGCCCATGCTTTAAAGCAACTGAATAAACAAGTGATTGATTTCAAAAGTTTACCGCCAGCAACTGAAGAAAACAAATCACAACAAAGACGTAGCCCATTTTTTGCTGCGTACTACGATGGTTACACTCAAGAACAGTTAAAACCAGATGTGATTGACTGGGATGTTTTTATGGGTAGCACCTACATCCTAGAACTAGACGCCAGTAAGGATTTTACACGGATGGCAAACGTGTTGCCTGATGATGATCCAAAAAGTCGTAATCTCAAGTTAGGAATGTTGAGTATTGCCAAAGATGAAACTGGCCATGCTGGATATCTCTATGAAGCGATGATGCGACGGATGGCTGCTGTTAAGGTGCAAAAACTGGTAGATGAGTGGCGTACTCGTAAAGTAAACGCTTTGTTAGCGTTTGCAAGTAATGTATTGCAAGGTGAAGGACAAACTCGTTCTTTAGTACAAGATCGTGCTACTTCAGAAAGTGATTCTGAATTAATTGTTGCTTCATAATTGCATAGGGGAATTTAGGGAGAAATAATTAGATCTCTAGCACAAATATTTTTACCCCACCCTAACCCTCCCCTTTACAAGGGGAGGGAACCGGAAGAGTTGTTTCCCCCCGAATTTCGGGGGGATCGAGGGGGTAAATCTAATAAAATTTAGTATTATTTACATTGCCATTTGAAAACTACATAATCTCGTAAATTTTTGAAGAACGCATTACTAAATATACCGATCCCAAATCAATAGTTTGATATGCTGTTACAACATATGAAGTAAAGCTGCTTAAGTAAACACTTAAGTAGTAACTGGGTTGTTATTTTTATGTTTTCATTAGATCAAAAAAAGAGTTCAAAACAATCTTTTCAATCTTCAGCAAATAGAGTTTCTTGGCTTTCTCGAAATATAGTATTCGTTAGTGTGTTTTTTGTTATTATCTCAACTTGTGTCTATGCCATTTATTCCTTGAAATTCACTTTAATTACTTCTAATTTGAGTCATTCATCTAATTATTTTCACCCAACATCTATTCCTTGGCTAACTAATAAAGCTGATTGTGAACACAACCTTCGTAGAGTTTGGCGTGAAGGTCATTGTTGGGATTATGAACACGATCCTAGTTTTTGAAGTGCATAAATTAGTTATTTTCCACTAACTACTAGCTACCAGCTAGCTACCAGCAAAATATTGTTGAAATTGCTATTTGTGTAAAGATTGCTGTTGATTTTTAGTTGGTGATGGCTGTTCCAATAAAGCTGGCGGTGTTGCTTGACGGTAGGGACCACAGTAATACATTGTCATTACTGCTTTAAAAGCCCAATGGTCTTTTGGTACATCGCTAAAAGGATTTGGTAGAGTTTCTGCTTTGTTTTGAACACAAGCATTGAGGACTTGATTAGATGAGTTGGCTGGTACTTGAGTATCAGACTGTTGAGCTTGTACAGAAACAGCTAAGCTACTAGAAGCTAATACAATAACTGTTGCTAAAAGTTTATTGTTCATGAATTTTAGGCAGTTCACTGTTTCTATTTTACTTTTTTAGATGATGATAAGACCTTATCGAGTCAATTCAGTAACAGCCAGTGATACTGAAACAAACTAAGAATGGTTTGTGTTCTCCTACTACAACAAAAATCTAGCTATGTGTTTGGATAGCTAGTTTTCAGCGATATTGATCAATTGATTTTGTCTGACTTGTTAACCAATAACCAACTATAGCAATCGCAATAGTAATTACACCAAGCACAACATTAGGATAAATCGTAATTCCACCCAACTCAGGCTCGCGAATATTGCCGAGAACTGGGTCATTGAGGAAACCGTAAGAAGTTCCAGGCCATAAGCCAGCAGCAATCAGTCCTATCCAAAACGCAGACCCGAGAAATGCAGCAAGACCCATCGAAAAGCGATCGCTCACCGGACGAGCCTTCAAAATCGCTAATGCGGCACTTCCCAATGAAATGGCAGCAAAAAACGACATGGCACAATGTAGTTTTGCGTGAGGTAGCCATGCAGGATTATTCATGTGACCTTTTGCCAGCAAGACCGCATCTACACCAATCGGAATGATAATTGTCGAAAGCGCAGCAGCTCCGAGTAGCCATTTGGCGAGCTGTTCTCGATGCATGTTAATTTTCTCCTGTTCAAAACTGAAAATATAGTTTCATCGGAACTTCGTAACCGCACACATAACTTGGAGCTTTGCTGAATTTAAGCAGAAGCAAACATTGTCACCAAAATTAACATTACTGCCAAACCACAAACCCAAAGTAATAAAGATCCCCAGCTAACAGAATCTTGTTGTATTTTCTGCCATAAACTATTTTCTGAATTATTGCGAGTTGCCATAATTCCTAACCTCCAATTTTTGATTGCACCTCAATACACACGCAATGCGTAATTAACGGATGCTTGCTTTTATTAAGTTTTTTCTACTAAAAAAAATGATCAATGTTATTTGATTATGTATTTTATTTTGCTATAACAAGGCGATCGCCCAATCAAGTTTGTGAACATTCTTAATATATTTGTTGTTAGTTAAGTGTTAGTTCATTACCAGGTTCAACCTGGTAATGAAAACTAGAGTCTCTGACTCTTCATTTGCTTGAGATTGGTGCTAGTAGTTCACCCCATTGATTTTGATAGTTTAAATCCCCGACTTTTTAAAAAGTCGGGGATCTATCCCCTCGTAACCTTTAGAACTAATGAAACAAACTACTAGACAGCAGATGATAGCTACTTTCTACCAGGTACTTTAAATCTAAATCAAGATTTAAGCCAACAGAACCATTTAGTTTAATGGCACAGCATCAATATCAATCACAGTCGCTGTTTGAGTAGAATTTGATTCAACAGAAGTACCTTTTTTACGATTTTTGAGTTGTTCTAGAGCAATTTGAGAAACTTCTGCAACTATAAAGCTAGCAATCAGCCCATCATCAATCCATCCTAAAACTGGGAAAACATCAGGTGAAATATCTAGTGGGCTAATCAGGTAAAATAAACTAGCAATAATTGCGAACCAGCGATATTTGGGATGACGCAAAAATTTACGAATTCTGTTTTGTAATAGCTGCGTAAAAAATCTTTTTCTCATTGATAATCTCCTTAAACTAACAAGATTATCTTGACAAATTCATCCATAAAAATCTGGTGTAGATCACCCTTAGCGCTGTAGTGAAAATACACCACCGAATGCATAGGCGATTTACCGTATATTGAGAGTACAAAAAACTAACTGCGATCGCTCAGTTACGTCCATAGGGTATGAAAAATCGTAGACACACTCAAGCATGGCTTTCCCTAGGGTACATTGTGTAAGGCGATTCACACTGATGGATTATAGGTTTACTGTCAAGTTAATCCCTGTTCGCGCAGCGTCTTTGCCAGGAGAATCCCTAATCCCCGATTTTCAAAATCCATAACTTTGAAATCATACTTGGGAATTAAGACTATTTACTTCTTTTGAATGTGAACAAGTAGTCAATCATTTGATTAGCTTAAGACTAGCAATTATTAAAGGTGAAAAAATATGAATAGAACACTGCTCACAATTTTAATTTTTATGTTCTTGCTCTTATTTATCATCTCTCCCTTTGCTGCTCTTGCTAATTTAATGATCGTGTTATTAGTCGCAGCCTTTTTATTTTCACTTGGGAATATATTGCAAGCAATTGTTGGTAACAAAACTGATTCTCATAGCTCATGAAATATCATCTCACTTAAATAAAAAGATGCTTCCAGTCAAAAAGACAAAAAGCATCCAGTATTAGTGTTTTAAATTTGGCGATTTCACTATTTACAGTACAATTGTACTATAAAATCTGAATCGCGACCATCAAGTAATAGCAGAAGGTATTTAGCCTCTTGTTAAACGGACGTGTTCTAGAATTCGCTGTTTGCGATCATTTGAGTTGGAGTTAAGCGTAGGCCTGATAAAGTCGTTCGTACTCCGAGCTAGATGCTCCATGATTCGCTTTTGACGGTCAGATTGCGTAGCCATAATCTAAAATACATAAGATACGATTTTGCAAGAGGTATAGTTACTAATTGGTAACTGATAACTGTTTACTATTCACTGATTTAGCCTTCATCCTTCTTCTGATGCTTCAATTAGTTTCATCAGACTATCTAAAGTTTTTGTCAGCTGCGATATTCTTTGCAACGAATGATCCTGTGTTTGAGCCAAAGTTTGAACTGCGTCACATAAAGCTAAAATTTGATAACCCTGCTGCTGTAACTGTTTTCCTTGTTCTTCTACTTGGGTGCTGAGATTATCTACTCTTTGAGCTAAACGTTCAATAGTTTCTGTAGTGGCCAGTACAGCTTCTCCAATTTGCTCAACAATAGATTCTAAGCGACCTACTTTAATTTCCGCCCCTGCTATAACCATTTATCCAACTCCTCAATTTTGAGATCGCATCACAGTAAATTTTTTGTTGCTGAATTTTTTAATAAGTTGAATACAAGCAGCTGTTGCCACTTTTATATTAGTCTGTGATTTTTCCAGACTTCGATTAAGATAAGTTACGCTCTTAGAGCAAAAACTTTCAACTCAAACATCATCTATACTAAGCGGGAAAACACTCTACAAAAGCAAAGTGTTATTTTTATCCACCACTAAATATGATTTTTGACTTTGAGGGAGAAAACAAATGCTAGAGTTACTGTATGTTTTTGCAGTTATTTTGCTTTTTATACAAAGCAAAATTGCTTTTCTCGAACCTTGATATCAATGTTTGAGTGGGGAATTACAAGCTGATATTTTTAAGTAACATAACTGACTTTAGTGTTTCAATGTTAACACTCAGTTGATAGCAAATTCTAACACAATTACTTGTAATATCCATATAAAAAACGTTTTTTCATCCACCATAAGATATATTAAATACGCTTTATGTGAAATTTATAAAAATTGATGATCCCTATTAACTTGATGAAGATTCAGTGAATATACGGTTGTATTTGCATCTTAATAATAAAGGTAAGTCTATAGTCGAAATACAGATACGTAAAAATAAGTTTTTCGCTCAACACTCGGCTTGACAATGTACCAAATACCATTTACAACCGTTGTTGAAGGTGCAACTTCTAACACATGGGACTTATCATTTCATTCTCACCCCTCAGTAAGATCTAAATTTAAACGTTGTTTAGATATTCTGGGTGGCACCATTGGACTATTAATATTAGCTATTGTATTTATACCGATCACGATCGCTATCAAACTAGACAGTCCTGGCCCTATTTTTTTCGTACAAGAACGTTACGGATTACAGGGACGGCCATTTTATATTCGTAAATTCCGGTCAATGGTTCCTGAGGCTGAACAGTTAAAATACTTAGTTAAAAATGAAGCTAACGGGCTTATATTTAAAAATAAGAATGACTTCCGAGTAACCAAAGTAGGGCGTTTTTTACGAAGCACCAGCTTAGACGAACTTCCGCAATTTTGGAATGTTCTTGTTGGAGAAATGAGTTTAGTAGGAACACGCCCGCCTACTGCTGACGAAGTCGCACATTACAATCAACGTCACTGGCAACGTTTAAATGTTAAACCAGGTCTAACTGGTGAGTGGCAAACTAGCGGCCGCTCCCATGTGAAGGACTTTGAACAAATTGTTGATTTAGACTTGCAATACCAAAAGAAATGGCATCCTTTGTATGACTTGCTGTTGATTGCTAAAACTTTCTATATTCTAATGGGTAGAGTAGGAGCTTTCTAATTAAACGAGTCAATAGTTAATAAACAATATAGATGTCAAATAAATGCCAAGTAACACAATATTTGTTACTTGGCAAATTTTTTAGCTCACGTTTGCCTTGTTAAAAATAAACTTTAAACTGTTTTACAGCAGCTTTTGAGTCTGCCAAAAATATTGGTCAATCGGTGAGGGGTTTAACCCCTCATCCTGAAAGACTATGTGCTTTAGTTCAAAGCGTATAAAATTTGTTGACATCTATTCTTCAATTGTTTGACACATCTGTGAAACATCCAAGTTTTAAGTTAGACATATTCACGTCAAGCCAGTGTTGAGATACCCAATAGTCATCAGATAGTTGCTTACAAGTACTAACTTTTAGCCTCTACAAGAATTTATGAATCATTCAATAACTGTGAAAGAAGTTCATATTCAAACTAAAAACTATGTATATAAGTTTGATATGGTGCGTACTTATCTGCATGAAATTGGGCGTATTCCTCTACTTAATCATGAACAAGAGATTTATTTATCTAAACAAGTACAGCAGATGTTAAATATACTTGCTGTTCAAGAAAAATTAGCATTGGAATTAAAGCGTGAACCTACACTCCAAGAGTGGGCAAATAGTATAAAGATGGATGAAAAGCAACTGCTTGATTTGCTAAATCAAGGGCAACAAGCTAAACAGAAAATACTAGTAGCTAATTTGCGATTAGTAGTTTCTATCGCTAAAAAATATCAAAAGCGTAATTTAGACTTTTTAGATTTAATTCAAGAGGGGACTTTAGGGCTAGAACGAGGAATTGAGAAATTTGATCCAACAAAGGGATACAAGTTTTCGACTTATGCTTACTGGTGGATTCGTCAAGCGATAACACGAGCGATCGCACAACAAGGACGTACAATTCGCTTACCTATTCATATCACTGAAAGACTAAATAAAATTAAGTCTACTCAACGAGAATTATCTCAGAAATTAGGTCGTACCCCCACTACAACGGAAATTGCCCAAGTACTTGATTTACAACCTGATGAAATTAGACAATACTGGCTTTCTGCACGTCAACCTGTTTCTTTAGAAATGCGAGTGGGAAGTGAATTAGATACAGAATTACAGGATATGTTAGAGGATGATGGATTATCACCTGAAAGCTACACTATGCAGAAATCTCTAAATCAAGATATCCAAAACTTATTATCTAAATTACCTCCTCAACAACAGGAAATATTGACTTTACGCTTCGGTTTAACAGACGGAAATGAACTTTCCTTAGCAGCAGTTGGTGAACGCATTGGTATTAGTAGAGAACGAGTGCGACAGTTAGAGCAACAAGCTCTTAATACTTTACGAAGACATAAGAATAAAGTTAGTTGTTATTTAGTTGGTTAGTAAAAATAACAACTATTGTTTCAATTTAATAAACTTTAAAAATCACCGATTTCTGTGAGAAGTCGGTTTCTGTGTAAAAAACAAATATTCTCAAATTGGTTATTATTATCATTTACTTTGCTATTAATTAGTTTGAAATTTCAGTAAAATGTTTTATCCTATCAAAGTTTGATAAATCAAACAAAACTCATATTTTACTGCTATTCTTGATTATTATATTCTGAACACTGAAAAACTTAATTGGATGGTTTTAGTGTTCAGCAATGTTCTTTTTTGGAAAGATTATGAACAAGAAATTAGCACTAGCTTTGCTTGCCAGTCCAACTATTTTCACATCTTTATTATCTGTAATCGGAATAGTCAATCCTGCTCATGCGGCTTCACCAGTAATTCGTCTACAAGACGGAGAAGCGTGCATAAAACATCCTCACGTTAGTTATGACCGCTTTGTATGTATACGAACTTCAAAAAAAGATGTAGATCCCCGTTATGCTTCCACAGCTAAGTTCAATTCAGTCAACTTTTCAAATGATAAAGTAGCCATGCTAAACTTTACTGAAGAGGAAAGCGATGCTGCACTTGCTACATTTGGTTGCGATTGTCCTTACTGTATGAATGCTCTACGTGCTTTGCGTGGTCAAGCACCTGTGGTTTATTAGAATCTTAGTGTATTTGTGAATGCAATCGCACCACTAAGGAAGGCATGTATAAATTAGTAGAGACGTTGCTATGCAGCATCTCTACTGTTAACTAATTAGTTTTTAAAAGTTTACCTGTGTTATCTACTGTTTGCAATTTCAGCTTTACATGAGATTTCTGTTACTTCTCCAAGTATCGGATCAAACACGATCACATGACTTGCTGTAGGCAGTAATTGCTGGAGAATTTGTAGATAGGCTTCTGCATCATGACGACGATGAAACCGAACCACTACCCGCCGTTGCAAATTAGGTAGTTGCCGAATAACATACCAAGGATGAGTATTTGACTTTGGCTTCGAGATTGATATCATAAGTTAATCTTCCCCAATTTGTGGGATATGTTTTGAATAGCGATCGCTCTCAAGTTTTCCAGGCTCAGCGAGCGATCGCTTTTAGTATTGTGACCCTCAAAAATCGAGTTCTCGATTTTTGAGATTATGAATATTAAAAATCGAAATCTCGATATTGTCAATACCAGGATGAGGCGTGTTTAGATTGCGAATTAAAGAACTTGCAGCAGAACGAGGTTGGACTCTCAAAGAAGTGTCTGAGCGTTCAGAACTCCCTTACAGCACTGTAGCAACTTATGCTAACTCTCCTGGAATGGCAATGGTTAACTTGATTTCTGTTCTCAAATTGGCGCGTGTGTTTGGTGTATCAATTGAAGATTTGATGGAAGTAGTAGAAGAGTAAGCGCTACTTATAGTTCATTGGAAAAGCAGTCGATAAAAGCAAAGTTGGAAAGGTTGTTGCAGAAGTAAAAAAATTCTTTGAGAACTTCTTCCGTAGTTGGTGATGATAGCTGCAAGCAACCTAACATTAAATCTGCACTGCATCGAAGTCTCCCTGAAATATTGGCAACAAATTTAAAAACCTTCTCTCAAAAACTTCTCAAACTCTCGTACAGCAATACTTGAGCCAACCTGCCAACCCCGATCAACATATTCAGGTATCAGCTTTTTCACATCAAAATCAGGGAAATTATAACTAGTTTGACTTTCCTGATACTGTTGTCCATCAAATAAATAAATCAGTAAACCACTACGACGATAAATCCACAGTTCTTGAGGGGCTATTGCTTGATAATCTTCGGCTTTAGTACTAGAAGTTAAATCAACTTCAATCACTAAATCGGCAGGTGGATCAAATTCTAAATTAATACGTTCCTTCCCTAAAATCTGCTGACGATTTTGGATATAAAAACAATAGTCTGGTTCTACTCCCTGTTTGTTAGTGCGCTTGAGAGTAATAGGAGTAAATACCTCCCAATCTTGATTTTGATATCGCAGCAAAGCCTTCACTAAATCCGATAAAATATCAGCATTCTTACCATGCCCAGACAACGGTGACATAATTCTGATTTCTTGAGTAGCGCTACTGTATCGAATTTTTAGTCCCGCTTTATCCTGCCGACGGGCAATTAAATTCTCATAATCTTCCCACGTCCTGAATCTCAGGATTAACTCATCTCCCGGAGCCAGGTCTATTGTATTTTGGGTGATGGTAGGTAATGTCATGTCAGTAGTTTACTGGACGTTGATGGTGTTTGCATTTGAGTAAAATACACCTCACCCCTCCTACCGAATACCCCTCTCCTTACTAAGGAGAGGGGTAAGGGGTGAGGTTTTGTAGCTGATGGAGTTGAAAATCTCTATAAATTATCATAACAATAAAACCTCATAGAACTTTAGGATCTAAATACGCAAAAACGCCTGACAAAAATGTCAGGCGTCTTGTTGCAAAATTGTAAACAGAACAAGTATTTGCAATTAAATCTACGGCCCCTCTGTTTGCTCAGTAGAAATCGCACTTACTTGTGTGGTATCAACTGTTTTAGCTTGCAAAGTAGGGATATCGGTAACGGAATTGTTAGCCAGGGTAAATAATGGATTCGACAAAATTCCGGCAATAGAAGTAGCGATCAAAGTAGTTATCAAACCCACTTGTAAAGGTCTAAATCCAGGTAAATTCCAACTGATTTCAGGATAATTCTTCACAGCGTCGGACATTTCTTGGGGTTCTTTGACCACCATCATTTTTACTACACGAATGTAGTAGTAGATGGAGACAACACTAGTAATTAACCCCAACAAAACTAACCAGTAAAGACCTGCTTGCCAACCAGCCCAGAATAGATAAATCTTTCCGAAGAACCCAGCTAAAGGTGGAATACCACCCAACGACAACAGGGAAATACTTAATCCCAAAGTCAATAGTGCATCTTTCTGATATAAACCAGAGTACTCAGCAATTTGGTCAGTTCCCGTCCGCAAAGAGAAGAGAATCACACAGGTAAAGCCGCAGAGGTTCATAAACAAATAAACCAACAGATAAAATATCATGCTGGCATATCCGGCTTGGGTGTCAGCAATCAAGCCAATCATCACAAACCCCGCTTGGGCAATGGATGAATAAGCTAACATCCGTTTCATGCTGGTTTGTGCTAAAGCGACAACGTTACCCAACACCATACTCAGCACAGCTAAAGCGGTGAAGACAAACTTCCACTCTTCGGTGACAAGTGGGAAAACAGTTGTTAGCAAACGAATAGCGAGGGCAAAACCAGCAGCTTTGGAACCAACAGACAAAAAGGCAATAACAGGGGTGGGTGCGCCTTCGTAAACGTCTGGTGTCCACTGGTGGAAAGGTGCTGCGGAGATTTTGAAGCCAACACCTGCAATGGCAAATACCAAGGCAATAACTATACCCAATGATTGAGATAGGTTAGCACTAGCAATACCGTTAGCGATCGCATTAAGTTCCGTTTGTCCACCAGACAAACCGTACAGCAGAGAAACGCCATACAAAAATACCGCCGTACTTGCAGCACCAATTAACAGGTACTTCAGTGCTGCTTCATTAGAACGGGGATCGCGCTTGGTATAACCAGTCAGCAAATAAGAGGAAATACTCAAGGTTTCTAGCGAGACGAAAATCATCACTAACTCACTAGCACCTGATAAAAACATTCCTCCCAAGGTAGCTGTCAGCAAAATCGCGATGAATTCTGCTAAGGCGGTGCCACTTTGTTCAACGTAGCGAATTGACATCAAAATTGTCACTGCTGCCGACAAAGCCACAATACCGCGAAAAACAATACTGAGGTTGTCACCGTTAAAAGCACCAGCAAAAAATAGGGGATTGGAATTATCCCATTCAAAATAGAGGGCGACTATGGAGGCTAACAAACCTGCGATCGCTAGATACCCAATCCAGCGTGAAGAATTGCGCCCCAAAATCAAGTCCACTATCAAAACCCCCAAGAGGGTTAAGACCACAATTCCCTCTGGTAATATCGTTCCAGCATTCAACTGGGATGCAACATTAGCAAAATCCATGAGCTGTATAGGTTTTGGCTATTAGACATTTAAGGAACCAACTGTGTTAATTCTATTGTGTTTTTAACTAAAGTTTCCTAAATCTGTCTGTATTACGGGATTAATAGCATCAAATTAGTTGATTGTTGATAGTTGGTTGTTGATTGTTAGTTGGAAAAACTACCTACCAACTATCAACCATGAACCACCAACACATTTCAAAACAATAAGCAGATTCAGTATGTTACTGAATCTGCTATTCTCAAGTATTATATTGCGCTTGGCAAATAGTTATTATTTATGCCTTCTAGCAATTGCTCTTTAGGTTGAGCTTTATAAGTTCATTCAAGCCTTAATAACGTCGAGAGTATCCACCACTGTTACTTTTTCCCCAGCTACCACCGCCGGAGCGTCCGCCTTTTTCCTCCCGAGGTCTTGCTTTATTAACTTTCATTACGCGACCTTTCCATTCGGCGCCATCCAAAGCATTAATGGCAGCCGTTTCTGCTGCTTCTGATTCCATTTCAACAAAACCAAAGCCTCGTGAGCGACCCGTTTCCCTATCTGTGGGAAGCTGAACTCGCGTCACAGTGCCATACTCTGAAAACACGTCGCTTAGCTCTTCTTGGCTAACACTGTAGGATAGGTTGCCTACGTAAATTGACATTAATCTCTCCAGAATTCAGTTATGCATATGCAGAGCCGTTCATCCGGAGAGCCACTTGCAGTTTTCAACAAAAACAAGAACACCACCGCCGAACTTTATTCTCCACCCTTATTTTAACATAAATCCTATTCCAGCAAGGCTATATTTGCGCTTTTATGGCATATTTTTGAGCAAAATGTATTATTTTTTACGGTTAATCCTATTATTGTTGCTTATGCTTCAACTGACACAATAATTTGTCTCCATACTAAGTCTTAATAAATAGAAATATAATATTTTATAATTATTATTAGTTTGATTTTTTATAGAAAGTTTGAGAGCGATCGCCAAGCTTAATATACTAAAGTGAAATCTCAAATTATGTCTTAGGCAAGATGCTTAATAGACCTCTTTCATGAACCTTAAGAACCCCCTCAATCCCTCCGTTGCCACGGGGAAGATTTAGTTTCCTCCCCGCCAACGCTTAGGGTTAGGGTGGAGTAAAAAATATTTGTGCAAGAGACCTAATATCTAATTTTCTGAGCTTCTTAATTTATTTAACTTTAATTAAAATCAAAGTTTTATATTTTAAACTTAGACTTCTAAATATCTAAAATCAAACACCTATTATTTAGTATTGACCTAAAAATAAGTTTTTGTTCACTCCACTGAAAATATAAGTAATTGTTAACATTTTTAGCCTTGACTCTCTTGTCATAATATTTCACAAAATTCTTGACACAAATCTTCCTCCTTATCTTTCTGGTCACCTACTTTATCAGGCTTACTTATAGTGGAATGGTATCAAGTTGATATGTTAGTTAAAACCTGAGTCTATGACATTGAAATTTATTTCAAAAATTTTTACCTAGATTTAAACCATGATTGATAAGAGTGCATGAAGAATTCAGTGTCATGCAGGATAAACGTTTACGGTGCATGACAATGCAATATACAGCACATGCAGGATTCGCAATAATCAAAAATCAAACAGCTATCACGCACCATACGCTCAATGCTTTTCAATCTGTCACGTACCGCCAACCTTGAGGCTGATACTCTCGCTGAATTCGCACCATCCACGTACCTTGAGGAATAGAAATAGCTTTATGCTCTTCGTGAGCAAGTATTGCCTCTTTTGAAAAGACACGCAGGTACAAAGTACCATCTTTTTCATATAATTCCGCTTGTCCCTCAATTATGCGATGTGTGTGTCCGGTGACTTCACCTTCCGCTAAAATCAAGTGCGGTAGCTTTTGTGCCTCGATTTGCTGTATTGTTTGCTGTACAGGCAGCAAAATCACATCGCCTTGACGAATTGGTTGCATGTCTTTGTTCTCCCAGTAAATGGTACGCAGCCGCATTGTATAGTTGTCAGTTCTCAGTTTCATTACTGGATGTAACTCCCACTAATTGAACTAAAATGCTTTGGTGGCACGGACTTTGATCCCCAGCATAGATCTGATAACTGTACCCTACGGGAAGCCTATGAGCGCGTCTACACTGTTCACTGTTCACTGAAATTTAAGGACTCTCACAAAATTTGATTTAATTTTGCCACAACCTGAAGAAAAGAGTAGGAACAATGGGGAGATGGGTGAGGTGGAGAGGTGGAGGTAGTATGAGGAGTATGAGGAGTATGAGGGATAAACAATCACTGTTATGTATAGACGTCCTCTCTTACGGCTGAGCGCAGGGTAGTATTTGTGATCAAAATACTTCGGTTTGATGTCAACATAAGCGTTCAAATGCTATCCCCTAATGGGAGAACTGCGTGTAGACGTACACTACGCGGCTTCAAGCTAAGGAGACCCATACTACCGACCAGTCCAATACCCAAAAAGTGCAATTTTTAAAATAATAGTCGCCAATTATGCCTGAGATAAGTTAAAGATTGAGATAACTGGAAATTCGCAGTTCTACCCCACCCTTTGGGAAATACTACCTGCGGATATGGTGAATGCCTGACGCTGGAATTTAAGGGGATTACTTTGCGAGTAGATTGTGTGAGGATGAAATCACATATCTCTAGTGACTGATAATCTTGACATTTACCTGCCAATTATTCCAATTTGACTGTTTAGTGACTGTTTAGCTTAGCAGCTATTCTTTTTTTTGAAATTTCCATGTCAACTCTTGTCATCGTCGAATCTCCGACCAAAGCTCGTACCATTCGCAACTACCTGCCAAAAAACTATCGGGTAGAAGCATCTATGGGTCATGTGCGTGACCTACCCCAGTCGGCTAGCGAAATTCCCGCCAATGTCAAAGGGGAAAAATGGGCGCAGCTTGGGGTAAATGTAGACGCCGACTTTGAACCACTGTATGTCGTTCCCAAGGACAAAAAGAAAGTTGTCACCCAGCTAAAAGAAGCTCTCAAAGACGCTTCCGAACTGATTTTGGCAACAGACGAAGACCGAGAAGGTGAAAGCATTAGTTGGCATTTGTACCAGTTGCTCAAGCCCAAAGTACCAACTAAGCGGATGGTGTTTCACGAAATCACTCAAGAAGCCATCAAAAAAGCTCTGCAAAACTGCCGCAGAATCGATGAACAATTAGTTCGCGCCCAAGAAACACGGCGAATTTTGGATCGACTTGTGGGTTACACCCTGTCTCCTCTGCTGTGGAAAAAAATCGCTTGGGGATTATCTGCGGGTCGTGTACAGTCGGTAGCAGTGCGGTTGCTGGTGAACCGAGAACGGGAACGCCGTGCTTTCAAACAAGCGACCTACTGGGATTTGAAAGCTACTTTGACCCCACCGCAAACTGGAAAGAGCAAAGAGCAGTCCTTTACTGCTGTACTTGTCACCTTAGCAGGAACTAGACTAGCAACTGGTAGCGATTTTGACCCTACTACAGGGAAAATAGTCGCTGATCGCAAAGTCGTGCTGCTCAATCAAGCCGAAGCAGAAACCCTCAAACAACGCCTGAGTGATAAAACTTGGGAAGTTAAAGATATTGAAGAACGTCCAGTAACGCGCAAACCAGCACCGCCGTTTACCACTTCCACACTGCAACAGGAAGCTAACCGGAAGTTGCGGCTTTCGGCACGGGATACAATGCGGATTGCCCAAAGTTTGTATGAACAGGGATATATTACCTATATGCGTACAGACTCGGTGCATTTGTCGGAACAGGCCATAGCAGCGGCCCGTAGCTGTGTAGAACAACTTTACGGTAAGCAATACCTTAGTCCCCAACCCCGACAGTACACCACCAAATCTAAAGGCGCACAAGAAGCTCACGAAGCGATTCGTCCGGCGGGTAGCAGCTTCCGTACCCCCCAAGAAACAGGCTTGAGCGATCGCGAACTCAAACTCTACGACTTAATTTGGAAGCGTACCGTCGCCTGTCAAATGGCTGACTCTCGCCAAACCCAAATCACCGTGCAACTGCAAGTGGAAGATGCTGGTTTCCGTTCTTCTGGTAAACGCATCGATTTTCCTGGCTACCTACGGGCGTATGTCGAAGGATCTGATGATCCCGAAGCAGCACTAGAAGACCAAGAAATCATTTTACCTGACCTCAAAGTCGGGGCTCATCCAGACTGCCAAGACTTAGAAACAGTCAAGCACGAAACTCAACCCCCAGCCAGATTTACTGAAGCTACTCTAGTAAAAACCTTAGAAAGCGAAGGTATTGGACGTCCTAGTACCTATGCCAGCATTATTGGCACGATTATTGACAAAGGTTACGCCCAACTGACTAATAATGCCCTCATTCCCAGTTTCACTGCTTTTGCTGTAACTGAGCTGCTAGAAAAATACTTCTATGATGTCGTTGATCCCAGTTTTACCTCCAAAATGGAGCAAACTCTCGATGATATCGCTACTGGTGAAGCTGAGTGGCTGCCATATTTGCGGAAATTTTATCTAGGAGATAATGGTCTAGAAACCCTGGTCAAACAAAAAGAAGACCAGATTGATGCTAACCAAGCTAGAACAATAGAACTAGAAAATCTAAATGCCAAAATCCGCATTGGTAAATTTGGCCCCTATATTGAAGTCGAAAATAGTGATGGTGTCGTTACAGCATCAATTCCTAGAGATTTGACTCCTGCTGATCTCGATCCCCAAAAGGTAGAAACCTTGCTCAAACAAAAAACCTCTGGCCCAGACGAGGTAGGACGTCACCCTGAAACAGGCGAACCAATTTACGTACTCATAGGCCCCTATGGTCCTTACGTGCAATTGGGTGATAAGTCTGATGAAAATCCTAAACCGAAACAAGCTTCTCTACCCAAGGGTGTTAAGCCAGAAGATGTCACCTTAGACATGGCTGTTGGTCTTTTATCCCTACCCCGAACATTAGGAACCCATCCAGAAACAGGCGCAACCATTCAAGCAAATTTGGGACGCTTCGGCCCCTATATCGTGCATAATGCCAAGGAAGGCAAAGACTATCGTTCCCTCAAAGCAGGTGACGATGTATTGACTATTTCCTTGGAACGTGCATTAGAATTATTGTCTGAGCCGAAAAAAGGACGCAGTACAAGTAGTAAATCTAAGGCGGCTTTACGGGAATTAGGAACTCACCCAGAAGATGGCGAACCTGTAAACATCTATGATGGGCCATACGGGCCTTACATCAAGCACGGCAAAACCAATGTCAGTCTTCCAGAAGGTACATCACCAGAAAATATAGCGCTGGATACAGCATTGGAGTTGCTAGCAAGCAAAACATCAAGTGGCAAATCCACTCGCAAAACCACTAAATCTACAACTAGTTCGCGTAGCAAATCAACAAAAGCCAAATCATCAACGACTGCTGCCAAAAAAACTAGCTAAAGGCAACAGTTAAATCAGTGAACAGTGGACAGTAAAAAGTTATCAAGCTTATGGTGTTTCGTCAGTAATGAAACAATGAAACAATGAAACTGATAACTGATAAATGTTAATAGGACACAGTCCACAGTTTTACTATTGACTATTTGTTGTATGGGCGAAGCTATTAGGTAATATTTTATGAACTGGCTGAAAATATTTATTACTTAAATCAAATGCTTCGCCCCTAACGACTATTGCTATCAGTACATAAAAAAACTTCTATAAACTTGGGTGATTCGATTTTGGGTTTTGCGAAAAGTTTGTAGACGAGGCGGTGTGCTGAGGGGAGTTCTCATCCAATGAGCGCCCTGGCTCCTCTGTTAGCGTCAGATCCGAAAGCGCTCACGAGACTGAAAGCTTTTAAAGACGGATTTTCCACAAATAAATCTGGAGGCTTCCTGCGAGAAATTATTGCTAATCAGAATTTTATTGAAAAAACTTATATAACAAGTATTTGTTTGCAAAAAGTCTATGATGACGTAATTATAGTTTTTCTTACTGAAAATAGACGTTTTTATCTTGTTATTCTTACTCTGTTTTTATAATAATTACTGATAAAAAATCTTTTCTGCCAGACCCATATACCACTTGACACAATTCCTGATACAAATTCTCATCCTTGTCTTGTCTGGTCGTATTCAGACTGACACAGAGACGTTATCAACCTCTAATCCTAGTCCTTTTTTTCAAAAAGCTATCTTTAGTAAGATGAGTCGTCTAGGTAAGGGATGTGATAATCTAAAAAATAAGGGAGAAAATAACACTATAATTTTAAGAAATGGCTCAAGCCCGGAAGACGGGAACAAAAGTTAGCCGATCAAAAGCCAGAGTGCAAAAAAGCTAGTTTCTCCGTAGCTGATAACCGAAAAATCGAGTTAGTATTTCAGGAGCGGTCAGTCCAATGGACTATATTGAAAAGGTGCTAGAAAAGCTTAAGGAATTGGCACGCAAGCTGATTGAAGCCCTTTTAGGGCCAGAAGCTGAGCCGGAACCAGAGCTAATTCCAATTCCTGTAGATGATCGCTCACGCCGTCGCTAAGAGAGCAAAAGTGCAGGAGTTGAAATTAGATCCCTTAAGCGTTCTGGTGCTGCATGGGCCAAACCTGAATCTGCTAGGACAGCGAGAACCTGGTATTTATGGCTCTCTGAGTCTGACTGAAATCAACCGCCAGTTAGAAACGGAAGCAAAAAAACTGGCAGTGAAAGTATTTACCATGCAGTCAAATTATGAAGGGGTATTGGTAGATGCAATTCAAGATGCCTTGGGAAAATACCAAGGCATCTTGGTTAATGCTGGAGCTTATACTCACACCAGTATAGCATTGCGAGATGCGATCGCTGCTGTTAATCTACCTACAGTAGAGGTACATTTAAGTAACATTTATAAGCGAGAAGAGTTCCGTCATCACTCCTACATAGCTCCCATTGCAATCGGTCAAATCAGCGGTTTTGGCGCACAAAGTTATATTTTAGGATTACAAGCGTTAACGTTTTATTTAAGAAAAAATATATAACAGTTAGTTAGTGGTTAGTGGTTAGTGGTTAGTAGTTATTTCCAATGTCGAATGCCCCCTTTTCACACTTCCCCGATCCCGATCATCAATCCCCATTTCCCATTAAATTATGCATTATTCTCTTGTCAGCCGCACTAGAGGAACCATATTAGGGGCTTTAATTGGGGAAAATTTCGCATTAAAAGGCGAACAAGTGCCAAATGCATCTAGCTATTGGCAAAAAATGGTGATCTTGAGTGCTGAAAGTTTAATCGAGGTGGGTAGATTTGACTTAGGAGATTGGAGTAGGCGTCAGCAACAATCAGGAATTATTTTAGAGAATAATACAGACGCTGCATTACAAGTAATTTTGGCCACACTACCAGTAGCGTTGTTTTTTCATGAGCATGCTGTCAAACTACGACAAAACTTGCTACATGTAGTTAAAATTTGGCAAAATAACCCAGTTGTAGAAGATTGGACGCTGGCAGTAGGCTATGCGATCGCTCAATCTCTAACAGAAAAACTTACTCGAGCTACTCTCATTCCACAAATAATTAGCTTTTTGGGAGAAACACCCACATCTGTACCACAGACTTTATTGAAATTACACAATTTGTTAGAAAAACAGGCAGGGTTAG
Organism: Fischerella sp. JS2; assembly: GCF_032393985.1. NCBI lineage: Bacteria > Bacillati > Cyanobacteriota > Cyanophyceae > Nostocales > Hapalosiphonaceae > Fischerella > Fischerella sp. JS2. Next base: position 6,982,310 of record NZ_CP135918.1, read on the forward strand.
AAATAACGCAAGCTGAGTTGTGTACAGAAGAAAACGTGAATTATGCCTTAGCAATTGCTTTTTATTGCTTTGTTAGTAGTTTAGAAGACTTTCGCCTTTCAGTTTTACGGTCTACTAAAGTTACATCACGCTCGATTTATATCAGCACAATTACTGCTGCTTTATCAGGAGCCTATAACGCTACAGCAGATATTCCTGTAAGTTGGCGGTTTTTACTTGCCAAAAATAGGGCGGCACAATGGCAACCAAAGGATTTCTCCGAGATGCTAAAATTAGCAGATACACTTGTGGCTACCTGGTCAGGAGTGTATGATTCTACTTTGCATCAAGGCGACGTGAGAACAGAATGGGCCGTAACTCTCAACGATGTACCTCTAGAGGCGATCGCAGCTCCCCGCGTGATCCGGCTACGTTAATCTCACTTCTACTTTACTAATGATACAAAGTATAAAAAATAGAAATTTTCTATTACAATAAATTAAATTTTAGTAAAAAAATATACTAAAGTTTGGGATAACATTAAAATTCAATCGGGTTCTGTAGGTAGCAATTGTGGTAAGCAGGCTTCAAGTGTTTTAACTCAAAGTAATAAAGCAAGAAACTGCGGTCATAGACGATGAAAACGCAGCCATTTTTTCATCTTTGACTTAAAGGATTTATTCACTGGAAGCAACTTTACCAAAGCCCTACGCCGTTTACATTTATCGAAACCAACTGTGAAAGGCAAACATAAAAAACAAAGAGCGCCAAACCTGAAGGTAACTAGTGGTGGTTTACTTGGAAAACCTTCTCCTGTTGTTTTCGTGATTGCAGTAGTGTCTCTTACTGGAATAATTGGGCAAAATTTCTACAACCAGCCTCAATTGAAAATAGGAACCACCGCACCAGAGACAATTAGAGCGCCCTATAGTAGCCTGATCGAGGATACAAAAAAAACAGAAGCACAGCGCAAAAATGTTAGCAAAAAATTTGTGCCTGTGTTAATGGTTGATGAAAACATTAATACACAAATCAAGAAAAATTTACAAACATTTTTAGCTCAGGGTAGTGAGATTCGAGCTGCTGCCGGTTCTTTTCCTTTTTTTGATACTTTTGTTTTGTCAGTTTCTAGTCAGCGTTATCTGCGTTCCTGTGCTGACTCGGAATGGGAAGACTTGTTGATAGCTCTAGAACATACTAATCAGCAAAAATCAGGAGTATTAACTCAAAACTTAAGAAGCATTTTCATTAAAACCAGAGAACAGAATCAAAACGCAAATAAGCAGAGAGTTGGAGATACGGAGAATGTTTCCGTACCATCGCGTTTAGGTATCCCCCTATCCTCTTCATCGAAGTCAGAGACTTCCTTACTTAGCGTTTCTTCCACTCCAGAAGTAAAACCGAATGATTCGTTCCAAAGTGCAGAATTTGCCCAAGCAATGGCAGAATTAGAAGCTTATCGCCTCAAGACTTCTACGCAAAACTTGGTTTCACTATTGGGTAAAGTTGCTCAAGCACGCCAAGGTTATACCCAAGCCACCATCAAGTTGTCACAACTGCTGAGTGAAAACTCCCAAACAGCTTATGAAACAACTTCTTTCCTGAACTTCTCTGATGAAGACTGGGCAAAAACTCAAATGGGGGTGCAGCTGAGTGCTGAGCGGATTTTAGCTCAAGGTATTCCTCAAGGACTACCCCCCAGTGTTTTACAAAATGCAGTCAATTTGCATGTTCATAAATTAGTGCCACAACAAGCAGAATCTTTTGCGAAGAAACTGCTGTTAGAGGTTTTGCAACCGAATCTTAAGCAAGATGAAGAACAAACCAAATTACAAGCAGCAATGGCAGCGGCAGAAGTTAAGCCTGTAATCGTGGCTGTGGAACAAGGTGAGATAGTTGTCCGCAAGGGCGATCGCATTACAGCCTGGCATTTAGATGCATTGGAACACTACCACCTGCTACGCCGAGAAATTAACTGGTTGGGATTAATGTATTTGGCTGGGACTGTCAGCTTTTCTGTAGGAATTTTTACTTTTGTTGAACGGAGTATTAAGTATCGATGGCGACAAAGCGATCGCCTATTAGTATTATTGCTGACTTTGAGTACGCCTGTGGTAGTGACAATGGGTACGCCTTATACTACTTGGAGTGGTGTAGGTTTATTGCTGGGTAGCTTTTACGGAGCGACTGCGGGTGTGACAGTGGTAGGGCTGCTGGTAGCATTATTAGGCATGAGCCTAGAAATCAGTAAAATTTCCCTATTGGCAGGTGCAGCTGGGGGAATATTGGGCAGTTGTATAGCCCATAGGTTGCGATCGCGTGAGGAATTAGCACTATTAAGTGTAGCGATCGCTTTAACTGAAGGTGGTGTTTACCTACTCATTCAAATCTTTTTGGGTGCAGCATTTGGCCCTTATTTTTACGTTGTCCTCAAAGAAGCAGGGATTTTTGCTTTATCTGGTTTAGCTTGGAGTATTGTAGCCTTGGGGTTAAGCCCTTATTTAGAAAAATTATTTGATTTAGTTACTCCGATTCGCTTGGCAGAACTGGCAAACCCTAACCGTTCTTTATTAAAAAAACTGGCAACAGTTGCCCCTGGGACTTTTCAGCATACGCTATTTGTCGCCACTCTAGCTGAGGCTGCTGCCAAAGAATTAGGATGCAACATTGAATTAGTTAGAGCTGGCACATTGTATCACGATATTGGTAAAATGCACGACCCCCAAGCCTTTATTGAAAATCAAATGGGGGGGCCAAACAAGCATGATACAGAAATTAAAGACCCTTGGCATAGTGCTGACATCATTAAAAAGCATGTCAGCGAAGGTTTGGCGATGGCAAAAAAACACAGTTTGCCTTCTTCTATTCAAGCTTTTATTCCAGAGCATCAAGGCACTATGCAAATTGCTTACTTCTATCACCAAGCTCAACAGATGGCTAAAGAAGATTCCAGTTTAACAGTAGATGAAGCAGACTTTCGCTACGATGGGCCAATTCCTCAATCACGGGAAACAGGAATTGTGATGCTAGCAGATTCCTGCGAAGCAGCATTGCGATCGCTCAAAGATGCTAGTTGTGAACAAGCTTTGGTGATGGTTAACAATATTCTCCGTGCCAGATGGCAAGACAACCAATTAGTAGACTCAGGACTAACACGGGAAGAAATGAGCAAAATAGCCGAAATTTTTGTAGAAGTTTGGCAACAATTTCATCACAAACGTATTGCATATCCCAAGTTAAAGACCGGGAATTAAGTTATATCATGTTCACTTGAATACTTATATTGTCGCGTGGGCTGGTAATAGGTAATTGGTAATGGATTATTAAGATAATGATGATTTTCCCATACCCAATGCCCGATGCCCAATGACCAACAGCGAAGCATAATATTGTAAGCAAGAAGCCGAACTTGATATTAGGCAACAGACTTGAAATTAACTGATCACTGATCACTGATAACTTTATCTGTAAATCACCACAGGCTCTGAACAACGTTGTTTCCAACCAACTTGTTCCAGCATTGGTTGTCCATCATAGTCTGTAGCAGGTTTTCCTATACAAAGATAACCTAACGGTTCCCAATCATCAGGAACACTAAGTACTTGTTTAAGTTGGTCATAATCGAGAATCGAAACCCAACCTGCACTGTATCCTTGTTCCGTTAGGGACAGCCAAAGATTTTGGATTGCGCACACACAGCTCCATTTCAATGTTTCATCAGTCCAAACAGTGCCTATTGTGTAGTTTTCTTTAGGGTACTCGCAAAATACTGCTAAACCAATGGGAGCATCTTCAATTGCTTCTAACTTAAGACTTTTATGAAGCTTGAGCTTGTCTTGATCATTTGCCAGATCGGCTTCTGCTTTTGCCCTGATTTTCAGGAAAGATTGCTTGAGTATTGCCTTAGTCTGTTGATTACGGACTACCACAAATCGCCAAGGCTCACTCAAACCAACTGAGGGAGCGCAGTGAGCGGCAGTTAAGGCTTTTTTCAATACAGTATCAGGGACATCGTCTTTCAAGAAATGTCGTGTATCACGCCTCAGCCTCAAACACTGTTCCAACTCCATAAAGCTGTACTTTCCCTTAAACACTCATCAACAATAGCTTAGCCGAGTCAGTTGTCTAGTTGCACTTTTACAAATCTAACAACCTGAGCATATTACTAAGCATATAGCCAAATAATCATCCGGTAAATCTTGTAATCATGCTCAAGATATGCAACGAATCTCAAACGGGAGTATCCCAATTTTTTCAATATGCTGCTAAGGGTTTTAACCCTGAGCTTCATAGCCAAAGTTGTCTGAAGACGAGTCAAATAAATCAAACAGTTTGCTTAAGCAGATTTAAGCTATGAGACTGCGATTTACATCGCAGGTGAGTTTTTTGAACATTTGGGATCTCCCTCTCAAATAGCGTTTATTGTTATGTTTAGAAATCTATTAATCACTACTAAATAACATAAAGTGCCAACCCATATAAACAGGGGCTGACACTTTATTAGTTTGTTACTTCTTTGGTTATATTTAGGGTCTTTATTTTGCTGACCCCAATGTTATCTATACTTAAAATGATCCCCTATTTTTGTAGTAAACAAAGATTTTTTAATTTTTTCTTTAGATTTACTTTCCTGACTATTTGTGAAGCTTTGTAAAACGGCGTTTGGCCGGGTTGATGGAGGCTCCCATAACTTCAGATACCCAGACTTCAAAGTTACGGACTGGGTGGGAACGCAAAGCAACATCAGGATGAACTATTGGTTCAACCAAAATCGTAAACATTCCCAACCGATTACCAGCTAACACATCGGTAAATAAGCGATCGCCCACCATTGCCACTTGTTCTGCGGGCAAATTCATGGCATTGAGTGCTGCTCTGATCTTACGTCGCGAGGGTTTAGCAGCGCCTAAGTAGTAAGGTAAATCCAAAGACTGAGCAATATTTCCTATGCGGACTTCACTTAAATTATTGCTTACAAGATACAGAGTTGCTACCTGACGGATTTCCTGAACCCACTTTTGTAGTTCTGCTGAAGCCGATACTACTCTAATAGGTACTAATGTTTCATCGACATCCAACACCAGCCCCTTCAGCCCATATTGTTGGATCATACCAGGTGTAAGATTCAACACTGAACCTTCCAAAATTAAATCAGGCTGTAGGAGGTTGTTCCAGCGCATAGTTTTAGTCAAAAGTCAATGGTCAATGGTCAATGGTCAATGGTCAATAGTCAATGGTCGATTGTCAATTTGAGATTCTCTATACTCTTGACTATGGACTCTTGACTATGGACACTGGACTATAGACATATTTCTCAGAAATCTATGCAATAGCTAAAACATTTGGCAAAAAGACTGCCAAATGCTTATGCCCATAGTTAATAATAATTAAAACTTCCTCATGTAGAGATTAAATATTGCCGTTTTTTGTTTGGAATTTTTAATTTTATTCAACTCCATTAAACAAATGCTCTTCTAAAAGCGGTTGCACTTGACGGAATTCTTCTGGCGAAAGTAATTCAGGTTTACCAGTTTTAGAGATTCGTGCAAAAAACAGTAGTGGATCAAGAGGGGTATAAATTGCATACTCCTGCTCTTCATAGTAAAAGCTAGCTAGCAATTGTAATTGCTCTGGTTCCAAATCTGACTGTTCGTCTTCGATTTCTAAAGTGAACAATTCTGATTCTTCAACTGGTGGTAATTCACCTGCAACAGTTAAAGCATAAGCTGTATTCTTGAGGACTAGATTTTGTTCCGATAGTACAGCTTGGGCAGTGCTAAAAATTTGCTCGATAGTGGCATCATCTTCTACGAGAACAGCCTCTTCTTCTTCCTCACCTTGCCAAGCAAAGATTTCTACAGGTGAGTCAACAGGAAGAAGCAAAAAGTATCCTTGCCCATCTACTTCCAGTGAATGTTCAATGTAACATTCGAGCGATCGCCCTTTGTCATCGCTCAGAGTGATGGTGCCAGCTGATCCGCGATCATGTTCGTCCGAAAAATAAGAAAAAGACATAGCCGAGATATAAACTGTATGACTACCAGCTACTTGATAGAGGGGGAAAGGGGGTGAGGGATAAGGAATTAGGAATTAGGGATTGGGGATTGAAAAAATGATCGATATCCTAATTACCCTTTCTCCGTTCCCTGTTTCCCGTTCCCTGTTTTTCTTTAACCTTCAATTCTTTCCTACCTTTGCTGGCTAACAGATTTCAGAATATCATGCGACAAGGTGTGCTTACTCAGCAGATAATTCTGTAGCTTGTAAGCCAGTTCGCCGTGTATCTAACCATTGCTGCAAAATTAAAGCTGCTGCCTTACGGTCAATTAAAGCTTTATGGCGTGATGGAGAGCGATTTTCAGCAATGAGCAACTGCTCTGCTTGAAAAGAAGTTAATCGCTCATCTACATACTCCACAGGCAGCTTCAGAACTTTGCCTAGTCGTGTGGCAAACTTTTGTACTTGTTTAGCTTGAAACCCTAAAGAACCGTCCATTGAATAGGGTAAACCGACGACTAAAACTTGTACTTCTCTTTCATTGACCAGTTTTTGTATTTGTTCCACATCTTGCCCAAAAGATGTACGTTCTACAGTAGTAATGCCAGTGGCTATTAACCCCAGGCGATCACACCCCGCCACACCAATACGTTTACGACCGACATCTAATCCTAAAGCAGAAACATATTTAGAAGTAAGGTAAGACACACAAGAGGGGGAAGACAGGGGAGAAACATTACTTCCTTGTCCTCCTTGTCCCCCTTGTCCTTGTTTAATATCCACACAACTACTCCTGCTGTTGTCCATCAGCTGAGTCTGGCTGACAAAATGGTTCTAAGTGAGAATTTTTGCAAGAAAAGGAAATAGTTTCTTTTGATGGATTAGATTGTGTTTGCCTGTCTGGAGAAGTTTGCTGATGTGGGGGCAACCATGACATTCCCCCTGGTATGGGTTTACGTGCTGGTTGTAGACCTTGTAATACTTCAGGTAACTGAATTCCTTCCAAAGAGACAAATTTAGATTCTCGTACTTTATGCCACACCGAGCGAGACATAATTAGAGTATGTTCTATACGACCTGCTCCAATTTGTTCTAAATACTCTTCCCCTTCTGGTTGATAGTCTGCCGAAGCTAGTTGCAATGGTTGCTGGGGGAAATCCTGGGCAATACGAGCAAGTTGAGTCAACAACTCTGGATACAGCCAAGTATATGCTGGGTGGACTGTTAGCGTTGCCCAATGTGGTTCTTCACCTTTGCGGTCTAGCATAATCTGAAAATAACCGATCGCTGCTTTACGTTGGGGTTCAAATACGTAACCGCTTACTACTTCTGTTTTAGTCACCCACTGTTTGACAGCATCAACTAAGGCACTAAATAAGTTAGTTTTAAAGTCATCGGTTTGGCGGTCAAATACCTGCCGCACCAAAGGCGGCATTGATGCTGTATCTAGTTGATATAACAGCTGAGCATCAGCGTTACTTATAGGCAGCAAATTAGGCAAGTCTGGGTTAACTTGCGCCAATTCAGCTAGCAGTTCTGGTTTAATTTCCCAATAGGTCATTTCAGCCAGACGCTGAAAACCGTTTTGCCGATACAGTGCCAATGCTTCTGTATCGTTAATGTTTACTTCTAATATCCAAGTCCGAGCCTCTAAAATTGACTCAAAGCAGTAGCGCAAAAGCTGCGATCCAATTCCTTGTTTATCAGCAGCACGCTCTAGGATTACACGGTCTACGCGCCAAGTGCTACGGGTACGATTAAATGGCGAGACTTGGATCATTCCTAAAAGCGATCGCCCCTGTTCTGCTACATAACCACAGAAAATATATTGTAACGGGTTAGGAAACCAACTTAAAAATTTCAACAATCCATACCAACGGCGCAGCCATTGCATTTGCCGCATAGCAAAATCGGCTCCTTTTCTGGTTTTAGCTGCGAATGAATCTAGAGCTAGACGTCCAATACTATCCAAATCTCGATATTGGATTGGTCGGATCACAACGCTAAGATTTTTCTGAAGTAATGAATTCATTTTCATTCGAGCCGCCATTGCGCCTTAAATAACAGAAACAGAGGTACTGCTGCATTAATATTAACGGCTTTCCACCCCTTATCTATTGCTCCAAAAGAGTGATTTTCACAACTCAATATTAAAAAGCAGACTAGTTGATGACTACATTAGCCTGAGCTCAACAAGTTCTGCTTTAATTTTATTTAAATTTTATTGAAGATTTGTATATATTGTGAGCTAGATAGCTCGGCGAGAACGAGAAATTAGTTTTTCAAAATTTGCTTGGGTTTGATGGAGTAATTGCTCTCGACTATCTTCCTGGGTCTGCTTCAGGGATGGAACCAGATTACGAGCTTGCAGAGCCATGTGCATTTGGAGGTGGGCAACATATTCACTAAAGTCTTCTTCAACAACTACATTTGTACCCTTGAGGAACTGTGATTCCATTGCCACTGTATTCTCCTTTGTTTGTTAATCCCTAGTTATTGATTCACATTATCAAAACTTATCATGTCGTTTTACCTAGCTTCTTAGGTTTGCAATGAAGTTTAACGGTTTTTACAAAGATTATGGAGAAATGTAAATTTTAGTAAATGAGTTAGTGGTTGGTTGTTGGTTGTTGATTGTTGATTGGTAGTGGCTGTTCACTACTCCTTACACTCCTCACACCCCCCATCTCCCCATTGCCCCTAATCCCCACTCCCCCTCCAACACTTGTTGATTAAAAAGTATGAAAACTTACTTTTTTAAACGTAAGTTTGACACCAAATACATTTTTACAATATTATTTAAAACTTAATTGATTTAAGTATAAAAATTAATTTTGGAATCAAAAATTTATTTACTTAAAATAAAATGCTAAAGCCTACAATTAAACCCTTGTTGTACAACAACAGTAGCAACAATCAGGTGATAAACAAGTAACAATTTAGGGAGTTGGAGTTGCGGCTCTATAACTTCTAGCTACCGATTTAGCTGGTGCTGAATTATACTAATAATCAAATGCCACTCTTCAGCTTTTTCAATCAAAATACTGAGCAACAATCTAACCCGCAAATAGTGGGACGGGGTGTGAGGTTGCAAGCTAGTTACTCAAAACTACCTTTAAGCCAAAGAATTATCATGCCGTTTATGCTGGTATTCTTTAGCATTATGGTGGTAGCTGTAATTAGCTTTGCTTTCTGGTTTACCAGCCGAATGGAATACCAGATAAAAAATTCTGTTGCATCAGGTGCAGCAGTTATTTTGCAGGAGTTGCAAACAGAAAAACAAGACTTGGGTTCTTGGGTGCAGCTAATAGCAGAACGAAATGATGTGCGTAGCGCACTGCAAGAGAAAGATACTCAAGCACTACTGAAAATATTAGTGTCACATAAGACTAATTTGGAATTAGACCTGATCAAGGTTGTCAATCAAAACGGTGGAGTAGTGCTAGATCTCAGAGAGCCAAAATTAAATGAATCATACTTAGAAGATAGAACAAGTATTTCTCAAGCACTTGGAGGGATGTACCCTTTAGATGTAGTCAATCTTGCAAAACAACGAGGACAAACACAGTTAGTTATGGTGGGTACAGCTCCGATTAAGTCTAACGAAGAAGAAGTGATTGGCGCAGTTGAAATTGGTATTCTCATCAATAACGAATTCCTCAAAAGTCTAATAGCAGCCAAAGATGAGTACTTGATTGTATTCAACAAAGATAAAACAGTTGTTGTTTCTACCTTAACAGCAGTCACTAATAGAAATTGGCAGTTACCACTGACCTCTGTCCCACCAATACGCATCTTACTTACAAATAAGCACTATATTGCCAAAAGTATTTTTCTGCCAGGATTGAGTAATACTTCTCTGACAGTGGTATTGCTAAAATCGCTTGCTGATCTCAACCATACAGTACAGTACTTATGGCTAAGATTGTGGGGTTTTTTCCTACTGGGGGGTTTGATTTGTACCTTGGTGGGTAAGAATATAGCGCTAAATATTTCTGGGCCTTTATTGACTGTAGCAAGAGTTGCTCAAAAAGCTACTCAGGAAGGTAATTTTGATTTGCAAGCTCCTGTAACAAGAAATGATGAAGTCGGAATTTTAGCTACTTCTCTTAATAGCTTAATTCGGCGAGTTGCAGAATACACTCAAGAATTAGAACAAGCTCGGACAACTTTAGAAAAGCGAGTTGAAGAACGCACTCACCAACTTTTACAAAAAAATCAGGAATTAAATCTAGCTTACGATCAACTTAGTTATGCAATTCAAGAACTCCAACAAACTCAAGCACAGTTGATTCAAACTGAAAAAATGTCTTCATTGGGTAATATGGTAGCGGGGGTCGCTCATGAAATAAATAATCCCATAAGTTTTATCTATGGCAATATTAGCTATGCCAAGGAATATATCGAACAACTATTAGAATTACTTCATTTATATAGAAAAGAATATCCTCAACCAACTGCTGCGATTCAAACTTGTCTAGAAAAGATGGAACTAGATTATATTAGCGAAGATTTGCCCAAAATTTTATCATCAATGAAAATGGGAGCGCAGCGAATTCGGGAAATTGTTTTGTCTTTACGAAATTTCTCGCGATTAGATGAGTCTGAAAAGAAAGCTGTGAATATTCACGAGGGAATTGACAGTACTTTATTGATTCTCAATCATCGCTTAAAAGAAGGAATTCAAGTAATAAAAGAATATGAAGGAACATTACCATTAATTGAGTGTTATCCAGCACAACTAAATCAAGTATTTTTGAATCTTCTAAGTAATGCAATTGATGCTGTGGAAGAGTCATTTTTTAGTAAATTTTCATCGGAAGATAATAAAGTCAATCCCCAAATATTAATCCATACAAACAAAGCAGCAGGTAATCGCATTTACGTACGAATTACAGATAATGGTTGCGGAATTGAACCAAAAAACCAAGATCAGATTTTTGACCCTTTCTTTACAACTAAAGAAGTGGGTAAAGGTACTGGATTAGGATTGTGGATTTGCTATCAGATTATCCAAAAACATCAGGGTAAGATTGAAGTTAATTCTTTACTTGGTGAAGGAACTACTGTTACGGTAACACTCCCGCTTGTACAAAAATCATAAGTGTATCAGTGCGATCGCGCCTTTAGATTCTCTATGATTGAGCGATCGCACCACCTTCCCCTCACGGTAGCCAAGGATATTGTCGGAAATTAGGCGGACGTTTCTCTAAAAACGCCTGTTTACCCTCGGCTCCTTCTTCTGTCATGTAGTAAAGTAAAGTTGCATTACCGGCGAGTTCCTGTAAACCTGCTTGTCCATCGCAATCAGCATTAAATGCTGCCTTGAGACAACGAATAGCAATGGGACTTTTTTCTAAAACTTCCTTAGCCCACTGGATACCTTCTGCTTCTAATTGTTCCACTGGTACAACACAATTTACTAAGCCCATTTCCAGCGCTTGTTGAGCATTGTACTGGCGACAGAGAAACCAAATCTCTCGCGCCTTTTTTTGTCCCACAATCCGCGCCAGATAGCTAGCACCAAAACCACCGTCAAAGCTACCGACCTTTGGTCCCGTCTGTCCAAAAATAGCATTGTCGGCGGCGATAGTCAGGTCACATATTAAATGTAAGACGTGTCCGCCCCCGATCGCATACCCAGCTACCAAAGCAATTACTACTTTTGGCATTGACCGGATTAGGCGTTGCAAATCCAACACATTTAAGCGGGGAATCCCACTATCATCTACATAACCCGCGTGTCCGCGCACACTTTGATCTCCGCCAGCACAAAAGGCATATTTGCCATCAGTGTGTGGCCCATAACCAGTAAATAATACAACTCCTATAGTAGTATCTTCACGGGCATCACAAAAGGCGTCATATAGTTCAAAAATAGTTTTCGGACGGAAAGCATTGCGCTTGTGGGGGCGATTGATGGTAATTTTGGCAATGCCATCGGCTTTGTGATAAAGAATGTCTTCGTAGGTTTTGACGCTTTGCCAGTTAATTTGCATGAGTGGTGGAATGCGACTTCAAGTTGAAAATTGTAGCTCAGGCTAGGTAACACACTATCAATTAGTTTGAAAAAGGGAAAACAGGGAGTTAACTTAGTACAGCTTTACGTAAAATCGTAGCGAACTTAAACGCACAGAGAAGTTTGAGCTAGGGCTTGGGGCGATCAAAGCTTCGGTGGGAGCGCGGAGTCAGCGCACCAGGTAGCAGAGTCTTTTTATAGAGAATTCGCTATGAATTAATAAAATATTATACTCAGCAGCATACGCGTAACATATCTGTATGTATCTGTATGTATCTGTGTTTATCTGTGTTCATCTGTGTTCGATATTTCTATGCCCCTCTGGCCAGTCGCCATGAAAATTTCCGGAATGAATCAAAAGCCTGTTGTATCTCCTCTAAATGCTTAGCTTGGTTTAACCAAAACTATAAAAGCCCAAAGGAGTTTTCAACTATGAGCGATGATATGTCGTCCTTGTCAGTTAATGACTTTGGTGCTTCCTTTAAAAAGTTTCTTGAGCAAGTAACTACTTCTGCTCCCACCGAGGAACCTTTTTTTAAGAGTCAGTTACACACTCATTTTTCAGAAGATCCCCGAACTCTTCCTGTTGTCTGTCAACAATTTGAAAAATCGACCACCCCAACCTGCAACTAGCGATGGATGAATATTTAGCACAAGTGGGGTGTTCTGCTCAATTGTTGGGTGTAATTACGCCTCATGAACACCTGGGAGTCAGTTTATCTCAATTGGTCATCGATACCAATGGAGGATTTATGAGTTCAGTACAACCGACTCCTGGCCCTGTGCAGTACGTCAATCTTCCCCTCAGTAATGATCAACTTTTGGCCTGCGTGCAATCAGGACTTTATCTGATTAGCAATGGCGATTTGCGTTTGGCTGTCATGGTGCGTGGTGCTAGTGATTACAGTTTTCGTGCGGGAATTACAGTAGAGGTAATGGCAAGCGATCGCTCCAGCGCCGAAGCCTTTCTCGCCCAGTTGCGAACCGCAATCCGCAGGCGTAATATCTATCGAGGACGCATAATTTCTCTAGTACAAAGTGAGGATAGGAGGAGCTTAAACGTTATTTTTCATAGTTTACCATCGTTAAATCGTAAGCAAATTATCTTACCAGACGGCTTGCTACAAAGAATCGAGCGACAATCTATAGGTTTTTCCCAAGTAGCTGACAAACTACAAGCGGCAGGACGGCATCTGAAACGAGGCATACTTTTATACGGCCCGCCAGGAACCGGGAAAACATTAACAGCAATGTATCTTGCTTCCCAAATGCCAGACCGGACAATCATTCTGATTACGGGTCGGGGTATGGGTTTAATTGAAAAGTCTTGTGAGATGGCACGTTTGCTACAACCTGCAACTCTGATTTTGGAAGATGTAGATTTAATTGCTGAAGAAAGAAGCAGCGACAAAGGTTGTAGTAATGTAGTGTTATTTGAATTGCTAAATCAGATGGACGGGTTGAATGAGGATGCAGATGTTCTATTTGTGTTGACAACCAACCGACCCGAAATCCTGGAACCAGCTTTGGCAGCACGACCAGGAAGGGTCGATACTGCGATTGAAATTCCTTTACCTGATGCATCTTGTCGGCGCAGACTGTTTGAACTTTATAGCAAAGGTTTGCAGCTGTCGTTGGAAAATTTAGATAGTTTTATTGCACGTACGCAAGGGGTGAGTGCTGCTTTTATTCGTGAGTTAATGCGAAAAGCGGCCCTGTTTGCCGCCGATGAAGGTCAGGAGATATTGATTTGCGATCGCCATCTTGATGAAGCACTATACGAACTTGTGGAGTTAGGAGGCGAACTAACTCACAGCATTTTGGGAGCAGGAGAAGCTTTTTCGTAAAGCTTTGGGATACACTCGTAATCATGACTTGTTTAAATTCAGCTACTTTGCCCCCATTCATGATTCACGGTGCTTATCCTCTCAGTGTTGCACCGATGATGGATCGTACAGACCGCCACTTTCGGTATTTTATGCGGCAGATTACACGCCGTACTTTGCTTTATACCGAAATGGTGACAACTGCCGCGATTTTGCATGGTGACAAAGAACACCTACTCGGCTTTTCCCCAGAAGAAAAGCCCCTAGTTTTGCAGGTTGGGGGCGATAATCCCAAGGAATTAGCCCAATGTAGCCGGATTGCTGAGGATATAGGCTACGATGAAATCAATCTCAATGTCGGTTGTCCGAGTAGTCGTGTCCAAGATGGGAATTTTGGGGCTTGTTTAATGGCACAGCCTGAAAAAGTGGCAGACTGTGTAGTACAGATGATCAATGCGACTTCTATCCCAGTTAGTGTAAAGCACCGCATTGGTATTGACGATCGCGATCACTACGAAGATATGGTAAATTTTGTTCGCATTGTCTCACAAGCAGGCTGCCAACGTTTTACTGTCCATGCCCGCAAAGCTTGGTTACAGGGTTTAAGCCCGAAAGAAAACCGAGATATACCACCCCTGCGTTATGCTGATGTCTATCGTCTGAAACAGGAATTCCCCCACCTATTCATCGAAATCAATGGTGGAATTATTAACATGGAGCAGGTAAAAGAGCATTTACAATCGGTAGATGCGGTGATGATTGGGCGTGCAGCTTACGATCATCCCTATTTATTTGCCACAGCAGACAGTGAAATCTACGGCGAGGCGATGCAACCTCTGTCTCGCCATGAAGTTGCTGAAGCGATGTTTGCTTATATTGATTACTGGGTGGCAAAAGGTCTGAAACTCAACAAAATTACCCGCCACATGCTGCAACTATTTGCTGGACAACCGGGTAGTCGAGTTTGGAAGCGTCATCTGACGGAAAACTCTTGCCGTCTGGGAGCAGGTTCGGCTGTGGTACAAGAGGCGTTAGCACAAGTTCCCGACTCGCCATTCCTGGGAAATGTGCTTTCAGCCTGTTGATAACGCTTGTGTTTGCAGCATCGACATCAAATCCTGAATTCCCTTTTGTAGATACCGTGTGACTGTCATTGGACTAGTGCCAATTTTCTTTGCGGCATCTTTGCGAGAAAGTTCTTTCAAGAATACTAGTTCTACTGCCATACGAGGCTTTTCTTCTAACATGCTAATTGCCCCTTGTAGTTGTTGCCGTTCTTCGTGTTGTAGCTGTTGGGCGCCAGAACGGGGACAAGGAAGCGCCTCACCCAAGGTAATTTGACAATCAATGTAGTTAACTACCGTAGCGTCTAAACTCAAAGGCATACGATTTTGAGCAGCTAACTTGGTTTCTTGCCACTCTTGCACAGATACCTTGAGTTGTTTAGCAATTTCTGCATCTTTGGGAGGACGACCTAAAATTTCCGCCAATTCCTTACGAACTTTTTGCCCCTCATTGTAGAGTTCTTGCCAACGCCGGGGAATTTTTAACAGAGTGCTGCGATCGCGCAAAAAGTGCAGCATCTCACCCCGAATATATGGGACAGCAAAGGAACTAAAAGCATATCCTTGACTGGGATCAAAACGCTCAATGGCTCTGATTAAACCAAAGTAACCGATTTGCTCTAAGTCTTCATAAGGCTCATTACATTGATGGCTAAATTTATGAGCCATTTTCCGTACTAAGCCAGTATGTAATTTAACAAGCTGATTACGAAGTTCAATAGAAGGATTCTGATGGTATAACTGCAATAACTCCATACCATCAGACCGCATAGAGGACTGACTTGTTTCCATAGAAATTCCTTTTTGGTAACTCCTATTCCCTAAAAAACGGAGTTGCGTAAAACTTCACTTAAGCTGTAATTATTTTCCTTAGGAACGGTTGGAGAAACCATTCGTTGTTTCACTGAACTTATGTAGACTCTCACTCCGTAGGTCAGTATTTACACGCATAATTTTTGTACCCATATCCGTTCGATACAGAGATGTTTTTGTTGATGCTAAGTTTTAGCGAGCATGTAACCCTTGTGCAGTGCGAGGTCATCAAAGACCTTGATAAATATGCCCAGCGCTTGCAAACACAATGTCTACGGATTCATTTCTCTAATTATGAGCTAAAAATCTAGGTAAGAATGGAATTAGTCAGTAAAATTCTCAAATGTAAAATATGAGCAATACTAGCAACTTCCGTGACGCTATCCGTGAAGCCAGAACTCAAGCCCTAGTCGGACCAAATGTCATAGCCAATGCTCTGCCTTATCTCGGAGGCGGTCTAATCTTAACAGCATTGGGAACCTATGGCGGTTTGGGAGTTATCCGTGCTAACCCCGGATTGTTCTTTCCCACTTTCATTGGTGCAGTGATTGTGGAATTAATTTTGTTCTTTGTCGCCCAGAATGTTGCTGAAAAGGGCAAAAATAGCGTTGCACTGCCTCTGTTAGCCACCTATAGCCTACTGTCTGGCTACACTCTTAGCGGCTTGGTATTTGTAGCGCTGTCACAAAAAGGTGTAGGTATTCAAGGAGTTGGTTTAGCCGCCCTTAGTTGTGGAATCACCTTCATCGCTGCTCGTCAGATAGGTTCAAATCTTTCTGACACTGACGGTATGGCTCTGACAAAAACCATCAATTTGGGTATTATCGCCTTGGTCGTGGTTGTCGGCTTGCAATTTGTCTTTGCTTTGTTTGGCGTCTATACTCCAGGGTGGTTGGAAATAGGCATTTCTGCTTTAGGGGTCTTCCTATTTGCTGGAGCATCTGTAGTCGATTTTTACATCCTGCCACGCACCTACCGCAATGACCAATACCTACCTGCGGCTTTGTCGATGTACTTAACTTACATCAACCTTTTCATCTTCATTTTGAGGCTGTTGATAGCCCTAAATGGTCGTGACTAAGTATATCTAGTAGAAAAACCAATGTTTTAAACTTTATGCCGTGGTTATCTTTTTGATAACTACGGTTTTTTGTGGCTTACATGCTGAGGAAAGTCCTTTCTCGCCTTCTGTTTCACTTTATATTAAACAGTTAGGTGTACTACGAGATAAATCTGTGGTATTTCTTTATATCCGACATTTAATTGACAGCATGACATGTTTCTTACAGATTCCGCTGACATTACCAGGATTTATTTCTCTTCAAGGTTGAATCTGAAGCAGCGTAGTGAGTTGGGTCAGTTTTTGACCCCTGCCCCGGTTGCCCGTTTTATGGCGGGACAATTTAGTAGTTTATCGGGTCACATCAGTCTTTTAGATCCTGGAGCCGGAGTTGGGTCATTAACTGCTGCCTTTGTAGAGCGGTTATTGGCAAATCCTAACGAGGTTAAGAGTTGCTTCATAACAGCATATGAAGTTGAATCAGCCTTCCTATCCTCTTTGAGACAATGCCTTATAGAGTGTTGTGCAGCTTTAAAGAGCCAAGGAATTCAAGCACATTATTGTTTACGTGAAGAAAGCTTTATAGAGGCTTTTCCCGAAATAAATTTGCCGCTTTTTACTACATCATCTATCAATTTTACTCATGCGATTCTGAATCCACCTTATAAAAAGATTCACAGCCAATCCGTCGAAAAGAAGATCCTTTCCCAGATTGGAATTGAAACTGTAAATCTATATAGTGCATTTGTTTGGCTTACTATATTACAGCTTGCCGAGGGTGGAGAAATAGTTGCAATTACGCCTAGAAGTTTCTGTAATGGTTCTTATTTTCGTCCTTTTCGTAAAGCTTTCCTGGAAAGCATGACTGGATCTTTTTGGCTAGTGACTTTTCTTCTCCATTTCCCTACTTTCTAAGAAAATCTCAAGTTGATCTATATTAATTAATCCGAAATTGAGATATTTTAAAAATACGGTTTATCTATCGCTAATGAGGAGTTAACCGTGATATCTCCCTTTTTCCCCGTTATAAATCATTCTGATAGAACTATCATTCGGTATTTTAAACGGCGCTCTTTTATCCCACTTCCACAGGATATACTCTGGAAAATAGAAAAAGGAGTAGTACGAAATTTAACTTGGCATGAAGACGGTACACTCGTCACTTTGGGAGTTTGGGGGCCAGGAGATGTTGTTGGCAGAAGTTTATCAAAAATAGAACCATATGAAATAGAATGTTTGACCAAAGTAGAGGTTACTATTTTTCCTGTAAATGAATCATATCAACTCACAGAGATACTACTAACACAGATCGAACAAGCAGAAGCATTAATGATGATTCGTAGCTATAAAACAGTTGAAATTATGCTGATTAAACTCTTGAGTTGGTTAGCTAAAAAATTTGGTCGTGCAGTAGAAACTGGTCAGTTAATTGATTTACGTTTAACTCATCAAGATATTGCAGAACTGTTAAACTCAACTCGCGTGACGATTACTAGAGTTCTCACTAATTTAGAGGAAAAAGGATTGATTCATCGTCTGCCTTTGCATAAAATTGTGCTGAAAGAAGAGCAGATATGGCACTATGAAATATAAACGATGCTTTTTTCTGTTTTGTTAAGTTAGGTAGGAGAGCAAAGGAAGGTTTACCTTGAAAACTGAACGATCTGAAGACGTTCTTCAGTTTTGGTTTCCTAAGCAACCAAGCAATGATCAAAGGGCGATGGTTCGTCAGTGGGAATGGTGGTTTCGCGGGGGTGCTGATGCTGATATAATCGAGCATTTTTCACCACTGCTGGAACAAGCGATACAAGGTGAACTTGACGCCTGGTCTAGTGAGCCACGGTCACGGCTCGCCCTTATCATAATCCTCGACCAATTTTCGCGAACAATCCATCGTTTAACTGCTCAAGCATTTGCACAAGACCCAAAGGCTTGCGCGCTGACGCTTGAAGGGATTGACGTTGGTCACTATGCATCTCTTAAAACACCTTGGGAAAAGACCTTTTTTCTTCTGCCATTGGGGCATTCCGAAGATATAGGGAACCTAGATTTAGCAGTCAAGCTTGCAGATGAAATAGTGAAGGAGGCACCACAGGAGTATCGCCCGTTGTTAGAGTTCTCCGCAGCGCAAGCGCGCGGACATCGGGAGGTGATTGCACGGTTCGGCCGTCATCCTCATCGCAATGAGGTACTAGGGCGTCAATCAACCTTTGATGAACTTGAATATCTCGCGACTGGTAGGCTCGTACATACGCGCCCAATGCCGCCACACCTGTCGCAATTTCTCTCCAATACTTGAGGTAGTTAAACCTCGATTTCTCACATTTATAAAAAACTTTGTAAATAACTAAAGCTAGAAAAAAGCTGATCTTGTCTTCCCCAAATTTCTAAGTCAAACCAGCCATGATTTTGGACATCAGGCTTTAGTAAAGCTCCGGTAATATTAACTGTTACCCCATAGCGAGAAACTAATTCATAAATTACTGGTTTGTGGTAATGATTTTTCGATACACACAGTTGTAAACGTAGTCTATTGGTTTGATTACTAGAGATTTGCGGATAGAGTTGGTTTTCCCATTTAGTTACTAAACTAGTATGTTCATTGCCTGTTATATTACTTTCTGAAATTGGAAAAGACTGAGAGTTTTGACTAGGCTGAATACTTCCGACAATACCTACTTGCATAAGATCCACACCTATTCGTTGCAAATAAGAGAGGCTATTGATAACTTGTTCTGGGTTACCCTGAAGTTCTAAATCGAACCAGCCGCAGCTATCAATGTCTGCTGTTAGAGAAGCTGCCTTAATATTAACTGTAAGATTGTAACGGGATATTAATCGAGAAATTACAGGTTGCCGATGGTAGTGCTGAGGTACTCGAATCCGGATGTGGACTGGAGGTATTTTTGCAGAGTTAGATTTAAAGGTAGTCATACAAAATAGGCTGGAAAACATAAATGTTAATAGTAGGGGCGCGAAGCTTTGCACCCTTACAGTAATTGATTGTTAGTTGTTGATTGTTTTAAACAACAACCAACAAACAACAAACAACTATTTACCAATTACCTATATTGTTGTCTTCCCAAATTTCCAGTTCCAATTCTTTGAGATAATTCAGTCCACTATTAATTTGCTCAGGCGTTCCTTGTAAGTCTAGGTCAAACCAACCATCACCAATGGCATTAGCTCCAAGAATAGCAGCAGAAATATTCACCGTTAGATCATAGTCAGAAACTAAGCGAGAAATAACTGGTTCGTGACGATAATCTTTGGGAATTCTAACGCGAATTCGTTTGTTGGTAAGGGTATTGTGAGAAACCATATTTGAATTCTCCTATTCCAATTTTGATTAATTAGTCATTAGTCACATTGGTTATTTGTTGGTAGTTGATTGTTGAGTGTACTTTCAAACAACAAACAACAAGCAACATCAAAATGACTAATGACTAATGACTAATGAGCCTTTGTTGATTTGATACCTGTTTTCCGTTCTAAAATCCCCTTTAACACCAAAGTTACGACTGCAAGCAGTGCTAAGATCACAGCAGCTGAGTAGGCTGCCTCTGTTTCGTACTGTTTGTAAGCATCCTCTACGAATAGAGGTAAGCTTTGAGTTTTACCAGCGATGTTTCCAGAGACTACGGAAACTGCACCGAATTCACCCATTGCTCTGGCATTGGTCAAAATTAAGCCGTAAAGCAAACCCCAACGGATATTTGGTAATGTCACACGCCAAAATGTTTGCCAGCTATTTGCACCCAAAGTTTGCGCTGCTTCTTCTTGATCGCTTCCTAACTCCTCTAACACCGGAATGACTTCACGGGCAACAAAGGGCATACTCACAAAAGCTGTGGCCAGTAACATCCCGGGGAAAGCAAAAATAATTTTGATACCATGCTCTTGCAACCAGCCCCCAAACCATCCATTTCGTCCGTAGACTAGCACAAGCATTAAACCGGCGACGACGGGCGAAATTGAAAAGGGTAGGTCTATGATACTCAAAATTAAAGTGCGACCAGGAAATTTGTGACGAGCGATCGCCCAAGCTGCACACAAACCAAATATAGTGTTTACTGGTACAGCAATTAAAGCTAGTAGTAATGTCAGCTTGGCTGCACTCAGAAAATCTTCTCGTGTTAGGTTAGACAGAAACGGCCCAGCTCCATTTTTGAATGCTTGGTAAAAAACGTTGATAGCAGGGATATACAGCATTAACGCTAAATATCCCAACGCGATCCCAATTAATATTACAGGAACGAAACTCCTTGTTTTGGTAGGTTTTTGTTTGTTGGGATTTGCTGGTGTTGTATGAAAATGGGGTTGCACAAAAGAGGCTTCTTCATTTGGTGTCATATCTTCTTGCCCAACTTTGTAAGAAATTAATCGCCAGCAGTATCAGCAAAGAAATTACCAGTAGCACCATGCCAATTACCGTTGCACCGGAATAGTCATACTGCTCTAGACGTTGGAAAATCAGTACAGGTGCAATCAAATCTTTGAAGGGAGTGTTGGAAGATATAATTACCGTCGAGCCGTATTCGCCAACAGCACGGGAGAAACCCAAGGCTACACCTGTCAAAATTGTGGGAAATAACGGCGGTAGAATCACATTCCAAAAAGTCTGCCATTGGGATGCACCTAAAGACCAAGCAGCTTCTTCGATTTCTTTTTCCATTTCCTGAAGTACAGGTTGCACTGTCCGTACTACAAAAGGCAGCGAGATAAAAATCATCGCCACAGCTACACCCAAACTAGTAAAAGATATCTTGATACCCAAGGGGGCAAACAGCGAACCAATCCAGCCATTATCACTGTATACAGTGGCTAGTGTTAAACCTGCTACTGCTGTTGGCAATGCAAATGGTAAATCTACGGTGGCATCAATAAATCTTTTGCCTGGAAAGTCATAACGAACTAGAACCCAAGCAATCAAAGTACCAAAAACACCATTGAGTAAAGCAGTTATTAATGCTGTTAAAAAAGTTACATTATATGCTGATAATGCGATCGGACTAGTAGCAATTTGCCAAAACTCAGCCGGGGATTTAGTCGCCGCTTTCAAAAACATGGCAGTGATTGGGATAATCAACATCACTGTTAGATATCCCAAGGTAATTCGCCATGTCCAAGGAAGATGAAAGAATTGATCCAAAAACTTCTTCCAGTCTGGAGTCTTGTTTCTAGCTTTTTGTTGAGGTGATGAAGGAGAGGATACGGTCATGGGGATAAGGGATTGGAAGGGGGACAAGGGGGATAAAGAGGACAAGGAGGACAAATGACCAATGACTAATGACCATTGACTAACGTCTGATTTTGGCTTGGATTTGGTCAAAAACTGCTCCATCTTCAAAAAATTTCTTTTGCACTTCCGCCCATCCGCCGTAGTCTTGAACGTTTCCTAGATTATTGACCTTCGTATATTTATCGGCAAGTGCTTTGAGTTCTTTATTTTGAGCGACTGCTTCATCTAGGGGTCGAAATCCCAGTTTGGCAAACTCTTGCTGTGCTTCTGGAGTAAAGAGGTATTGAACAAAAGCTTCTGCTACTTCACGAGAACCGTGCTTATCAACGTTCTTATCCACCACTGAAATTGGATTGTCGATGGAGATATTCACATCTGGAACAACATAATCAACTTTCTCGCCCTTCTGTTGTGCCAGAATCACTTCGTTTTCGTAGTTAATCAAAGCATCTCCCTGACCCTGTTTAGCAAAAGCGTCAGTGGCTTCACGGGCATCTTTTGTTAAGATTGGTACATTGCTGTAAACTTTGGTCACAAAGTCCAGGGCTTTGTCTTCTCCTCCCCCTGTTTTAATGACTGAGTTCCACAGTGCGAGAAAGTTCCAACGAGCAATACCTGATGTTTTGGGGTCAGCAGTAATTACTTTAATATCGCCTTTCTCCAAATCTGCCCAAGTTTTGATATTTTTTGGGTTTCCAGGACGAGTGATGAGGGCTGCAACAGTCTTCGATACGATCGCATTATTAGGGACTTCTTTTTCCCATCCAGGTTCAATCAGTCCAGCCTTCTCAATTTTTTGAGTGTCTAAAGCCAGCGCCAGGTGAACTACATCTGCTTCCAAACCATCGATGACTGCACGAGTTTGTGAACCAGATCCCCCATAACTTTGCCTAAAGGTAACGTTTTGGTTATGCTCTTGTTTCCACTTCTCGACAAACTTAGGAATAATAGCATCGTGAGCGGCTTTAGTAACTGCAAAGGAAACGAGGGTTACTTCGACATCCTGTTTATTGTTTCCTGCTGCCACAGGATTTGCTGTAGGATTATCAGCACTACCGTTGCCATTCCCACCAGAGCAGGATGCGATCGCTACACTCAAGCTAACTCCAACTAAAGCAAGCGATAGAAAGCCTTTGATTGAATTAACTCTTACCCTACTAGTGATTTTTAATAAGGTTTGTCTTAATTTTGTAATAATACCCTGCCACGAACTCATTCAGTTTACCCCGTTTGCTTAAAAACTACTATTACTCGGTCGGTTTATAGGATTTAATAGTTATTTGTGAGCTATATTACATGGGTGCTGCTTAAAAATCAAGAGAATATCTACGCTTCATTGATAGGGAAAGTGAGAATAGTCTGATAGTTGTGGCTGAAAATAGAGTACTGAGGTTATTTACCTTGGCAAAATATATCAAATTCCCCCTACACTCCTATTTCTTAACTACATCTAACAAACTCTGCAACATTAAATAAACAGAAGTTGCCCCTGGATCTTGATGTCCTACACTTCGTTGTCCTAAATAACTGGCACGGCCTTTTTTAGCCTGCATTGGTGTTGTATCTTGCATTCCCTTCTCTGCTGCTGCTACAGCTTTTTGCATTGCTGATAATATATTTTCACCTGCTGCTACAGCTTGTCCAAAAGCTGTGACAGCTGGCGATAAAGCATCCACCATTGTTTTATCGCCCAGTTGTGCTTTTCCCCGCCCAACGACGCCATCTAACCCTGCTTGCAGCATCGCTAGCATATCTTGCTCATTTAGTTCTTGTTTATCAGCTACTACCGTACTCGCTCGTAAAAACAATGTGCCATAAAGCGGACCGCTTGCACCGCCAACTGTGGAAATGAGCGTCATGCTCACCATTTTAAGAATACTACCGATGTCTTTATCTGCAACAGTTGGCAACTGAGTCACTACCTTTTTAAAACCACGTTCCATATTTATACCGTGGTCAGCATCGCCTATGGCTGCATCTAATTCTGTTAAATAGTCTTTGTTTTCTTCGACTACAGTTGCAAAGGTTTGCAACCACTGTAAAATTTGCTCTTTTGTCGCCATCTGTGTACCTCCTACTGAACGCAGATATCAAAGAAAAATATCCGAGTTTTTACGGTTTCGGCATTGAACAAATGTAAAAGGGAGTAGTAATGTATCTAAGAGAACATCAGCTTGTGTTTTTTGCCAAAGCCTCTATTTACAAACAAATTCCCTGCTTGATTTTTGTGGCTCTTGTCACTTCTACTTGTGCTGACTATACCAAAAATGCTGATATTCAAATTGCCCAAGCTACCCCAAGCGTGGCAGAAAATATTGTATTTCCCAAAAATATAGGGGTAATAGATGTTACTGCACCAGAATATGGAGCTATACCCAATGATGGTAAGGATGATACGGAAGCTATTCAAAAAGCACTCAGTCGGTTTCCTGGTCAAGGAAGAATTATTTACTTACCTAACGGTGTATATGATATTTCTAATAGTCTACATTGGCCGGCTGGAGAACGTAACCGCTCTGACTATAAGTATACTACGCTACAAGGTCAAAGTCGCGATCGCGTGATTATTCGCCTTCAAGATCAATCTCCTTTGTTCCAGGACTCTAGCAAACCTCGGCCAGTTATTTCCACAGGATTCGATCCAGATTTAGATCCGAACTCAGAAGATTTTAAAGCGAGTTTGGTGGCTCAACGTTTTGGTAATTCAGTAAGAAATCTCACTATTATAGTTGGCAAAAATAACCCAGGTGCAGAAGGATTGAATTTTGTTGCTAATAATCAAGGAGCAGTAAGAAGCGTCAAGATTATCTCTGAAGACAAAAAGGGAGCTACTGGTTTAGCTCTAACTCATGGTGAAATTGGGCCTCTTTTGATTGAGGATGTAGAAATTGTTGGCTTTGATTATGGTGTTCGTACGAACAACAACATCAATAGCATTACCATGCAGAATATTACAGTCCACGATCAAAATTTTGCAGGTATTTTGAACAATGGACAAGCAATGAGTCTAGAGGGTTTCAATAGCATTAATTCTGTATCAGCAATTATCAATGGTCTTGATCCTAATGAAGGTGTTGATTTTGGTAGTACTTTAACTCTAGTAAATGCTAAATTGATTGGTCGCGATCGCGCTAAAAAATTACCAGCAATTTCTTCAGCTGGATTTATCTATGCCAGAAATATATCCTCTTCTGGCTACAAAGAAATTCTCTTAAACAATACCAAAGAAGCAAAAAAAATAGTTAAAGGTTCCAGCTTGGATGAATATACATCCCACCCAATGAATTCGCAATTTCCTTCACCATCAAAGTCACTGCAACTTCCCATTAAACAATTTCCCAAGTTGAAATGGGATAATCCCCAAAAGTGGGTGAGTGTTGAAAAATTTGGTGCAATTGCTGATGATAATAAAGATGATACAGCTGCTTTTCAAGCGGCAATTGATTCTGGTGCAACAACTGTAGTAGTACCAGGTGGAAAAGGAACGTTTATAATCGACGGTTCTCTGCGACTACGAGACAAATTAGAAAGATTTATTAGTACAGGAGGAGCGCTGAATGGCAAAGGAGAAATAGTAGCAGATAACGGTAGTAAACCAACACTGATTATTGAAAACTTCTTTGTTGAATTCGGTTCTAACTTGAGATGGAAGAGTATTGCCAACAGAACTGTTGTTTACCGCAGTATTAGTCACCTGGATTTGGTAAGTAACGGTACTGGAGATTTATTTATTGATGATGTTGTTGTGCCGCATAAACTCAGATTTGTCAATCGTGCTCAACATATCTGGGCACGGCAGCTAAATCCTGAAGGATCTTCAGAAACGAATGTGGTTAATAATGGGGCAAAGCTTTGGATTCTCGGCTTTAAAACAGAGCAAGGTAAGATAAAAATAGAAACTAGCAACGGAGGCTTTACTGAAGTTTTGGGTGGGCTGATTTATGCTGCTGGTAGGCAAGATCCAAAAGAGCCTCTCTTCCGCGTAGTCAATGGTTCTGCTACTTTCATTGGTGTTGCTGATGCTTATTTTGATAATGATACCTACCAAATATGGGTAGAGGAAACACGTGGTAGCAAGACAAAAAGGCTCACTAGAGATAAAGTTCTTAATAGGATAGCTGGTAACGGCCGGGTTCTGCTGTTATATACGGGTTTTGAAAAGTCACCGCGTTAATAAGTATTTGGGCAAAATTAAATTCATTTGTGGAGGTAGGGAACTCTTAACAGAGAACAGGAAAAAAAGGTGTGTAATTAGTTCTGTTTGAGTACATAAAACTTATATTAAATCAGTGAATAATGTAGACGTGCAAGCGGCTTCCCGTAGGGTACAGTTATCAGGCATATGATCGGGGACTTATACCCAGTAATGAAATTGATAACTGATAACTGATAACTGTTAAATTCCCCAGCGTAAGCTTGGAGTTTTCACAGGTGCGTCCCATAAACTAATCATCTCGTCATCTAGCTTAAGTAGAGTGATTGAGCAGCCTTGCATATCCAAGGAAGTGATATAAGCACCTACTAAATTTCGCACAATTTGCAGTCCCTGCTTTTGACAAATTTCTGCAAGTTTGCGGTAGATGATATACAACTCAGAAATCGGCGTGCCACCCATACTATTAACAAAAGCTAATAAGCGATCGCCTTTGGCAAAATTTGCATCTGTCAGTTCCATTTCTTGCCAATCGCCCATTTTTTCGTCCCACTCTCGCAGTGTCCGAGTATAGGATACATCCTCAATAATTGAAAGCGCTAACATCTCAGCTATCTCATCTGCTGATTTTATACTCATGCGTTCTCTGCCGGGTTCACCGTGAATCCCGATACCCATTTCTATTTCTTGGTTATCAAGTGCAAATGTCGGTGTACCTTTGACGGGTAGTGTACAAGAAGTCAGTGCCATACCCATACTCCGTCCATTCAGGTTGACACGTCTACATAGAGCAGCTAGTTGATGTAAATCATATCCCTGCTGGGCTGCTGCACCACAAATTTTTTCTGCTAGTACTGTAGTTCCCACACCTCTACGCCCCTGGGTATAAAGACTATCTTTGACTGCAACATCATCATCAATCAAAATGTTTAGTACCTGAATACCTTCACTTC
This sequence comes from Fischerella sp. JS2, assembly GCF_032393985.1. NCBI lineage: Bacteria > Bacillati > Cyanobacteriota > Cyanophyceae > Nostocales > Hapalosiphonaceae > Fischerella > Fischerella sp. JS2. Next base: position 7,009,416 of record NZ_CP135918.1, read on the forward strand.
TAGCTAACTCCGTTGCCATTTCAAAATTCATCACGTCCCCGGAGTAATTTTTGACAATATATAAAATTCCTGCTTCACCATCTACAGCCTTTACTGCTGCTAGCATTTGATCAGGAGTAGGCGAAGTAAAAACCTCTCCAGGACAAGCGGCATCTAACATTCCCATCCCTACAAAACCAGCATGCATCGGCTCGTGACCACTGCCACCCCCAGAAATAATTGCTACTTTACCTTTTACGGGTGCATCAGTTCGATAGACAAAATTAGGGTCAAAATTAACTTTGATGAGATCCGGGTGAGCGATCGCCATACCTTCTAGACTTTCACGCACAAAATTATGGGGATTGTTGATTAGTTTTTTCATCTTTTGCTCGCTGAAAATTTCTGGACAAATATTTTTATTCAAACAATTGTCTTTTCTATTAGTCTAAAAGTTTTATGAGCAACGAGCAAAAGATAACCAGAAGTTTTTCCCACCGTTTATTGAGATGCTGAAAGCTCATTTCTTACAATATTTCTCAAATTAGGTGTTGCTTCTTGCTATCAATAATATGGAATCCTACATCTATACCATTCATAGAGGAACTTATGTACGATAGGAGCGCATAGATAAAGACGACAATACCTATCATTTCTAGCACTTCTTCTACAGTAGTTATCAAAGCATAAATCATATTGGTTTCAGTATAGTAATTTGCATAGTATCCACCTACCATTTCAATACCAATTGCACCTGCTACATAGATTGCCCCAGCAATCAAAAATAAGTGTCGTGTCTTTTTAGGAAGAGTAAAGATAAATCGCCAAAATCGCAGCAAAAACAAAAGTACAAAAATAGCACCCACAATTACCCAAGAGAAGTAAAGAAAACCTCTGGTATTTAATGCATTTCTTAAAGGTAAAATTAGTATTTCATGAATACTGATAAATTCGTCCAAGGATAAATAAACAAAGATTATTGATAATCCTGCCCATGAGCGGTAATCACTATTTCTAGCTATTTTCTTAACTTTGCTGATAGTTGCAAGCAGAATCGAACAAAATAATAAAGAAGCTGCTGAGTAAAGTGAAGGAATATTTGTCTCCTGATCAACATTGAATAACCATTTTAAAATGTCTCTTAAAGGATAATGAGGTAGATAGTAGTAAGTAAAATTCACGAACAAACTGGCGAGGGTGAGACAAAATACTATACCCAGTAACCATTTGACCGTAATTTTGGCAGAAAGATATATATCAAAGTGATGTGATTTTCTGGATAGAGTAGGGTAGCCTTGCTCAACTACACTCAAGTGTTTACTCTTACTTTTATCTGCATCAGAAGATGTTTTGTCAAATTTCTGCCGTTATGGCAATACAACTTTTTCCATGAAATATTCAATGGTTGTCTGCTTGATAAAACCAAGCTTCACTAGAATTTCTCCTAACAGTTTTCCACTTACCTTCTGTTCTTCAAGTGCGATGTTTAACTCAGTTAGGGTAATTAATTCAGCTTCAACTAAGTACATTCCTAGCAGCTTTGGCTGAGATTCTTTAATTATGGCTTGGCTGATCACTAGCCCTCCTTGTTTATTTCCATACCAAAATTCCCGTTAAAGTCACAGATAATACCAATTACTAGCTATGAGCAGTATTTAACGAGTTTCTAATTTTCTATTAACCTTTACTTAACTAAAAAGTATATCCAAGTAATATAAATTTCTGGCAATAAAAGTATGAATTTAATATATAGATGTGTAATTTTACGAGCTTGTTAACCGCAAAAGTACTTAAGTTGAGCATTCTCAGCCACATTTGTTCAGTTCATCTAAATTAAGGAAGTAAAATTTTGTATATAAATAAAAAAGCTATTATCTTAACTGGGTTTTTGCCTTCCGATAGTTCCAAGAAAAGAAGAAGGTTTTATACCAAGTTCGGCTAATTGCTTACGATATTATGCTTGGCTGTTGGTCCTTGGTTTTTCCTATTACCAGCCTACGCGACAGTATAAGTAATAAGAGCGAACATATTATTAAATATCTTTATAAATTATGTAACTACATGTAAAATAAGTTCTACGTCATGCGGGCAACATGCCCGCTTATGAAACTATTTAACATCAAGTCCGAATAATCACTTTATATTCCCACTGCGATCATAGATAATAGGTAATATCCTAGCTAGCAATTATCAATTACCCATTACCGATCTAAATGCATAGTGTAAGTTTTGAAGTGGACATAATGTGACTTATTCTTCACTTGTGGATTTTGGTTGGCTTGTATTACCATGCAACTTAATAAAACTATCAAATGCATACCATGCCAACACATACCAAGGAATAGTTTCTAATTGCAAACCTTTGGTGAGTAATTGCCGAATAGAAAGGCTAGCAAGTCCTATAGGCATAACAATCCGCAAGTCAATTAAACCGTTCGTTATATCATGGACTCGCTGGTTCAAATCAACAATAGAATTTGATACTCCTGCTGCTGCTTCGGTTTTTCCAGCTGTAATATCAGCGAAAATAATGCCTAAATCATATAGTGCAGCAAGAACGTTTTTGAAACTTTCATCGTCAGCATTGTGCCGGATGGTAATACTCCCTTGCTGAACATTCATCCGCACATCATTAATACTAGGATTTGCCTCCAAGGTTTTGGCAAGACGTTGCATTTCTTCTTTTTGACGGTGGGAATGAGCAACTCGCAAACGTAGCCGCCCTGGAGTGTTACTAATAATTTTTGTCAGTATAGGCTTGGGCCGCGTTTTAATGATTTTATCCGACATTGACCTTGGCATCTCAGTAAGACTGCCATTACTATTTTTCCACACGTAACCACTTTCCTTAAGCAATTACAAATTTTATTCAACTAGTTCTGTCATGAGTTTGCAATGAATCGAACAGCTTCTGGGAAAAGCTTTGATACCAAACTTGGTATTAATCCAAAATCCGTCTTGAAAAGCTTTGAAGTTCCCTCCGGAACGCTTCTTTGTAGACTCACCCATCTGCTTCAAGGTAGAGTACGGAGGAGCCAGTGCGGTGGTGAGGCAACGCAGTCTTGGGGGTTCCTCCCCCAACCCCAAAGGGGACCCCGAGCCCCCAATCCCCACTCCCTTGGGGGAGTGGGGGCCGGTGAGTCCCCCATGAGCGATTGCCGTAGACGCGCTTTACTCGGCTTCTGTAAAGTAAGGGTTTCCCGGCATAAAGGAGCCAGTGTGGTGGACTCTTCTCCCGGCATAAAGAAAGAGGCGTCATGTGGCGTGAAACCTCCGCACCCTAGCGGAAAGCCACTCCGTATCTACAAACTTTTCGCAAAATCCAAAATCCAAAATTGCTAAAGGGCTAAGGTGAATAAAGTTTTCTTTTTCCTTTGCCCTTTAACTTTTACCCACCAATCGTGTTATGCACCATTGTCAGATATATTATCAGCAGCTTCAACGGCTGGCAGTTGCTTAGATTCAGCGAGTTCTGCTCTAGCTTCGGCTACCATGTCTTCCCAGGTTTCGCCTAATTCTGCAAAAGCTCCTTTGCTCTTTTCATAAAGAACCAGTCCGCCTTTGATCAAGGACTTAGCTATTGGTTTACCAACTCCAGCTACTACTGGAATCACAACAGGTGCTAGGATAACTGCACCAATACCTGCAATAATTCCAGGTGCGCCAGCATCTTCTACAAAGTCAGTTATTTTTGGTGCCATTGCTTATTAACCTCACGAGAATTGAACTTTATATTAAAACCTCTAACCTTAATTCAGTTGAGATGGATATCTCATCCTGCTGACGATAGAGATTTTGTTACTGGTTAGTTGTTAGTGGATAGTAGTTAGTTGTTGGTAATTGGTAATTGATATTTTGGTTATTCCTATTACCCATTGCCCATTCCTACTAACCATTAACTACTAACTATTTTTTGGCTTGAGAAGTGGACGTAAACCGTTGACTCCCGCAACGACTGTGGAGCCATTATTAACTACTGTTGCCGCTAAAGGATTTAGACCAAAGAAAACAGCTACCATCAAAGCAGCTAAGTTAGGAATGGCAATAATGCCCGTATTTTGCTGAATTAATTGCTTGGTTTGGCGAGCGATCGCGATCGCTTCTAGTAAGCCATGCAAGTTATTGTGCATCAGAACCACGTCTGCTGTTTCACGAGCGATATCGGAACCGTTGGCGAAGGAAACGGAAACATCAGCATATGCTAAAGCAGGCGAATCGTTGATGCCATCACCAACAAATGCAACTATTTTGTCTTGTTCGTGTAATTCACGGACAACTGTTGCTTTTTGCTCAGGAAAAGCTTCGGCGTGGGTATGATTTGGGGCAATGCCAAGTTGGGCGGCTACAGCACTAGCAGTCTGCTTGTTGTCTCCGGTTAGCATGTGTACTTCCACATTTTCGACCGTTAACAGTCTGCTAATGACTTCGCGGCTTTCGGGACGCAAAAGGTCACTATATTCTATTATACCTAAAAGTTGACCGTTGCTGCCAACATAAATTGCCGAAGCAGGTTTTTGGCGTTCCTCCAAACCGGACATATCCACTTCTTGCAGACTCAGGAAACGTTCACTACCCACAAAAACTGTCTCGCCGTCAATCTCTGCTTTCACTCCTAAGCCTAATTGATAGTTCCACTTGCTACGTGGCAGCATTTCAACTTTATGAACTTCGGCATAGCGCATGACTGCTTCTGCAACTGGATGAGTTAGGCGTTGTTCCGCAGTTGCTGCAAGTTGCAGTACCCGCACAGAAGAGACGGCAGGATTAAGACTTTCTACACGAACAACAGCAGCTTCGCCTTGAGTCAAAGTACCAGTTTTATCAAAAACAATCGTATCTACTTGTGCCAGCTGCTCTAATGCCCTACCACTGCGGATGAGAACACCGCGTTGGGCTGCATGGGTGAGGGCTGCTAAAACTGTAGTTGGTACTGATACACGAATACCCGTAGCAAAGTCTAAGGTGAGGACACTGGCTGCTCGTGCCGGGTTACGAGTCAGGGCAAATACTGCTGCTCCTAGTAGCAAAGTTGGCAGGACTGTTTTTTGTGCTACTGTCGCTGCATAGTTTTCCATCCGGGTATCATGCACAGGAGCTTGCTCCATTAACTGCAAGCTTTTACCCGCAAGAGTATCGTGACCGACTTTTTCGGTCAAAATATACATGCGTCCTTCCCGTACCAAGGTAGAAGCAAAGACGTTTTGTCCCTTGGTTTTGAATACAGGTACAGACTCACCAGTCAGTTTTTGTTCATCCAGCAGCACTTTTCCCCGCAATATCTTACCGTCTACAGGGACTTGTTCTCCTGGATAGACAATGACGATATCACCGCGCTGCACTTCGTGAATGGGAATTTGTTGCTTTTGACCATCTCGTTCTACCCAGGCGAATTGTCCTAGGGAACTGAGCAGATCTAAAGTTTGCTGTGCGGAACAACGAGCAGTGCGATCGCGAATTTTTTCACCAATATCAATTAAACTCAGCATCAATGCTGGGGCGAGAAATCTACCTTGAATCGTAGTAATGGCGATCGCGATCAAATCCAAAAAGTCTATATTTAGTTTTCGTTCTAGCGTAATTCCTTTCCAAGCGCGTTGGAGAACAGGCAAGGTAGCAAGAGAAATGGTTCCTACCATGAAAATTGGTGGAATGGCTAATCCCAAAGGCCCACCTAGCACGGCTAAAGCAGTAGCAGCCCCTGACAGTTGTAATCCAGACCAGGATGTTTCCGTTGCTTTTGTTGTTTTGTGCTTTGTCGGTTTCAAAACCACAACTTCTGCTGCGGATTGCAATACATGGCCTAGATGATGGCGTAACTTAAATTCTGAGACTGTTTCGGGATTATAAGTAACCGCAACTGATGCAGCAGCAGGCTTGAGTCGAAAAGATGTAACTAACGCATCTGCTTCTAGCAGAACTTGGAGGCGCTGTGCGTAGTCAGGATTGTGACGCAAGCGAGGTACTCGTAATCTTATTCTTCCCGGAATTGTATGGATAACCCTGTAATCTACTTGGGGAAGATGCGTGCGTGAATATCCCTTGTGTTCTATAAAATGGGCTTTCCCATTCTTTTGGGTCAAATTCAGTTGGGATTGACCTGCGGAGGATGGTAGACCCACCTTAACTTGTACCATTGCTTCTCTCTCATACAAAAATATTGGTGAACATTGGTGACGAGAACACTGTTTGTAGTGAGCTATAAAGCGCTTATTGAGGACTCAAGTCCTGACTACAAACAATAATCTTCAAGTCTTTATTTAAGAGTGGATATCTTGCAAAAATCAGGAGATTCTTAATTACGAACACAGATGAACACAGATGCACACAGATGCATATGGATTTTATCGGTGTCCGTTTTTTGAAAATAGACTTTTGCAAAAGGTCTAGTAGTCAGTCAAGAGCGCGTCTTTGCTTGGGTTTAAGTCTCCCACTATACGCCTGTTCACTGATAACTGTTCACTGTTCACTGATTTAATGATTGGTTAGAAAAGTTAGGCAACTGCCACATCACTGGCACATTGCAACAGATTTGCTAAATGTGATATCGCAGCTTCCAAAACACTGCGATCGCGGTCTTTGGTATTAGCTTTCACCGCAGATTTGTATGTGATCACAACTGATGCTGCGGCACGGTTAATTCGTTCGCCGATGACCGTTGGATCTGCTTTTAATAAAGCCTCTAAGTGTTGCACATATTTAGGATCTTTTGCGATCCGAGGCACATGAAACCGAATTCTTCCCGGAATGACGTGAGCAATGCTATAAGCTACTTTAGCTGACTGCTTTGCTTGCTGTTCAGTTTTCTGGGGAGGTACGACGGACTTCGGGCGAGACGAAGACACTGGTAGGACTTGAATCCCCATCCAATCGAGCCTTCTGCCTTCTTCAATTTCTTTAGGCAACTTCCTACTTAGTAGAAATTTATGTTCTGTAATGGTTGCAACTGTGATTTTTTTAACAGCAGTGACATTAAAATGTCTGCTAACTGAAGTAGGGGAAGATGCAGGGAGAACTGGTAATTTCTCCTCGTCTTGTTGTTGTCTGTGTTCTATATGGCTGACTGTTGGGTATGAATTCGTTGGTTGTATCGTTGCTGGCTCTGCTGTACTAGATTGAATCAGATTAACTAGATGCGATCGCATCTCACTATCTGATATGACTCCAGATTTGTACATTACCACAATAGACGCAGCAGTGATATTTATTTGCACCTTCGTAACCAATGCCTCTGCTTTCAACAACTTTACAAGACGTTCTTGATATTTTTCATCTGTGGAAATGCGAGGAACGCAAAACCCAACTTGTCCTGGCATTGCATAGGTAATGCTATAAATTTCTTTTACCATTCCAAGTTCAGTTGGTTTTTGAGTTTTGAGATAGGAATTTACTGGTTGAATCGTTGCTGGCTCTTTGATTCCAGACTGAATCAGATCAATTAGATGCGATCGCATCTCACTATCTGACATTTCTCCAGACTTATAAGTTACTACCACAGAAGCGGCGGTACTATTGACTTGCACATCTGTGACTAAAGCTTCTGCTTTCAGCAATTTTACAAGACGTTCCAGGTAGCTTTGATCTCTGGAAATACGGGGTACACAAAACCCGACTTGTCCTGGCATTGCATAGGTGATGCTGTAAACTTCCCGGGGCGATCGCTCTTCAGTGCGATCACTTTGCTGCGTAACTCTTCCCTGGGTTTTTTTTTCTGGGATAGATACCAATCCTAACCTTGATCCAACCATTGCTTTCCTCCCTCCTCAGTCCGGGGCTGCATTAATAGGAAAGTTCGCCATAAAGGCGAGAGCATAAGACAAAGCTGGAGCTTTGAATGTAGCCCATAAACCAGTTACTTCTGGTGTAGGTTCCACTGTTGCTGTCTGGAATTCTTCTGGTTTGCTCAACTGAGTAACTGGCTTGGCAATTGGGTGCGTATGAGCGTCTTTGGCTATGACTTGCGGTGCTGTTTGCTGGGCTAGCTGCATGAAACCCACCCAGTGATCTGCTTCTATATTGCTTGGTTGATATGCGATCGCCACTGATGCAGCATCACAATTAACACGCACGTTTGTAACTTGGGGATCAGCTTTGAGCAATCTTTCCAAGCGTTTTGCATAGTCTCGATCTTGAGCTAATTTTGGTACACTCAGCCGAATACGCCCCGGAATTACATGGACTATGTTGCAAGTAATCTTTGCACTATCTCCACTGTCTGTTGAGAATAACTCTTGTTTTCCAGGTGCTATTTGCTCCACTTTTGCTAAAGAGGTTTGCGATGTAACCTGATGTTTTTTTTTCGATTGTGTTGCAGAAGCTGTATTCAATTTTTTATTCTTTTTAGTTCCGAATAATTGAGGTTCTATATAGTCAATCACACGCCGAGTGGCATCTGCTGTAATCATGTATACCGGAATTGCTGCCAACCCATTGATTCCAAGCGCCCCTGTTACTCCTAATCCTGCAAATAGAGGAATCAAGGAAAGTCCTTGCTCTTGCCAAAATTCTGCTGATTTCCAAGCCGCAAAGGGATCGGTATTAGTTTGTGAATCAGAAGTGGCTTGATATTGCTGAATGCCAAACTCTTGAAGTGTCGCCAACATCTGTGGCAAAGGCAGCCTACTTTCATCAAATTTAACCACTAAACTACTAGTTTTGTGATTAGTTGTGACTTGTGTTACACCATCATGCTGCCGTAATTCCTGGGATAGACTTTCCAGTATCGATTTCTGACTAAAGTCAGTGGCACGAATTCGCACGCGGCCTTGGCTGACATGAATAATTTTCAGACCACTCAGTCCTTGTTGTGCCGTTAACCGTGCAGATACTTCACCCTTATGATTATCAACTTCATCGCTTTGCTGATGAGCAAAGATTAAGCCAGAAGATTGTTGCAGCGGTTGACTTAACCCCTTGCGACTACTAATAGTTTTTGTCATTTACCCAATAGCTACCTCAAAGCCAAAAGGTTAACATCAGAATAAATCTAACTTAAATTTCCACCTGCTGTATAGCTCTTTAGAATTATTTATTGTCAAATATTATTAACAATTAGTTTTTGATACTCGTGATCCGTGACAATATCTAAATTACTTTCCAAGCGGTCTAAAAAGACTATACCATCAAAATGATCGTATTCGTGTTGAAAAATACGAGCGACAAAATTGGTTAACAATTGCCTTTGGATCTTGCCGTTTCTGTCAGTGTATTCAACTTCTATTGCCTCATACCTTGGTACTAAACCCCTGATACCAGGAATGCTTAAGCAACCTTCCCAGTCTTTGCTCACCGTACTCGAATGAGCTACGATGCGGGGATTAATCATAGCAGTGGGTTCCATATGTGGAGCATGGGGATACCTGGGATTAGGGCGTGATGCCACAATCATCACACGATATGATTGGGCAACTTGAGGAGCAGCAATGCCTACACCATTGGCCTCAGTAACTGTAGCCATTAAATCGTCAATCAGCTTCTGCACTGTTACATCTTGGATATCTTCAACTTCAGTTGCTTTTTGACGAAGTATGGGATTACCTAATTGAATTATTGGGAGTAATGCCATTTTGGATTTTAGATTTTGGATTGGGATAACTTATGTGGGCATAGTTTTTTTAAATCTATCTGTCGCAATAATTTTTTAAATTAATGTAATTAACCATGATCTAAAGCTCCTAATCATAACAATCAAAAATGTATGAATTCTTAAATCTTTTCATTCAAAATTCATATTAACTTTCACGCTGAACTGGCAAAGGAGCAGGTCTAACTGCTACTTGCAAATTTTGTCCATCGCGTTGTACTTGTATTTGTAAGGGGATTCCTATTCTACTGTTTTCTACTAATTTTTGCACTTGTTCAACCTCAGTCACAGGCTGGTTATTGATACTCTGAATTACATCACCTTCTCTTAGTCCAGCATTGGCTGCGGGAGAACGCGCTATAACAGCAATTAATAAAACTCCTTTATCTGTTGCCAGATTAATGCCTAATTTACTGATTCTTTCTCTAATTTCGGGTGTGAGCGTCGCCATTTGAATACCCAAATAGGGATGATCTACTTTCCCGTTAGCAATTAATTCTTGGGCAATTTTTTTCGCCGTGTTGATGGGAATAGCAAAACCTAACCCTTGAGCGCCGCGAATAATCGCAGTGTTCATGCCAATTACTTCACCACGAATATTTAGTAAAGGCCCGCCAGAGTTACCAGGATTAATAGCAGCGTCAGTTTGAATATAATCAACACGTTTGTCGCTAGCACCGATCGCACTCCCAGAACGTCCCGTAGCGCTGATAATTCCAGAAGTTACAGTATTGTCTAAACCCAAAGGATTACCAATCGCAATGACTGCTTCTCCTGGCTGTAAAGCTTCAGAATTACCCAAAGCAATAGTCGGCAAATTATTAGTATTAATTGTCACCACCGCTACATCAGTAACTGGATCTTCCCCTATGACTCGTCCGTCAAAAGTACGACCATCTTTTAATCTTACCGTTACCGTATCAGCACCGTTGACTACATGAGAATTGGTCAAAATTTGACCATTGGCATTGATAATAAAACCAGAACCACTACCCCGTTCGACTCGCTGTCTAGGCTGTGGTTCATCTCCAAAGAACCGCCGGAAAAATGGATCGCCAAATTCATCTGGTACTGGTGAAGTGATCGTTCTAGCAGAATCAATCCGAACCACCGCAGGCCCTACCTTTTTTACCACATTCACTACAAAATTGGGATCTCCAGATGATTGCAAAATAGGAGGCGGAGCGGGAGCAGGGGCGCTTGTCGGGTTTTGTGCTTGAGAATTGGGTGTTTGATTCCGTGGCATATTAACGCGTAAGGAACAGCCCCCAAGGGATACAATTGCTACGCTACTCAGTAGCATGGATAAAATTGAGATTGCCGATCTTTGAGGCGATGGAGTGTTTTGTGATGAAGTGGTGGGGTGATGGGGCTTCTGTGATCGGGAGGTGGGGGAAATTTTTTCTCCCCATCTCCCCATTGCCCCTAATCCCCACTCCCCCAAGGGAGTGGGGGCCCCGAGTTCCCCATCTCCCAATCTCCCCATCTCCCCATTTCCTAAGCTACTGGTATTTATATTTCTTGTTTGCAAGTCATTGTCTGGTTTCTTCATCTGTGCTTACTTCTCCATGTGAATGTGTCAGTGGTAGGATATTGCCTACCAGGGAGTCCAAACAAAGATTACAACTTAAAAGCATGTTCCTGGTCTAGAGTAGCTGAATGTTAAATTGGTGCTTGCTTATATTATTGTGACGATTACCAGCAAAGGTGGTAGATA